>JBBRYB010000068.1:0-13987 GCA_038238115.1 Propionibacteriales bacterium | reverse complement strand
GTTGGGCCCAGCACAGATCGACGCGCTGCTGCGCAAGTGGTTGGCGATCCTGCCGCACCCGTTCACCGCGGCCGACCGGGCCGCGGGCTACCGCTATGACATCTCGATCCTGCAGGCGGAGTTCTCCTTGACCCAGATGCTGGACCACCCGGTGTCGGGGCGGGTGTTTTTCGAGCAGGTCATCCGGGACAACCTCGATGCCGGTCGCCCCGACCAGGTCAGCCTGATCTTCGACCGCAGGCTGCGGCGTCGGGGGCCGCGGGCCACCCCGGGTCGCTTCCGCACCCGGGTGATCACCGCCGGGGTCACCCCCAGCCTGCACGTCGACTACAAACACACCACCATCAAGCAATATCACAAGGAAGGGCGGGCACTACGCACCGAGACGACCATCAATGACACCCGCGACTTCGGGATCGGGAAACGGCTGATTAATCTGCCCGCCCTGCGGGAGATCGGCATCTCCGCCAACCGGCGCCTGCTGGGCGTCCAACGACTCAGCCACAACCCGATCCGCGCCGCGGAAGCCTTCACCGCGATCAACGACCCGCTGACCACCGACACCGGCACCCGGATCCCCGGACTGCGCTTCACCGACCGACGCGCCCACGCACTGCTCCAGACCCTGCTGATGTTCCGGCTCCTGCCCCACGGCTTCGCCAACCGCGACCTGCGCGCCCTGCTCGCGCCACTGCTGGGCCACCCGCCCGGCACCATCACCGCGGGACAAATGAGCTATGACCTCCGCAGACTGCGCGGCCACGGACTGATCATCCGAATCCCGGGGACACACCGCTACCACGTCACCGACACCGGGCTACACCACGCCATGCTGCTCACCCACATCCACACCCGGCTCCTGCAACCCGGTCTCGCCGCGCTCACCGACCCCGACCCACCCCTGCCCACCCCACTACGCACCGCCGCACACAACTACCAAAACGCCCTCAACCAACTCACCCAACAAACCGGACTCGCCGCATAACCCAAACTTGACTCGATCATGCCGACTTCGTCGGCCACAGCCCTCTAGCCCCTGCCGTCGAGCTGATTGAGGCCGCGACTGGCCGCTCCACGCACACTCCGCTACCCGTACTGCACTGATCGAGAGTCGATTGGTGGTCGTTGAACCGGATCGAGGAGCTGTGGAAGGCCAGCGGCTACTAAGTGGGCGCGGCTTGCATCGATCAAGGTTGTCGGTGTGAGTGGATACCGTGCGATGGTGGCCGACGCGACGCACCTTGACACCGTCCGATGTGACTACGACTCGATGGCGGATCGCTACGCCGAGTTCGTTCGGGATCCGTGCAACGCCGAGCCGTTCGGTCGCGCCCTCATCGGCATCTTCGCCGACCTCGTGCGTTCTCACGGCAACAACATGAAGGTCGCCGACGTCGGTTGTGGCCCAGGGCACGTGACGGATCTCCTGGACCGACTGCACCTGCACGCGCGTGGGATCGATCTCTCACCTGCGATGATCGAACTTTCCCGACGCAACCGGCCGGATCTCGCCTTCGACGTCGGCTCGATCCTCGATCTCGACCTTGCGGATCGCGAGCTCGGCGGCATACTGGCTTACTACTCGATCATCCATACTCCACCGGAGCATGTGCCAGCGGCATTCGCCGAGTTCGCGCGGGTGCTGACGCCCGGCGGATACTTGCTGATGGCGTTCCAGAGCGGCGACGACACGCTGCAAACCTGGGAGGCTTTCGATCACAAGGTTTCGCCGGCCTACCGCTGGTCCATCGATGCCCTCGCAGATCGTCTGCGAGGTGAGGGGCTCTCCGAGGTAGCTCGGCTCCGGGTCCAGCCCGGACCGCGCGGCAGGTTCCCAGATGGCCTTCTGCTGGCACGTAAGGCCGAAGCGGCCAACTGACGGGGCCCATGAGACGCGGGGTGCGGGGCGAAACCCCGGTGTTGGCGCCCTGTGCCGTCGGGATGTGGGACTCCTGGTCGGGCTTACCGGCCGCTGCGGGCCCGGTGTGTCGCCGCCTTGACCCTGTTCTGGCAGGCGGTGTTGCAGAAGCGGCGCGAGCCGTTGCGGGAGATGTCGACGAAGACCCGCTCGCAGGCGGGAGCGGCGCACGTGCCGAGGCGGCCGGCGTGCTCGCTGCCGAGCACGTGGGCGAGACCGGTCGCGCAGCCCGCGGTCCAGCCCTCCACAGGGCCGGCCTCCGGCAGGTGGAAGTGCAGGTGCCAGGGGGCCGGCGGGTGCCGATGGAGGTGGGGGCGGGCGCCGCTCTGGGCGAGCAGGACGTTGAGGACCCCGGCAGCGTCGTCCTCGCGGCCGTCGTCGAGGGCGGCGAAGACCTCCCGCAGGCGTCCGGCGAGCCGCTGCAGACCGGCGGCCTGATCGGCGTCGACCTCGGCCCGGCGCGCCCCCGCCTCCAGTAGGGCCCTCTCGGCCCGCGCCCGCACCTGCTCCGGACCAGCAGGGAGCGCGACCGGGCGGCCACCGGCCTCGGCTGTGGCGAGCGCGTTGACGAAGGCGGCCGCGACAGCGACCGTGGTGGTGACGTGACTGTCGAAGTGGACTTGACCAGTTACCGTTGGAGGTCCTAGCGTCACTGGCGAATCATATAACGACAGTTACTCTGGGAGGAGTCGTGGCGACGCCGGCCAGCTGGTTGCAGCGCTGGGACGCGCAGCAGGAGACCTACCTGCCCGACCGCGAGGAGCGGTTCGAGGTACTCGTCGATCTCGTGGAGGCCGTCGCTGGGCCATGCCCCCGGGTGGTTGACCTCGCCTGTGGGCCCGCTTCGTTCGCCGCCCGCATCCTCACCCGCTTGCCGGAGGCCGAGGTCGTGGGGGTCGACGCCGATCCGGTGCTCCTGGCGCTGGCTCGGTCGACCACGCCCTCCGGGCTGACGCTCGTGGACGCGGACTTGCGGGAGCCCGGCTGGGTGCGCAAGATCCCCGCTGGGCCGTACGACGCCGTGGTGTCGACCACCGCGCTGCACTGGTTGAATGAGCCCGACCTGCGCCAGGTCTATGCCGCCTGTGCCGCCCTGCTGCGGTCTGGCGGACTGCTCGCCAACGGCGACCACCTCCGGACGAGCGCCAGCGGGCGGCTCGTCGAGCTCGCTCTCGAGCTGGACCGGCGACGGGCGGCACGGCACGGCGCGGGGGACGAGGACTGGGCCGCATGGTGGACCGCGGTGCGGCACGACCCGGAGCTCGGCGACGCGGTGGCCGAGCGCGACCGGCGTGCTTTCCACCACCCCGAGCACTCCGAGACCAGCCGCGAGGTGCACGAGCGGGCCCTGCGCATCGCCGGGTTCAGCGAAGTCGATGTGCTGTGGTGCAAGGGGACCGATACCGTGCTCGCGGCGCTCCGCTGACCGCTCCCGGTGCTCTGCCAGAGCCGATATCAAGATCGAGGGTAGGCCTGTGCGGTGGCTACTCGATGTTGTCGAGGAAGCTGAGTACATGTTGCTTGAGCAACGTCGCGGCGCTTTCGTCATAGTCGGGCAAGCTGTTGTCAGCGAACAGGTGTTGATTGCCGGGATACAGGAACAGCTCCGCGCTCTCGATCGTCTCGACGAGATCGCGGGCGACGTCGAGATCGCCGTCCGCGACGGGCAGTTCGTCGGCGTCCATCGCGTGGATCTGGAGCGGGACGCCCGGCGGCCATGGACACCCGAACTCGGAGGTCGGGACGCAGCCACTGAACAGCAATGCTCCCTTCGCGCACGGCCGCGTCTGGGCCAGCATCTGCGCGGGCAGCACGCCTAGCGAGAACCCGCACCAGCCGAGGGGTCTGCTCGTCGTCCAACAGCTCCAGCCACGGGCGTGCCGGGTCACGATTGGGGTCGGTGAGCGCTTCGAAGATCACGTGTGGCGGTGCCGGCTGATTTCCTCCTCCGACTCCCAGCGTCGAGCATGACACCTCGCGTAGGAAACACGCCGTGGTCGGCGGTGGCGCGTTGACCTAGCCGTGCCTACCGTTCGTGGCGTGTCGAGGCATCGGCTGTTCGTGGCCCTAGCCGGGCATGGTCATCTCACGCCAACGTTGCCCTTGGTCGCGGAGCTTGTCCGGCGGGGTCATCGGATCGAGTACGCCACAGGTCCAGAACACGCCGACGCAGTCTCGGCAGCGGGAGCCCGGTGGATCGCTTTGCCAGCGTTGGAGCCGTTCATGCCGCCGGCTGACGTCGGCCCTGAGGTGGTCGCTTTGTGGCTGCGGCACTTCTTCAGCGCGCTGGCGGCGACCTATCCCGTGCTCCAAGAACGCTGCCGCACCCACCGCCCGGACGGGGTCGTCTACGACGCGACGAACTGGCCGGCCCGGGTGGTTTCCGAGCATCTGGGCATCCCGGCGGTGCGAACGGTGCCGAATCTCGCGACGAACGAGACCTACTCGCAGGTCGATGACAGCGGTTGGCGGCGGTCTGCCGGTCATGACCGCAGGTCCGTGCGGGAGCGTGCCCAAGATCCGAGTCGATCAGCGACAGCCGGCCTGACGACCGCCCATGAAACGGTGATCATGGGTCGGCTGGGCGGCGCACTGAGGGCTCGGTCAGAAGCGTCTCTCGCAGCTTGCTGTGCGGTGATCCTCCGGCATCCGCGAGTGGCCGCTGAGGCCCTGCGGATGTTGTACCTCCTACCGTCCCTGCGCGTACCGCGTCACCCACAATCAGGCATGACTTCCCTGTCGCCGACGAAGATCATCGACGCGTCTGGAGGGACTCGACCACGACAACGCTCTGGTCATCGCAGCAGTTGCAACACGGCACGCGGTGGGCTTGGCCGATGGGTAAAATCGGGTACTCCCGGCGTCTGTTGTCCGCACACTGGACGAGTGCTGACCGTACGTGATGCCCAACCGCGGGACGCTGCTGAGGTGGCCGGTGTCCACGTGCGCTCGTGGCAAGCGGCCTACCGGGGCCTGTTTCCGGATGACTACCTCGACGGGCTGCAGGTCGAGGACCGGATGGCGCGATACACATTCGGCGATACCCGCCCGGACCGACCGGCTACCATCGTCGCCGTCGCCGATGCCACCATCTGCGGCTTCGCCACCACAGGACCGTGCCGGGACGACGACGTGGCCGACGCTGGTGAGCTGTACACCATTTATGTCGACCCGCCCGTATGGGGGCGGGGAATCGGGCGGTCTCTGATCACCGAAGCCCGAGCTCGGCTATGCCGCCAGGGTTCTGTGGAGGCCATCGTGTGGGTCCTCGCCGGCAATGAACAAGCCCAGCGATTTTACCGCGCCGATGGATGGCGCCCCGACGGACACCGGCGCCAAGAAGACGTGTGGGGAGTGCTGGCCGACGAAATCCGTTACCGGCGCACCCTGCCCTGACTGCCTCGCGTCCCGGTGAGCTAGGCGGCGGTGGCCTCGGTGATCTGGTCGATGGTGGGATTGCTCAGGACCGAACCGTCCGGCAGCAGCACGGTCGGTACGGTGTGGTTTCCTCCGTTGGCGCCTGCCACGAATGCGGCGGCCGCTTCGTCGTGCTCGATGTCGACTTCGCGGAAGGGGATGCCGGCACGGTCCAGCTGCGCCTTGAGTCGCCGGCAATAGCCGCACCACACGGTCGAGTACATCGTTAGTTCGCTCACGCTCCGTACTAACAGTCCGCGCCTGCGCGATGTTCCTGCCAGCGACCCGGCCGGAGCCGATTCAGTTGTTCGATTGGGTGAACAGGGCGGCGACCGTCGCCGCCCCGGCACCGAGAACCGCGGCCCCAGCCACCACCTGCAGGACCCACAGCGCGACGTTCTTCCTACGTCCGCCGCGCACCTGCCCACCCACGGATTGCCTGGAGACTTCCGATGTCGTCACGGTCTTCCTCCTAGTGTTTGTTGCGCGGACTTCTGACGCTACAAACACATACGTTGCCACGCGGATGTTCCGCGCGTCAAGCACTCCGGTAGGCTGTCACCGTGGACGCCACCTTCGACGACCCACGGCTCACCGCGATGGGCCTGTTGGTCGAGGTCTATGGGGGACTGATCGCCCAGCTGGACCTGGTGCACTCTCGCCGAGGCCTCTCGGGCACCGACTTCGACGCGCTCATCCGCCTCGCCCGCTCCCCGCACCGGCGGTTGCGGATGAGCGATCTGGCCGCGCAGACGGGCCTGTCCACCAGCGGGATCACCCGGATCGTCGACCGCCTCGAACGCCGGGGACTGGTCTGCCGCGAAGCCTGCGCGGGTGATCGACGCGGGTCAGTAGCGGTGCTGACGCCACCGGGAATCGACCTGCTCAGCGAGCACGTACCAGACGTCATCCAGTCGATCGATCAATGGTTCACCCAGGCGCTGACTCCCGAGCAGCTCACTGCGCTACTTTCCGCGCTACACGCGGTACGCCGCCATGTACGATCCGGGGCCGCCGCCGGGGCCCTGCGCCAACCCCGGACCGCTACAGACTGAGCGCCCAGTTCTGGCCCAGCAGATCGTGACCGAAGCTGTGGTGGCGCTGCTGCTTGACGAGCTCGAACCCAGCTGCCTGGAGTTCGGCGATCCAGGCGCCCTCCCGCGCGGGGTCGTGGCCGCCGGCGTAGTCGGCGACGATGCGCGCCACCAGGGCCTCGAAGCTGGTGTCCCAGCCGAACTCGGCTGCATAGTGCTCGCCGTGGGCCTTCACAACCCAGCCGAGATCCCCCGGGCGCCCCAACGGCCGGATGACGAGCTGAATCTCGTCTGCGGCTCCGTCAGCACCGCGCCGCCCCACATCGCTGTCCATGACCTGCTCGCCACCTCCATCTACTGACACGAGTGTTTCAGTAATGTCAGACTGGCCGCATGGCGCCCGCACAGGCGACTCCCTCGGCGCGACGGACTCAACTGTTGGAAGCCTCCCTACCGGTACGCGCTAGAGCACGGCCTGGCCGACCTTTCGCTACGGCCCGCGGGTCCTGCTGTACCTCTTCGGCAGCAAGGAAGGCCTGGTCCGCGCACTGCTCGCGCGGGCCCCCGCTGACGAGTTGGAGTTCCTGAGCCGACTCGACCATCCCGGCTGATCAGGGCAGGGCGGACCCTCTGATACAGCCGAGCGGGTCTGGTCCTGGCTGGCCACCGAGCAGCACCGGGCGCTGCTGACGCTCTGGGTCGACGGATACGCCCGCTCCCTCGTCGAGCCCGGCGGCCCGTGGACCGGTTTCGCCCGCGCCACTGTCGAGGACTGGATCGCCGTCCTGGCCGCCGCTCAGCCGCCCGACCAGCGGGACACAGCCGCGGGCCAGACGCAACGGACCCTGGTGCTCGCTGTCCTGCGCGGCGCCCTTCTCGACCTGCTCGCCACCGCAGACCTCGGGCGGACCACCGCCACGGTACGACAGCAACTCGCCGCGTTGCGAACTCGCCAGGAAGCTGACTAGGGCACAGGACTGACAGTGACGCGCCGAGCCTGTTCGCCCGGATGCCCCAGACCCGAACGATGACAAGACTGATGACGCGCCTGGTGAGCGTCGGTATCCTCCCCGAACACGCACACACCCCGGCCTGCGCGACCGGGGCGAGTTCGGAGAGGTGACTGTGACCGCTGACGTGCGGCTGGTCACCCAGCGACTCGTGCTGCGTCGCTTCCGTAGCGGCGACGCTGGGGCCCTGGCGGCGTACCGGTCGGATCCCGCCGTGGCCCGGTACCAGTCCTGGGATGTCCCGGTGACGCTGGAGGCCGCAGCTGAGCTGACCGAGGTGTTCGCAGGAGGTAACCTCACGCGCCCCGGGCGGTTCCAGTACGCGGTCGAACGCTTGTCGGACAGTGTGTTGGTCGGCGACGTCGGGGTCAGCCTGCACCACAACCGGATGCAGGCCGAGATCGGTTTCACGCTCGCCAGCGATTGCCAGGGCCGGGGCTACGCCACCGAGGCGGTGGGACAGGTCCTGGAGCACCTGTTCACCACGCGCAACCTGCGATGGATCTCCGCTCAATGCGATGCCCGCAACACGTCCTCCCTACGGCTGCTTCGCCGGCTGGGTTTCGTCGAAGAAGGCCGCCAGCGGACGCGAATCTGGGTCAACTGCGAGTGGACCGACCACCTGCTGCTTAGGCTCCTCGCCGCCAACTGGCGCCCCAGCGAGGCGCCGTGCTGCGACATCTGATCTCGCTGCGACGTCCCGGGGGGTCACAGCTGCGTAGACGACAGGCGAGGGCAAGCCACCTGCCCACGCTCCTCTCAGCGGTCGGCACTGGAAGTCCGTCGGGTGCGACCTGACCGCAGGTCGGAGTGCTGTCGAGTTCACGACGTGCACGATCGCCGGGTAAGTGTGCTGGTGTCGAACGCTAAGTCAGCGGTACGCGAGTAGGTACACGAGACGCCACATATGTGTACCATTAGGAGGGTGATTGAGCGCGTCGGTATACGCGAGCTGCGTGACCGGCTCAGCGGCTACCTGGAGCGGGCCCGCGCGGGTGAGCAGAAAGAGATCACTGACCGTGGTCGACCGATCGCGATGCTCGTCCCGTTGCCCGAGTCACGCGCGGCGGTCGCCGAGCTGATCGCCGCTGGCCAGCTGCGGCCCGCGCAACGGTCCTGGCGGCCTGGCGCAAGGCGGGTCAGCGTTCCGGTAGGGGCGCGGCCGCCCAGCGAGTACCTCGAGGAGATGCGCGGCGAGCGGATGTGAACTTCAGCGTGATCCTTTACTGTGACTCGTCAGCGTTGGTCAAGCTCGTGTTCGAGGAGCCGGAGAGCACGGAGCTCGAGGCGTGGCTCGGCTCGCAGACCGAACCGGTGTTGATCTCCAACGTCCTCGCCCATACAGAGGTCGTGCGCGCGGTCGCCCGGACCGACCCGGACGCGGTGCACCTCGCGACCGATCTGCTCGCTGCGGTGTCGGTGGTCGAGCTCGACGTGTCCCCTCGCTGACACTGCGGCCCAGCTGGACCCGGCGGAGCTGCGCAGCCTGGACGCGCTTCACCTGGCTGCCGCGTTGCGCCTTGGCCCAGCTCTCGGCTTCATGATCAGCTACGACGAGCGGATGCTGGACGCGGCGAGACGACACGGAGTCGCTGTCGCGCATCCTGGCTGGACATCCACGCAGCACCGCTCCTCGACGTGAGCGGGGAGCTCCGGCGCTCCCAATGGTGAAACGGTCTGCGAGTCGGTGGGACCAAGCAGGTGTACCACCCATCTGAAGGTGGTACACTTAGGGGATGCCGACTGCCCGGCCACGCCACCAGATCACCGAGACACCCGACGTCGCGCACGCGTTGGATCTTGCCGCACGGCGGTGGCCGAGCGAGCCGCGCTCCACGCTGCTGCTGCGGCTGGTCCATGCCGGTCGTATCGCCCTGGAGCAGGGGCAGAATGAGATGATCCACAAGCGGCAAGATGCGATCGACGCGAGCAGCGGCAAGTACGCCGATGCCTTCAGTGATGACTACCTTGCCGAGCTGCGTCAGGACTGGTCCGAATGATCACACTGGATGCCAGTGTGGTGATCGCGCATCTGTACCCGCGCGATCCGCATCACCAGGCGGCAACCGAGTATCTCCGCCGGTCGGCAGAACAGGGATTCTCCATCCACTCGCTGAACCTGGCCGAGGTTCTCGTCGGCGGGGTGAGGGTCGGTCGCGGCCAGGAGATGCTCACCGACCTCGAAGCGATCGGTATCCACGTCGCGGATCGGCAGGATGGCGAGTCGCTCCGATTGGCGAACCTGCGGATCAGCTCTGGACTGAAACTGCCCGATTGCTGCGCGCTGGACACCGCGCTGACCACCGCTTCCACCCTGGCCACGTTCGACGACGCCCTAGCGAAGGCCGCTCGCCAGCACCACGTCATCGTCGCCCCTGATGACCGAAACACCGATGGGTTACGGGATAGCGATGGTGGGTGCGATGCGGGCTGACCCGATGCCTCGATCCGGTCTGCCCTGGTGACCTCCTGGTAGCTGCCCATCGAGATGCCATATGGTCCGGTGACCGTGGCTACCATGCTCCACCCGCTCCGAGCTGATACGCCGAGGCGTCCGGCGGGTAGGCGGGCGTCGAAGGCATCCGCGGTCTCCGTACCGAGCTGCTCTCGCCGAATCGCGGGGTCCACGGGTGCTCGGGTGTCCAGCCGTTCGGGGTCGGGAATCAGCATGACCCCGCTCATGGGGCCGTTCGAGGAGATGTGGCATCCGGCCGCTGTCCGCGCTCGCATCGAGATCCAGGTGCAGGACGAGCGTGCGGCGCCGACGCCGTCGCCTGGCGATCGGTTGATCTGACCGCCTCACTCCGAGGGCCGTGCTCAGTCGGAGTAGGCCGCAACACCATGGCGCGCCAATCGCTGTCGAAGGGCCGCGCACACGGACGGCCACTCCGGCGCGATCACGCTGTACCAGGCGGTGTCGCGCCACCCCCCGGGGATCTTCAGGTGCCGGCGATGGATGCCCTCGAACTGGGCGGGAAGGGCCTCCATGGCGGCGCGCGAGCGCGCGTTGCGGGCGTCGGTTTTCAGCTCGACGCGCTCGCAGCCGAGCGTCTCGAACGCCCGGCGGAGCAGGAGCAGCTTGCACTCGACGTTCGCGCCCGTCCGCCACCAGGCACGCCCCAGCCACGTCCAGCCGATCTCGAGCCCTCGATGCTCGGGGCGCAGGGCCAGGTAGCGGGTGCTGCCGATCGGTGCTCCACTGCGTCGATCGATGATCGCGAAGGCGCCTTCCCTCCCGGCGGCAGACTCGGTGAGCGCCTGCTCCATCCAGCGACCGAAGCGCTCGCGGGTCTCGGCCGGGTAGGGAAAGGCCGTGAGATACGGCCAGACGTCGGGGTCCTGGCCGGCGAAGAAGAGGCCCTCCTCGTGTTCCGCGGCGAGCGGTTCGACCACGACGAGCTCGCCTTCCTCGCGCCCGGTCAGCTGCGGCCAGATGCTCATGCTGTAAGCATCGCAGCGCGACCACGCGATGGAGTGCGCTGCTTGCCCCATAATCAGCGCATGAGGTTCCGCACGACGGTCGGACTGGGCGGCAAGACCGCGACCGGCCTACCGGTCCCTGATGACGTCATCGGCGCGCTCGGTTCGGGTAAACGACCCGCAGTCTGGATAGAGGATGCCAAGAAGCCCGACACGAGCAGCGCACGCGTCGCCAAGACAGTCGCTGCCCTGCGCGCCGGTGAACGCTCCCGCTGAGCGGATCGATGTCGACGACCGCAGACGCCCACTTCCATGCATGGACGCAGGGCCTGCGCGACGCCGCTCACCGACCGCATTCAGCTGGCTCAACGGGTTAAATCCGCGTCGATAACCACTTTGAGCCCGGTGTGTGTCCGCTAGTTGATGCCATCCCTCCAGCGCATAGATCGCGGCTCCACCGCCAGCGGCGTTTATGGGCCACAATCGAAGCCGTGGACCTCGGAGGGCGAGTTGCGGTCGCGCTCTTGACCTGGTGGCTTGCGCGGTTTCCCGCAGTGACGACTGGATGGGCCGGTCTCCCCGCTCTGGCGGTGGTGTTGATTGCGCTCTCGTACGGCATCGCCAGGAATGGGGGGCGGCGTGACTCCGCTTAGGTACCTCGGCCTCATCCTCGCTGTGCTCTGCTTCCTGGCGGGTTTGGCGGTGGCCTTCTTCTCGACGGTGGCGGGCATCGCTCTCGTCCTCGTCGGCGGCTTCGCCGGTTACGCGGCCATACCCGACGAGGTCACAGAGCGCGCATAGCCCTGCACCGGTCGGGCGTGTGCTCGATCCGAGTCGCAGCGGGCCGGCACCTCCAACCGATCTTCGTAGCGGCCCAGCAGGACGAGATTGCCGGCGCCGATGCCGACGCCAGCGGCGGCGGCTCGGGACCGCAACGTCACCCACCTAGACCAACTTGGGGGCTCTCACCCTGCTGAGTGCGGGGATAGATCTCAGCGTGTGGGGTCGTACTCGTCGTGGCGTCGGACCCAGGACATGAACGGCCCGTCGCTGCGCCCCGGTGGCTGCTCCCAGTCCTCCTGCCGACCCAGCGGGGTCAGGTTCAGGTAGTTGTAGGCGCCGATCTGGACGTCGCCGCCGCGCGTGTAGCTGGAGTAGGTGTGGGACACGGTGTCACTGTCGCGGAGGAAAACGCTGGTGCCGGGCAGCTCGCCGGCCCAGTCGCCGTCCATCGGGGCGTAGTTGTACTCGGCGGGGCGCACCGAAGGGTCGACGGTGACGTTGAAGTCCCAGTTGAAGTCGCTGCCGGCCGACGACACCACCGGCACCGTCCAGCCCATCCGCTGCCAGTACTCGCGCAGCTTGTCCAATGGACCGCGGGCGACCGCGGTCAGCGTGGTGTTGCGTGCGTGCAGGTGGGACAGGTGCGGCAGGCCGTCGATCAGTAGCGAGCAGCTCGGGCAGAGCTGGTCGTCGCCGAACAGCCACATCGCGTGGTAGACGATCAGCTGGCGGCGGCCGTCGAACAGGTCGAGCAGGCTGCGCCTGCCCTCGGCCGAGTCGAAGACGTAATCCTTCTCGACGCGGACCATCGGCAACTCTCGGCGTTCAAGGCGTCGTTGGCCCTGGTGGCCGCCTTCTCCTTGGCCAGCAGCGCCGTGCGAGCGACCAGCCACTCCTCGCGGGACACCACGGTGGGCAGGTTCATCGGCCCAGGTGAACACCAGCCGCGCCGGCTCGACCACCTCGCGGTAGACGCCACCGGTGGGGTACTCGGTGCCATCGAATCGACGATCATGGTGGCGCGCCACCGCCCACCCGGGCGCAGGTCGACGTCGATGGTGGAGCGCGGCGTGCTCAGCCCGCGCGGGCCGAACCAGCGGGTCCTCGCTGGATCTCGCGCAGATGCTCGTCCAGGCGGTCGAAGCTGGCGTCCCAGAACCGGCGATAGCGATCCACCCAGCCGGCGACGTCGGCCAGCGGACCGGCGTCGAGCCGGCACGGCCGCCACTGCGCCTCCCGGCCCCGAGTGATCAACCCGGCCCGCTCGAGCACTTTGAGGTGCTTGGACACCGCAGGCAGGCTCATCGCGAACGGCTCGGCCAGCTCGGTCACGGATGCCTCGCCCGAGGACAGCCGGGCCAGGATCGCCCGGCGGGTGGGATCCGCAAGCGCCCCGAAGGTTCGGCTGAGCTGGTCGACCGTCATCTTGCTACACCACCTGGTTAGTTAACCAACAGGTGAAACAGTTCGGCCTGGTCGCCAGTTGTCACGACACCACAGGAGCGATCGTCCGACGACTAACCGTGCGTCAGTGGTGCCGGTCGTCTCGGCTGATAGCGAGCCGGGACCGGTGCTCGCTGATGATCTGCTCAAGCTGGGTGGTGTCCTCAGACAGGCGCGACACATCCAGGATCAACACCAGATCCGCGAGGCCGGCTGCGACGTCGGTCAGACCTGCCTGCACCGACGTGACGCTCGGACACCGATCGCGACCTCGGCGACCGTGCTGATCGGCACAGCGCCAGCGCGGTCACACCAATCCTCCAGCTCCCGCACCTGCCGGTCGAGGTTCCCGCGACGGTTCGACCGGGCATAGAGGATCGCAGTGCGCGGCATGCGGTCAGTGTGAGACAGCAGCGGGGCTATGTCGACGCCCCAAGTCGATCAGCGGGTTCATTCAGCTGGACCACTCGATGACCACGGTGTGCAGCACCGTCAGCGCGTCCCCGGTGACACGTACGGTGCCTGCTGATGTCGGTGATGAGGAGTCCCACCGGACTGGTGCGCATGCGCGCCAGGCGCCGCAGCTACTGTACCCGCGCGTTCGCTGTTCATCTGTTCTTTTTGTCAAGCGTCAAGATAAGCACATCGAATGTCGGTGCATGGTCCCATCCCGGTCGCGATTGCGGTACTCTGCGCCAGCCCCAATGTAGATATGCCCGATAAGCTGTGGCATTTTCCGGCTCCACTAGTAGAGTAGCGCGTGATTCCGTGCGGGCCAACAAGAGTTCATCATGTAATGCGCGGGCAATGCCTCGTCCTGTCGCAAACATTCAGCCCTGATGATCAGCGCATGACGTTGTCGCCGGTGGGCCGGTGGGCCGGTGGGCCTTCGGTGGGTCCGGTGGTGGTTGGTCGGGATGTCGTGTCAGGTGGGTGCGGGTAGTGCGGGCATCCAGGGTTGG
>JBBRYB010000067.1:0-14214 GCA_038238115.1 Propionibacteriales bacterium | reverse complement strand
GAAGTCAGCGAACGTCGGCGAAGGTTGGCGTAAACTCAATGTGAGTCTGACCTGCGACTTTACCCTCAGAGCAGGCGGGAGTCGAGTGGAATGTGAGTTAGTGTGTGAGCGTGGTACGGCACTCGTAACCCAGAGGTCGCAGGTTCAAATCTTGCCTCCGCTACAGGTAAACCCGCAGTTCAGAGCCTGTTTCGTGAGTCAACCCCACCCGGCTCTGGGTTCAATGTCAGCAGAGTGTCCGCTGACATTGCGCCGGCGGAGCTCCCAGTGAGCTGATTCGCGAAGCTCCGCGAAGGCTGACGAACGTCGGCGGAAGAATCGGCCTGCGACCTCTTTCCGAATGACCCAGAGGTCAACGCTTTGGTCTGCGGCGTCGTTCACGGAGACTCGGTGGCGATGCCGGGCGTTGCTTGGCCGCATCCGGTGAGCATCAGGGCTACGCCGATCAGCGCGCTTTCGAGACGTAGAACCATGAACCTGGGACGGTCGGCAGGCTGTTTCGGCTCCCGGGCAGGCGGGCCTCAGGCGAGCCGAAGGCGTTGTTCGGTTCCGAGATACCCGTTCGGGGCCGGGGGTCGGTCGAACAGGCGGCACCAGATGTCGCAGGCCAGACTTTCGGCGCTGCGCCGTGGCCGAGCACCGGAAGCGGTCATGACCTCGCAGTGTTTGTGGGGTCGCCGGGCCTGGTTCGTTGAGCCAGTAGCAGGGATACTTCCTTTCGTTTTCTGGTGGCGCGATGCGCGCCGGCCATGCCGGGGCTGGCCATGCCGGCGGCGTAAATGGCGGGCGCAACCTGCGCTCGTGATCGGGCATGGGAGGGGCTTGAGGCCGTGGCTGGGCGATGCGGGGCGGCGCGACTCTGGTCCTGTGTCAGGGCGGCGGCGGCGCAGGTTCGGGTCCGGGCGGCGGAGGGCGCGGGGGTGGGGGTGGCCCGACTCGGTGTCCGGGTCGGTGCTGGTGCCCGTGTCCATGGGGTGGGTGCGGTTCGCGGGTCCATCGGCTGGAGGGTTGGCCGTGCGGCCAGACGAGCAGTACTGGGCAGGGGGCGTGGTCGACGACGAACCTGGACGGCCGTCCGAGGCTGTGAGGGCCGGCACGGAGTGGGTCGCCGTCGCGGGCACAGATCACCAGGTCGGCGCCGTCGGCTGCGGAGACGACTTCGTGCTCGACGCGGCCGTGGCGGCTGACGACGTCGGCCGGTCGGCCGAGCCGGGCTGCCGCGTCGGCCAGCAGCTGGCCGGCGGCTTGGGCCGACAGTGTCTCGACGGTGGCGCCGGGGTCGCGTTCGCGGGGGCGGCCGCGGCCGAGCAGTCCGCTGAACGCGCCGTGGGCGACCTCGGCGACGTCGTCGTCGGTGACGTGCAGCAGGATGATCTCGGCATCATGGGTGACCCAGTCGCCGACCGCGTCCACGCAGGCTGGCCACGTCGCGTCGGTGACCCACACGAGTACCCTCATGCGCCTCAGCTTCCTGTCGCGCGCAGCACTGTCCACAGTGCCACAGTCGCGGCCACCAGGGTGGTCGGAACGGAGATCAACCCGAGTCGGGTGAACTTGGCCAGGTCGGGTTGGGTGTCATGCTCGTGCATCACTCGACGCCACAACAGGGTGGCCAGCGACCCCACGTAGGTGAGGTTGGGGCCGATGTTGACCCCGATCAGGGCCGCCAGTACCGGGCCGGAGCCGCCGACGGCGACGATCGGGAGCAGCGCCAAGATCGCGGGCAGGTTGTTAACCAGGTTCGCCAGCAGCGCAGCCAGCACGACCACCCCCAGCAGAGCCGGAAGGCTGGACCCGTCCGGGACGACCAGGGTCAGCGTATGGGCCAGTCCGTTGCCGAGAACGCCGGTGACGATCACGGCGAGCGCCAGCACGAACAGCAGGAACAACGGGTCAGTCGCCATGACCACCGCACCAACTGTCGTGTGTCGACGAACCAGGGCTTGCGCTGCAAGGACGGCCGCCCCGCCGGCCGCTGCCCAGGCAGGGTTGACCGACAGCAGCGAGGTCGCCACGAATCCGGCGAGGGTGAGAGCCACGACGGCGAGGGTGAACCGCGGCCACGGCTGCGGAACCACCCGGGCGGCGGAGTCGGGGGCCGCGCTCAGGTCGGCGCGGAAGAAGCGGCGGAAGACCAGGTACTCCGTGCCCATCGCGGCCAGCCATGGCGCGGTCATCAGGCCGGCGAACCGGGTGAACGATAGTCCGCTCGAGGTGAACGCGAGCAGGTTCGTCAGGTTCGACACCGGTAGCAGGAGGGAGCCGGTGTTCGCCAGGTGCGCACAGGCGTACACCTGGGGTCGCGGCCGGGCGCCGACCTGCGCCGCGGTCGCGAACACCACCGGAGTGAGGAGCACCACGGTGGCGTCCAGGCTGAGCACCGCTGTCGTCACCGCAGCGAGGACGAAAACCCCGCTCAGCAGAGCCCTGCCCTGGCCGCCGCATATCCGCCCGACCGCGGCGCCGGCCGCCACGAACAGGCCCGCTTCGGCACCCAGCTGCGCCAGCACCAAGACGGCCGCAAGGAACCCCGCCACCGGAAGGAGGCGATGGACCTCATCCCACGCCCGCGGCACGGACACCGCCCCGACCAGGACCACCGTCACCGCAGCAGGTACGGCGGCCACCGCCTCCGGCAAGCCACGCGGTCGCGCCACCGCGAAGCCCAGGACCAGCACCAGCAGCGCGATGCAGACAACCTCAGAAGCAACCTGGCCGAACACGACGCTCCCGTCTCATCGAGGACGGCACCGGCCGGTCCCGCACAATCTCAGGCTGCCACCTCGGCGACGCCTACGCTCCTGCCGCCTCAGCCGACCGTGCCCTCGCGATCTTTGCGGGCCAAGACCGCCGAACCAGCATGACGCAAGGCCAACAGCGCCGACGGCATGGACGAGTGCCGCGGTTGGATCCGCCCAGCACCATCCGAGTGCACTTAGCAGGGTGCCCGAGTCAGTAGCGGCCGCGAGCCCGCACCCGTGATCGACAATGATCCGTCGGCCCCAAGGCGTCGCTGTGGCTCGGCCCAGGTCCACCTCGCGACGAGTAACCGCGGCCAGGACGATAACTGAGTCCGCGGCCACACCGACCCCGGCGATCGTCGCTCACGTGCGCCCCGGCTTCAGTCTGGTCAGGCTCTGGACTGTCGTGGCTACCGCGACCACCATCAAGCAGCCGGTCACAACCAAGGGCGCGACCCGCTCCTGGCGGTCGGGAAGGCTCATGCCGCAGCGCGTGCCGAAAGTGAAGATGGTCCCGCTAAGACCGTATAGGCGGATTCTTGACGTGTGGTTGAAACGTAGGGAACGATCCGTAGTGGCGATGGATCCCGCCAGCCCGTATGGGCTAAGCGCCCGCTCCTGGGCTGATGGTTCCTCCGACTTCGGGAGGTTGCCATGCGGTCCCATCGCCATGTGCGTCGTCAACTGCTCCAGATCGAGGAGAGTCTGTCGCAGGACCGCCAGTTGCTGGACGCGTTTAGCTCCGCGTCCTGGCCGGACCGAAGGCGCGCGACACCGTGGTACGACCTGATCGGGCATCCGACCAGTTTTTGGAGAGCCTGGCTCGCCACGATCGCCCTGCAAGCAGGCGTTGCGGCGGGGTGCGCGGCCGCGGCGTCCACTCAACAGGTCATTCTGGTGGTGACGGTGCTGGCGACGTTCCCGCTCTCGCTGACTCCGCTGGTGGCCTGGAGCAGAGCGCACACCGAACCGGAGGATCGGTGGTGCTGAACGATCCGATCGCCGAGCCGATGTCTCCCAATGCAGGCATCCGGGCGAGGGAGCTCGCCACGAGGTAGCGTGGCTATTGCATGGTGCAGTGAGGTCTGCTCCTACGAACCGCCATCCCGGCCGATGACCTCTACCCGCAACGACACGGTGGTGTCGCGACAGGTAGAGGAAGGTTCGCTCCCGTGAACGTCTATTGGATTGCGGCGGTATGGCTTGGCATGGCCCTGTTGGCCAGCCTGATCAGCATCCGGCTCGGCATCTCGGTCGCCCTTGTCGAGATCGTGGTGGCCGCCGTCATCGGGAACATCCCGGGCAGCGACCAGCTCGTTGAGAAGACCGACTTCACGGCCTTCCTGGCTACCGTCGGGTCAGTAGTCCTTACCTTTCTCGCTGGCGCCGAGATCGACCCGGACAGTCTGCGTCGGCACTGGCGAGCTGCCGTCAGTATTGGTGTGGTCAGCTTCGCCGCCCCCTTCGCGGGGGCACTGCTGTTCAGCCGGTTCGCGCTGGGATGGAGCTGGCCCGCGGCCGAGATCGCCGGCGTGTCGCTGAGCACCACATCGGTCGCTGTTGTCTATGCCGTGATGGTCGAATCCGGATTGAACCGAGCCGACATCGGCAAACTGATTCTGGCCGCTTGCTTCGTCACCGACCTGGGCACCGTCCTCGCCCTTGGGGGTCTGTTCACCAGCCTGTCGTGGACTTTGCTGCTCTTCTCTGCCGCGACCATCGCCGCCATGTTCGCGATGCCACCCCTCACCAGATGGGTGATGCGCACTGTCGGTGGCCGCGTCAGTGAGCCCGAGATCAAGTTCCTCTTCGTCGTCCTCCTCGGTCTCGGGGGGCTCGCCGCCGACGCGGGTAGCGAGGCGGTCTTGCCCGCCTACCTCATCGGCCTCGTCGTCGCCGGGGCCTTCTTAACAAACCGCGTCATCGTCGACCGGCTGCGCACCATCGCGTTCGCCCTCCTCACGCCGTTCTTCTTCCTGCAGGCGGGACTTCTCATCTCGTTCCGAGCCCTCGGCGCCGGTGTCGGCGCGATCATCGTGCTCTTCGCGGTCAAGATGGTCACCAAGGCAGCCGCCGTGTGGCCGACCGCCGCCCTGTTCGGACAACCACCCCGCGAACGCACCTACACCACTCTGCTGATGGCGACCGGACTGACCTTCGGCTCGATCGCGGCCCTGTACGGCCTCACCAACAACCTCATCGACCAATCGCAGTACAGCATCCTGGTCACCGTCGTGATCCTTTCCGCACTCATCCCCACGCTCGTCGCACAGCAGTTCTTCCATCCCGAACACGACCAAGACATCGACGACACGGCAGGTGAGCAAGACCTCACCGCGTTCCACCGGCGGTCTGCCAACACGGCCGAGATTGTCACGAGCCCACACCAGCCCGACCAGACCAGCGTCCGTGAACCATGACCAGCCAGACACCCCCTCAGGAGCCACGTATGGCTATGTGCCACCAGGAAGCTGGGCGAAACACTGAGCCCTCCACCGGGACGGGCCACGCGCCACAGCACGACCGCGCCGGGTGCCGCCCTGGCTTAAGCGCTCCAGCGGTAGTGTCCAGACGTCTCTTCTCGATTGGAAAGCCGGGCTGATGTCACACGATTTCAAGGAGCTCACGGCGCTGGAGATCCTCGACTCCCGTGGACGGCCGACGGTGCAGGTGGCGGCGACATTGGCGGACGGATCAACGGGTGTTGCGGGGGTCCCGTCAGGTGCCTCCACCGGAACCCGGGAGGCGGTCGAGCTGCGCGATGGCGACCCCTCTCGGTACGGCGGCGCTGGTGTGCTGACGGCGGTCGACAACGTCAACCGCGAGCTCGCCGACGTGCTCAAGGGCAGGTCGTGGACCACGCTCGCCGAGATTGATGAAGCCATGATCAGCCTGGATGGCACCCCCAACAAGAGTCGGCTCGGCGCCAACGCCATCCTGGGCGTTTCCATCGCCGCCGCCCGGGCGATGGCCGCGTCCGACGCTCAGCCGCTGTACCGGTGGCTGCCCGGCTTCGGCCAACCGAGGCGGATGCCGGTACCGTGCTTCAACGTGCTCAACGGCGGGGCGCATGCCCCGAACCCGTTGGACTTCCAGGAGTTCATGATCTCACCACTGGGCGCCTCGAACACCGCGGAGGCGATCCGCGCTGGTGCGGAGGTCTACGCAGCCCTGCGGAAGCGGCTGTCGGCCGCCGGGCACAACACCGGCCTGGGTGATGAGGGCGGTTTCGCGCCCGACCTTGCCGAACCCGAAGAGGTTCTCGCCGAGATTGTGGCAGCCATCTCCGACGCCGGGTACACGCCGGGCAGTGACGGAATCGCGATCGCCCTCGATCCCGCCGCGTCCGAGTTCCACCGGGAGGGGTCCTACTCCGTCAACGGGCAGAGGCTTTCCAGCGACGACATGATCGCTCGCTACAGTGCCATGGTAGAGGCCTTCCCCATCTGGAGCATCGAGGATGGCCTCGGAGAGGCGGACCGTGAGGGGTGGAAGAAGCTGACCGCGGCCCTGGGCGGGCGGATCCAGCTGGTGGGCGACGACAACTTCTGCACCAACCCGGCAATCATCACCGCCGCAATCAAGGACGGTATCGCCAACGCTGCGTTGATTAAGGTCAACCAGATCGGCACCATCACCGAGACCCTCGAAGCCATGGCGATCTGCCACGACGCTGGATATACCCAGATGGTGTCCCACCGCTCCGGGGAGACCCCCGACACGTTCATCGCCGACTTGGTCGTGGCCACCGGCGCTGGACAGATCAAGACCGGCGCTCCCGCCCGGGGCGAACGTGTGGCCAAATACAACCGGCTCACCGGGATATCAGCATCGAACCCCGATCTTCCCTACGGACTCGGCTGACCAGATTCGGCCTACCAACCAACTGGCGAGGCCGGCCTGGCTGGTCCACTGAGCTACCCGGCCAGACGATGGGCACTCGCGTCACGCTGACCTGGTGTCCATTCACGTCCGCTCGTGCGTTTGAAGAGCAGAGCCCGTGTCTCCCGTGGGGGCCGTATGTCGCGACGGTCGGTCGAGGTCCGTCTAAGAGGTCTGTTGATGTCGCTGTCGAGCCCGCGCGAGGGCGTCGAGGTTCTTTCGGTCGGCTTCGGGCAGGGCGTGCAGGTATTTTTGGGTGGTTTGGATCTGTGCGTGCCCCATACGTTCCATCACGCTTCTGAGGTCGGAGCCTTCGGCGAGCAGCCAGGACGCGTGGGCATGCCGCAGGTCGTGCATGCGAACGGGGAAGTCGAGTCCACTGGCTTTGACGGCGGGGAGCCAGGCGCGGGTGCGGAACGTGTTGCGGGAGATGGGGGTGCCTGCGGTGGTGGCGAACAACGGCTCGTCGCGTCCGATACCGTGAGTCTTGATGTGCAGCGCGACCGCCTGGAGCCAGTCGTCGTCGACGCCGAAGGTTCTGGGCTCGTTGTGTCCTTGGGGTAGGCCTTGGACACGAAGCGTTCACCGGTGGGGGAGTGCCGCCTGGACACCTCGACGATGGTCTCCTCAACTGTCACGGTCTTGGTGAGGAAGTCGATGTGGCGAGGGCGCAGGGCGATGAGCTCGCCCCAGCGCATGCCGGTCTCGATCGCGGTCTCGACCAGCAGCCGGTAACGGTCAGGGATCGCGGTGATGAGGGTCTTGTACTCGGCGGGTGTGAGGGTGCGGCTCTTCTTCGTGATGACCTTCGGGAGTTCAGTGTGCTCACACGGATTGGTGACGATGAGCTGGTCGCGTACGGCTCGCTTGAAGATCGAGTGGAGCATGGTGTGGTACTTCCGGATCGACCGCGCAGACAGCCCGTCGCCCGCGGCTTTGGTCACCCAGTCCTGCACCAGAGATGGGGTGATCTGGTGCATCAGCTTCTTCCCGAAGAACGGGAAAAAGTGCTTGTTCAGGTTCGACACGTACGCCGCCCGGGTGGTCGCCTCGATGTGCTTGCTGGGCAGCCAGTCGTCCTCGACGTAGGCCTGGAAGGGCACCGCCCCGAGGGTGTGGTCGTGCCAGTTGCCGGCCAGCACCCGTTGTTCCTCACGGTTGGCGGCGCGTTCGGCGGCCCGGCGGGAGGAGTGGGTGCCGGCAGAGCGGATCCGGCCCTCGGGGTCGCGGTACTGCGCGAGGTAGCGGGGTGTTCCGTCGTCCTTTTTGCGCTCGACCACGTATGCCATGACCGCACTCCTTCCGATGTCAGCGAGATGTCAGCAAACCTTGCCGGAACTCGGCGAAGAGTGACGAAGGTCCGCGAAAACTCAAAAATGGCTCTGACCTGGGATGATACCTCACATTGCCTCACACTCAAGCGTGTCGCATAGCGTTGAGAGGAAGGCGATGGTTTCACTAATAACCCAGAGGTCGCAGGTTCAAATCCTGCCCCCGCTACAAAAGAAAGTGCAGGTCAGAGCCGGGTTCGTGGGTCACCACGAACCCGGCTCTGCTGTTTGATGTCAGCAGGATGTCCGCGGACACGGCGGGGATGCCTGAGCTCGGAGAGCCCTGCCGCGAGCTTCGGCGAAGCCTGGCGAAGATGGGCGGAACGGAGCCTCAGGCGACCTCTTTGCCATTGACCCAGAGGTCGGTCTCTGGGATTGGCGGCATCTGTAAACGTTACGCGTCAGGGCGATTCCTTTGCGCCGCCAATTCGACGGCCCGTGAGCCCGACCGTGTAGCGCGCTCTCCGAGCGGGCGAGCCCGTGTCGGGAGGCGGGTCACGGTTCGCACACCACGGAGGGAACTGGAGGGGTAGGTCTTTGGCAAGGCGGAGGTTCGCTCGGTGCACCAAAGACCGGTGCCGCCGAAAAGGTGTCCCTCTGGTCCCGGTCGTTAGTGTGCGCGCTCGCAGATTTCGCTCCAGTCGGGCGCATGCGCGTGAGGACCGAGGACGAACGAACAGTAGTGCTCACATGGGGACTGCAGTCTCTCCGGATTCGGGTCGTCGTGCGGTCCGGCAGCGCCGAATCAGGATCAGGTCCCAAACCTGGACACCGAGAAAGACCGCGAGTCCGGCCCGCACAACTGGGCGGGGCGCGCCGCCGATGGTGAAGATGAAGAGGAAGACCCAGGCTCCGGCGAGTGCGGTCAGGATCAGAGGCAGGGGATTGCGGTGGCGTCGGTAGGTGAGCGCACTGCCCACCAAGGTGAGGATGATGGTGGCGACGAGGAGGGGCTTGAGGGTCGCGTCCCTGGTCAGAAATGTCGCACCCACCGCGGAGGCGAGCGAGAGCGTGGCCGTGAATCCCAGACAGCACAGTGTCGTGAAGGCTGCTGCTACGGCGCCGGTGCGGGGTAGCGACCGTTGCCACAGGGGGATGTGCGCCGCAGGGGGTGCAGTCGGGTTGCCCCGAGTTGGTGGGTTCACGATGCCGTTTCCTTCACCTGTCGGTTGAGCACAAACGGACAAGCGCTGGGTCGTTGCTCTGTTTCTGGTCGGGGACGTTTGAACTGCTTCATCGAGGCCGTTTACTGTCGGACATGGTGGGAGATCGCGGCGTGCTGGGAGCCCGGGTGCGTGATGCGAGAAGCGTGATGGCCGCTGTGGCGGCGACGAGGAGACCAGCGACGAGAACGACGGCGGGCTGGTGGGTGCTCAACCAGGTCGAGACCTGCGCGGACAGCGCGGAGACGCCACCGTCGGAGGGACGTGCTGCGCCGAGCAGCGGAGGGAACCAGTAGTAGAGGAGATAGAAGCCGCTGCCCGCGAGCAACCCGCCGGCGATGCGGGAGGCGTACGGCGCGACAGTGCGCAGGCTGCGTGCCAGGGCGCTGGCGGCTCCAGTGGCGAGCAGGGCGAGGCTGACCAGCAGCAGGGCGGATCCGGCAGCGTAGGCGGTGAACACGGCGAGCACACCGATCCAGGTGGTCGCTGCGGCTTGGGTGACCACGGCGAGGAGGACCGCCAGGGTGCAGGATGCCGAGGCGATGGCGTAGCCGGAGCCGAAGGCCACCAGCCGCCGGGTGCCGGTGATGTTGGTGGGGTCCGGTTGGCGCCCGGGAAGCCGGAGCGCTGGGTGCCAGCCGGCGAGCATCGCGAGACCGGCGAGGGCGAGGACGGCGCCGAGTGCTGCGGCGACCCAGGGGACGAGGATGATGACGGAGCGGACACCGACGGTGAGCAGCAGCCCGATGATCGTGAAGGTTGCGGTGAATCCCAGGGCCAGCGCGAGCCCGGAGCGCAACCCGGCGCCACTGGACCCGGGGTGACCCCGGGGTTGTCGGTGCTGCCAATGCCGCCGGAGGTGGCGGTCAGGACCGCTGGGAGCAGGCCGAAGCCGCAGGGGTTGACGGGCGCGAGCAGCCCGGCCCCGAACGCGAGCGCCAGAAGCCCGGTCACGCGGCACCGGCCTCGATCAGGGCAGAGCGGAGCTTGGAGGCGGTGGGGTCCACACCTCGGTAGACCTCGGTCCCGGAGGCATCCAGCACCACCGCGGTGGACAACTGGGTGAGCTCGTAGGCCCGGGTCAGTGCTGCGTCGGTGTCACGGGCGTAGGCCAAGGTGCTGGCGTCGTTGGCCGTGAGGAACTGACGCACGACGTCGACGGACTCGCCGGGGTCGATGTCGACGGCGACATAGTTGGCGTCGGGGGTGCTGGCCTTGGCCTCGGCCAGGGCACGAGCGCCAGGTCCGCAGGACCCACAAGTAGCGGAGAAGAAGAAGACCACGCTGGGCTTGCCACCGGGTACGGCGACCTGGTCACCGGACATCGTGCTGGCGGTGAATGCGGTCGCTGCTGTGCTGGCGGAGCCTGCGACCGAGGACTCGGCGCCAGGAGCGGGGCTGGGCTGGGAGCTGAACGCGGTGTAGGCGACCGACAGCATCAGCAGGGTGACGACGACGGCACCCACGACGCCCAACCGGCGTCGCCGTGACCGGTCGTTCAGGCCCCGGACCGGTGGCCGGCGGGGAGGGGGTGGACGGTGAGGTGGTGGTCGTAGTTTGCTGCTCCTGCGTCGAGGTCGAATCAAGTCTCGGGCGGGGTCACCTACGCCGCGGGTGCCGGGGAGACCCGAGGACGTTGAGGCTCGGTGGACAAGGTGGCATCAGCAGCATCGGTCGCGGGCCGCTGTGGTGGCCGGGGAGGTGTCGGCGGGGCGGGTGCTGTGCGCGCGGCGCCGCATTCCCCAGACGCCGAGAACGGTAGCGCCGAGGAGCATCAGGACGGCTCCGGCGACCCCACCGAGGACGGCGCCGCTTCCGGCGGTCACGCCGGCCGCGAGCAGCAGAGGCAGACCGCAACAGGCGATGGGCAGCAGGGCCAGGAGCCCGATCCACCAGCCGGACGGTCCTCGCCGTGCTTCCTGGTTCTGGGACGTGCCTGTGTCGTCGAGCGGGTACGGCGTTGGGTGCTGCTGGTCGTTGGGTGAGGGCTGGGTCATCAGGCTCTTTCCCGTGCGTTGGGGAGCTCGCTGAAGACCAACGTTGCGGCTTCCACCGCGTCCGAGAAGGCGAGGACAACACCGTCCAGGGCGTACGTGCGCTGGTAGCTGCGGGCATGGTCGATGGTGATGAAGAAGTTGATCACCGGACAGCAGGTGTCGGTGAGGCGTCCTTGACCCGAGGAGCCGACGAACGCAACTGCGTCAACCGGCTGCCAGGTCCAGTGCCCGGCGCGGCTGCTCGCGGTGACCTCCTGACCGGTGAACGGGTCCAGGGACTGGACGTCGACATCGCGGCCGAGCATGGCCGCGATGCCCAGGGCGTCGATGGCACAGTTCGCGCAGACGCTCGGGCCGTCGACGATGCGGACCTGATGCTCTGTTGGTCCGGGCGCGAACGGGACGCCTCCGGTGATCTCTTGACCGGCGGGGTCGAGGAACACCAGGTCTGCCTCTGTGAGATGGCGCAGAGACGCATCGAGGTCGATGTGGAGTTCCGGGGCCCAGGTCTCGAGCTGATCGCGTGTCGGCGGCTTCCCGGTGTGCCCCAGGGCGAGCAGCGTCCGCTGGTGCAGCAGCTGCAACGCCTCGGGAAGCGAGCTGCGCTGGGTCAGCAGCTTGTTCGCCGGTAACCCGGCGGCCTCCATGAGGGTCTTCGCTGGTAAGTTCACTTAACTCCGTTCGTCGTGTTGCGGCCGGCCTGTCGAGCCACTGGACCTCGCCACATGGGTGGGGGGTCAGAGCATGGAGCCGAGGTCTGACCCGACCGTGGGGTAGGTGGCGGTCATGGACTTCAGCTGTCGGGTGGTCAGGTCGAGCTTGATGGCGAGGGCGAGGAAGTTGATCAGTTCGCCGTGCTCGGGGCCCAACAGGTGCGCGCCGACGATCCGGTCCCTGCCTCGGTCGATGAGGATCTTGGCGGCGGCGGTGGTCTCACCGATCCGGTAGTTGGAGTACCAGCCACTGGTGTCGCTGTAGCGGACATCGACGTCGATGCCCTGGTCCTTGGCCTCCTGTTCGAGCATCCCCACTCGGGCGAGCTCGGGAATGGTGAACACCGCGGTCGGGACACCGGCGTAGTCCGGGACGGTCGTCGTGGCTTTGAGCATGTTGGACGCGGCGACCTTGCCCTCGAGGACCGCGACCGGGGTCAGCGGCATCCCGGGGGTGTTGGCTGAGTCGCCGGCGGCGTAGACCGCGGGGTTCGTGGTGCTCTGCAGGTGAGCGGCGACGTGTATTCCGTGCTCGTCCCACTCGACCCCAGCAGCGTCGAGGTCGAGGCAGGCGAGCTCGGGTGTTCGGCCGGCCCCGTGCACGACGAGGTCGAACTCCATGGTCTCGGGTTGGCCGCATCGTTCGACGCTGACCTGGTAGGCGCTCTCGGACTTCTCGATCGCGATGACCGTCGTGGAGCGCCGCAGTTCGATCCCGGCTTCAAAGCCTCGGTTGATCAGGAGCTCGACGAGGTCGGGGTCGAATCCCTTGAGGGGACGGGGTCCGCGGTCGAGGATGACCGGGGCGCTGCCGGCACGCGCCGAAATGTGGGCGAACTCGAACGAGATGAAGCCACCACCGACGAACAAGATCCGCGCCGGGAGCACCTCCAGGTCCAGGAAGTCGGTGCTGTCGACCAGGTGCTCGTGGCCGGGAAAGTCCAGCGGGCGGGGGCGTGCCCCGGTGGCGATCAGGAAATGCCTCGCCTCATATGGGTTGCCGCCGATCTCGAGGGCGTTCTTGGCCGTGAACCGCGCTGCCCCGTGCAGGGTGTCGATGCCGTTGCCGGAAAGGCTGCCCTCCATGTTCTGCGGGACAGGGTCGGTGAAGCCGTGCTTGTGTTTCATCAGGTCGGCCCAGTTGATCGACAGGTCGGCATCATCAATGCCCTTGCCGCGCATCAGTCGGGCGCTGTCGATGATCTCGGCACCGCGGCGAAGGATCTTCTTCGGGTCGCACCCACGCAGCGCGCAGGTGCCGCCGTAGGGCAGCGCGTCGACGATCGCGACGTTCCAGCCCTGCGCCGCGCACTTGTTGGCCGCCGAGACACCGGCCATGCCGGCACCGATCACGATCAGGTCGTAGCTGCGCGTCATCGGACGGTCCCGTTTCCCACGGTGAGCGCTGCGCGGAGCTGTTCCACGCTGGGCGCTCCCGCCGGGCCCTCGGGCGTGCGGTAGACCCGGCACGACAACCCGACCCCGGCGTCCGGGTCGGCGAAGACGTCGACGCCATCGACCTGGATGCTCGGCGACCCGTGGAAGCCCACCCGCTCCGCCTCCTCCACCGTGTCGACCAGGTGTCGCGACACCGTCAGGTCGGCGCGTTCTGCCGCGATGACGGCGAGACGCTCGTCGGCGATCTTCCAGTTCGGGCAGTCGTCGATGTACAGCAACGTGATGTCCATGCCAGCGACCGTAAACCTTGATCCATGGTGCAAGGTCAAGGGCTAGGGTGGAGAGATGTTGATCGGAGAGCTCGCCGACGCGGCTGGCCTACCCAGCCAGACCATCAGGTTCTACGAGCGTAAGGGCCTCCTCCCCGCACCCGAACGCGGAGCCAACGGCTACCGCACCTACGACACGTCCACGCTCACCCGGTTGCACTTCGTTCAGACCGCCCAGGCAGCGGGCCTCACCCTCGCCGAGATCGGCAGCATCATCGATCTCCGCGAGGACGGCAACGTGCCCTGCGCTCATGTCGCGAGCCTCATCGACACCAAGCTCGCCAACGTGCGTGGACGCATCAGGGACCTCGCCGTACTGGAAACAGAACTCGAAAACCTCATCGACCGAAGCCTCCGCCTTGATCCCGCCGACTGCACCGACGCTGACATCTGCCACATCCTCTCGGCCTCTCCTCCAATCGAGTAGCGGAGCCGACCCAAGAGGGTTCCGCTCGTCGTGTCCCGTTCTTCGCGGCCATCCAGGACTCCGGAGCGGTACCGGCCGGCTGCGTCAGCGGCGGCGTCTGAACAGCTTGGCGAGGAAGCCGCGTCCGGTGCGTTCGGCCTTGGGGTGGCCGGGGCAGCGGTCGGCGGCAGGTACGCCGGCGAGGACTTGGTCGACGTGCTGGCCGCAGCCGGCCCAGGTGGTCTTGCCGCAGG
>JBBRYB010000066.1:0-14289 GCA_038238115.1 Propionibacteriales bacterium | reverse complement strand
CGACGAGATCGACGACGCCGTGATGCTCGCCAAACACGCCGAGGACTACCGGATCGAGTACAACCAGATCAGGCCTCACGAGGCCATCGCCTGGAACCGGCCACAGGAGGTGCACCTGGGTCTGGCCGACCCCACCATCCCGACCTTTCAACCCACCGAAATCCTGCCAACTCCTTGACGCGGGACACATACACCCAACGCAACAGAGCCCTTCCGGCTCCCCGCCCTGCCTCAAGCAACCGGAGCCCTCACCGAATAGGTGAAGGCGACGGCTGTCGCCCACTACGGAAGGTATGGAGCATGACTCAATCACCAGACACCCCAACATGGCCGCAGGCAGGGAAGGGCGGCTTTGTCGCCTTGGTCGCCGGTTTGGTGGCCGGACGTTCCCTGGCACAGATTGCGGCAGCGGCGGGGTGCAGCATCTCGTCGGTCCAACGCCGGCGCCGCGACCCCCGCGTGCAGCAGGCGATCCACGATGCGCAGCAAGACCAGCGCCGGCAGATCCTCGGTCAGCTCGGGGCGGCCCGGTCCAAGGCGATGCTGGTTCTCGAGGACCTTCTCGAAAACGACCAGCCGAAGGTTCGCCTGGCCGCGGTAAACGTCGAGCTGACCCAGGGCCTCCGATACGAGCTCGCCGCCGAGCCCGAGCTCGAGCCTCAACACACCACCGGCGCCGATCCGGATGCGGAGACCATCCTCGCGGACCAGATGGGCGAACACGCCTGGGACGTCGAGTCATCCCTGCTGGTGGAGGACGACCCAAACAACAGCTCCGACGCGTCCGCCCAGCCCGCGACCGCCGCCGAGACCTCCGCCCGTCATCAGACCGACCACGAGACGACCGGTTACGCCAACGGAACCAACGGAGCCAACGCCAGCACCGACCACGTGACCGCCAACGTCGGCATGGGCAGCACCGGCGAGGTGACCACCGGGGCCGGCGAGGTGACCACCGGGCCGGCGAGGTGACCACCGGGGCCAAAGCTAAGGTGGGCACCTCGTACCCCTCCCCGGTGCCACAGGGTTCCCGCCCAGCGGCTGAACACGCCTACATCCGGGGGACCGCGACGCTCGCCCAGCATGCTCGCCTCTTGGATCCGTTTCATCGAGGACGCTCGAAGCCAGATGCTGGCACGGATGGTGACGATCGAGGCACGTGAACGTGCCGGTCTCATTCCGAGCTCAGTTGACTGTGCAACCCTCGCCAGCCAGCGAGCTGCCGCCTATCCACCTGGGTTGTCGCTGCCCGAGGAGGTGAGCGGGATGCTGGAGCTGGCGCTCACCGTCGCGCTGGCCGTCCCGTCGCCGCCCGGGCTCCTTCCCGACCAAGCCCGTATCCGGGCCGATTGCGCCAATGTCGTACTGTTCCTCGGTGATGAGGCCGGCGATCGGATGCGTGAGCGGGTTTGGGTTCGTGCGCGCGACGCGTGGGTGATGGCAGCCGATGTGGTCGAGGCAGGATGGCAAAACGGGCTGGAACCCAAGAAGGCCGACACGTTCATGGGCGTCAATCAGGGCTACTTCCAGCAGCTCCTCGACGACGGCCGGCTCAGTATCAAGCGGATGCGGGAGCCGGGCTTCGAGAGAGTAATCGGAGTGGTGACTTACGGCGACATGGCACGGCTGGTGCGTCCGTCTGAGGAGGTCAGCGACGGTCAAATCCGGTCAGCTCAGACAGGCGCTAGGAACAGGTGTGCGAACTATGGCCGCATGGCGTGCAGCGTGGCGGGGAGCCGCGGGAATCCGGCGACTTGACCTGGCCCTGGACAAATTCGTGAACACCCCACCACGGGGTGTTCACGGTCATCGGACGTGCATGCTCCAGATGTTGCTCTCGAGGCTGCCCTAGGGTCGCCTTGACTGCCTTTCAGCGATCGCTGCCTCCGTCGGCCGAGGCGGACCGACCGCCGAGTGTCAGCACCGCTGGTTTCGACCAGCATGTGGATCAGCCCGAGGGAACCGGTGGTCTGAGTCGGCGCCGTGAGCCATCGTCGCCCTGCTGGTCTTGTTTCCTGGCCATCACTCGCGTTGCCGCGCAGTGCGGTCTCATTGCCTTGGCCTGGCCTCCGCGGTGGTCTTGTCGGAGTCGGCGTGAAGGAATTCCTCGCAGATGTCCTTGGGGCCGAAGGGCCAGGTCTTCTCCATGCGTGCCCAGATGAGAAAGGCGATGCAGCCCAGCAAGAGCCAGCCAATCGACCACTCGATCGGATGGAAGCCTGGGGAGTTCTTATCGGCATAGCTGAACACCGCGATCCAGCCGATCAGCGCGACAATGCTCGGAAGCGGGTAGAGAAACATTCTGTAGGGGCGGCGGAGTGCGGGCTGTCGCTTGCGCAGCACGGTTACGGCGGCGACTTGAGAGACGGATTGCACGATCACCATGACCGTGGTGAGCAGCTGGATGAGCACGATCAGCGGTGGCGTCGTGCTGCTGGCGCCAAGGTGCCGGCTGAGGTAGAACCCCAACGCCGTGATGACGCCCATGGTGACCAGGGCGAGGGTCGGGAACCGGTGCTTAGCGTGCAGCGTGCCGTATGCGCTGAAGAACACCTTGTCCTTCGCCGCATCGTAGGGCACCCGCGATCCGCCGAGGAGCCCCGCGAACACCGATGTGAACGCCGTCACCAAGATCAGGACTGTCACAACCTTGGCGGGCGTCTTGCCCCAAGACTTCTCGAGCACCACCGAGGCCACCGATTGGCTCGCCGGGTTGTTGGGATCCAGCATGTCGGGCCAGTGGACAACGCCGAGGACGCCGACTTGCATGATCAGGTAAATGACCATGATGGCGAACACCGAGTAGATGATCGAGCGTGGTATCACCCGGCCCGGATTCTTGATCTCGGCGCCGAGGTACGACGTCGTGTTGTATCCGAGGTAGTCGTAGATGCCGATGGTGAGTCCGGCCACGACCCCGACCCAGAACTGGCTGGTGGACAGGTCGACCGCGTTTGAAGGGAAGTCGGTGGCCATACTGCCGCTGAAGTCGGAGAATGAAGCGGCGATCACCAACGCAACACTGGCGAGCATGACGCTCCACAGCACGACGGTCAACTTGCCGATCGATTCGATCCGCCGCCAGAGCAGGGCGACGACTGCAACGACCATCACCAAGCCGACGATGTCGCCTTGACCGGTTGCCATCGACGGCCACAGGTAGCCGAGGTACGCAACGAAGCCGGCGACGCCGGTGGACATAATCAGCGGGATGAACAAGATTGCTGTCCAGACGAACAGGAAGGGCATAAGCCGACCAGTCCGGTACTGGAAAGCCTCCCGGAGATAGATATAGGTGCCGCCGGCCCCTGGCATGGCGCTCCCGAGCTCGGCCCAGATCAGCCCGTCGGCGAGGGCAAGGACCGCGCCCAGGATCCATCCGATGATCGCCTGTGGGCCGCCGAAGGCAGCGACCATCAAGGGAATGGTGATGAAGGGGCCGACACCGACCATCTGGGACATGTTCACGGCTGTCGCCTGGAACTGGCCGATTGTCCTGACGAAGCCTTCTGTAGACGGCGACTTCTGCTCCGTGGTCACAGCACGCTCCTTCTCGTACGAACGCAGGCGGCACTGATCGAGACTGCAGACGCTACTCCCAGGCGCGACTGCCTGATGGAGTCCCAGGCCAATCCCGGGTCACCGGGTGATCCGCAGGTGGTTCTGATGTTCTTCCCGGAGCCTCCTGACGATGGCTGGCGCGGCCCTCCAGTGATTGCGCCAAGGGCGCCAAGAGACCAACGGTAACGGCCAGCGGCGGAGACTGTGATGGCCCGGAGGGCGCCGTTCGCTGCAGCGCTCGGGTTGGCGGCAGCCTAGGACGACGTTGACGGCACCGGCGGTCCCGGCGCCACGAGCGCGCCCTCGGCATCGGCCAGTGCCTGTGCTGCATTGACCAGGCCGAGATGGCTGAAGGCTTGCGGGAAGTTGCCCAGCAGCTCACCGCTCGTCGGGTCCACCTGCTCGGCGAAGAGCCCGAGCTCTGTTGCGCTGGACGCTGCTCGGTCGAGCGTCTGCCGGGCCCGCACGACCTGGCCGGTGAGCGCCAGGGCGTGGGCCAACCAGAACGTGCAGAGCAGGAAGGTGCCCTCCGGGCCGTCGAAGCCGTCGCCACCTTGATAGCGGTAGATCAACCCGTGCTCGTCGCTCAGGCCCTGTTCGATGGCGTCGATCGTCGTGAGCAGTCGCGCGTCCGTCGGCGCCAGGAAGCCGACAATCGCCATCAGCAGGACGGAGGCGTCGAGCTCATCGGAGCCGAACGACTGGGTGAACGCGCCCGCGTGCTCGCTCCAGCCCTGCTCGAGGATGGCTTGGCGGATCTCGTCGCGTGCGCGGGTCCACTCGGCCGCTCTGTGGTCATCGGGGCGGAGCTGCTCGGCCATCAGCAGACCCCGGTCGAGCGCCACCCAGCACATCAGCTTGCTGTGGAGGAAGGGCCGCGCTGGGCCTCGCATCTCCCAGATGCCTTGGTCGTCCTCGCGCCAGCGTGTCGCGGCCGCGTCGACGGCCGCGACGAGGAAGTGGCGGGTCGCCTCGTCCAGCTCCGTGAGCTGGAGCCGAAGCGTGTACGCAGCGTCCAGCAGAGCGCCGTAGACGTCGAGCTGGTGCTGCCTCCATGCCTCGTTGCCGACGCGGACAGGTCCGCTCTGGCGCCAACCGGATAGGTGCGGGAGCTCCCGCTCCGCCAGGTCGCGTTCCCCCGCGATGCCGTACATGATCTGCAGGTGCAGCCCCCGCTCGAGCTGGGTGGCCGCCGCGCGGGCCAGGAACGAGAAGAAGCGGCCGGCCTCGTCCGGACAGGCCGCGATGAAGAGACCCTGCAGGGTCATGCTGGCGTCGCGCACCCACGTGAAGCGGTAGTCCCAGGTGCGGCCGCTCCCGATTCCCTCCGGGAGGCTGGTCGTCGGTGCCGCGACGACGGCTCCACTGCGCGCGTACGTCAGCCCTTGCAGGACCACGCCGCTGTGGTGCACGAGCTCACGAAGCGGGCCTTCGTAGCGTTGGTGCAGACCCGACCAGCTCTGCCAGGAAGCCGCTGTCGCGCCGAGCCGACGACGTATCTTGCGCGGCTTCCACGGTGGCGCAGGAGGACCCCACGCGTCGCACTGCTCGAGCGCGAATGCCTGCTCCTGACCCTCGGCAAGGCTCAGCGTGCCAGTGGCTCGGGCTTCGGCGAGGTGCAAGTCGGCGCTCGTGCTGAGCACCAGCACGCTGGCCCCGCCTTCAGCGACGACCCCGCCAGGGATGGATGTCAGGCGGGGGTGCACGAGCCCGAACTCCGGCCGCGGCACGAACTCCACGCGTACCGACACCGATCCACGGGTGCATCGCACGAGCCTCAGCAGCACTCCCGGAGACGTGCGACCCAGCTCGTGGCCTCGCTCGCGGGGACCGAGTGCCATCGCGTCGGACACGACGAGCTCACCTTCTGGACACACCCAGGTCGTGTCCAAGACGAGTCCGGACCGTCGGTAGCGCCACGTCGCGCGGCAGTCCGCGGCGGCCGGGGCGATGAGGAAGTGTCCCGCGTCGTTGTCGAGCAGCCGGCCAAGCACCGGCAGGCTGTCGAAGCGAGGCAGGCACAGCCAGTCCACCGAGCCCCCAGCCGTCACGAGCGCGGCAGCACCGCAGTCCGACAGAAGTGCATGCTGGTCCAGCGGTACGTCGCTCACCGGGCCATTGCACCGCATCCGCGCCGGTATGCGGTAGTCGTACCGGATGACGGAAGTATGACGCTCGACGCCTCCGGGCCCAGGAGCATGCCGCGGCAAGTGCAACGCTCACGCCAGGTCGTCGTCACGCGTCAGGCCGATCCGGTTCTGCCGGCGTCGCCGGGACCCGGCTGCGCTGTGGACGTCGAGCGGGTCTGGGCCGGGCGGTCTGACCCGCCGCGGCGGTCGAGGAATGGTGGCGAGTCACGGACCTTCGGCGAGGACGCGGCGTACGGCGTCGGCGGTCACGTCAAACGGCGAGAACGACACCATCCACCAGGTGGCTCCGGCTGCCTCGTAAGGAGCAGGGTCGGTGCCGGGCCGACCGCCTACCGCGATGTCGAAAGGTCCGGCGTCGGCGGGCCGTAGCTCAGCCAGCTGATCCACGAGCTCGCGCAGCTTGTCGGGGTGGTCCACCCCGACCGGGAACAGCCCGTCGTGACGTGCGGCACGACGCAGTGGTGCCTGGTTGCCGTGCCGCAGCGCGACCCAGACCGGAGGCGACGGTCGTTGCAGGGGCACCGGCCGCACCGTGAGCCCATCCAGCACGTAGTGCGTGCCTCGATGATGAACCGACTCGCCGGACCACGCCGCCGCCAGCACGCTCAGCCCCTCGTCGAGCATCTCGCCACGCGTACGGGCGTCGACCTGCTCGCCAGTGCCGCTGAACTCGTGGGCGAAGTCGTCCCCGATTCCCACGCCCAGCGTCACACGACCCCCGGAGAGCCGATCAAGCGCGGCGACCTCGCGGGCGAGGCTGATCGGTCGACGGCGGGGGACCGGGGTGACCATGGGACCAAGCCTGATGCGTTCGGTAGAGCAGGCCATCGCGGTCAACGTGACCCACGGGTCCGCGATGGCCTCCACAGGGGGTGTGTAGGCCACGTGGTCCCACACGAAGACGCCGTCCCATCCCGCGTCCTCGGCCTCCCGTGCGAGCCGTGCCACCAGGCCCGGATCCGCGAGCTCGTCGAAGATGGGCACGTAGAGGGCGTGACGCATGCACGAAGGCTATCCCTCACTCGACCACGGAGACCAATGCGGGAAGGCGAGGACCCCCATGGGCAGATCGGGTGGTTTCTGATAGACCGAAGGTCTTCACAGCACCCACCAAGGAGACAACGATGCGTCTACGTCAAGGGCTGGGGCCTGTTGTGGCCCTCGTGTCCGCGGTCGCCCTCGCGGCAGCCATGAGCGCGACCGCGATGCCCGCCGAAAGTTCCGGCCCAGACCCCGCGCAGCAATCACCGCTGCATGCTCAGGCGACCATCCCTCGTCTGGACCACATCTACGTGATCATGTTGGAGAACCACTCCCAGTCGAGCATCATCGGCAACCAGAACGCGCCGTACCTGAACAGGCTTTCCCAACGGTTCGCGATGGCGGACCGCTACTACGGTGTCACGCATCCGTCCATGCCGAACTACATCGCATCCATCGCCGGAGACAACTTCGGCATCCAAGATGACGAGGACGAGAACGTCGTCAACCTCGACCGGCGCAATCTGGTCGACCAGCTCGAGGCGCATAACGTCTCGTGGGCGGCCTACATGGACACGCTGCCCAGGAACAAGCTGGCGCGGTTCGGTCCCTTCGTGAATGGTGAGCAGATCCCGCTCTATGCCAAGAAGCACAACCCCTTCGTGCTCTTCGACAGCATCAAGAACGACCCGGCACGGATGGACAAGGTCAGGGACTACAACCGACTGGCCGGCGACCTCAACAGCAACCGGGCGCCCGAGTTCGCCTGGATCTCGCCCAACCAGTGCCATGACATGCATGGCGGCGTCGACGTACACGTGCCGGGGCACCCGGAGACTCCATGCCCGTACGGCGTGAAGAAGGACGACGCCAACGACCGGGCCCTGAAGCACAAGGCCGATGTCTTCGTGAGGCACACCGTGCAGACGATCAGGCAGTCCGACGCGTGGACCTCGAACTCAGCGATCGTCATAGTGACCGACGAGAACGACTACACCGGAAACGAGGAGACGGGCGGCTGGGAGACTGCGGCCGGCTGCTGTGACTCGCCCTACGTCGCGGCAGCGGACCCGCGGATCAGCCCGGACTGGCCAGGTGGGACATACGGCGGCGGACTGATCCCGGCCATTGTCGTGTCCTCGGCCGGACCGCATGGTGTCGTCGACCACACGCGGTACAACCACTACTCGCTGCTCACCACGATTGAGGCCAACTGGGGGCTGCCCTACCTTGGCCACGCTGGGGACAACGCCCGGGGTGTCGTGCCGATGTGGCCGCTGTTGGCCCCCCGGAGCTGAGCTCGGTCGTCGGTGTCGTGGGTCTGATTTACAGCAGCACCAGACCCTCGACACCGACCCCGTAGAGGACCAGCACCGTCAACGAGTCCAACCCAATCCCCAGCACCCGTCGCTGCGGCCGGAACACGAGCCCGGCCATGTACACGATCGTGAGCAGACCGCCGAGCGCGGTGAGGTAGACGTCGCTCGGATGTGCCCGAGGTAGCACCGCCTTGCCGCTGACCAGGGTGACCACGACGAAGAGCACCGGCAGGAAGGCGTTGCCGCCGAAGATGTCGCCCATCGCCAGCTTGTAGTCGCCCTTGCGGGCGGCCGTCAGGCCGGTGGACAGCTCGGGCAGGGAGGTGGCGGCAGCCAGCACTGTTGCGCCGAACAGAACTCCGGACAGGCCAAGGTTTCCGAAGAACGTCTCGCCGCTGCGCTCGATCGTGACACCGGCGAGAAGGGTCAACATGGCGGCGGCGCCGAATACGCTCGCGGCACGTGCCGTGCTGACACCGGCAGCGGTGGCCTTGTGCTCGGTGCTGCTGCGCGCGTGCCCACGCGCCTTGTCCTGGCTCGCTGGCGCTTCGCCGCTCTCCGCCCAGGGCAGCCGGCTGCCAGGTCCGCCGATGAGCCGGAGCCCGACCAGCGAGACGACCACGATGAGCACCGGAGCTGGCGTCAGTCGGGCAAAGATCAGGTCGCCCGGAAGCTGCGTGCCCGCGACTACGACCAGCAGCACGGCCGCGCGTTTGATCCGCCGGCCAGCGGAAACGGATACCCACAGACCGTCCACCGCCACGTGTTCGAGAGGAAGGCCATGCCGAAGACGACCAAGAGCGGGCAAGCCAAGCAGTCAGAGCTGCCCAGCACACTGCAACGCTCGAACGCCAAGGCGCAGCGGACCTTCGCCAAGGCGCACGACTCCGCGGAGGAGTCGTACGGCGACGAGCAGCGCGCCAACCGGGTCGCCTACTCGGCGCTGAAGCACACGCATGAGAAGGTCGGCGACCACTGGGAGCCGAAGGAGAGCAACGGACCGTCCGATCGACAGGCAGAGGGCGGTGTCGAAACCGACAGGCCCACGGCCGGCGGAGTTGACGCGAACGCGTCCAAGAGGCACCTCGTTGACGTCGCCCGGCGCCTCGATATCCGGGGCCGCTCGACAATGGACAAGGCAGAGCTGGTCGACGCGATCCAAAAGGCGAACGACCGGAGCACCCGCAAGGCCCGCGAGGGCTCCTGAACGGATCGAGGAGCGCAAGCTCACTGCCGCGAGCAGGCCGCCGGATCGGGCGGGGTCGCGGGCTAGCGAGGGCGCCGGCGCGGGCGCAGGGTTGCGCGTCAGTCCGCGCGCATGGCATGAAGCAGACCGGGGGCGGCGTGCTTGGTGAGGTAGCGCCGCGTCGGATGCGCGGGGAACTCGACGGTGACGCAGTAGCCCGGCTGCTTCGTGTTGTACCACGACGTCATCGTGGGGGTTGGTGGGCAGTGGCGGCCATGGCAGTCGCCCACCTGTACGCGGGCGATCGGCAGGCCTAGCTGGCGTGACAGCCGGCGCACGTAGGCCATGTTCTTGTCAGACCGGGAGACGACCCCGAACGGCTGGTGCAGGCTCGCGATGAAGCGTGGCTTCTCTCGGATGAGGAACCGGCGCATCGCCCGGGTCTCCGGTTCGCTGAGCGCCTTGCGGCCCGCGCCGTCGCCCGGCACCCAGTTCGTCGGCCAGTTGCGGTTGAGGTCGACGTCACGAGCATTGCGTCGGGTGTTGGCGGCATACCCGTCCGGGTTCATCGTGGGGATGATCCACACGTTGGTGTCCCTCGCGACCGGCACGTGGTTCTTGAGGTATCTCGCGGTGCGGACGCCGGCCCTCTCGTCGCCGTGCATCTGACCCAAGATCAGTACCGTGCGCCGTGCCCGTGGGTTGCCCTTCTCATAGGCCCAGATGGGGCGACCGTCTCGGGAATGACCGATCCGCATCTTCACCAGGACTCGGTTGGGCGTGCCCACGACGCGGCTACCGACGTGATCGGAGGTGGCGCCATTCCGGAGACTGCTGGCGGTGCTGATGGTGTTGCCGGTGAACACGGTGCTGAGCAACGCAACGGACGCAGCGGCCATGGCCAGTCGAGGTGCTGATCCCATGTGACTACGACTCGCCTTCAGCTCCGCGGGCTCGGTTGAACCAGGGCCGGCCTGCGCGACGCTGCTCCTCAGCCGGTCCGCGCGTTGGCTTGGCTTTGGTTCATGCTCATGGTTATCCAGTGATCCTCGCGGCCGCAAGTGTGATGCGTCGTGACGAGATGAAGGGCGGGTGGGCAGGACGTTCCCATTGCGGGTCTGGCGGGCCTTGTCAGCCGGGCGGCCAAACCGGTGAACTACTCACAAAGTATCCAAGATTGCCCTATCCTGGGTAGTGCATCAGCGCCGTTCGGACACAGACGATGCGGGCGCACCTCGGAAACGATCGTGTTGGTGCTGCGGTCTTCACAGCAAGGTCAACAGATGACGCACAGCAGCGCACGATGACACGCTCGCGGGCCAGCAGCGTCTTCGACTGGGGTCTCGTCGCCCTCGGAGCCATCGTGGGCCTAACCGTCGTCATCCTGCTGTTCAGCGAGCACATCGAGATTCAGCCTGTCTACTTCCTCGGCATCCCCCTGATCATGGTAATGGGCTGGTTTCCGATGTTGATCGGCCGCATCGGTGGCGGGGTCGAGGTCGGCCTCGACGCCTGCGTGCTCGTGTTCCTCGCCAACGTCGTCCATCCGTACCAGGCGCTGACGATCTGGCTGATCGGCACGTCGCTGTGCCAGGCAATGACCGGCAAGCGCTGGCCCACGAAGGCTTTCAACAGCGGTCTGGGCGTGATCTCCGGCGGGCTGGCGCTGCTCGTCATCGAGATGACCCGCGCTTCGGCGCCGACCACAGCGCGCGAGCTGGTCGCGATGGGCCTCGGTGCCGCGGTGTATTTCATCTCCGACTTCGTCCTGTCGGCGATCTCGCTGAGCCTCGAAGAGCGAACGCACCTCCTGCAGGAGCTCGCTCCGACCGGGGCGCTCGCTGCGTTCGCCGCATTCTTGGCCATCGCGTCACTGGGCTACCTGGCCGCGCTGGTGGTCCGTGACCTCCCCAACTGGGCCGCCGTCCTGCTCGTCGTGCCGGTCGCAACCATCTTGGTGGCGTCGCGGGCGCAGTCTCGCGGCAGTGAGCACGCGCGCCGGCTCCGGGTGCTGCTCGACACCGCCGTCAAGGTGCAGACTCTCGGCGACAAGCCAGTCGTTCTCGAGACGCTTCGGTTGGGCGCTTGCGACCTGTTGCGCGACCCACGCGTCGCGCTGCGATCGAGGCCCCCCGGGACGCACGAGATCGGCATGGCAGTTCGCGGGGCCGACGAACAGCTGTGGCTCGTCAGCCCGGCCCTCAACCGGGCCCGCTCGACGTCTCGTGACGACCTGCAAGGCATGGCCGCCCTGGTCGTGGTTGCCGAGGACGCCTTCGCCAGGCTGAGGCTGAGCGACGCGATGACACACCTCGCCTGGCACGATCCCCTCACCGGCTTGGCGAATCGCTCCCTCTTCATGGACCGGGTCGAGCACGCCATGCAGATGCAGCGCCGACGCGGCGGCCGATTGGCGGTGCTGTTCTGTGACCTCGACGGCTTCAAGCGCGTCAACGACCTCTTTGGTCACGCGGCCGGCGATGCCCTCCTCACCGAGGTCGGGGAGCGGATCAGCTCGTCGGTTCGGCAAGCCGACACCGTGGCGCGACTCGGCGGAGACGAGTTCGCCGTCCTCCTTGAAGAGGTATCCGACCCCGCCGAGGTCAACGTGAGCTGTCAACGCATCCTGCAGGCGCTGCGTTCCCGCTTCGCAGTGTCGGGCGAGGATGTCTCCGTGACGACCACGATCGGTGTCGCCATGTCGGAGACCGGAGCTACTGCCGACGCGCTGCTGAGCCAGGCAGACCTGGCGATGTATCACGGCAAGAGCCAGGGCAAGAACCGCGTCGAGACGTATCGGCTGTCGTTCGGCGACGAGCGGCTCAAGCGGATCGCCCTCGTCGAGACGCTGCGCCGCGCTGTCGAGGCGCGGGAGCTGGAGGTCGTCTACCAGCCCGTCACCAACCTGCTCACCTGCGAGACCCTAGGCGTCGAGGCGTTGGTGCGGTGGCGGCGCGACGGCGTACTCGTCCCACCGGACCTCTTCATCCCCACGGCGGAGGAGAGCGGCCTCATCGTCGGACTGGGCAACATCGTCCTCGACATCGTCGCCGCCGATGCCCCTCGACTGCTGGCAGCAGCCGGTCGTCGTCTCTCGGTTGCTGTCAACGTGTCAGCCCAGCAACTGCAGCTCGAGGACTTCGCGGCCCGAGTGGTCGCGGCGAAACGGCAGATGGGTGATGTCGACCTCGTCCTCGAGGTCACGGAGCGTGACTTCGTCAACAACGAGCCGATCACGCTGGCCGCGATGATGGCGCTCGTGCAGGCGGACGTGCAGTTCGCGATCGACGACTTCGGCGTCGGCTTCTCCTCGATGGGTTATCTGCAACGCCTTCCGGTGCGGATCCTCAAGGTGGACAAGTCCTTCATCACCAACATCGAAGACGACCAGCGCACATGCACGCTGGTGCGGTCGATGGTGGTGATGGGAGAGGCCCTCGGCCTCGATGTCGTCATCGAAGGCATCGAGCAGGCCTCACAGCTGGAGCACCTGACCGAACATGCCGGCGCCAGGTTGGGCCAGGGCTACCTGTTCGGCACGCCCATGTCGTGTGATGCCATGGTCACCCTGCTCCGCGACCAGGCACTCGCCATCAAGGGAGAAGCCCCGAGCGAGCAGAAGACCAGTCTGATCGAGCGGGACCCATGCGTCGGTGCTGGCCAGGCACGTGTGGACGCCGAGCTCGTCGAGCCCGCAGCCGCCATCATGTAGCTGCCCTTGTCACCCTCGGTCGGCGAAAAGTCTGTCGCCGACCTGCGGACCGGGAGCGACGACATGACTGGCATCTCCGCATCAGAGTCGGGCGGCTATCCGCCTACGAACACACCTCGATCCTGAAGTTCCTCGAGACGCCGGGGCTGTCGACTCAGGGCAGGTCAGGCTGTCAGCCGCGCACTAGGCTTTCAGGTCCGGCTGTGACCGGATCTCCTCCTCCTCGGCGTCCACGAGCTCGCGGACCTCTTCGCTGTCGACGGCAAGGCTGACCGCCCAGTAGAAGATCAGCAGGCTGAACACGACGACGACACCCAGGTCGACCCACTCAGGCAGGATCTTCGTGGCCTTGTGGCCCGGCGAGCCGTAACGCCCGAGGTAGCCGATCAACGTCATCCCGAGCAGCCACGGCGGAACCCACAACCATCCCTTGACGTCGAGCTGGGGCCGGTTGGCTTCGGAGGTGAACATGTAGGTGATCGCGAACAGCACGAGGCCTAGCGCAATGGCGACCATCAGCTTCCAGTTCGCCTCGAACGTGCTCCAGTAGACGATCAGGTTGGCGGCGACGAACGCTATCGGCGACAGCACCGCGGGAATCGGCAGCCTGTACGGACGCTCGCGGTCCCCGTCGCGCAGGCGGAGAGCGGTCAGCGACACCGGGGCGAATGCGTACATGATCGCCGTTGCCTCGGTCACCAGGCCGACCAGCGACTGCCAGCTCGGGAACGGCAGGAACGCGAACTCACCGATGACGAAGGCCAGCAGGATGGAGTACAGCGGGACACCGCGCTTGCTGACCTTCGCCAGTGCCTTGGGGGCCGTCCGCTCGCGCCCCAGGGCATAGGAGAGACGCGAGGAGGTGCCGAGGTAGAGAAGGCCGGTGCCTGCAGGGGAGATGAACGCGTCGACATAGAGCACGGACGCCAGCCAGGCCGCTCCGGCGGCCGTCGCCAGCGTGGCGTACGGCCCGAAGTCGCCTTCGGCGACGGGGCTCTTCCATCCGTTGACGAGGTTCGCGGGGTCGAGTGACCCGATGAACGCGATCTCCAGAGAGATGTAGAGGACGGTGCCGACGACCATCGCGATGATCACTGCCCGGGCGATGTCACGCTGGGGGTTGCGAGCTTCCCCGCCCATCTGGATCGCCTGCTCGAAGCCCTGCATGGCGAAGATGAGCCCTGCGGGCAGGGCGGCGAACACTCCGTGCATGCCGAAGGGCATGAAGCCGCCGCCCGCGGTGAAGTTGGAGCCGTGGAACGAGATCGCTAGCAGGACGACCACGGTGAGCGCGGGGACGGCGAACTTCCACAGGACCGTGATCGTGTTGCTGTCGGCGAGGAACTTTCCTTCACCCAGCTGATGTTGTTGAGGTAGGTG
>JBBRYB010000065.1:0-14790 GCA_038238115.1 Propionibacteriales bacterium | reverse complement strand
ATTGGCCCATCGTGTGAGGCCGTCACAACAGATCTTCCTGTCGGCTCCCTCGCGACAAGTCCCTCCCAGACGGCGCCTTCAGGGCCGCCGAAGTCGATACAAAGGAGACGCCCTGCGGAGGTTGAGCGCCGCCGGGCCGCATGATTTACGGCGAGACATTCACGGGATCGCTCAATGCAACAGTGCTGGCATCGGCACCCACCGGGGCGATCCGAAAATGGCCTGCCGCGTCATCGAGCAACCGCACCAACAGCGGCGGACTGTCGAAATGGGGCAGGCACAACCAGTGCACCGACCCCGCCGCAGTCACCAACGGCGCAGCACCGCAATCCGACAGCAGGGCATGCTGCGCGACCGGAACATTGTTCACCGACCATCCTCCGCCCGACCCGTCGTCCACGGTGTTCCCGGATCTCCGGTCGCGTCACGGGCTGACCAGCACGGGGATGGTCAGGGCGAGCATCACGATCAGTGCCCACAGTGCGGGCGCGGATCCGAGTGTCTGGTCGTGCTGCGCGGCGACCCGCTCGGCCTCGGCGGTGCTGCGCCGGAACCACCACGGGTTGGTGCGTGCCTCCAGCCGGTAGTAGACGGCGCCCAGAACGGCGCCGTAGCCGAGGTGGCCGACGAGGGACGGGAAGCCCGCAGCGATCCCGGCAGCGCTCCACTGCGGCGGCGCGCCAGTGAGGACGGGCAACAGCGTCAGATCCCCGAGCACCCACCAGAGGAACCCGTACGACACGCCCCAGCCGATGCCGGAGGCCAGGTCGAAGCTGCGGCGCCGGAACAGCACCGCGTAGGACACGCCGATCAGCTGGGCGATCACCAGGTGCACGATCAGGCCGACGACGGGCGAGCGGGCGCCGACCAGGCCCGCGACGGTCGGGAGCTCGTTCACCAGCACCATGACCACGGTGAACACCAGCCCGCCGACCACGCCGGCCAGCGCGCCGTAGCCGGTAGCACGCAGGCCCCGACCGCCTGGCGACTCGACACGCCGGGCCCTGACATCGTCGCCGAACAGCCAGCCACGCAGCCCGCCCAGCGCGCCGAAGACCAGCGCGGTACCGGCACCAAGCAGGATGTAGGGGGGCAACTGGGCGACGGCTGCCGTGACGGCGCCGGTCGACCAGTCCAACGTCCCGGTGCGCAGCAGCGGCGCCACGGTGAGGGCCGCCGCGATCCAGCACAGGAACCCGTACGCAGTGCCCCGAATCAGTGCCGGACCGGACCGTTCCCGCGCCGCTCCGAACAGCAGCGGATAGCCCAGCCCGGCGATCGTGCCCACGAGGAACAGCCATCCGAGCGCCGCGCCTGCCATCACGTCCAGTCCCAGGTACAACACCGCCGACACCGCTACGCCCGCGAGCGCGCCGCGGAAACCGGTCGCCGGCCGCGGACGCATCCGCAATCGGTCACGTCGCACCATCACGAACACGACGGCGGTCACGCCCCCGTAGAGCAGGTGTCCGAACAGGCTCGGCAGCACGGCCCGGGCGTCGACCAGATCCCACGCCACCGGTCGTCCGGCGAGCAGCGGGAGCAGCGTCAGGGGTCCGAGGAACCACCAGAACATCCCGTAGACCAGCCCCCATATCACGGTCTCGCCTGCCCGGACGCGCTGATGGGCGACCAGAAGACCGAATCCGGCGCCGATGAGGACCGCGAACACCATGTGCAAGGTGAAACCGACCCATGGCGCGTCAGTGCGCAAGATCGACGCGACCGTCGGCAGGGTGCCTCCCGCGGCCATCGCAGCCCCGAACACGAGCCCGCCCACGATCCCGGCCACGGCCCCCGCCGCAGCGCCACGTCCGATGGCGCTGCTCCGGAACGAGGCCGCAGTAACGGTCATCGGTGCCCTCCGTTGGCGCCGGGCTCCGGCGCGGGGGACGCAACGGCACGGGACTTGGTGGTGACCACGACGTCGCGGGGGAACACCAGGTCCAGCAGCCAGTCCAGCAGCACCCGCACCCGTTTCTCGGTGCCGGGGAGCTTGGCGAGGTAGATCCCGCGCCACAGCAACCAGGCGGCCAGCCCGGAGAAGCGGTGCCCGCGGATCTCGGCGGCGGCGGTGCGGTGTCCGAGCGCGACCAGCACCCCGATCGTCCGGAACCGGAAGGCGACGGGTGGCCGCCCGGCGATGATCGCGGCGATGTTGTCGGCCACGGCCCTGCCCTGACGCAGCGCGTGCTGCGCGGTCGGCGGGAAGGGCGCGCCGCCCTGGTCGAGGTCGGGTACCCGCGCGCAGTCCCCGACGGCCCACACCCGATCCAGCCCGGTAACGCGGAACGTCGCGTCGGTGACAAGTGCGCCGTTGCGGGTGTGCTCCCCGGCGATGCGCGCCACGAACGCGCTGGGCCGGGTGCCCGCGGTCCACACGAACGTGGCGGTGGAGATCCGTGCGCCGTCGCTGAGCCGGACGGCGTCGCGCGACGCCTCGGCCACGCGGATGCCGAGCCGGAACCCGATCCCCCGGGCCCGCAGCCGCTCCAGGGCGTAGGCGCCGAGCTGCGGGGACAGCTCGGGCAGGATCCGGTCGCGGGAGTGCACCAGCACGAACCGCGGCTCGTCGGCAGTGATCCCCGGATAGAGGTGCAGCACTCCGTGCACGAGGTCGAACAGTTCGGCCACCGTTTCGGCGCCCGCGAACCCGCCGCCCGCGACCACGAAGGTCAGCAACCGTTCCCGCTCATGCGGGTCGGTGAGCTGATCGCAGCGCTCCAGCAGCTCGATCACGTGATCGCGCAACCGGGTCGCGTCGGCGAGGTCCTTCATGGTGAACGAGTTCTCCTCGACCCCGGGCAGGTCGAAGAACGACGGCACCGAGCCGACGGCGATCACGAGATGGTCGTAGGGCACCCGCTCACCGCTCATCACCACGGCGCGGCCCGTCGTGTCGATGTCGTCGACGGCGCCGTGTCGGAACCGGGTGTGCGTCACGGCCGAGCGCACCGGCGCGCTGATGTGCGCGGGCTCCAACGCGCTGGACGCGACCTCGGCCAGCATCGGGGTGAACAGGAGGAAGTTGGAGTCGCTGATCACCGTCACGTCGATGGTGACTCCGCGCAGGACGAGCCGTTCGAACCGCTGGGCCGCGCTCACCCCAGCGAACCCGCCGCCGACGATGACCACCCGCGTCAGGGGTGCGACCGGCGCCGCGCCGGAACCGCATCGTGGCCGCCGCACCGACCACAGCCCGTGCAGCGCGGCCCCTGTCAGCGCCCCGTGTAGCACCGCGCCGATCAATGTCCGGTAGACGGTCGCCGCCGCGGCCACCGTCCAGGTGGGTGGAGTTCCGTGCAGCAGTGGATTGAGGGTGAGGGCGATGACTAACCAGCCGAGCAGGCCCACCAGCGCTCCGCCGGACACCGCCGCGGCGAGCTCGTGCGGCCGGTGATCGGTGATCACGCCGATCGCCCCTCCGATGGCTGTCGCCGACCCGAGGAACACCGCCCACGACGGCGCGACACTACCGATATCGCCGAACATGCCCTGGAACTGCATGAGGGCGCCGACGAGCGAACCTGCGACCAGGCCGGTGACCGCACCCCACAAGGCATTGGACGTCGCCACCTCGACGATGCGTTCGCGGCCAGCCACGGCACCACAGTCGCACGGATCGCGGGCAGAAGACCTTACGGATCGGACAATCCCGTCAGGAGCCCGAGCCGGACGTAGCTGGTTGGGAGCGAGGCCGCGCCGGGTTCGCCTGTGGAGCGACGGTAGAACGACAGCGGCGTGCCTCGCAACACCTAGTCGTCGTCGAAGCGCGGCAGTGTTGGCCAGCGGCGGCTCGCGCGGTCGAACCAGTTCTCGCAGCCGGACTGCGCGACTGGGATCGGAGCGTAAGACAGTTCCGCAGCCGATGGCGGTTGACACAGAGCCACGAATCGGTCGTGGTCGGCGTCGCTCATGGGAAGCGTCGTCTCGGGAGCGGACTCCCACCGCAACGTCGCTCGAGCACGGCGCTTTCCTTCATCGATGCTCAGGTGCTGGAGGACGAAGCGTGCTCCCGCCGATTCAGCGATGGCACGGATCGCGTACCGCTCATCAGGTGACCAGCATCCGAAGTCGAGTACTCCCGAAGAGCCGCTCCTCAGGACCTCATGGGCTACCCAGATCATGCGCCCTTCGAGAATGTCTCTTCGACCATCGGCGTCGCTGTCGTTGAACAGCGGGGCCATCCACTCGTCTGGCGTTAGACGAAGGAGTCCCTCATTATCGGCGATCCGACGCGCCAATGTTGTCTTCCCTGATCCCGGTAACCCACGGCCAGGTACAGCACTGACGAAGCGGTCACGAGGCGATGTTCATAGCCACGTCACCCGCCGGGCAAGCGGTTACTCGCCATCCGCTCATCGGCTAGATCCGGACAGACTGCGGTCCGTCGCCGCGAGCCCTGCGTCAATCTGGGCCGAAAGAACCACTCCCGGTCCGAGTCGAGGGGGTGCTATCGCGGCGGAGCAACAAGATGACGACGATCGCCACCAGTCTTGAGCGCTGCACGCGCATCACAATGCATGAGCGAGCGCCGCATACCGTCCCGCAGGCCGATCCCCGACTGGTGACAGACGACGAGGACTGAGGATGCTGCTTCCGAGGGCCCCACGAGGGCACGGCTGAGGGCACGGACGGGTGGGGGTTGACCCTTCGTGAGGCCGCCGAGATCCTCGGGGTCCTGCCCGGCGGCGTGGGGCCCGGATGTTGATGGGCTGCCGCCTCGGGCCCCAAGCACGAGCATCGCGGGCGCGCCCGCGGCGACGTCGAACGCCTCGCTCTCCCGGGCCCCGTGGGGGTGTGGCACGAGACCTAACGCCCCGGCGAGGCGATGACGGTCATCAAGATGACGCGCGAAGGTGTCCTACGACGACTGGCGGGCGGCCTAGACGCCGACGCTCCAGGAATCTCGGCGCCGCGGCAAACGCGACCCTCTGCGCCGTGGCGCACCTCGTGGCGAGAGGCGGGGAGGCGGTCGTCAACCTGTCCAGCCGGGGTGCGTTCCGGCTGGACACCCCGCCTACGGTCCGCCTTGGACGGACCGTAGGCGGCCTGGGACCGTGAGATCACCGCCGTGCCCACCTTTCTCATCGACGGACGCTTCGTCGTCCCCGGCGCACAGCAGCCCGACGTGTTGCTGCGGGCACTCGACCGGGCTTGGGCCGTCACGCACACACCGGTCACCGTGGGCGCGGTCTCCGTGGGCGGCGACCGCCCCGGGTGCGGCCCGGACGGGTGCCCGACCTGAGGTCCACTGCCCACTTCGACGAAAGGAGCGCCGGTGACTGCCACGACCCGGCCGAAGAAGAAGGCCGAGGTGCTCGGCCGGAGCATGGCCTACCTCGAGGAGGGACCGGCGACTACACCGACGGGTTGCCGGCGCATCCTCTGGTCGTCAGGCCGTTCCCCGGCCGGCTCGACTGGCGCCGGCGCCAACGCGGGCTCACCACCACAGGGCCGCCGCCGCACTCAGCAGTCCTACCAGCAGCAGGCTCAGCGCCCACACTGTGTCGAGGTTGAACCAGGTGCGCGACACGGCCTGCAAGCCGAACCAGCGGTAGACCAGCACCGCCAACAGCGCGCCGGCCGACACCATCGCCAGCGTGTGCGCGGCGGCGACCAGCAATGCCGGCGCGGTGTGGTCGGTCACGAGTTGGCTCAGGGCAGCGTGCTCGCCCGCCATGTCGTGATGGTCCATCGACAAGAAGATCGGCAGCAGCATCAGGCCAGCGCCGTGGGCGGTCGCCGCAAGGAACGACCACCACACGAGCCGGTGCGGGGCAACCCGAGCGAGGTACTTGGGGTGATGCGACCGCGAGATCAGCAGGTATCCGCCGAAGGCCACCGCCACGCCCGACGCCACCAACCGGATCGGCGTCTCCCATTCGACGAGCGCACTGAAGATCGAGAACGGCAGCAAGATCACGGACATCGCCAGGAAGTGGCCGAACGCCAACATACCCAGGGCACTGGCCAGCGCCGAGCGCCGGCGCTCCATCAGCGCGGCCGAGACCGCTAGCGGCCAACCCATGCCGGGGTTGAGCCCGTGATAGATCCCCGAGAGCGCAACCGCCCACCAGAGCGCGGCTGTAGACGCCTCGCCCACGTTCACGGTGGATGAGCGCGTTCAGGCGGAGGGGTAGCAGAAGCTATCGGTCGAACAATCTCCGCCCTCCAGGCGGATCTGGTGGGAGCGGTATCCGTCGGGGAACTCCACCCAGAAGTCGTTGTCTAGGGTGAGACCCCCCTCGCCGCCCGCGTCCGCCTTCACCATGGCGGCAGGCACCCCGTCGGGATAGAACTGGTCATCCCAGGTGGAGTAGAGCGAATTGGTCCAATAGACCCGCTTGCCGTCCCGGCTGATCTCGACCATCTGAGGTCCACCCAAGTACTCCGCCCCGTTGGAGTGGGCGGTCTTGCGGGTGATCCCGCCGATGTGGACCGAGCCGGCGAGTGTGGGGTTCATCGGGTCGTTGACATCGTACTGGCGCATCTCGCCGGTGCCCCAACACGAGACGTAGAGAAACCGGTCGTCCAGAGACAGGTCGATGTCGGTGACCAAAGGCGGCACCGCCTCGAACCCCTTGAGCAGCGGCGGCAGATCATCAGCGTCCGCGGGCTCGGGCGGTATCGTCGCGGTCTTCTTCACGTGGAACTCACCGTTCTCGCGCCACCAGGTCCAGATCGACCCCTCAAGGTTGGTGGTGTCGACGACGACTCCGCAGAAGCCGTACTCCCGTGAGGGGTCGTGGGCTGGCCGCACCTCCAGGGCCATCTGGTGTTTCTCGCCCAAGTCTATGGTCTGCACGTTGCGTCGTCCGCGCAAGTCCCAGAAATGCAGGCGGTGGCCGTACTTGTTGCTCAGCAAGTCTTCGGGGACGATGCCGCCCTCGAACTGCGGCGGCAGTCCCCACTCGGAGGAGACCATGTAGTCGCGCGGAAGATTCCACCAGAAGTCATAGTGCTTGTCCTGAACACCACGGTCGATCTCCCAGCGGCCGAGCACCTCGAAGGTCTCGCAGTCCATGATGAAGATGCCGGGAGGGCCGTCGGTGCCGTCCGCCCCGCCGCCGCCAAGCGTCGAAACATAAATCCCCTCGGGGCCGCAGTGGATCGTGTGCGGCCTCGAGTAGCCCGTCTTCGCGAAGACCTCCTCAGGCTCAATGACCTTGTGCAGCTTGGCTGCCGTCGGTCCACCTTTCACGTCGACGACGTAGATCCGCGACGACCGGATGCCCGGGATGATCAGGTAGCGGCGCTCAAGGAACGCGTGCCCTGTCAACGGTGACAACGCCGAGGAGCAGGCGTTCCAGCCGAAGTGGTGGAACTCGTCGCCGGTGTTCGGCATCAGCACCTGGTGGACGATCTCGCCGAATGACGCGGAGCCGGGGTCAACATCGACCACGGCCAACCCGTCGGGTCCGGAGCCGTCAGGGCTCAACATCAGCGTGTAGGCGAGCGTCTCGGCTGGCGCTTCCATCGCTAAACGTGGTGAGGCATGGAAGGTGACGTCGGGCCTGGCTGACATGGGATACCTCCGGAGTGGGCGACGAGTCCCTACGGCCAACGTAGGGCAGGAATGCTGAGGTCGCCAGAGCCACGGTTGGGGCGGCTCGGTCTGTCCGATCGAGTCGGACCAGGAGGGCGATCGATGCAGGAGGTCTCGCCCCGGGCCGCGATGGCCCAATAGGTCGCGAACGCCCACGCCCCCAGCGCTTCCGCGCCGTGATCGAACGAGTCGAGATGGAGACCGCAAGCTGCTCGAGCGTCTGAGTAGTGTCAATGTAGATGCCTACCCACCTTTGACGAGGCAGCAGCCCTGCTTCATTCGCTGGTGCGAAACCACTCGCTGGTCGAGGGTAACCAGCGTCTGATCTGGGCGGCGACCGCGTCATCCGCATCCTCAACGGGCGGGACTTGAGCTACTCGGTCGGCGACGCCGAGGCCCTCATGCAGACCCCCCTGACAGCAGACGCTGTCGGGGTTACTGACCGTCCAGCAAACCTGCGATGCAACCCGCTGCTGGCCGAGCTGTTCTGCGTGAACGCGCACGACCCGCTCGACGGACTTGACGCAGAGCCCTTGCCACCGTCGGCTCCGCGCTCTTTCGGGAGCTCAACTTCATGCGCGGTGGAATTGCTGGTCGGGTGGCCAGCCTGCGTCTATCTGGGCGCACCGCCGGGCTCGTCCGGTCAAGGAACCACGTGCGGCGAGCGCTCGGCTGAACACCGATAGGACGGCGGGCGTCCCGCAAGGGATCGGCTATCGGTGACCGACCGGCATCACCCAGCGGAACGCGCTGAGCAGTGGTCTTTGGCACCAGCACGAGGACGAACATCCGCATCGACGCATGCCGGCCGCTTCGCCCACGCGAGTTCCCAGGGCCGCGCACACATACAAGCTGACGGCCACGATGATGCCTCGTCTCATGGGCAGCACCGTACGCCGATTTCTCCGGTCAGTGAGAGGTGCAGGTTCGTGCTTGCTGGGATGCTGTGGCGTGGCACTGTGAACTCGTGTCCTTCGCCGCTTTGCCTGAGCCTGCCGCTTGGCACGACTGTGAGCCACGCTCGGGTTTCGAGGTCGTGTACTTCCGCCGCATCGAGGAGGGCTGCTGTCACGTCGAAGGACGGGCCACGGCCGTCGAGGACGAGAAGGCCTGGGTCGTCGACTACGAGATCGAGATCGATGATGCCTGGGCGACCCGTCGGGCACGGGTCTCCGGCCGTTCCGCGTGGGGGTCATGGTCCACGCTGCTGGGGGCAGACGGCACGGGGACCTGGCGTATCGACGGCGAGGCTGCGCCTCACTTGGACGGCTGCCGCGACGTTGATCTTGAGTCGTCGGCCTTTACCAACGCACTTTCCGTACGTCGATGCAGCTAGGCATCGGGGAGCGGACAGCCGCACCAGCGGCCTCCATCCGTGTCGAGAGTTCTGGGGAGGGGTCGCTGAGGGGTTCTCGGTCATCGAGGCCGGTGCCTGTGCTGACGTGTCGCGGGCGACGGCGAAGCGGTTGTTCTCTATATCTGGTGGTGTGGTGCCACCGAGCAGGAAGCCCGCTGGTGCCGGCTCTCGCCGGCGGTTGAGTTGTGCTGATGAGTGTGTTGAGCGCGAGGAGATCGCGCGGCTGGATGCTTCGGGAGGCGGGGTGCGTGAGATCGCTCGTCGTCTCGGGCGCGACCCGGGAGCGATCGGCCGTGACCAGGAAACAGCCATGCGGGCCAGTGACCTGACCCAGCGCCCCCGTTGTGTGACGGCCTGCTGGATCAAGCGCGCGGTCGCCGTCGACGGCCCCGAGCTGTGCGCGGTCGGGCGCAGCCGTGGAGTGCATGGGCAGCTGAGTCTGCACCCGTTTCTGAGCATCAGTCCCAGAGGCGTCAGCGATGGTGTCGAGTCGTTGATGGACCGGACTATGACTGACCAACGTAATCAAGAATGGGGCACGAGTAGATTGACGCTGTCGCGAAGGATTTCGTACGGACCAGAAGAGCCTGGGGATATCTATCTATGACGAGGACGCCGGCGATCGACAACCTGATCGCGGAGGCGCGAGGAGGTCTGGAACGAGTCCGGGCGACTGACTTGCACTCGCTGATGGACGCCGGCGCCCTGGTGATCGACACGCGACCGATCGAGCAGCGTCGTCGGGACGGCGACCTACAGGGGCCGTGGTCGTGGACCGGAACGTGCTCGAGTGGCGCTCGACCCCACCTCGCCCGACAATCTGGCCGCCGACATCGACGAGATCAGGCTGGTGGTCGTGGTCTGCAACGAGGGTTTCAGCTCAAGCCTGGCCGCCGCCACCCTGCAGCGGTTGGGGCTGCTGCGGGCAGCCGACCTCATCGGTGGTTTCCAGGAGTGGGCCAGAGCCGCCGGAGGACCGGAGGTCGCGGCGCGGGCGTTCGAGGCGGAGGCCGCGACGAGGCGCAGCGCATCACCCGGGGTTGGGGCCGAGCGTGGTCGTGAGCCGCTGGAGAACCGTAGCCATCGACCGGCGGTGGCCGTAGATCGCGGGATGCCGGGTGAGTGACTCGGCTGGCTTCCCGTCTCCATCGCGCTGGAGCCTGAGCCGCCACGCGAGTCCAGCACGAGGTCTACGGTGCCGAGCAGCGGGGTTTGCCGCGTCACGCCCTCACGCGCAGCGGAACACCTCCCGGCCGCAGCGGGCGGCGGCGTCCTGGACCTCGAGGATGTCGCGGACCACCCCGAACACCTCCGCGACGGGCAATGGGGCGTCGGCTATCCGCAGGTGCGGGTTGGTCACCGCGACCGGGTGCCACCAGGCGCCGTCCGCGGTGATGGTCGGCTCCGGCTCGAGGGTGTCGAGGGAGACGTGCATCCCGGAGGAGGCGGCGCCTTCGTGGGCCACGGGCCGGATCACCCGGTCGTCGGGCGCGATCCCCTCCTCGTCGAGGCGTGCGTGCAGCGCCCTCACCCCGGTCGGGTCCTCGTCATACAACGTTGCTGCCACCCGCACGCGGAAGCCGAGTGACCGCGCGAGCCCGATGCCGGTCAGGGCGCGGGCCCAGGAGCCGTTGCCGCGCTGTCGGTCGTGCAGGTCCGGGGAGGCCGAGTCGAGACTGACCTGGAGCACCACCGAGCGGTCCATGGCCTCGAGGGTCTCTCGCCTGGCTCCTCGCCCGAAGAGCATCGCGTTGGTCAGGATCGTGCGCTCCAGTCTCGCCCCGGCCGAGACGAGCGCGCCGAGCTGCGGATGCATGAACGGTTCACCGCCGGTCACGAAGAGCTCGCGCCCGCCGAGGGCGGCGAACTCGTCGAAGGCGGCGCGTGCCACCTCGGGCGTCAGCCGGCGCGAGGTCGCCTTGGGCGAGGACTCGGCGCAGCAGTAGCCGCAGGCCAGGTTGCAGTCGAAGTTGGTGTAGGCCCAAAGCCGACGCCCCACCGGAGCCCGGGACCCTTGACTGAACACGCTCGACGCCCGCGAGGAGCTCGCCTTTCGGACCGCGAACCACCACGGGCCGTTCGTCGTTTCCTCGACCCTTGCGCTGATCTGGTGACCCATCAGGTCGGCCCACACCGCCAGGTCGGTGACCACGCTCTCCTGAGCACTGCGCACGCCCAGCACCTGGCCGGCGTCGAGCCGGCGCATCGCACGCGTGATGAGCAGCAGGAGCCCGCTGTCGCAGTCCATGTCCCCGCCGTCGACCAGCGCCGACACGTCCCCGATCGGGCTGGTGCCGGTGGCGGGGGTCGTCTTGGGTGCGGCCATGGGCTCACTCTAAGTTGCTCCCGGTGCAGTGCGGTGCGGTGTCGGGTCCGCGGCCGGAGGGTCGTACGACGGGTCTGCGACACGGGTCTGCGGCACGGGGCGGGTAGCGTGACACTCGATGTCACAGCAGCCTGCCCCGAGACCGGAGGACCCCGAGTCCAGGCGCAACTTTTGGGAGGGTGTCCACGACGGCAAGGACCTGGACGGGGTGTCGTGGTGGCAGTCGGTGCCGGAGCTGTCCCTGGGCCTCGTCGACACCGCGGGGGTCGACCGCGACGCGGCCGTCCTCGACGTCGGGGCCGGGTGGTCGACGCTCGTCGACCACCTCCTCGCCCGCGGCTACCGCGACCTGACCGCGATCGACCTGTCGACCAGCGCGCTCCGAAAGGTCCGCGACCGGCTGGGACCCGCGGGCGACGCGGTGGTACTCGAGGTCGCCGACGTGCTGGACCTGCGCCTCGACCGGCGCTACGTCCTGTGGCACGACCGGGCGGTCTACCACTTCCTGACCGAGCCCGACGAGCGGGAGGACTACCTGGCCTCGTTGGAGCGATGCGTGCAGCCGCGTGGCTGGGTGGTGGTGGCGACGTTTGGACCCGACGGACCGACCACGTGCAGCGGGCTCCCCATCGTCCGCTACACCCACGACGAGCTGGTCGCCGAGTTCCCCGGCTACGACCTGGTGTCCACCGCGGGGGAAGACCACGTCACGCCCTGGGGCTCCACGCAACAGTTCACAGCCGTCCTGCTGCGACGGACCGCCTGACCCGCGCCGACATCTTGCCCGCTCGGACCTGGCGGACGGTGGCATTACCATGCGGTGACATCTGGCCGGGTGCGGTGCTGTGACACATCCACGACATACCGTGGGAGACGCGGGCTCCGCGACCGGCGAAAGGAGTGTCCATGACCAACGCCACTGACACGGCGGATCCGACCGCCTCCGGCTCGGCTCCGTCCAGCACCGAGCAGAGCCCGGTGACGTCCGGGGCCCTGATCGCGTTGCTTCGACTCGGGATCGCGATGTTGTGGATCGAGAACGTCGGGTGGAAGGCACCCCCCAACTTCTCTTCGCTGCGCTCGTTCACCCAGGACGCGGTCGACCACCCGGTGCTCGCCCCGTACGCCTGGCTGGTCGAGCACGTGATCCTCCCGAACTTCACCTTCTTCGCGTGGGGGGTTCTGCTGGTCGAGAGCGCCCTTGGGGTCTTCTTGCTGCTCGGGCTGGCGACGCGGTTCTGGGCGGTAGTCGGCATCACGCAGAGCTTGGCGATCACGCTGTCGGTGCTCAACGCGCCACACGAGTGGGAGTGGTCCTATTACCTGATGATCCTGGCCCACGTCGCGATCCTTTGCACCGCCGCGGGACGCTCGTTCGGGCTGGACGGTCTGCTGCGACCGCGCTGGCGGGAGTCCGCCGAGGTGGGCGGCAAGGCGTCTCGGCTGCTGCTGAGGGTGTCATGACTCGGGATCGGTTCGACCGGGCAGCGATCGTGCTCGGTGGTGGCGCCGTGCTCAGCTTGGTGTTCGCGCTGACCACCAGCTCGAACAACAACTTTGTGAAGGTCCAGGGGGTCGCCCTGCTGATCTTTCCGCTGTTCGGGCTCGTCGCGGTCCTCGGCGGTCTCACTGGCCGCCGCCCCGTGGTGTTGGCCTCCGGGGTGTTGTTCGTGCTGAGCGGGGTGCTGCAGCTGGTGCAGTTCGGTCATTCCATCAACTGGATCGGCGGCAACGGCTCCACGTTTGCCCTGCTGCTCGCCTTTGGTATCGGGTTGTTGGTCGTGGCTACGGCGAAGCCGACGAAGGTGCGCACTTGACGCGGCGGCGTCCGCGGCGGGGTCGTCTGGCCACGGCCACCGTCGCGGTGGTCGTGGCACCGTTGGTCCTTGCCTGCTCCCGGAGGCAGCCCGTCGTCGCAGGTGCCGTGGCTCTGGGCACCGTGGTGCCTCGTTTGCCTCGTGTGCCGCGGGGAAGCCCCGGACGTGGCGGACGTCGCCCGGCAGTTCTCGGACATGGGGTCGAGCGCGTCGGCGTCGCCGGCGTAAAGGTCCCGCAGACAGGCGAATTCGTCAGCGACACCGGCAGCGGCGGCTTCGAGCACGTCGACGACCATAACGGCCCTTGGGGATGCGGGTTCGGGGTCTCCTCGCAGCCGGCGTTCGTGTTTGGTGGCCTAAAAGGGCACGCCACCCGGTGGGGGCAGCCTGAACCGGCTCTATTGCGTTGGTCGATCGCGGGGCCATGCCGAGGCGGGACTTGGGCCCCTCGCTGTGCTGGTCAAAGGCGGGTCTGAGTCCGTCGAATGCGGTGACCAACCGGAACGGCGGCCCGGCGTCGACGGTGAGCTCGTAGCGGCCACGCCGCGCCCGCTAGACGCAGGACCAGACTCCTGGAGACGTTGACGTAGGTCTCGTCGAAACGAACCACCGATCTCCGGCCAGGTTGCCGAGTCGGCCGGGCCGGCCGCGTCGATCAGCAACCGGGTGAACCGCTGCACCCACCGATGAAGCTTGACGTGGTCGACCTCAATGCCACGCTCGGCGAGAAGCTCTTCGAGGTCGCGGTAGAACAACCCATACCGGAGCCGCCAGCGCACCGCCAGCAAAATCACCTCGGGCTGGAAGCGGAACCAGTGAACCCTAAGGGCATCCCCACAGGCGGCCTCCGGCGGCGAGTGCGCTTCAACAAGCCGCCCTCACTGGCTCCAGTGGGGTCAACGCAACAGAGTCACCATGGGGCCGGTTTGTCCCCGCGAGCCGTACCCGGGGGCGGGCGGGGCCTGGTGTTCACGGTGGGCTCATCTACCCGGTTCATGCTGATGGCGAGTCGTTCACCACGTCCGACTCGGAGGAGAAGAACCGTGATCACGACAACTTTGAGCCGACCCAGTCGTGCGTTGGTCGCAGTGGCCCTGACGGGGCTCGCGTCCCTACTGGCCCTGGGCGGTTGCAGCTCGAGCCCCAGGCGGGGAAGACGACATCCGGTACGCCCAGCACCTCGAGTACAGGTAACAGTTCGCCGGCGACCACCGCTCCGGTGACGACCGGGCGGAACTATCGGCCGAAGATCGTCCCGAGGCAGTTCTCGACGACCGTCGACAACCGCTACTTCCCGCTGAAGCCGGGGGCGACGCACATCTACAAAGGGGACCCGCGACGGGCGGCCGACGTCAACCCGGTATGCGGTCCTGAAGCAGAACAAGACGGTCATGGGCGTCAAGTGTCTGGTGATCAGAGATATCGTCACCCAGAATCACTCGCTCGTCGAGAAGACCACTGACTGGTATGCCCAGGACAGCAAGGGCAATGTCTGGTACTTCGGCTGAACACGGCCGAATACGCCAACGGCGTTGTCACCAACACCGATGGCACCTGGGAGGCGGGGTCGACCATGGGCACTGTTGCGTTGGGCGATCGGGCCGGGCGAGAGACTGGTGCCATGACATCCTCGTCGGCTTCCGCGTTCGCTGGTTTCCGGTTCAGTCGTGGGGTGATCTCGCTGGCGGTGCGGTGGTACCGCCTGTACGGCCTGTCCTACCGAGATGTCGAGGAGTTGCTT
>JBBRYB010000064.1:0-14866 GCA_038238115.1 Propionibacteriales bacterium | reverse complement strand
CTACCCAGAGGGCACGCAGGTCGTCTGCGTCACCGTCGCATCCGTCATTCACGGTCGCATCCAGCACCAGACGGCCTCCCAGACCTGGGACGACTGACCGCGCCCAGCAGGGTTCGCCACGGCCGTCGGGCCGCTGAGTGACAGCCCTGCGCCTCGCGCGGTCACGCTCATATCAGCCCGAGGCCAAGGTGTCACCACCCTCATCGGGCGCGCGATCAACGCGTCGCACGCCCTCCTCGCGCAGCGAAGTGGGCGCCCATTCTGGCCTAGATGGATTGGGCGCATCGCCGGGCAGCAGTTCCAGTCAGGGAACCCTGAGCGGTGAACCCCAAGGTCGAGGCCCTGTTGACGGTCGAGCGTCCCGGTGGGCCCGTCCGGTGTCGTTCCCGGGACAGGGATGTCATGCGGGAGCGTGCACGACGGCCGCGCGGCCTGCCAGGACGTGAGATTCACTACCTTGGACCGCTCGCGCCGGACATTCGACTCGTCAAGGCCGCCACCGAGCCGTTCTACATCTCGACACCGGCAGCGGGGCGAAGCTCCGCAGCAAGAAGTGGGCGGGGCCAACCGCGATCCTTGATTGGGGAACTCGACCAATCGGCCTGTGGGACGACAGCCGCGACTCCTAGCCCAGCGCCCACACGAGTCCCGAATCGTTGACCTCTGTTGACTGTCGTCGGCGCCAAGAATCTCCTCGAGAAAACGGTCCTGATCCTCGCAGACGCGCTCCTCAATCGTCGGCACGCATGCTACGAAAGTCGTAGATGGGTCGCCCGTGGACGGGTGGCCCACGATCCATTTTCGGGCCGATTGTTGGTTGTGGTTGAGCATGGATGGTGGCGTCAAGGTCTACCGCGGAGCGGCTTCCGCGGCGCGCGCGTACGTCGAGGCTGATCGCTCCCGTGCCGACGACTACTACCTCGCCGACCGCACCGGTGTGGCTCGGCGTTTCGGTGCCTCACCGCAGAACGGTGTCGAGGACCTCGGCGAGCTGGACGGTGACACATACGAGGCCTGGGTCGCCGGTCGCGATCCGGCCACCGGCACGCCCCGTGGTCGGCTGCGGGACGACCCGAACGCCGTGCGGTTCGTCGAGATCACCGTCAACGGACCGAAGACCTGGTCCTTGGCCGCCTCGCCGGCACGCGAGGTCTAGTGGCGGACAGTGAGGGCCTCGATCCGCTCGACAGGGACCTGGACCTGCCTGCCGCGTGGTCCGACCCGGGTGGTGGCGTGCTCGGCGACCCAGCTGATGATCTGCTCCGCGGCACGATCCTGTGCTGCGTCGTACGCGGCGGCGATCTCCGGGTGCAGGGAACCCGCACCGGCACCTCCACCTCCAGTTCAACGCCCGGGTCTTCGCCGAGGGCAAGTGGCGTGGCCTGCACACGGTTGGGTTCCGCGACAGCATCGAAGCGCTGAACGGGATCGGGCATGCGGCGATGCAGACCGACCCGGAGTTCCGTGCCGCCCTCGCCGCGGTGGGGTTCACCCTCGACCCGGGGTCCGGCGAGATCCGCGAACTGGCGCCGTACGCCGGCCGGTTCAGCGCGAGGGCGACGCAGATCGGTCGCAACATCGGCGCTCCGACGCCGTCGTCCAGATCGGCGCCGCACCCTGGCTGCACGTCCCGGTCGGCAAGCTCCGAGAGGACCGCTACCTGCCGCTGCACCCCCAGGTGGTGGAACTGATCGAGGACTACCGCACCCATTACGTTCCCGCCGACCATCCGCTTCTGCTGCCCCGGGAGAACGGCCGGACCCCTCGACCGGCACACCGTGACCCGGTTCATCAACAAGGCCGGCGCCGCCGCCGGTCTGCGGCACATCCACCCCCACCAGTTGCGGCACACCCTGGCCACCCAGGCCATCAACCGCGGCATGTCCTTGGAGGCGATCGCAGCGATGCTCGGCCACCGCAGCATGGACATGACCCTGCGCTACGCCAAGATCGCCAACCGCACCGTCGCCGATGAGTACTTCGCCGTCACCGCCAAGGTCGACACCCTCTACGCACAGGCCGGATCGCTGCCCGCCGACATCATCGGACCCAAGATGGCCCGACTCCGCCGAGAGCATCACCGACACCTCGGCAACGGCTACTGCACCCGACCGCCAGAGCTCGACTGCGCCTTCGAATCGATCTGCGAAACCTGCACGTTCTTCCAGACCAGCATCGAGTTCCGACCCACCCTGCAAGCCCAGCACGACGACGCAGTAGCCAAGGGCCAAGACCACCGGGCCGACCTCTTCGACCAGCTCCTCACTGGCCTCACGAAAGGCGAAGCCTCATGACCAGCGACCACCCCGATCACCGGCATAATGCCGATGAGCGGATACAGGGTTCGGCGTCAAACGGTCATCGCGCGAGACGTGGCGTTGCTCTGCCGCCTCCTACGTCTCTGCCGATTGCGCACGCCCACCGCGTGGGCGACACTCAGGAGACACCGCGCCCGCCAGCAAGGCGCCGAGGAGGGCCATGTGCGTGCCGGTCGACTCCGAATTGCCTGACCTGGGCCTGACCCGGCCGCTTCCATCGGGCGCCCCGGTCGCGCTCACAACGACGGACGGAAGCCCTTTCCGGGCATTCGTCGCGCAGGCCGTGGAATCCAGTGGCACCGGGTTCGTGGTGCTCCCCGACATGCGCGGTCTGTTCTCCTTCTACGAACGCCTCACCGAGGCGTTGGCGTCCGTCGGCTTCGACGCCGTCGCGATCGACTATTTTGGGCGCACTTCCGGCATCGAGCCACGCGATCCCGAGGATGACCCGTGGCCAGCGCTCGGGATCTACTCCGCCGAGCAGGCGAGCGACGATGTCGGGGTCGCGATCACCCACCTGCGCGAGTCGCTGGGTGTCGGGAGGGTCGTCGTCCTGGGGTTCTGCTTCGGGGGGTTGATCTCGATCCGAGAGGGCTATGCCGATCACGCTGTAGATGGGGTGATCGCGGCCTACGGAGGACCGGCCGAGTGGGGGAACTTCCCCTCGGCCTTCGAGCGGATTGGGGAGTTTCGTGTCCCGGTGCTGGGCTTGTTCGCCGAGGCCGACCAGGTCGTCCCGGTCGAAGACGTCCGCGACTTCGACGCCGCGTTGAACGAGGCCGGAAAGCCGCACGAAATCACGATCTACGCGGGCGCGCCGCACAGTTTCTTCGACCGTGACCACGCCGAGTGGGCCGACGCCTCGCGCGATGCCTGGGACCGGATCGTGGCGTTTGGGCGCGCCTGCTGACCCGCTGGAGACGTTGCTAAACCAGCTGGGAAGCTGGGTCCGCTCAGATCGTCCACTCATAGCCGCGCTGAGGGCGACGCCCGCCCGGATTTGCCCCAGAGAGTGCGTCATTTCGCCGCGAATGACCGCGTTCCTCCAACGCCCGCTCATCCGGATCGCGTGACGTTGTCTTAGACGGGTCCAAAGTGTGTCCATCGGTGTCGCCCTGACGATGCTCTACGCGCCCCGAGCCACAAACTCGGCAACATGATGAGCTCGCTGCTCCAGGTCGCGAGCCAGCTCGCCCAGAGCCGCGCGATCAACCGGACTGGCCGCCTCGAGCGCGGCCGCGCGGATGAACGAGGTGACCTTGACGCCGGCCTGCTCGGCACGGGCGCGCAGCTCCGCGATCTCCTCGTCAGAGAAGCGGACGGAGATGGTCACGTTTCGCCGGATCGTCACGGGCTCGGGGTGCTCCAAATCGAACTCGGAGATGTCCTCGGTCTCGTTGTAGTAGTCGGCCAGCTCGGCCTCGGTCTTCTTCGCCATGTCACGCCTCCCATCCGGTGATCGGTCGTACTCCGTCGCCGACGATCTGGACGATGACCACGACGGCCTTGCCTCCGTCGGTCACCGACCGGAACAGTGCCCGGTCGGCGTGCGCCCGGTGCGGGAACATCCGATCGGCGTTCCAGATCGCCTGCTCGATCTCCGCGGCGGTGAGCCTCCTGGTCGCGTGGTCGAGGTTGTGCTCGTCCCACTCGATCCGGTCGAAGATCATCGCCGCTCCTCCAGTGTGTTGCACGCAGATCGAGAAAGCAACACGTTCACGCACCAGCCTGTGGTCGGATCGTGCCGCCGGTCAGAGCGGGTCGATGATCTCGGAGCTCAGCTCGTCGCCCGCCGGCAACAGGTGGCAGTAGGTGTCGATCGTGGTGGTGATGGACTCGTGACCGAGTCGTGCCTAAATGTTCGGCAATGGAGTCCCTCCGGCCACGAGCCAGGCCACGTGGGTATGGCGGAGATCGTGGAACTGGAACGGCGCGATCCCCTCGGCCGCGAGCGCCTTCATCAGCTTGCGCCAGACGTGGATGTAGAAGTCGCCGTTGTGCAGCGGCAGGCCCGTCCGGCTGGTGAAGACGAAGTCGTCGGGCTGCTTGCCCTCGATCTGCTGCCGCAACGCCTTGGCGATCGCCGAGGAGATCGTGATGGTGCGGCGCGACTTCGGAGTCTTCGGGTTGCCGAGGTGGTGGTCGCGCATCGTGTGCTGGGCCTGTAGCTGCTTGGCGAGCCACCCCGGGGTGTCGGTGGCGTCGTCCTCGCCGTTGCGTTTCCACGCCTTGTTGATCCGGATGGTTCGGTGGTCGAGATCTACGTCGCCGACCCAGAGAGCGCTGACCTCGCCGAACCGAAGACCGGTGCCGACAGTCACGCTCAGCAGGTCTCCGTGGGACTGCTTGGGCGCCGTGCCGATGGCGGGGTTGGCGACGAGGTAGGCGCGCTTCACGGCGTACGCGAAGACCACGTGCATCAGGCCGTGATAGTTGGCCTTGGTCTTGAGCGACCTGTCCCAGTCGATGAGCCAGGTCTTGATGTCGGACTCGTGGATCGAGGTGACCGGCCGGGTGAAGACCAGCGAGCCGCGCACCCGAGTCCCGGCGAGCACCTGGAGCTGCCCGAGGTAGCGCTTCCGCTGCCCCGGCGACAGGTCGACAATCTTGCGGACGTACTCCTCCCCGATGTCGACGAACCGCGGCGGCACCTTTAACGGGTCGGCCTTACCCGGCGGGCGCACAAACCCCTCGCCCTTGCCCCAGCCGTCGGGCCACCGCTGCCCGGCCGCGTCGACCATCTTCTTGAAGCCGTGATCCCGCGCGAGGTTCTGAGCATCGCTGCCGGCGCTGAACGTCTCCGCCTGATACGCACCATCGCGAGTGCCTCCCAGGGGCCACACCACCCGCGTGGAGACGCCACCGTCGCCGCGCTGGCGCTTCTCTATCCAAGCCATAGCCACGCCTCCGGAGTGAGGCTGGTGCTACCACCGTGCTACCTGGATTCTGCAGGCTTGGTCCGACAAAGAACAAAGCCCCAGGTCATGGACCCGGAGCGGATGTGCGCGAGGGGGGAGTTGAACTGACGCGTCCCCCGGAACGCCGCCATGCCTCGAGACCCCGTTTCGCGCTCAAATTAAGCGTGAAATCCATATCGGTGCAGCAAATGACATCGTCGGAATACATGGATCTACAGGGTCGGTAGCACATGAGTTAGCACATGAGAGCGTCGACTTTGGCTCGGCGGTCGGCTGCAACCATCCGGCCACGCATCCTGCAACTATCCGGTCAGCAGTCCTGCAATCATCCGCCTAGCCATCCTGCAATCGTCGGCAGAGCGCCCCGAAAGCAGTACATTGCCTTCATGGATACGGTTGCGGCACTCGGACGCGAGTACCGGCCACGCGTGATCGACAGCGCGGTGCAACGCGCCCTCTCTGCCTCGGGGGCGGTGGTGATCGAGGGGGCGCGCGCAAGCGGCAAGACGATGACGGCCTTGCACGCCGCGGCCTCTTACGTCTTCATCGACGATGCCGACGTCCGGCGCGTACTGGAAGTCGCGCCGCGTTCACTCCTCGAAGGCGATGCACCCCGGCTGCTCGACGAGTGGCAGGTCGCCCCGGACTTGTGGAACCTGGTGCGTCGTGCCGTCGACTCCGCTACAGAGCCCGGGCGGTTCATCCTCACCGGCTCCTCGGTCCCTCCGGACGACGTCACTCGGCACACCGGGGCAGGACGATACCTGCGATTGCGTGAGCGGACCATGTCGTGGTGGGAGAAGCTCGACGGACCAACGGGCGCGGTGAGCCTCTCGGGCCTGTTCGATGGGGAGCTGCCCAAGACTGATCTTGGCGCAGCCCCCCACCTCGACACCGTCATCGACAACCTGCTGCGGCCAGGCTTCCCCGCGATGACTGCGCTTTCGCCAGCTCAGTCCGCGGATCGACTGCGCGGTTATATCGACGATGTGGCGCGTACTGACATCCACCGCATCGCGGACATCCGGCATGAGCCCGAGGTGGTCAAGCAACTCATCGCCGCGCTCGCGCGATCGGTGGCCTCCGAGGTCACCTACAAGACACTCGCGGCCGACATCCGCACGGTCGCGCCAGCGATCGATGAGGAGACGGTCAGTAACTATGTCGGCCTGCTCCAGCGGCTGTTCATCGTTGAAGCCCAGCGCCCGTGGACCCCGGCGTTGCGATCGCGGGCGAGGGTGCGTACCTCACCGAAGCTCCACCTGGTCGACCCAGCCCTTGCCGCTGCGGCCCTGGGCGCCGGTCCCCGAAAGCTACGGGGTGACCTCAATACGCTCGGCACGCTGTTCGAGAGTGCCGTCGTTCATGATCTGACCGTGCTCGCCTCGCGTATCGACGGCGAGGTCAGTCACTATCGCGACTCCAACAAAAAGGAGATCGACGCGATCATCACGCTCCCGGACGGACGCTGGGGCGCGGTTGAGGTCAAGCTCGGTGGCCAGCAATTCACCGTCGGCGCCGCATCGCTGGAAGCGGTGATCGCACAAGTCGACATCGCAGCGATCGGAGAGCCGGCGTTCCGACTCGTGGTCACAGGAACCGGCCCAGTGCTGGCGACCGATGACGGCACGGTCACAGCACCACTCAGCGCCATGGCCCCCTGACGCAACTTTCAATTGACGGGGCCCTTCATCGGAAAGGGCTGCCGCCATCGATCGCTCGGCTGCTGTTTCACCGACCTCCGCTCTGCCTCCACCCAGGCCACTTCACCTCCCCCTCCCAAGACTTCCCTCTCACCACACCCCTGCCACCCACCACTACCCCACTCCCCGCCCACCCACCCACATCCATACCCTCCTTCCCACCTCTTCTCCCCTGAATGTACGTATGCTACCGTTGTAGATACATACAGCGCGTTACTAGAAACAAGGGATGAGATGAAGGGTGGAGTGATTCTGTTCCTGGGGACGGGCGCGGCGGCGTGCCGGTACCTGGAGTCGGATCGCTCGCGCGCGGACGACTACTACCTTCGGGGTGGGTCGGCGCTGGCCGCCTTCACGGTGACGGACGGCAGCGGCGAGGTGCTGGCCGCCTCCGAACTGGACGCCGAGGGGTATGCGTCCTGGGTGGACTGGATCGACCCGGTGACCGGGAGCCCGATGGGCAAACCACGCCTGCCGGGCGAGGAGGGCTCGGGGAAGCACGGTTCGCCACGGTTCGCTGAGATGGTGGTCAACACCCCGAAGTCGCTCTCCATTGCCGCCGCGCTGCACCCGGACGTTTCGGAGGCGCTGGATGCCGCGCAGGCCGACGCTGTCGCCGAGATCCGACGGTTCCTCGGGTTGCACTCGGTCACCCGTGTCGGACCGCGCGGTCGGCAGGAGGTGGTGCCGGTCGAGCGGCTGCAGACCGTCGCGGTGGTCCACAAGACCAGCCGGGCAGGCGACCCGCATCGACACGTGCACTTCCAGATCGGCACCCGCGTCTGGGCCGCCGGGAGGTGGCGCGGCCTGGACACCGCGGCCCTGTTCAAACAGCAGGGAGCGATCCGTTCACTCGGCACCGCCGTCCTGGCCGCGCACCCAGGACTTGCCCAGGCGCTGGATCGTCACGGCCTCACGCTGGACCCCGTGACGGGCGAGGTGGTCGAGCTGGTGCCGTTCAACGCGGTGATGTCGAAGCGCGCCAGCCAGGTGGAGAAGAACCTCAGCGAGGCCGAGGCCGTGTGGGCCGAGCGGCATCCCGGTCGCGAGCCCGGTCCGGTGGTCACCTCCCGGATGGTCGTAGCAGCCTGGGCCAGGGACCGTCCGCAGAAGCGGCCCAGCACCCTGGCCCACGAGGACGGCTGGCGTCGGGAGCTGGCCGATGCCGGGTACGACCCCGACGTGTTCTCGTCGCCCCGAGTCGGCAGCCATCGGCTGGTGACCGTGCCGGTCTCCACTGAGGATCTCCAGGTACTCACCCTCGCCTCGCGGGCGCTGGACCGGTGCGCCGCAGCCGCGTCGACCTGGACTCGCCACACGGTCGCGGAGCAGGTGACGCGGATCGTGACCGAACACGGCGTGCGCGCCACACCCGCTGTACTGCGCGACCTGGTCACGCTCGCGACCGGGCTTGCCGTTGGCGACTGTTCCTCGGTGCTGCCGCCCGGAACCGCGCAACCAGAACATGTCGCGCATCTGACCAGCCTGCAGGTCATCGCCGCAGAGATGCGACTGCGCGACCTGCTCACCACCCTCACCTCCACCACCGAGACCGCCCCGGTCCCCGATGTGGAGGCACTGGCCGCCGAACGAGGGCTCGATCCTGGGCAGGCTCGCGCCGCCGCAGCCATCGCATCGACCGACCCACTGGTGGTAGTCGGGGGCGCTGCCGGCGCAGGAAAGACGACGATGCTCGCCGTCGCGATCGGTGCCGCCGATGCGGAGGGTCGCGCCACCAGGGTCGTGACCCCGACGAAGAAGGCCGCCGACGTGGCCACCCACGAGCTCGGAGTGTCCGCCGAGTCGGTTGCCAAGCTGCTCCACGCCCACGGCTGGCGGTGGAACAGCGACGGCGTGTGGACCCGCCTCGCCGTCGGGGATCGCGACCCCGATGCGGCGCCCGAGTCCGGCAAGACGTATGGCGGGCCCCCTGTGTGGGCGCGACTGGCGCGCGGTGAGCGGATCGTGGTGGACGAGGCCGGGATGCTCGACCAGGACAGTGCGATCGCACTCTTCACCGTGGCCGGCGACGCCGCGGCCACGGTCGCGCTGGTCGGGGACCGGGCACAACTGCCGGCCGTGGGACGCGGTGGGGTCCTCGACATGGCCGCAGCGCTGGCCGCAGGCAGTGGCCGAACCGTCTTCGACATGGACTCGGTCCACCGGTTCACCGACCCGATCTACGCCGACCTCACCCTCCGGCTCCGTGCCGGCGACAACCCGGCGCACCTGTTCGACCGGCTCCAAGCGCGCGGACATGTCCGAGTGCACCGCAGCACCGACGACGCCCACCAGGTCATCGCCACCGCGACCACGGCGGCGATCGAGTCCTCAAGGACGGTCGCCGCAACAGTCGCGACCAACGAGGAGGCCCGCTGTCTCAACGACCGCATCCGCACCCAACGCGTCGCCCGAGGCGAAGTCGACGACACGGCGACCGTGTCCGGGAACGACGCGCTGCCCATTGGCGCGGGCGACGTGATCACCACCCGCAAGAACGACAGCACGCTCGGGGTCGCCAACCGGCAGACCTGGACAGTCCAGAGCATCGGCGAGGACGGCACCGTGTGGGCGCGAGACGCAGCCAGCCCGCGCAAGCACCCACGGTCGGTCGCTCTGCCCAGCTCGTATGTGAGCGACCACGCCCACCTGGCCTACGCCGCGACCGCGTACGGCGTCCAAGGCGTCACCACCACCAGCGCGCACACCCTGCTGTCGGAGGCGCTGGACGCATCCGGGGTGTACGTCGGCATGACCCGCGGCCGCGACTCCAACGTGCTGCACATCGTCGCCGACAACCTCGACCAAGCACGAGAGCAGTTCGTCAACGCGCTCCAGCGCGACCGCGCCGATCGCGGCCTCCAGGCAGCAACCTCCGATGCTCGGGTCTCGGTCGCGGGACTGGCCGCTGAGGGACCGGTGAAGGTGGTCAACGACGAACGAGCACGGCTGGTCGTGGCCATCGCCAACGCCGAGCGGGAAGCGGCACGCTGGGAACACGCCAGCGCTCTACTGGCCACCCAAGCGGAGGCCCATGCGCGCGAGGAAGCATCCGGCCGAGACGCCCTTGTCATAGCCGAAGCCCACTCGATGGCGGTCGTCGACGACGCCGTACCACCACTGTTCGCCCAGGCCGTCGTCGACGGACAGGCCTACCTCGATGCGCACAGCCAACAAGATGCGGCCTTGGACGCAACCCGTTCGGCAAGCCGACTCGGCAGGCGTACTGCCCAGCGAAGGCTCGACTCCGCACAAGCGGGGACCCACGACGCCCAGGTGACCGTACTGATCCGGTGGGGCAGCGTGCCCGCCACCGGCAGATGGGCCGCCACGACTCGCGACGGGCTCGAAGCATGGGCCGCTCGCGTGACACATCAACGCGCCGAAGCCCAACCCGTCGTGGCCAGTGCTCGCCAGGATGTCGCGCGCGCCGATGAAGCGCTCAAGAAGACCCAGTGGCGGCACCGAGCCGAGACCGAAGATCTCACCCTCCGGATCTATGGTCGGCGGGATGCCGCCTCTGTCCGAACAATCAGCGGCGTACACAGTGCCCAACCTCGTGCCCAACGATGGCGGCAGCACGCCGACGCGGCGCGCGCCGACCTCGCCCGCATCGAATCCCTCCCGATCGGACGAGCCGTGCAGCTCATCGAGTCACGCCGCGCTCGAGCCCTCCAGGTCGAGGTCGAGCGAACAACCGCCACCCACAACGCCAGGATCGGCGCGCCGACGGAACGCCGGATCGGGCCAACAGACCCCGAGCTCGCACGCAGCCTGTAGCCCGGCCCGAGGGCTGCCCACGCGCGGGAACGATCCCGGCCGGGTCGCCGCGATGGTGTTCGGCGGACTGCGGCTCTGCGAGGTGTAGGGGCTGCGGCTGGAGGACCTGCGGGTCGCCGAGCGTCGGGTGTTCATCGCTGAGGGCAAGGGCGGTCACCAGCGGCTGGTCCCGGTCTCGTCCCGGTTCTTCGCCGCGGTCGCTGCCTACCTCGAGGCCGAGCGGCCACCAGACGCTGGGACCGACCGGGTGTTCGTGGTCCTCAAGGGCCCCAACCGTGGCGGCCCGTTGTCGGTGCGCGGGTTGGACCAGGTGCTTGCCGGGGCCAGGCGTCGCGCAGGGCTCGCGCATGCGACCTGCCACGAGTTGCGGCACACCTGCCTGACCCGGCTCCGGGAAGCCGGGATGGCACTGGAGGCTGTCCAGGCTCAGGCCGGGCACGCCTCGATCGAGTCGACCCGGATATATCTGCACCTGGCCGATGACTGGCTGGCCGCCCAGTACCGCAAGGCCGCCGAAGTTCTCGACGCCCATCTCTACGCCGGCCAGCCGAACACCGTTGGTGGGAGCGCCCGATGAGCGGGCCACGGCTGCTGCCCACCTGGGACGAGCTGAGCGGTCGCCCGGACATCGTGGCCACGATGCGTCGCTACCTCGACCAGATCGCCTGCGTGCTGCGCCCGGGCAGCGTCACGGGCGCCGACCTGACCCTGCGCTCGTTCGCCGCGTTCCTACTCGACGTCGCCCCTGAGGTCATCAGCATCGATCAGGTCACCCGACGGCACATTGAGGACTACAAGCCCTGGCTTGCCAAACGGCCCGGGCAGAACAAGACCAGGCTCACCACCGCCACGCTGGCGCACCGGCTCGGCACGCTGCGGATGTTCTTCGTCCGCACTGACGAATGGGGCTGGGACCAGGCACCACCTTGGGTGCCGATGTTCCCTGGCGACCTCCCGAGACAGGACCACCCGCTGCCCAAGGCGCTTGACGACGCCGCAGCCGCCAAGCTGCTGCGCGCCGCCCACGCCCAGCCCCGGCTCCTGGTCCGGGTCACCATCGAGGTGCTGCTGCGCACCGGGCTACGGGTCAGCGAGTTCACCGCGCTGAGCGCCGACGCCGTCGTGCAGATCGGTGCCGCCCCGTGGTTGCACGTCCCAGTCGGCAAGCTCCGCGAGGACCGCTACCTGCCACTGGACCCGCACCTGGTCGACCTAATCGCCGACTACCGCACCCAAAACGTCCCGACCGGGCATCCGCTGCTGCTGCCCCGAGAGAACGGCCGGCCGTTAGACCGGCACACCGTCACCCGGTTCATCAACAAAGCCGGCGCCACAGCCAGGCTGCCGCACATCCACCCCCACCAGTTACGACACACCCTGGCCCCCAGGCCATCAACCGCGGCATGTCCCTGGAAGCGATTGCCGCGATGCTCGGCGCATGTGCGGAGCTACGTGACTCCGGCGAGAAACAACAGCGCACCGGCGACCACCCCGGAGGCGACGGTTGCTCCGGTCACAGTTCGTCAGTGGTCGTAGACGCTCGCGAGTTGATCGTAGTCGTGCTGATTCGGGTCCACTGTGTCCAGGCGATTATCGTTCATGCAAGTGTTATCACTATATTGATGGTCGAGCCCTAGGGCGTGGCCCAACTCTTGGCACGCGGTGTGGTCCCGTGCTGTGAACGTTGTGCTCGGATAATTGTTGAGGCGGATCCACACGCCCCCATCGACGAAGTGGCCGTTCGAGTCCCACTCGATATGGGTGTAACCGATGTTGCCGTCGTTCGAGTCGTAGGTACGGACGTGCACGCAGTGAACCGATGAGTTCGGGCACGTCGTCTCGTAGTATGACTTGACTCGATTGCTCGCGTTCCAGTCGTAGACGTTGCGTGCCACGGGCCAGCGGCTGCCGGTGTGATCGACGTAGTAAACCTGCGCCAAAGCTGTGCCACTACGGTCCCAGTGCAGGGCCGCGTTACCTCCGCGGATCAGGCTGTGGGACGCGACTGCCGCCGTCTGCATACTGAGTATTGCGACAGCAGCGAGACCTGCCGCCGCCGCCGCCGACCTGCCCCCCACCTCAGTTGCCCGCCTTGTTAGTGCACGGTGCATCGCCTGGCATCTGTGGCGCTGCCTTTGGATCGACCTTGCTCACGATGGTTGCGCCAACCGATCCGTCGGCATTTTCACACACCAGCCGGTTTCCGGGGTCTTGAGCGACAAAGTCCTTGACTTGCTGAAGTTGCTCGGAGGGCGTCAGCGGCGGGGCAGGGTCTTCGGAGGCCGGTGCCTGCCCAAACGGGGATTGAGGGGCTGGAGGTGTCGGCGTGGGATCACCATCCGCGTAGGCGTGCGCAATCCCGAATCCACCACCTAGCAAGACAGCCGATGCCACAGCGACGACTATCTTCGTGCCGATCCGTCTCTTGAACATCGCGGTCCCCGTATCTATATGAATGAACAGTCCCGCTCGGGACCTCCCATGTCAAGCACTGTTTGGACGCTTCCGCCACGGGGACGGTTCCACGGCCCTGCACCGGGTGTGGCGGACCGGGGCTCCCAGAGTGATGCGATCACGGCACGCGCCAACTCTGCCTTCCCGTGGCTGGCCGGGCGAGCTGTTCGCCGCTGGGCATGACGACCAGCGGTCTGGCCCGAGGCGCGGCGCTGGCCAACGAACTCGCCACCGAAACAGCCGTTACTCGGGCAACCACCACGACCGTGACGGGAGTTGGCCGCCGTTCGTGATGCGTGCCCTCGTCGACACCAATGTGCTGATCCCCCCGCGGTCACGGCGATCCTTCGTGACTACGTCCGTGAAAATCCTATGGCTTGGCCGGCAGCGTCCCTCGCCTACGCTGACGCAGGGATCGAGCGGGTCACGCGCGCTGTTCTCGGCGTCGCACCCATGTTCCTTGCCCATGGGCACTTTCATGTTGCTGACCAAGACAGCGTGAGACTGCCCGGCGCATTCCACACCACCATGATCTGGTCTCTGGCGGCGCGGCACGATCCAGGCAACGTCAAGGTGCTGGACCTGGACAACCTCGGCACTGCCGACGACTGATGCGCATGGCCCACCGACGTCCGGTAGAGAAACCTCGTGTGGGAAAAGCCGGAGGACAAGGGCCGCGCGCCCGGACGAGCGTCCCGCAGAGCCCGTCCGGAGGCATGCCCGTGGGGTGGGCAACTGGTGGCGCCGCACTTGTTCGCGGGGTCTGTGGTCCTGGAGCCAGCTCGAATTCTGTTGGTGGGCCCAGTCCGGGTCGACCTGACTCACAGCCTGGTCGTCGTCAAGCGCGCTCATCAGCCGCGGAGCGGATCGGCCCTTCCGCCGCGGTGGGTGGTACGCACGACGTTCGAGGAGTGTTCGGTCGAGCAGGCGAACGAGACACCTAGCTAAGCGCCGGTCAGTTGTCGGGGTCGAAGAGCTTGAGGAACTTCTCCCGTGGGATCAGCACGCGGCGGCCGAGCTTGACCGAGGGGATCGTGCCATTCTCGATACCGGCCGTGACCGTCCGCGGGTCAACGCCGAGGGCCGCTGCGGCGTCGTTGCGGGTGATGACCAGGCTGGGGGCGCTGCGCAGCGTCTCAATGGTCATGGTGGCTGCTCTCATATCGCACCTGCCTGTATCCCGCGTCCCGTGGAGGTCTTAGACTGTACAGGTTCGCGCTTGATGTTTCAAGAGCGACGTTGTATGTTTCCTACATGGAGCCACGTCAACGAGGGAACGCAGCTGGAAACACGAACGCGCACGTAGCGGCAAACTTGCGCAGGGCGCGGCAGGCGATCGGTATGGACCTGCGTACCTTCTCCGAGCGGGTCAAGGAGACCGGCCGGGCAATGTCGACTTCGGCGTTGAGCAAGATCGAGAACGGCGACCGGCGAGTAGACGTCGATGACCTGACCGTCTTCGCCTACATCCTGCAGACCACGCCGGCGGCGCTGCTGGCCCCACCCGAAGATGCCCCGCCGCCAACCGGCGTGCCCAGCGGCCAGTTCAACCACGAGGAGATCCAGGCGTGGGTCCAGGGTCGAGCCAAGTTCACCACCGAGGACCTCGCTCGCTACTGGAAGGACGAGTACTTCTCCGCGGTCAGCTCCATCCACTACTACGAGAACCTCATGATGCAGTACACCGAGGACG
>JBBRYB010000063.1:0-15045 GCA_038238115.1 Propionibacteriales bacterium | reverse complement strand
GGCACAGCGAGCTCGAAGTGGATGCGGTTGCGCTGCCGGCGCCGCTCCGTCTCCGAAGCGTCGAGCTCTTGGAACACCAGCACCGGGTTCAGCCGCCGCGGATCGTGGATGTCGCTGACCCCGGCTCGCCGGTCGTGGGTGTATCCGAGTGCGGCGACCCAGAACGCGCGGACCGCGGCGACGTCGGCGGCGTCGAGGAAGAGCTGAGCGAAGCGCGGCAGCCCCGGGTCCGCAGTGGCCCCGAGTTCGCGGGCAGCGGTCTGGAGGTTTCCGGCGAGGTCGGTGAAGTCGAGCTCGAGGCCGTGGGCGTCGTCCTCCCACTGGTCCTTACCGCTGTCGATGATCACGAGCCCGGGGCGCAGGTCGACCAGCAGCGGGAAGCCCGTGTCGTCGGCCAGCGCCGCTGCTGCGGCGGCCAGGTCACGCTGCTGCGTCGGCGAGGTGATGCGGTAGCACGCCATCGCGCTGAACACCGCCTGCCAGTCGGCTGTCCCGATCCTCTCGCCGAGCGCCGCGCCCGGCACCAGGTCGACCTCGTTGCCGTCGGGGTCGGTGTGACAGACCCCGAACGGTCCCGATGCCTCACCAAGACTCGCCTGCTCGACCGCCGCGGCCGGCCGCACCACGTCGAGGTGGATGCGGTTTCGCAACGGCCGTGGCTCGGTCGACTGCCGGATCCGTATCGCGGGGTCGCGCCGCAACGGATCCGCCAAACCGCCGTCCTCCCCAGGCGCGTAGTCGAGTACTCGCTGCCAGAACCGCCTCACCACAGACGGGTTCGTGGATTCGAACACGACGCTCAGGTGCTGCAGCACGGCAGGGTTCGCGGCCAGCCCGAGATCCCGCGCGGCCGCTGACACCGCCTCGGCGTGCTCGTCTGAGTCGAGGCGCACCAGCATGCCTGTCGCGCGCAGGTCCACCACGATCTCGGCCGACAGCTCCACGATGCGTCCGGCCAGCGCAGCCCCCTCGATCAGCGAAGGCGTGTCGAACCATGCCGTCGCAACGCCATCGACCACCCGCCAATCCGTTCCGATCTCTGTCATGCCCGGCACTGTAGAGCCCATTCCGGACGATCTCCTTCCGGATAGTGATCATGTCCCGGTCGGGGCATTGATGGACCCCGCTCCGCCTTCGTTCTTTGCTAGCTGATGATGGACTCTACGCGCGCCGAGGCCAACATGGGCAGCGTGCACTTTCCCGCCTAGAGGGACCGTTTGGCCTCCTTCACCACCGCATACAGCGCCTGGTCGATGCGGCGCCGCGGCTCGAGGATGACGGGGAAGAACGAGCCCTTGCGGAGCTTTGGATCCGTAGTCCGACATCGCCGGCCTGGGTGGTGACCAGCCGCGGACGGCTGCCGTTGCGGTCAGTCACCCGATCCTCGGTGCCTTCGTAGCGGCCAGCGCCGATCCGCTCGGCGGCTTCGGCTTCGATCAGCTCCTGCATCACCATTCGGACCGACTCACGGACCAGATCGACGCCGTCGCCGGCGCGGAACGCCTCGAGCAGCTCGGACAGGGCAGACTGGGACAAGGCCATCGGTGGTTCTCCTTCAGTGCGTGACTTGGTCGTTTCACACCGAAGATCCCGCCAAGGGCCGCCTACTTCATGACGACTCGCCGGACCTCAGATTCCCACCATTCCACGGGACGCTCCTGGACCCAGCTGGACGAGCTAGCCACAGAGCCGAACGTTCCTGAACGTTCAGCGTCAACGTCCGCACAGGGTTCGCCACACACCAAGTATCCCAATAACCAACAGAACTACTGTGATACGCCACTAGGAAAGCTGTGCGAGAGCATGACCAGCGCAGCCTGACGGGGATCGTCCGGCCGGTGGAGGACCCGGAGCGGACGATCGACGAGCTGGTAGCCAGGGTCGCCGGGTTGGCTGCGGGGCACCGTTCGGATGGCAGCGATCAAAAGTGCCGGACGCTGCTGAACGGTCGGACGTTTGGTCGTCCTTCGGCGCAGACTTGCCACCCTTCGAGATCTGGACGCGGGCCGAAGGTGGCGATGATGCCGCCGCTCCATCCCTGAGCACGACGCAGCCCGCGGTCGGTGTGGAATCCTGAGGCCTCGCCGGGTAGCAGTGCTGCTCTGTCCACAGGCCAAATGTTGGGGCTAGGCAAGACGGGTGAGTTTGCGGCACACTCCGGGGATCGACTGGCAGGGGAGGGGGAGCCGGGAGTGAGTCGCCAGGGGCCGCCGGACACTGCTCTGGCGTTTGACCTCCTTGACGCCGACGTTCGTGGGGAGATCCGCCGTCATGGTGTCGACCCGTTGACGGAGGTGGATCGGGTGCGGGGGTTCGCTAAGACAGCTGTGCGGGAGCATGACCAGCGCAGCTTGACGGGGATCGTCCGGCCGGTGGAGGATCCGGAGCGGACGATCGACGAGCTGGTGGCCAGGGTCGCCGGGTTCGGTCCGTTGCAGCCCTATCTCGACGATCCCTCGGTGGAGGAGATCTGGATCAACGAGCCGCACCGGGTGTTCGTGGCGCGGGAGGGTCGTCATGAGCTGACGACGACGATCCTGACGGCTGATGAGGTGCGTGACCTGGTCGAGCGGATGCTGAAGACGTCCGGCCGCCGTCTTGACCTGTCCAGCCCCTTCGTGGACGCGATGCTCCCGTCGGGACACCGGCTGCACGTCGTCTTACAGGGGATTGCTCGGGGGTTCGTCGCGGTCAACATCCGGAAGTTCGTCGTACGTGCCAACAGCCTGGATGACCTCGTCACACTCGGCACCCTGACCCACGCGGCGGCCCGGTTCCTGCATGCCTGTGTCATTGCGGGACTGAACATCATCGTGTCGGGAGGCACGCAAGCGGGCAAGACGACGTTGCTCAACACCCTCGGAAGCGCAGTGCCAGGACGAGAGCGCATCGTCTCGGCGGAGGAGGTCTACGAGCTCAAGTTCGCCCATCCCGACTGGGTGCAGATGCAGACACGCCAGTCTGGCCTGGAGGGGACGGGCGAGATCAAGCTGCGCCATCTGGTCAAGGAAGCCCTGCGGATGCGACCGTCGCGGGTCGTGTGTTAGGGGATAGAGGAGAACGAAACGCCCCACCCTGCTGCCGGGGGGGGTTGCGGTCGGGTGGGGATGGTGGGCAGCGGAACGCCCCAGCCCTGCGGAGCTGCGGTTTTGCGGTCGGTGTGTGTAGGGGGTGCCACGCCTCACCCCCTGACCAGCGCTCATCGTCCTCCGCGGGATCACGGCGCCCCAGCCACAGCGTCACCCGGCCATTACGGATTAGGCGCCGACCCGCCTGGCAACCAACTCCTCTTACTGCTTACGACCCAGACCCAAAGCCAAAGCGCAGACGACCGGAAATGAACGTCCTTGCGGAAACGAGGTTAGCCTGCGCTGCCTGCCGGACGCATACGGCGGAAGAGGCAAATGAACACGACACATAGGACGAGTGACACGCCTCCGGCTAGAATTCCGCGAAAGGCTGCCCCGTAGATCTGGGTCCAGATGAAATATCCCTCACCAATAGATCTTAATGGTAAGCCGCCGCGCGTATATATCCTTCCATTGGCCGGCACGATGTCGACTTTGGCATCCGTGATGGCAATGATCCGTGTCCACACGCCGTTTTGCAGCTCGGCCACAATTTCCACTCGACTCTGATCGTGTAACCCAGAAATCTGCAACCTAAGGGTGCAGAACCCGTTCTCATCCGCGTATAACGATTGCGGTGAACCATCCGAATTGATGCTGCAGACTATGCTTCCCGGGTGCAAACCACTAATACGCAAGCGTCCGTGACTCGGTTGTATTGGGGTAACTATAGTATTTCCACTCAACTGACCGGGGCAACCGGCGACCGGTAAGCCTGGGTCATCCCTCAAATCACGTACTCGCGATGGATCGGAGGGGTTGGGCGTTGATGTAATGCTCGGAGGAGAGCCGGAAACAGTGCCCAGCCCTGCGATTTGAAGCCGAGCGTCCACGTGATCTGCCAGCAACTGATGACCAAAGTGATTCGGATGGAAGGTATCGCTAATTATGGAAGTCAAATCCTTGTTTTTCAGAGCCAGCAGCAGATCAGCGCCGGAGGCCTGTGCCACAGTGGGGACATTAATTGCCTGTCTCGCACTATCGCACAGCCCGTGTCCATCCAAGGCATGTTGAACGTCAATGACCCCTATGCCCGCGAGGCGTGCAGCGTGAGTTACAACATGGTTGAGCCGAGGGAGAAATGTCAAACGTATCCACTTGACTTCTTCCTTGGAAATTCCCACAGTCTCACAATTCGCTCCGAGTGGATCTGGATAGGTAATGGCGAATACTCGTATGCGGTCGTAGAGTTCTCGAACGTCGACCGAGTCTTGGGCAGCCGTTCTTACAGCCACGAAGGTCTTTAGCACGGCTGGGGCAACGATATCGTGGAGGTTCTGCAGTCTTGACACGCGGTCAAGGAGGCAATCACCCCGGATGCAGGACTTAGCAATGTCACTAAAGCCCGAATCGTTTCCACCTATGGAAATTAGGACGATCTCCGGATCATTGATCGCATTCAAAGAGGCTAGCTGTCTTATGTGGCCGGGGTCTCCCGGGCTGCTGTCAGGTGACTGACCTTTGTAAAGGACGTCGTATGTTCTTGCCCCAGAACAAGCAAGAGATGAATAGGCCCAATTTTCTCTGCTTGCGACAACTCGAGAATATGCATCAGGAGCTTGATGACATTGATCGTGTATCGTGTCAGAGTCCTCAAAGTATTGGGTTGCCCCTTCGCCGGACATATATGAGTCCCCCATTGCGACTAATCGAAAGGCGGAATCTGGATTCGTCTCTGCATTGGAAGGGACGTCCTGGCGAATTTGAACGGAGGTGCTCGCTGCGGCGACGGCTGCCAGCGAAACGCTAAGCGCTAGGGCGTACCAATAGCTCCTGGTCTGTATTGTTTTAAGTGCGAACAGAAATATGATCAATCCTGAAAGTAGCAACGATAGCATTGTGGTGGCAACAAATACGATCGTCCAAAATGCCATTCCAGTAATCAGTAGGTATATGAAGACCAAACTACCAGCTGCGATAGCAAACAGGGTAGTGACAGCAGTAGGATATGCTTTTGCGACGCCAGCGGTCTCTAACTGCAGCTATGGCGTATAATGCTATTGAGGCCTGTATTAATACCTCGCTCACTCTAAGAATCCACGAAACGAAATCGTCGCCCGGCTCTCCCAGACGGAGAATCAAACCAAAAACCGCGAGTCCCGCCCCGAGGAGAAATACCGCTATCGCTCTCCCACGAGGCGAACTGAGTGTCGTGGACATCCTCATCTTTCTCTTTACCTCTTATCCAAAATCGCTGTAGTGAGCCGCCATCGCGTCGAATTCGTGGAGCGGTGCCGTCGACAATCGCCCCCTGCACTGGGTCTCCTGCTATCGATCGTCCCCTTCTCTCGGAAGCGTGTAACTATACTGAGTGACCTGCAAATCCTCATCTATCGGTGACCATGCGACCCATCGCCGCGACCGGCCACCCGCGGCGAATGGCGAGCCGTCCATCCGCCGCTCTACTGTGATTCCGTCGACGACGAACAAGTCGACTGGTTCGAAGTCCTCCCGGGCGTTCAGGACTTCGTTGCGTGTCAGTACTACCTTGTCGGCCGCCCTAGTTGATCCTTTCACTTCTACGCGCCGCTCGACATCCCCGTTTCTGGCTACGAGGTCGTACGGCTTGTTGGTCCCTGTGTACTCAACCGAGTAGTGGGCCGACTCATACCAGGCAGTCGCAACTTCAACGGCGCGCATCTCGATCGCGGTTCTCAGCACGGCATCTGTGATGTATCCCGCGCCTACAGACCGCGCACGTCCACGATGGGTTCCGGCTGTCAGGCCCTGATCGGCTCGGGTCACGATATCGGGTAGCGGCACGGAGGCGGCTGCAACCGCTTCCGCCAATCCAAAGACGCGATTGAGCCATTTGGGCCACTTCGTGAAGTAGGTCTGCGCCGCTCGGACCGGGCGTTTACCGCTGAAAGCAAACGGGAAGTACAACGGGCCGCCCTGGTCCGTCCCCGCGTCAGAAAGCGAGTCCCTCAGCTCAGCTTCGAGGGATCGCACATCGGCCTCGGTGACAGGCTTCGCCAGCGACGTGTAGCCGCTCAGCGGAACCTGCCACACGGGTCTCAGCCCTTGGGAGAGTGCCGCTCGGCCATAGGTACCCCGAGGCTGCCATTCCTCGAAGGCGTCCCGCACCGGGCCGGCGATGACGGACCACCCGATTAGAGCTGGGGTTCCAAGTAGATGCTTGTGCCAGTGAAACACCACATCACCGGGTCGCGTGTAGGTGAGAAGCTCGTAGCCCCAGTATGGTCGACCGGACTGGTCTGTCTTGGGGGCCCACAGATCCTCGCCCACGTTGGACCGCTGGGTGATCTCGACCCAGAACCGTTCAGATGGTTCGCCGGACCACCACGTGTTGATCGCCATGCCCAGTGTTCTACACCAAGTGGACCGCTGGCACGCTGTTTCCGGCGGGGTCAACGCTGCCGCTGTACGCCTTTTTGGCCCGGCTTCAGGTCGTCTTCCCCAGGTCACCCAGTCTGCCGAGGGCTGCCCAGTGCCGCGCATGGGGCACAAGCCCTCCACTTCGAATCCGCGACGCGGCGCTTACAGAGAGCCCTGTGGCTGCGGTGATCCGTCCCAGCGATACCGCTTTGAGCCTCGGAAGGATCTCCCGCTGAAAGTGACGAGGATCTCGGATTACGTCTGGATGCCTGTCGTCCCAGGCGTCGCGCGCTGCGCGCTGGGAGACGAGCGAGGCCTGTCGACGTGCGGACGCTTCGGCGGTGTTGGTCGGATCCTTACCTCGCGTCCGCTGAGTCTCGAGGGCTGCGGCGCCTGCAGCGGCACGCGCGGTGGCTAGGTCTCGGCGGGTGACGTTCCAGCACGCGTCGCAGAGGAGCCGCTTGGAGTGCGGTACTGGGTCTCCGCAGTCACGGCAAGTCCTGGTGGCTTCCTTGCTCGGTGGCATGGGACTGAGCTTGATCGGGACCAGGGACACCCGGGAGAGCCGGTGGTTGTTCCTACTGAGCGGTGTCCTGAGCGCCACGTCTCCGGGGGTGCTGTGCGCGAGGGTGTGAGCGACGTGCTCCGCGTACGGCCCGACCGCTCGCGCGTAGTCGGCCAGGCCGGATGCCAGCTTGTGAGTGACGGACGGCATCAGGCGGCAGGATCCGTCACGTGTCTCGTGGAAGTCGCGGGCCATGAAGTAGCGCACTTCAAGCAGTTGGAGTATCTCTGCGTCGACGATCGGGCGTAGCGGTTCGATGAGATCCAGGGCGAGGCTGTCACGGTCGCGTTTGTCGGTGTGGACGATGCCCAGCCCGGGGTCGAGGCCGAGGGCGTGGCAGGCGAGGACGCATTCTGTCTCGGCGAGGGTGTAGGCGTAGTTGAGCATCGCGTTGACCGGGTCTGCAGCTTTGCGCGGCGACTTGCCGCCAAGATGCGTCGGGCTCTTGCGCGAGATGTAGGCCGTCCACTGTTCGGGGATCTTGGCCAGATCGCGGGCCGCGAACTTTGCGGCTACCTGGGTGGTCCATGCGGCGAAGTAGGCATTGCTGGCGTCGGACTCGACCGACCGTGCGGCTCGCAGGTCGCTGGTCTCGGCGAGCTGTTCGGCGAGGCTGCGGATGCGGCTGGCGACTTTCGGTTTGTCGAGGTGCTGTTCGCAAACGGTGGCTTGTCCGACCAGCTTGGCACCGAGGAGTGCGTGTGCGATCGCGAGTCCGACTGGCCCGGACGGTGCGGCGGCTTGGGCGCGGCGGATGCGGGCGTCGTCGATCTCGCGCGGGACCGTGTGCATACGTGGAGTGCGGTCGTGGTCGAGTTGGGTGATGGCGATTCCGACGTCGGTGCACCACGCGATGGCATCGAGCGTGATGGTGCCGGTTTCGGCGAGGATGAGGATGCGTTTGACGGTGCGCTGGGCGCGGGTGAGGCGTCGTTCGCGGCGGGTGGTGCCGATGCCGTCTTTGATGGTGAGGTGGCCGTGGTGGACGGTGAGGCTGATGCCGTAGCCGTCGATGACCAGGACCGGGCCGGTGGAGTCCGCCGCATTGTTCATCCCGCTTTGCCTCGCCGTGCTGGGGCCAGAAGTCTTCGGTCTCTGGCTTGCCGGATCCACCCGGACGCCGTGGGTCGGGCCACGTGGTGTTCCCGAGCGATGGTGGCGGTTGGGTCGCGGTACCCCGCCGACACTAGCGTGCTATACCGCCTTGCAACCGCGGCGTAGTGCTCGTCACTGTGTCCGCGTCTACCGGGGTGTTTGGGTCGTACTTGGTCGAGTTCGTCATCGATTGAGGGGATCTCAATATCGTCTTGACCTGGGAAGTATCGGACCAGATCTGGGTCTCGGATGAGTGAATCGGCGAAAGCAAACCAGCTCTTCCAGGGCAGTCTGCGCATGTCCGACGGGCGCAGGCCCCCGGCAGCGTTGATGACCACGCGCACCGGTCGACCAGTCTTCTCGTCCACGGTCACCTCCACCCTGTCAAGGCGGCGGGAGTCGTGACTCAGGTCGCTCATGGGGTATACGACTTTGCGGCGACTCGCCCTGACTGGCTGGGGAGACCGTTCTTGATTCACACCTGATTGTATCATTTGTGTGCAACGGTGTATTGGTTTTATGTGCGAATGAAACCTAGACACTCAGCACGAGGTCGTGTCGCTCCATGTGTGTTTGTGTGATGGCCCAACCAACATGGAGGTCTCCGATGACACCAACACCCGTCACCCGCCGCATGCGCGTTCTCACCCCGACTGGCGTCGAGTTCCTCGACGTTACCCCGAGTCAAACCCGGGTGGTTGGCAGGCACTGGAACGCCATCCGCAACTACCTCGACTACGGCCGCGACCAGTTGCGCCAGTTCGACGGCATCAGCATCGCCGGTCGCGCCTTGGAGACCGACCCGGCCAGCATCGAGGCGTGGGCCATCCGGGGCGAGATCCGGTTCGAGTCGATCTACGAGGACGGGCAGTAATGCGAGGCGTCTGCATGACCTGCGGTCGCCGCGCCGAGATCGAACTCCACCATCCGGCAGGACGCAGCAACCATCCGGAGATCGTCGTCCCGGTGTGCATCAGACCGTGTCACGACACGTTGACACGCTGGCAGTACGCAGCGGGCATCGAACTGCGGGCCGATGTCGACGTCACCCGAGGTGATAAGGACCGGGCGCTGCTGGTGGGCACCATGCACCTCCTGCTGTTGATCTCTCTTCGGCAACCGGAGACGGCGCTCGTTCCGGGCTGGCTGATTCGCCTCATCACCCGGGCGATGTCGCTGTTGATTGATGAGCAGCTGCCGCCAGGTCGGCCCGGTCGGTGGTTCCCGGACGCCACCGTGCCGCCGCTGGCTGTTGCGGAGGCCAGGTTCGACGTAGAGACCCAGGCGGAGCGCTTCCGCGAGTTCGCACTCTTTGCGGCGCAGGTGATCCCGGTCATGGCACCACAGCGGACAACCTGGGCGCCGATCCTGCATGCCCTGGCCGACGAACCGGTGTGGGTGATCGAGGCCGTCAACCGGATCGCCGCGACCGAGGGTCGCACTCGTGACGGCTCCCTGGATTGGCTGCGGGTGTTCGGGACGGCGATGCACCGGATAGTGGTGGTGGTCCTCGGAACGGGTGCGGGCGAGGAACGAGACCAACGTGCCCTTGATGATGCCTGGCAGCTGATTGACAGCGTCGACTATGTGTTGAGTGCCCATGTGGGCAGGATCCGGCTGGATCGGTTGCATGAGGTGGCGGCCCGCTCCAAGGCCGCCTTGGACGGGGAGGCTCGATGACCCCGCACATGTCCTCCTACCTCCCGGTGGCGGTCCGGGTATGGACGGTCGACCCTAACCGGCCCCGCAAGAAGAAGCGGCACCTCCTGTCACCAGAGATCAGGCATGTCCTGGTGTTCGACACCGAAACCACCGTCGACCCCACCCAGCGGTTGTTGTTCGGTGCGTTCCGGTACTGCCGAGTCGACCAGGACAGGGACCCCAACGGGTTCACGGTGACCACGGTCGCTGAGGGTCTGATCTACGCCGACGACCTTCCCGACCGTGACCCCGCCCGTTACCGGCTGCTGGTTGACTACGCAGCAAGCCACAAAGCCCACGTCGACCTCCTCTATGAAGACGTCGAGCCGTCGTGGCAGTTGCACCTGGTGTCACGGACCGAGTTCGCCCGCGGCTGGTTGTTTCACGTCGGATACCCGCACAATCAACGCCGTGACCCCGCGACCGTCGTGGCGTTCAACATGCCGTTCGACCTGTCACGGATCTCGGTCGGGGTGAGCGATGCCCGCGACGACATGTATGGCGGGTTCTCGCTGACCGTGTTCGGTGATCCTGACGGGACCCGCGATGCGTGGAAGCCGAGGATCGCGATCAAGAACCTCGACTCGAAACGGGCGCTCAAGAAGTTCCGTCGACTCGAACGGCCGAAGGAGAGGAAGGAGTTGCCGCCGTGGAAGAGCCACGCCGGGCACCTCCTCGACCTCCGCACCCTGGTGTTCGCCCTCACCGGAAAATCGCACAGCCTCGACACCGCCTGCAACGCCTACGACGTGCCCGGAAAGTCCGCTCCTCCCGCGTTCGGGGAGGTCACGGAGGACGCGATCGACTATTGCCGTCAGGACGTCGCCGCCACCACCGGTCTGTACGAGGTGGCGATGCGTGACTTCTACCGGCACCCGATCCGGCTGCAACCCACCATCGCCTACAGCCCAGCGTCGGTCGGGAAGGCCTACCTGCGCGCCATGGGCGTCGCGCCAAGGCTCGACCTGGACACGGTGGATCCGAAACTGCTCGGATACGTGATGGCAGCGTTCTACGGTGGCCGCGCCGAGGTACACATCCGCAAGACGCCGCTGCCGGTCCAGCAGCTCGACTTCACCAGCATGTACCCCACCGTCGATGTGCTGATGGGTGCCTGGGACATCGTCACAGCAGCCAAGGTCGACATCGTTGAGGCGACCGGCGACGTGCAGGAGTTCCTCGACAGCGTCACGGTCGACGCTCTTTACTGTCGGTCGACGTGGCGGCGGATGCTCGGGTTCGGCGCCATCATCCCGGACGGAGATGTGGTCCCTATCCGGGCCGCCTACCGCGAGAACGACTGGTCCATCGGCGTCAACCACCTCCACAGCGACCGACCCTCCTGGTACACCATCCCCGACCTAGTCGCATCCAAAATCCTGACCGGCAAGACCCCGACGGCCACGCAGGCGTACCGGTTGACGCCGAGTGACGATCCGCAGCCGACGTTGCGGACAGTCAGACTTCGTGGCCAGGTCGAGGTGGACCCGGCCAGGGAGGACTTCTTCGCCGTGGTCGTCCAGCAAAGGCAAGCCGCGAAACGCGAAGCGGAACAAGCGACGGACGGTGACGCCGCGCCCCACTTTGAGCTGGCCGCGACGTTGAAGGTGCTGGTGAACTCCACCGGCTACGGCATCTTCGCCGAGATGATCCGTCACGAACAAGCCGAGACCAGCCGAGTAGCCGTGCACGGACCCGGCCCCGACCCGTATGAGAAGCCAGTAGGGGCACCGGAGACACCCGGCGAATGCTCCTACCCCCCGCTGGCTGCCTGCATCACCGGTGCCGCGCGATTGATGCTGGCGATGCTGGAAGTGGCCGTAACGTCCCAGGGTGGCAGTTGGGTGATGTGTGACACCGACTCCATGGCGATCATCGCCACCCAAACCGGCGGTCTACATCCCTGCCGGGGCGGGGACCACGTGACCTCGACCGGGGAGGCCGCCGTGCTCGCCTTGAGCCTGGCCCAAGTCTCTGACATTCAAACACGGTTCAATCTGCTGAACCCGTACGACCCCGACCTGATCCCGAGCGTCCTCCACAACGAAGCTGAAGGCCTCATACAGGCGATCTCGGCGAAGCGATACGCCATCTACCGGCCTGATGACGACGGGACGGTGCAGGTGGTCAAGCCGAGCGCACACGGCCTCGGGCACCTCCTAGACCCGATCACCCATAACCGACCCCGCCGCAAAGCGGACGGTCGCCTCATCTGGGTGGACGACGTGTGGGAATGGGTCATACGAGCCCACGAAAACCCCGAGACGCCGCTCCCCGGGTGGGCTGGCCTCCCCGCGATGGCCCGAGTCACGATAACCTCCACCACGACCGCAAAACCCTTCACCCGATGGAATCAAGGTAAACGCTGGGCCGATCAGGTCAAACCGTTCAACTTCCTCATCACACCGACGATCGATCCCGCAGGATACCCCGAGGGCGTAGATCCTGGACGGTTCCGCCTGGTGGCGCCGTTCAGCAACGACCCCTCCCAATGGTTGGCGCGGGACTGGTACAACCTGTACGACCCAGCCGGACCCACATACCGGATCACCACGGATAGCCATGCTCCGCAGGCGTGCGGTCTCGTGACCGTGAAGACGTACGGCGACGTGCTACGCCAATACCAGAACCATCCGGAACACAAATTCGCCGATGCGGCGGGGACGCCGTGCGGATACCACACCGCTGGTGTCCTAAGGCGTCGCCGGGTCGACGTCAGACGAATCCACCACATCGGAAAGGAAGCCAACCGCATCGACGACGTCGCGGCCGGACTCGTCGCCGAGCCCGGCGACGTTCTCATCACCTACCATCAGACCGACGACGCCTACCTTCGACGCGTGATCCTTCCCGCTCTGAACCATCTCGGTGGACGTGAACTAGCCAAACACTGTGGCGTCGACCGGCGCACGATAGACCGTGTGCGGGCCGGAGGATCGCCCTCAGACAGACTCCTCAAGGCTCTTGAGCGCATTGTGCAGTCCGCGACCACGCTGAAGCCCAGACCAGACCCGCCCCCTCCAGCAGCCACAGAGCCATGACAACCGTGGCGGTTCTGGACTTCGATACCGTAGAACACACTTCGGGTCTGCGGGCAGACTGGTCGCGTGCGGTGCTACTGCTCCCAAATAGAGAGCCGTCGGACCCCCACCCGAGTTATAATACAAACGATCAAGCGTCGAGGTTCAAAACCTCAGAACAACTGGGACGTCACGTTTGGCAACGCGTTTGCTTACTGCATGGAGAGTCGCGCCGCTACCGATCCACACGGGCGAGCGTGCCCTTCATTCAACGCGCTGTCCCTTGACGGGCTTCTTCGCAACGGAGTGGATCACTGCAGACTCTCACCGTCGCGGGGAATTTCATCATCTTCACTGACGTACGGGACAGCATTGGCGACGTACTGCAAATCTTCGGTTTGAATGTCGAAGACGCCTTCGTTAGGGCGAGGATAGATGCAGTACAGCCCATCACCAAGGAGCTCACCACGAGAGTTTCGTCGCAGATTTCCAGTGCTGCTGGACAAGATAAAGCCAGCTTCCGCACCGAATAGGTTCACGTTAATTGGGCGTGCATGCAGGCCAATTATCCCTGGAAAGTCCGAATCAATTCCGCCAAGGGCAATCTTGAGCGGCAGAACCGCGTGGTTATCACTATTGATGAGGCCCATCTCATATTGTCCTGAACTCGTACGTCGCACGAATTCTCGGTAGTGAGGTGGCAGGTAGTGGCCCTGAAATCTGACTCCCCTAAGGCCCTCGGGACGCATATGTTCCAGCTCATGATCGCTGAATATTAGGTGACTCCCATGAGGCTCCTCTAGTCGGCCGCACACGGTAGGCTCCATGAATGAGACGCCGAACGAGGGCCCCATAGTTGGATTAGTTAAACTCCAGCTCTGAATTCCCATACCCTTGGCCGTGCCGTTGGGGTTACGGCCCGACAATATTCCCTCTCCCGAGAATTGGATGAATCCGTCAGGATGATGAGACAGTTTGAGGCGCTGGTCGTCGTCATCGAGGACGGTGACTTTGATTGCGTTCGTATCAAGGGCATCCGAGAGGCCAAGCTTGCCTTGCTGCGCGTAATTCATCGTAGCCAGTGTCGCGATGGCTTTATTTAGAGGATGATAAGGTACTGTCACATAGTACGATCCATCTTTCGCCATGATCAACTTAAACATGGCATAAGTCGTACGTTCTTCCATATAGTAAACAGTCCACTTTGCGGTATTTGACATTCCTGCAATGTATCAAACGAAGAGTCTGCGGCCGGAGCACGTCCGCCGCCGCCTCCAGTCCAACGCAAGACCCGCAGGTCAGCGAGGGTGGGGCGTCGGGTTGCTCTCTATCCCCTAACACCCGTCGCGGGTCGTGGTGGGCGAGGTGCGATCGGAGGAGTGCCTGGATCTGCTGCTCGCGCTCAACAGCGGGCTGCCAGGTATGGCGACAGTGCATGCCAACTCCGCACGGGAGGCACTCGTGAAGCTGTGCACGCTACCGCTACTGGCTGGGGAGAACATCTCGGCACGGTTCGTGGTCCCGACGGTCGCGGCCAGCGTGGACATCGTCGTACAGATCGGCCTGGACGTCGACGGGCGGCGTCGGGTGCGGGAGATCGTTGCTGTTCCGGGTCGGGTCGAGGCCGACATCATCGAGGCCGAGCCGGTGTTCCGCTCCGAGCAGGGCCGACTGGTCAGGGCACATGGGATGCCGCCGCGGCTGGAAAGCTTCGCCGTCCACGGCATCGACATTCACGAGGTGCTGTCGCAGTCGGCCAACGAGTCGTACGGGGAAACCGAGCAGACGACGTCCAGAGCCGGTGCCGGGGGCTGACGTGGGGTCGGTGCTCGGACTCTTCCTTGGCACGGGACTGCTGTTGGTCTGGCAGTCCCTCACAGCCCCCGCCGTCGTGGAACCTCGGTCGTGGAGGATGACCAGGAGTGCCGAGGAGCTCCTGCGTCGGGCCGGAATCGAGGGCGTGACAGCGGTTGGCCTGTGTTCGCTGTGCCTGCTGTCCGGTCTGACTGCGGCGGTCGTGATGCTGCTGGTCTCGCAGACGCTGCCGATCGCCGCCGCGTTCGGGATGATCGCCGCGTACGCCCCGCTGGGGATCGTGCGTTCGCGTGCCCAGCGGCGACAGCGGGAGCTCGCGGAGGTGTGGCCGGAGGCGGTGGACAACCTCGCATCAGCAGTCCGGGCGGGGTTGTCCCTGCCG
>JBBRYB010000062.1:0-15147 GCA_038238115.1 Propionibacteriales bacterium | reverse complement strand
GTAGGTCTCGTCGACGAACCACCGATCACCCGGCACCTGACGACGGGTACGTGCCGCCTCGACGAACTCCGGTGTGAACCGTTGCACCCACCGGTAGATCGTGACGTGATCGACGTCCACTCCACGCTCGGCGAGCAGCTCCTCGACGTCACGGTAGGACAGGCCGTACCGCAGGTACCACCGCACCGCCACCGAGATCACCTCGCGAGGGAACCGGAAACCAGCGAACGCGGAGGCCGACGAGAATGTCATGTCAGCATTCTCGCGCCCGGCGGGATCGCTCAACGCAACAGTGCCCGGCAGAGTCGTCGTACGCCACGACCGTGGACTCAATTGGAGGACGCAGCTGCAGGGGCAGCTGAATTTCCTGCGCGACGCATCCAGCTATGGATTGGCCGATTGCCGTGGAACCCAAAGCCTCACGTGGGACGACCCGGCCAAAGGTCTTCGCCCAATGCGTCCTCCAGCTTTGCAACAGTGATTGCGTCGGGCCATCTTGTCCCGCTCATCACTGCGAGCAGAGTTGTGTGGCTGAGATCGGCAGTTCGAGCGACCTCTCTCACAGATCGTTCACCTATGGCGGCCGCCAGTCGTTTACAGAACCGTTGCACGTAGCCGACAGGCACCGGCCCCTCGACAGCACCCGTCGGCCAGACGCCAGATCGGACATAGGTCTTTGGGGCACCCAGGCCGGCCTGTCTCGGACTCACTCAAGCAACTTACCGCCCACCCCGGACGGAGGCGCTGGCTCATTTGCCTTTCGGTCTATGCATCGACCATACTGGTCGATGCATAGACCTCCATGTGAGCGCACAACAGCTGAGGAGACCTCATGATCGGTTGGCCAGATGGCGCCGCGGTGGCCGCTTACCGTTGGGCTAATCGCGTTCACGAGGGCACGATGACGCCCGGTACAGCCGCACGGTATACGCGGGTGTTCGAGGCGTTCTGTCGTTACGCCTTTGTGAGCGGTGTGGGGGATGCCTCCCGGGCGACTACGTCGCTTTGCGAACGCTTCGCGACGGCTCCCACATACGCTGGGCTCTTGCCGGCAGGGTCGACGGCTGGGGTGCGGCTGGCTGCAATCAGGGACGCGTTTGAGGGGCTCATCGCGGGCGGACTCGTTGAGCAGAACCCGGCTGTGGGCGTGCGGCTCGGGCGCGTTACGGCGACCTTTCGTCCGTGCCCGTTGACACCGCTGGAGGCGCACCGGCTGCTCGTCGCCGGCCGGTTGTTCGCGATTGACACGCTGCGGCCGGCCGGCGTGGCGCTCGCCCTCGGCGGGGCGACTCATGGCGAAGTCGCGGGAACCGCAATCGCTGACTTCGACGCGGACGACCGATGCGTGAGCTTAGCGACCGGCACACCAGCCCAGCGCAGCGTCGACCTGGAGGCTCTGGCTGTCTCCGCTCTTGCGGCGAGGGCCGACGCGCAGCGACGGACCTGGCGTCGGCGCCGCCTCTCCTGGGCGCCGGAGTCCGTGCCGCTGGCGATGCACCGACCTGTCTCCGCCTACCGCGCCGACAGTATCGCGCCGACCGTGTCGATGAACTTGTCGCGGGCCATGAAATGCGCCGGGATCACCCGGGCAGGGGTCCGGCCGAAGTCGTGCCGCGAGTACGCGGCCAACGCCGTCTACGCCATGACCGGAAGGGTCGAGGACGTCGCCCGGAGCCTGGGCATCGGGTCGCTGGACGCCGCCTACCGGCTGCTCGACTGGGAGTGGCAGCGCCGGTGGGCTGGCGCCGACGACCTCGCGGACCAACGCCTTGGCTGACTCCAGGCGGGCGCTACGGCGCGGCCGGGCTACCCCTCGGCGGTTGCGGGGCACCAGCCCCGACGGCTCCGGCGATATCGAGGTCGAGCTCGTCGCCCAGTCGCAGCGGCGCCGTCGCGCCACGGCAGGCAACCAGATCGCCAGGGTCCGCGCGATCGCCGCCGACCCCCATGTGCACGCCCTGGCCGCCGCCGTCACCACGGCGAACACGCGCGACCACCAGGTGGGCGGGCGCCCAGCCGACTACCCGGCCTGGTGCCTGCTGGTGTTCGGCGCGAGCATCCGGGTATTCGGGTCGGCGTCGGCGACGGCGCGGGCGTTCGCCGAGCGATCGGTGTGGGACGGAGTCATCGCCGCGGCCGCAAGCGTGATTGGGAAGGAAGCATCAGAGACGATCCCCGTCACCGGGCCGAGTCGCGACCACTGGGGATACTTCGTCAAGCGCCGCCTGCACCGCGCGGCGCTCGAGCGGCTCGTCGCACTGCAGCGCGAACTCGCCGTCGAGCGCGCCCGCGAGGTTGGGCTGCTCGCCCCCCAGACCTTCTACTCGGCCGGCAACTACCGGCGCGACCACGTCGTCGGCCTGGACGGCAAGGTGTTCTCCAGCCCGCTGCGGACCCTCGACACCGAGCGGGTCGACAAGGCCACCGGTGAGATGCGGCCAGTGCGGCAAGACACCGCCCGCCAGCATTACGGCGAGGGCGGAGTCGACGGGATCGTCTGGGGCACCAAGTTCGCCATCGCCTCGGCCCGGTCCCCACTCGCCAACCACCGCGTCATCCTCGGCATCGCCCACTTCGACGCCAAAGCACCCGGAGGGGAGGGACGCGTGTTCACCGACCTCGCCGTCGACCTCGCGGGCAGGGCAGCAGGGATCCAGGCCTTCACCGCCGACGGGGCCTGGCGCGGCACCCACCTCAACCACATCCAGACCACCACCGGCCGCGGCGTGATCGCGCCACCACGCCGCCGGAGCAGCCGCAACGGCGGCATCATCATCGACGGCCACGGCCACGCCGCCCAACCGCTGCCCTGGAGCCGACGACGACAGCAGCGCGAGGCCGGCTGCGGCGGCCACCAGCTCTGGGCCGCCGCCGGCACCCTGTTCGAGCAGACCGTCACCGCCGACGGCGAGCCGCTGTTCCGCGAGCTGACCCGCCACCAGACCAAACGCGACACCACACACCACACAGGCGGCGGGACCCGGCACCAGTTCTACGCCCGCTACACCCTCCCCTGTGCCGACCATCCCGACCACGACTGGTGGGAACCCCTCCTCCCCACCGCCGAGGACGCCGAGGCCGGGTTCAACCGCTGCGAATACCTCCGCGTCGTCCCCACCACCGGCGACCAGCACAAACGGCTCTACGGCATGCGCCAAGACACCGAAAGCCTCAACGCCCAACTCGAACGCGCCTTCTACGGCCAACGCCGACCGGCCTGGGGCGTCCACAACCAAACCGTCATCGTCCTTCTCGCCGCACAAGCCGAGAACTCCTGGACCCGGCACGTCTGGCACCGCGAGGCCGAACACCAACGACACACCCCGGCCGCAGCCTGACCAGCAGCCGAACACGGATTCTTAACTGCCAAGCCGCTGCCCCAAGGGCGGTTGACGTCCAAGCACTCGCGACCTAGCGACCTTCCGAAGCCGTTGAGCCCCTAAAATCGGCATATCCCAGTCGCCACCAAGCGACCGGCAGACGCGCAGACAGGTTTTCCGCGAGGAAGTCCGCACGTCCCGCCCCCGTAGCTCAGGGGATAGAGCAACGGTTTCCTAAACCGTGTGGCGCAGGTTCGAATCCTGCCGGGGGCACGTACATAGGCGCAGTTCAGGCGCCTGTTTCTCTCTGAGTAAGCAAGGTCACGGTCGCGTCGGGGCACACCAGGGGCACAAGAGAAACGCGCGCGGCCGCGTCTAGCTGCTCCGCTACGCCGTCGAGGTCGTCGTCAAACAACCCTGAGTAAACGTCCAGAGTCATCGCCGCGGACTTGTGTCCGAGCATCCGCTGGACCGCCTTCACGTTGGCGCCGGCGCTCACGGCAAGCGATGCCGCCGTATGGCGTAGCTCGTGTGGGGTGAGCCCGTCCACGCCCGCCTCGACGGCGGCACGGTCGAAGTAGCGTCTCCGGAAGTTCTGCTCACGCAACACCGTTCCACGCGGCGACGTGAACACCAGCTCGTCGCCACCCTTGCCGGCTATGTGTGAAGCCAGCTCGTCGGCAAGGAACCGCGGAATGGGCACTGAGCGGTGCTGGTGGTACTTCGGCGTGTCGAAGCTAAGCCTGCCGTTCACGTCGGCCACCGCCTCGCGGATCGTCAACCGGCGGCGCATCAGGTCAACCCGCCTGGACCGCAGAGCCGCCGCTTCCCCCCAGCGCAGCCCGCAGTAAGCCAGCACAAGCACCAGCAGCCGGTACGGGCCGGCGGCGTCGGCGAGCGCGGCCACCTCCGCGTGCGTCAGGAAGCGCTGCTCGGTTGTGGGCAGCTTCGGCAGGGTGACACCCGCCGCTGGGTTGCGCGGAAGCCGGTTGTCCCTGACCGCCTCGTCGAGCATCGCCGTCAGGACGTGGTACGACTGGCGAACGCGCGACGCGGACAAGCCGTCGGCTCGCATCGCCGCGACCCAGGCGACGACTCCGACGTGCGTGACCTGCACCAGTTGCACCGTCTCCCAGGTTGGGAGGACGCGCGTCCGCAGCAGCGACTCGTAAGACGCGATCGTCTTGCGTTTCAGGTTCGCGCGTCCGGCGAGCCAAGGGGCGGCCCACTCCCCCACGGTCATGCGGGACCGGGCAGGGTCGACGTAGCTTCCGATGAGCTGGGAGTGGTCGACGCCTGTCAGGAACCGCTCAGCGTCGACCCGGCGCGGAAACGTGCGCTTGCGCTGCGCGTCGGACGGGTCACGCCACCTGGCCTGCCAAGTCACCTTGCCGTCGCGCGTCCGCTTCTCGATGCTCGCCATGTCAGTCGTCCTCCGGTTGGTAGACCTCGAGCAGGTCAGGGTTGGCGATGGCCCCGGTGGCCGTGAGCATCTCGACAGTCTCAGCGGCGTAGCCAGGCACCCGCAGTCCCCCCTCGAGGATGCGGTTGGCCGCCTTCGCCCAGCCCTGCAGCGCCGCCGTCTCGCCGGCTCGCGCTTCGGTTTCATCCTCGCCCCGCGTTCGCGCAAGCCGTAGCCGCCCTTCGGCAAGCCAATAGTTCTCCTGTGCCTCGAGGAGCGACTTGAACCACAGGACCGGCAGTCGAGCTTCGGACCAATCCTGCAGCCGAGTGACGAGGCGCCCCGTGACGACAGGCGCCTCGTCGCCCACAATCACCTGCCAGGCCAGATGCGGGTGGATAGCCGCGGTGGACGTGATGGCAACCGGCTCGTTCTCCCCGAGCGGCACGGCGAGCAGCAGCGGCGGCACGGCGAGCGCGTAGCCGAGCACGACCAGCTCCTCCACGGTCACATCCCGGCCGCCGCGCTTCGCCTGAGGCGCCCGACCTCGCTCGATGTTGGTCAGCGACGCCTCGGTCAGTTGCGGCGCACCGAGGCGAGCACATTCCTCGGCCAGCGCCTTCACCGACCACCCGCGGCGCTTGCGGTAACTCCTGATCCGGTGCGCCAGCACGTTTCCGATGCTTCTCAACTCTTTTGTCATGAGGACACATTAGCGCGCCCGCTTGACAACCGCTAGGCCGCGACGGAAACTTGGGGTACCAGGTCATTTCGGCAGTGACATCTGCCCTATCGACAGGAGTACCGTTCATGCACACCCTGCCCGACCGACTCTGGTCACACGCCGAGACCGCCGCCTTCCTCGGCATTCCCCCGGCGACGCTCCATCAGTTGAACCACAAACGGACGGGGCCACGCTCGTTCAAGGTCGGCCGGCACCGGAAGTACGACCCATCCGACGTCGCGGCGTGGCTCGACAGTCGAGCGTCGGACAGCGAGCGACGTTGGTCGCCCCCCGTCCCGGCGGCATGACCGCGATGTTCCTTGCCGAAGGTGGCGGCGATGTCGCCCGCTGAAAAGCGCCGCCCCCTGACGGGAGCGGCGCTCACAGCAGACCCACCGCAAAGTAAGTCCCAGACAACGATATCACCGCCGGCCGACAGAACCGTCGTCTCTGCTGAGCTCGGGTGGTCGTCGTGAGCACCCGCGTCGACTACACCGACACCCTGAGCGCCGCCAGCTGGCTGGCCGAGCGCGGCATCTACGTGTTCCCTGTCGACCACCCCGAGCTCGAGCGGTGCGCCGGCATCGGTCGCGGCCACGACCCGGGCACGTGCGATGAGCGCGGTAAGCATCCTTGTGTGCCGTTCAAGGCGGGCGCCAGCATCGACCCGCAACAGCTCGCGGCCTGGTTCACCGGATACCCCCGGAACGTCGGTGTCGCCTGCGGCCTGTCGGGGCTGGTCGTGGTAGACGAGGACACGCCAGGTGACTTCGCCCGCTACGCCACCAGCATCGGGCAATCCGTGCCTGCCACGTTCACGGTGCAGACCGGGCGAGGGCACCACCTGTACTTCCGTGCCCGAGAAGGTGTCGACCTCGGCAACGTCGAGGGGGGGCTGGGGTCCTATGGCGTCAACATTCGCGGTCAAGGTGGCTACGTCGTCGGGCCAGGCTCACTGCACGCCGCCACCGGGGCGCTATACACCGTCACCTCCGACGTAGACCCGGCACCGATACCCGAGTGGCTAGTGGAGGCGCTGAGGGGGCCTGTCAAGCCCGCTGATGGTGCATTCTCATGGGACGCGTTCGACGGGCCGCGTGGACTGGCCGCCGTCCCCGACACGATCCGCGGTCCGAGCGGCACCGGACCCGGCGACCGGCATGACGTTCTCGTCAGGTACGCGTGCTCGTTGCGCGCCCGCGACGTGCCCCTGCCGGAGGCTGAGCAGCTGTTCCGCCTCGTCTGGCGACGGTGCGAGCAGCCACCCGTGTGCAAGACACCGTTGCCGTGGGACGACGCCAGGGCGAAGCTTGACGACTGCTATCAGCGGTACACGCCGGATCACCACCGGCCCGACCCGGTTCCCGAGCACGTCGACGACGAGCAGACGTCCGATGTACGCGAGCGCTTTCCCCGCCTCGACCTGGCCGCGCTACTCGCCGCTGACCGGCCGCCGCGCGAGTGGGTGCTCGACGGGCTGATCCCAGCCGGTGCCTCGGTGGCACTGGTGGCACCCGCGGGCACCGGGAAGTCGCTGCTGCTCCTGGGCGCCGTGCTGGCTGTCGCTCGAGGCGACCGGCAATTCGCCGGTTTGCCTCTCACCAGTCGCCGGGTGCTGCTGGTGGACATGGAGAACACCGAGGACGACCTAGCGGACCGGCTGGCCGCGCTCGGCGTCACCGTTGCCGACGTGGCCGACCTCGACGACCTGGTTGTGATCCACCTACCGCCGCTGGCCCCGTTGGACACCGCGCTCGGCGGGGCCGAGATGGCCGCGATTCTCGACACGTACGACGTCCAGCCCGGTGATGTGGTCGTGCTCGACTCGCTGCAACGTGTCATCAACGGGCCCGAGAACGACTCCGACACGCTGCGAGCGTTCTACCGGCACACCGCGATCATGCTGAAGCGGCGTGGCGTGACCGTGGTGCGAACCGACAACGCCGGCAAGGACGTCGACAAGGGCGCGCGCGGCACTTCCGGCAAGCGCGACGATGTTGATGTCGAGCTGCTCCTCCAGGCCGACGCGGAGAAGCCGGAGCGACTACGACTCAGGCCGGGGAAGTCACGTATCCCCGGTATCCGGTCGGTTGTCGTGAACCGTGACGTCGACGACGACGGGCGCCTCACCTACACCACGGCCGGTGACCCGTTCCGGTTGCTCGTGGGGGACGCGCATCGGGTGCTCGACGAGTTGGCGATACCCACCGACGCAGGTGAGCGGAAGGCCGCCGAGACGATCAGGGATGCCGGTCACAAGGTGGTCAGGGCCGCGTTGCGGGTGGCTATCAAGGAGCGCCGGGACACCCTGAATGTAAGGGGCATAGGCGCGCCGAAACCTTACGGCGCACCCTCGTCGGAAAACGACGAGGGCAACTGCGCCGCGTCAACACGGCGCACCCTCGGCGCACCCGATGACAAAACTACAAACCCGCAGGCCAGCACACGAAACAGGTGCGCCGAGCCACAACGGCGCACCCACGGCGCAGACGACACCGATGCACACGGCGGGGGTGCGCCGCCGCTCTCGCTCTATAAAGAGCGGCGCACCGGCGCATTCACTCAGAATCAGGCTGAACCGAGCCGAGACCCCGAACCGCCTGACACTGTCGCCGCCAGCTCGGGTCGGTCTGGAACAACAGGCGAGCGCCCTCACTGGAACGAGGCGCTCAACGCCGCGCCCGACGTTGGCATCTGTCGGCACGGCAAGCCGGCAGGCGACCAGCCGGACCCCTTCATCAAGGGCAAGCTGCGATGCACCGAATGTCGAGCCGAGGCCGCTACGTCGAACCACCAGGACGGGCCGCTCAGTAGTGCGCGAGTGCGCGGCAGTGCGCGGGCAGTGCTCGGGCGCACTGAAAGTGAGTGCGCGAGCGCGCCTATAGTGCGCACGTCTGAACCAGAGCTCGACCAGGCCGTTGAGCTACTTCGAAGCCACCTCGGCGCCGAACTATTCTCCGAGGCCGCGCCTGACGCTGTTGCCGCCAGCTCGAGCCGGTCTGACGTAGACACTCGTTCGTCCCGCCTGTTCGACGAGAAGTCGGATGACCGGACGTGCTGCCCGAGCTGCATGTCCCCCCTCGACGAACCGCCTGGCGACGGTTGCGGCTGGGTAGAGATCCACGAGCAAGGGGTGCTGTCATGACCGCCCACCTCGATTGGTCTAACCGACGCCACTGGCAAGCCGGCGAAGCAGGTCGGTGCATCTACTGCGGCGACTGGACCCCGCTCGTTGATACGGGCGGCAGGCCGGCGCACAAAAGCTGCGCCGAGCATCGCATCGACGAGCTGCTCGAACAGAAGCGCAGGGGGCGGGGACGATGATCCTCGCCGCCCCGCCAGACCGTGAGGACAACCCGGTCGTGTGCCCGCTCGTGCGGCGCCGACGCGATGGGAGGGGGGGTGTCCCCTTATGTCCGATTCTGCCTGGACGGTGTGTGAGGTGTCTCGCAGTCCTGACACCTGAATACCTTTTCGAAGGGGAATGGCCCAATGACCATGCCGAACGGCCTTGACGCTGGCGGCCGACGCCTGTGGCGCGGCGTCACGGCAGACCATGACCTCGTGGAATGGCAGCTGGTTCTGCTGCTCGAGGCTTGCCGTGCGCGGGACCGCCTCGACAGGCTCGCTCCGGTGGCATCGGCGGGTGACTTCAAGGCGATGCGCGAGGAGCGCCTAACGGCGCTCAGCATGTCTCGTCTGCTCGCGGCGCTACGTCTGCCGGACAGGTCCACCGGAAGGCGTCCTCAGCGGCGTGGCGGGGCCCGCGGCTCCTACGCCCCCCGCGGGGTGTAGGCCCGTGACCTCGCCCGGGCAGAGCCACCGCAGTTTGATTCCCTGGCTAGGGAACTTCGACCACCGTGCGTCGCGCGCGGTCACCACGACCTCGATCTGTTGCCTGCCATAAAGCCTCGTCCGTCGCCGTGGACGACATGAGGGCTAGGTCCGCGGGCCCGGCGAGCCTGTCGCGGCGGTGCAGCCGATAAGCCCTGAGCGCAGTCTGGCCGCCCGACGTCGACGGTTGCTACTGGATGATCCGTCGGCGGCATCTTGAGCAAACATCGGGTACGCCACCTTGAGCACCATTCCCGTCTCAGATCCCAGCCCCCGACGTTGAGCTAGGACTCACAAGCCACTCCGTCTCCGTAAGCGTCCAGGCCGTAAGGGTCGTCGCCGGAGACACTGATCGGCTTCTTGGATGAGTCGATCTCTCCGCAGTCGAGGTCCGCTACCTGCGGCAGGTAGGGTGAGTAGCCGGCCTCGCAGCTTCCTGCGGTGGCCGGCGGCTGCGTACTTGCGAGCGAGGTCGGTCGCGGTGCTGCTGCTGGTGGGCCGAGCAGCGGTCGGCGTCCCGACCCTGGGGCGACACGCCACGCCTCGGTCCGCGCTGTTGGGGCTTGACCCGGACACGGCAGCGGCGGTCATACGAAAGGCACCGGCGAGGCCGTCTATCAGCTCATTGACTCTTTGAAGGGCTGGTACGCCTTGAGACGGTCTTGGTTGCTAGCTGTGACGCCGGCCAACCAAGTCTCGCAAGTGGCGGTCCACCTGCCCGGCTTAGTGACGATTGGAAATTGAGTCTTGGACTCCGGTGGAGGCTGCCTCGCTGTCCCGAGCCAGGCCACATTGTAGACAAGATAGTCCAGACTGGTGCGCAGATGGTGAACTACCTCGCTGACCAGCAGCCTCGCGTCCCGCCATGGTGCTCAGCGTTGAACCTGGACCAGTCAAGCGTCGCGTCGAGCGGCTCGCCGCGGAGCTGCTCAGGATGGCCGACGAGCTCGAGCAGGCGTGAGCCCGGGCGATCCGTAAGGGGTAGTCGGCCCCTAGGGCTGTCCGATCAACCCCCGGGGCCTAGATATACCAGTAGCCCGAGCGGCCTGGCGCCTTGCCGACTCTGTTCATCGGGTGGCGGCTCATTTGTGACGAATACTGCCAAGGGTTGAGTCATGGCTTGGCTCCTCTCATAACCCGGTCTACTCCTCCTATTCAGCAGGAGGCAACAGCCCCTGGGGTGCCAATCTCCAGGAGACGAGGTGTTGGCCGCTTTAGCAGCAGTCGACGACGATCGCCCAGTTGGCGCCGGTCTCCCACTTACGTCGCCACCCCAGGCCGACGCACACCATGCACGCCGAGCAGCCTGCGCTCACACGATCTCCGCACGGGTGCGTCATAGCGCCGCGATCGAGGGACGTCGGCGTACCACCACAGGAGCTTGGTGGGGTCGCCAGCACAAGCGGCAACCGCCTGTGGTGGACACTCGATCGTGGTTTAGCTCTGCCGCCCACACCCATCGTGACATTCTCCGTCCTTGCAGTCACGGATACGGGTCTGTGAGTCTCTGACTATTGGTCAGGCCGATATCAGGTGGCACTGGCCCGACCGCCGAGGCCACCCCCGCCCCCGGTTCGATCCGGCGCCTTTACGACCGACGGGGAGGCGCCCTACCTCGCGGTGTCGCCGCCCTTGCCCACAGTGCCGCTCTCGTAGGCGAAGATCACAGCGTGCACACGGTCGCGTAGTCCGAGTTTCGTGAAGAGGTGACCGACGTGTGTCTTGACGGTGGTCTCACTGACCACCAGGTGGGCCGCGATTTCGGCGTTGGACAGGCCCTGGGCAAGGAGGTTCAACGTCTCGGTCTCGCGTCGCGTGAGATGCCGGAGGCGCCGTTTCGAGGCGGCGTCCGTCCCGTTGCGCCGGGTCGCCGACGCGATGACGCCCCTGGTCACGGCGGGGTCGAGAAGCGCGTCGCCACGCGCCACCACCCGGATGGCCTCCACCAGTCGATCGGGTGGTGCGTCCTTGAGGAGGAACCCGCTAGCCCCGGCCTTCAGCGCATCCGCGACGTATTCATCGGTACCGAACGTCGTGAGCACCAGGACTCGAACCCTGTCGTCTAGGGCGGCCACGATGCGGGCGGTGGCCGAGATCCCGTCGAGGACCGGCATTCGAATGTCCATCAGGACGACGTCCGGGACCAGCCGACGAGCCTGGTCCACGGCCTCCGCACCATTGGCCGCCTCACCCGCGACCTCGAGCCCGTCTCCAGCCTCGAGCAGCTTGGCGAAGCCCGCACGGACCAGCGCCTGGTCATCACACACGAGGACGCGAAGCGTCATTGCGAGCACCGCCTCCGGTAGGGAGGTTTACGTGCACGCCGAAACCGCCCCCGGGCCGGGCGCCGACCTGGACCTGGCCGCCGAACAGGGCGACCCGCTCCCTCATGCCGAGGAGACCGAACCCTCGGGACTGGCGGTCAGAGGTGGCCCGGCCGTCGTCGATCACGTCGATGATCACCTCGTCGTCGGCGTAGCGTACGGCCACGTGCGCGCTCGCACCTTGCGAGTGACGAAGTGTGTTGGTGAGAGCTTCCTGGACCACGCGGTAGGCCGACAGGTCGACGGCGGTCGACAGCGGTCTCGGGTGACCCTCGATGACAAAGTCGGTCGGCAGGCCAGCGGTCTCCACACTCTCAAGCAGTCGCGGCAGCTCGATGAGTCCAGGCTGGGGTCCCAGGGAGTCCGCGGAACGCATCACGACCAGCAGGCGTCGGACGTCGTCGAGCGCGTCGCGGGCGCACTGTGCGATAGCGGCCAGAGTCTCTCGTGTGGAGTCGGCAGCGCCCTCAGTGAGGACGGCCCGTTCCCCCTCGGCCTGAACCACGATCACCCCGAGGGCATGACCGACCACGTCGTGCAGCTCTCGGGCAATCCGGGTGCGCTCCTCTTCCACAGCCTGGTCGGCATCGTGGTGGGCGAGTTGTTCTCGACGCGCGAGCGCCAGACCCGCAGCACAGGGGACCAGCACCATCAGACAGAGCATGAACAAGGTGTTCGCGACGATCATCCACAAGCCGCCCGAGCCCTCCAGTGAAGTGATGACAGCCCCGTAGAGGATCCCTAGGGCGACGGCCAGCCCGGCGCCTGTCCACCCCGCATGTCGGGACGCTGTGTACGACATCAGGATGAGCACGGCGATGGCCCAGGCTCGGCTGTCGGACACCCCGACGGTGGTCACGGTCAGCAGCACCATCGTCAGAACCGAGACGCCCAGGGGCGCCGCTCGCCCGAAGGCGAAACAGCCGGCCACAACCAGCAGGACGGCGGTCTCAAGCACACGCTGAGCCATCGACGGGCCCTGCGACGGCACCAACCAGATCTCGACGAAGCCCAAGGCGGCAAGGCCGAGGGCCGGAGCCAGATCCCCGCAGGTCCGGACACTGAGTTCCAGGCCGCCTCGTGGCGGGTATCGGGCGGGAAGAACACCCATGACCGAAGACTAGACCTACGCAGCAGGGCTGCGACTCCACCGCAAGACCGAGACTTGCGCCCGCCACCTCCTCCCCGAGCAGGACCGCAAACCTCGGTCCACAGGTCGACGATACCAACCCTCCGACGCTACTAACGTCGGCCTCCCGGCCCCAATCACGGCGGCCGGATTCGTGAGGAGAAAGCCCATGAACAAATCAGTCAATGCCGCCGCCACTGCCGCCACCGTCGCAGGCCTGGCTCTCGCGGCCACGCTCAGCCCCCTCGGGAGCAGGTCCGCCTCACCCAATTCCGCGGTGAGTTCATCGGCCGGGTCGCCGCAGTATGGCTGGACCACCACCACCGCCCCGACCCAGACCATGGTCTTGGCCTTCCCATTCCAGGGCGGTCACCAACGCGTCATCGACAGGGGCCCCCAGGGACTCGGCGCCGGGGACCTGATCCTGAGCACCGGGCAGCCGATCCTGGACAACGCGTCCGGCCAACGGGTCGGCACCGGCGACGCAGTCGAGCTCATCGTGTCGAAGCGACACGACGGAACCGTGGTCAGCCGAAGCACCCTGCGGCTGCCCGGAGGCCATGTCGACATCGACGGCGTCGTCCGCCACACCGACTCGCCCTTCCGCGTCTCGGTCACCGGAGGCACCGGCATCTACCTCGGAACAGGGGGCCAACTCACCCTGATCAAGGAGGACCCCGCACGCAAGGTCGTCATCATGAAACTCGAGTTAGTCCGCTGACCGCACGGCAGACGACCGCCCGTGGAGAGCGCGCCGGCCACACCAGAGGAGAAACCGGATGTGTGACGCACCGAGTGCATCGAGGACGGCCAGCGCTACCAGCGATACCGCGGCTGGGCTGCCCCGATCGCTGGAAGAGCCGCCTCCGACGACGACTGCGCTCGCGCACTCCTCCTAGGTGCGTCATACCGCCGGCAAGCGGGCGGCCCACGATCCGCTCGACCACCCCGCATTGAGGTCGCCTTGGCGCTGTCCGGCTTCCCCAGTGCTCGGGTATCACAGGTCGAGGCCGACTGGCGGAGGCGAGTTTTGGGATGAAGCGGTGCTCGACCTAGCCAAGCTCGACCTAGACAAGATCGCGATGGCGCTCTCGGATCAGACCGACTACGAGCACCGATGGCTCATCCATCCGGGCACCGGCGAGATCGTCTTGTGGACCTCCGACACCGGCATCGACGGGGAGAACCCGGTCGATCTCGATGAGCTCGACCTGCTCCCAATCGGCCCGCTCTCATCGGCGAACTGGTACGGCGACATGATCGACTTCGCCGAAGGAGTCACCAACGACACCGCCGGCCGACGACTCGCTCGGGCGCTCCGCGGCAAGGGCACCTTCCGCCGCTTCAAGGACGAGCTGTACGAGGAGTACCCAGACCTGGTCTCAGCCTGGCAGACCTTCCGTGACTTTCGCGCCAAGCGTCGGGCGGTCGAATGGCTGCTCGAGGAAAAACTGATCCAGGACGAAGCCGCCCGCACATACCTCGTGGAGCATCCGGATCCGCCGCTGCCGACGACGCGACCCACGTGACCGCAGCGAAGGTGCTGCGTGAGCAGGGACCCGCTGGAGACCTTTTCCGCGCCGACATCGCAGAGGTCGTGCACACCCACGTTAACGAGGACTCCGTGATGCTTGTCGTCGAGTGGTGGACGCCCACGCATGGACTCCGCAGGATCGAGCGCAAGTAGACCTCGATCGAAGTCAATCCGCCGCCCGCTTCGCCAGACGAACCGAAGCGACGCCTTTTCATTCCGCGATCCGGTCGTTGAAGCGCTGTCAGCCGCGTCGTTCCACCGCGTGTCGGCGCTATCGAACGTCCGCTCATAGCCGATGTGGGCGCGGGCGGCGTCGGGTTGCTGTGATCGCGATCGGGAACAAGGAAGGCAAGGAGCTTGCTGCCCCTTGCACTTCCAAGGTATAGCGGAGCGGGGGTCTTGCGGCAAGGCCCCTGTCGTGCCCCAGACTTCTCGGTCGTGCCGAGGGAAGCGAGGGGTTGGGCCTGAACGACGTTGTGATTGTCGGAAGTGGGCCGGTGGGCCTGATGTTGGCTGGGGAGCTGGCGTTGGCGGGGGTCGATGTTGAGATCATCGAGCGGCGTTCGACGCCGGACCTCGTCGGCTGTCGTGCTCGTGGGTTCCACTCACGAACGATCGAGATTTTCGACCAGCGCGGCATCGTCGACCGGTTCCTCGCCGAGGGACAGACGGCCCAGGGGCTGGGCTTCGGCAACACCCCACTGAACGTCGGCGGCTTCCCCTCCCGCCACCCGTACACGCTGGGGCTGGGGCAGAACCACTTAGCCTCGATCCACCGATGAGAGAGGTTGGTTGAGCGTGCCGTAGCGCGAGGAGCCCTTGCGTGCTGGGAGATTTGGGACTTGCGACGGTTCCAAACACCTCAACCCGGAAGGGCACC
>JBBRYB010000061.1:0-15912 GCA_038238115.1 Propionibacteriales bacterium | reverse complement strand
CGAGGGCGACGGTCAGCGGGTATGAACGTGGCGCGAGTATGCCGAAACGTCCAGTTCTGGTGTCCTGGGCGATGGCTACAAAGGTGCCGCTAGCGTGGCTGGAAGGGGTCGAGCCCGAGCCGGGAGACCTGTTATCTGCCGGTTAACAGCCGGCTGCTCTGCCAATTGAGCTACGCGGGACCGTCGCCGGAGGTGTCCGGGCAACCTGGCTAGGTTAGCAATGTCGCCGGAGTACGTCGAAACGGTGTGCCGGCACGCCAGCGCCACCAAGTCACAGCCCGGCGAGCTCGGCCTGCGCCTCCCGCAGCGTCCGGGCTGCAACCTCCTCGACAAGCGGATCACGTGGGTCAAGCCCTTCTGCCAACACCCACGACCACGACACCGGCCCGTCCCCGGCGGGGGCTCGGCGGCCGACCACGCTGAGCCCCCGGCGTCCCTGGACCGGGGCGTAGACGGTGACGACGACGCTCTTCGTGACGCGCTCCCGGACCAGCTCGAGCAGCTGCCCCGGATCGTCGATCGACACCTCGGTGCGGCGTTCGGGCTCGCCGAAGCCGGCGACCTCGACCACGGCCAGCTGCTCGGTGTCGCGATGCCACTCGGCCCGCTCGACGGTTTCCCATCCGAGCCTGCGCCAGCCGTCGTCGTTGGGCACATGCAGGGCGCGGTCCGTCCCGACGTACCACGAGCCGTCCGTGCCGACCGCCCAAGCGAGCGGGCGCTCACCGGGCTGGAGACCGAGCTGGCGCGTCACGTCGGACGGAAGCTTGAGACGCGACCTTCGGGCCATTGCTCCTCGCCGGGCTCGGTGTAGCGACTGTCGAGGGCACTGGTTACCGAGTCGAGGAACTCAGTGCAGGTAGTCGCGGAAGCCGTCGAGGCTGTGGTTCGTGCGGATCCTCGACAGGGCCTTGGCCTCGATCTGACGGGCACGCTCGCGCGTGACCCCCAAGATGGAGCCGACCTCCTCCAGCGTATGGGTGCGGCCACCGTCGAGTCCAAACCGTAGCCGCAGCACGGTTCGCTCGCGGGGGTTGACGAGGTCGAGCAGCTGCTCGACATCGGCGTGCAGCATGAGGAGGCCGACCTCGTCGATCGGCAGCGAGCTGTTGACGTCGACGATGAGGTCGGCGAGCTGCCCCGTCTCGCCATCGCCGACGGGCAGGTCGAGCGACATCGGTTCGTCGGCGAGGCTGAGCAGGTCCTGCGCCTTGTCCGGGGTGAGCTGGAGCTGCTGCGCAAGCTCGTCAAGGGTGGGGTTTCGCCCGAGGAGCTGGAACATACTCCGCTGGACGCGGAGCGCCCGATGCATCGCCTCGATGACGTGGACCGGCACGCGGATCGTCCTGGACTGGTCGGCGAGCCCTCTCGCGATCGCCTGGCGGATCCACCAGGTCGCGTACGTGGAGAACTTGAAGCCGCGCCTGTAGTCGAACTTCTCGACGGCGCGGATCAGGCCGATGTTCCCCTCCTGGACCAGGTCGAGCAGCGAGCTGCCTGGAGCGCCGTATCGCTTGGCGACGGCGACCACGAGGCGCAGATTCGACAGGACCAACGTTGCTTTGGCGACCCTGCCATGCTCGACCAGCTGGCACAGGTCGACGCGGTCCTCGTAGGTCAGTTTCGTGATGTGCCCGAGGCGCTCCGCCGCGAGCAGTCCGACCTCGATCGCATGCGCCAGACGGACCTCATCGCAGGCAGAGAGCAGCGGAATCCGGCCGATCTCACGAAGATAGAGCCGCACCGAGTCGGGGCTATCAGGTGGACGCAGCGCCTGGACCTTGGGGCCGGCCACCTCAAAGTCGGTCACGGGCGCGGGGCGCGTCTGCGTGCCCATGCGCATAGTGTGGCGGGGAAGTCAGTTCCCACGCACCGAGTTTTTCGATCTGCACCGATTGTCCCGCGTGTCGAGCGGTCAGAGGGTGCTACCGATGGCCTGCTCGCGCAGGGCACGCCGATGGCTCTCGAGCGCAACCAGCTCGCCGAACATCCGGTTGTAGGTCGAGACGTCGTTGACGGGGTTGGTGCGCTGCAGTTTCGACTTCACCTGGCTGATACGGCGCAGCGCGGTGAGCTCACGCAGCCGCACGACGTAGGCGTTGGCGAGCCTCTCGTCGGGAGTGCCCGAGACCTTGAGCGACTCGACCGACAACGCCGAGACGAGGCCGCGGACGCTGTCATCGGCCGCCTTCGAGCGCAGCGCCTCGGAGGTGGCGATGTCGGGACCGCCCAGCGTTGTGACCAGCTCGAACGTCTCCCGGTAGTACGGGTGAGTGAAGTCGTCTGGTTCGAGGTCGAGCCAGGACGGGGCCACGGTGCGCGGGTGCTGCAGGGCGAGCTTGAGCACGTCACGCTCGATGGAGAAGCGTCGTTCGCCCGGATCGGGTACGTCGCGCGCGGCGGGTGGGGCGGGGCCCGGGGTCGACGCCGAGGCGGCCGGCCTGGCCCGACCCGCCGTCCGGCGTACCTCCTGCCGCACATCCTCGACGTCTGCACCCACCATGCCGGCGAGCTCCCGCGCGAAGGCGTCGACCTTGGACCGGTCGCGGATGCTGGCGACCAGCCGGGCTGCCTCGCGAATGGCATCGACCCGGCTGTCGGCACGGTCGAGGTCGAAGCGGGACACGACATTGCCGAGCACGAACCGGTAAAGCGGCACCCGCCGGGCGATCAGCTCGCGCACTGCCGCGTCGCCGTCGGCCATGCGCAGCTCGCACGGGTCGCGACCGTCGGGCTCGACCGCGACGTAGGTCTGACCCACGAACTGGCTGTCGCCCTCGAAGGCTCGTAGCGCCGCCTTCTGCCCGGCGGCGTCGCCGTCGAAGGTGAAGATGACCTCGCCGCGGAACTCATCGTGGTCGAGCAGCAGGCGCCTCAGGATGCGGGTGTGGTCGGCGCCGAACGCGGTACCACACGTCGCCACCGCCGACGTCACACCGGACAGGTGGCAGGCCATCACGTCGGTGTAGCCCTCGACCACGACGGCCTGTGAGCTTCGCGCGATCTCGCGGCGGGCCAGGTCCACGCCGTAGAGCAGCTGGCTCTTCTTGTAGATCGGCGTCTCCGGCGTGTTGAGGTACTTCGCCTCGACGTGATCGTCATCGAAGAGCCGCCGGGCCCCGAAGCCGACCACGTCGCCTGACAGCTCACGGATCGGCCAGAGCAGACGACCGCGGAAGCGGTCGTAGGGGCCACGGTCGTTGCGCGCCACCAGTCCCGCCGTGACGAGCTCGTCGTCGCTGAAACCGTGCTGGCGCAGGTGGTTGAGCAGCGCATCGCCGCCGCGTGGGGCGAACCCGACGGTGAAATGTTTGGCCGCCTCCCGGTCGAAGCCCCGCCCGGACAAGAAGGCGCGACCGGCCGCGGCCTCGGGCGTCGCCAGGGCAGCGACGTAGAAGTCTGTGGCGGCGGTGTGCGCGTCGATCAGGCGGCTGCGCAGACCCGGGTCTCGCCGCGGCGCGCCGCGGCCGTTGTCGTCGACGTATCTCAGCTGGACGCCGTAGCGCCCGGCAAGGCGCTCGACCGCCTCTGCAAAGCTCACCCCCTCGATCTTCTGCACGAACGTGATCACATCGCCGCCTTCTTGGCAGCCGAAGCAGTGGTAGAAGCCGCGCGACGGGGTAATGTGAAACGATGGGCTCTTCTCGTCGTGGAACGGACACAGCCCCTTCATCGACCCTCCGCCGGCACTCTGGAGGGTGACGTGTGCGGAGACGACGTCGTCGATGCGCGACCGTTCGCGCACGAGTGCGATGTCGTCTTCCCTGATGCGCCCGGCCACCTGCCGATCCTACGCGGGCTGGACAAGTCGCCGGTGGGCGTCCACAGCCGACAGATCCGTCAGCGAGGCCACCTGATCGACGGTGACCCGCAACCGCTCGTGCTCGTCGGCAGCCGCGTCGAAATCCGCCCTAAAGACCGGCTCGAACGCGTCCCGACCGGTCCTCGCCATGGCCTCGACCAGCTCGCCGAGGAGCTCGCGCTGACGGGAGTGGGCGGCCACCCGGTCGCCGGCCTTCATCACCAGATGAGCCGCGATCCCCTTCAGCACTGCGATCTCTGCCCGGGTCGGCTCCGGCACCGGGATGTCGGCGACGTACCGCATCAGCACGGGCGGCAGATCTGCCTCGTGGACGGCCGCCTGCACGCACAGGCAGAGGCGGTTGATCAGCCGGCTTGTGAGGTTCTTGAGGCCGGCCAGGTGGTTTCGGCTGCCGTCGTACGCCGCCCGCGGCCACTCGTCGAGCCTGCTCAACCGCTGGTACGCCGCCTCGATCACCGCCTCCTCGTGGCCGGGCAGATACCAGTCAGCGACGGTCCGCCAGACCTCCGAGCGCAAGCCGGCGTCGTCGCTCAACGCGGCCAGGTCGACGCGGCCGGCGACGATGCCGTCCTCCACGTCGTGCACGCTGTAGGCCACGTCGTCAGCGATGTCCATGATCTGCGCCTCGACACAGACCCGGCCGGGTTCGGCACCCTGGCGCATCCACGTAAAGACCGCGAGGTCGGCGTCGTAGACGCCGAACTTGCTCACCACCCGCGGCAGCCCGTCGCCATGACGGCCGGCGGCCGTCGGAGCGTCGCGCAGGGTCCAGGGATACTTGGCGGCGGCATCGAGGACGGCCCTCGTCAGGTTGAGCCCGAGGCTGCGGCCCTCGGCATCGAGCGTCTTGGGCTCGAGCCTGGTGAGCAACCGCAACGTCTGGGCGTTTCCCTCGAATCCGCCGATCTCGACTGTCGCATCGTGGAGGGCACGCTCGCCGTTGTGGCCGAAAGGTGGGTGGCCCAGGTCGTGGGCCAGGCACGCCGCCTCGACGACGTCCGGGTCGGCCCCGAGGGAGTGGGCCAGGTCACGCCCGACCTGGGCCACCTCGAGGGAGTGTGTCAGCCGGTTGCGGATGAAGTCGTGGCTCGACGGCCCGACCACCTGAGTCTTCGCAGCGAGCCTGCGCAGGGCGGCTGAGTGCACGATGCGGGCGCGGTCACGCTCGAAGGCCGAACGTGGTGAGTGGCTGGGCTCGTCGAGGTAGCGCTCGAGGTCGGCTGCGGCGTACCCGCCGATCGGGATCTCCATCGCCGCCGACCTTACTGCTCGCATCGATGCGGAAGACTCGGGCTCAGACCTGGGGGCCGCCGGGGCTCTGCGCCTTGAGGTATTGCGTCGCCGGGTTGGGGTTGCCCGCGCTCGACCGGCTCAGCCGAGGGCTTTCTCCGGCACCACGATGCCGAGGCAGTCAGCGACCATGAGCAGCTGTGCGTGGTCGAGCCGCGTCGCGTCCCAGCGGAGTCCCCGCAGGTCGCTCCCGGTGAGGTCAGCACTCGACAGGTCGGTGCCAGTGAGCTTCGCTCCGTCGAGCTGACAGCGAGCCATTCGCGCATGCCGAAAGCGCGTCGTGGTCAGGTCGGCGCCCGAGAAGTCGGTCTCCTCCAGGCGCACGCCGGACAGGTCGACGCCGGACAGGTTGGCGCGCTGGAGGCAGACGTAGGACCAGTCACCGCCCTCCACGGTGAGCGGCCGCAACGTGCAGCTGTCGAACGACGAACCCACGAGCTTGCAGTCACGCAGGACGGCCGAGAAGAACGACGTTCGACGGAACGTGCAGCGTGTGAAGACAGTGCTCGTGTGGATCGACGCGTTCAGCCGACAACCCACAAAGGCGCAGCCCTCGAAGGTGGCACCTGTGCTCGTCGACTCGGTCAGGTCGCAGTCGACGAAACGGCAGTCGGTGAAGCGCCGGCCCGACACGTCGTCGCCGTACCAGTCCTCCTCGGAGAAGACTTCGTCGCTGGTGGTGGAGTCGTCGATCCGACCACCCTAGACGTCGTACCTCCACACCCGGGCAGTGCCGGCGCTGTGGGGTCCATCCAGCGTCTCAGCCTACGAGCCCGTCGGGAGCAGCGCGAGCACTCCGGCGACCCGGAACGTTCGGAGCGTTGCGAACCGCCCGTCCGGCCCCAGCTGTGCCACCGAGACAGTCGAGGTGGCGGGCAAGGATCTGGGGCCGGTCGTCGTCGCGGCTCCTGGTGGTGTCTTGGAGGTGCCTGATGAGAACCTGAAGAAGTCGGCGATGGGCGGGGTAGGTCACCGCAACGACGTACGCTGCCCAGATGACACTCTGGCCCTTGGCTTTGGCGGCTTTGGGCATCTGTTTCATCGCTGCGCTGTGGAGGCCGTCCCGGCTTCTGCTAATCCTGCTCCTCGTGCTCGCGGTGGCCTGGCTCTTCTTCAACAAGCCCATTGAGGGCCCGGTGATCTATCAGGTGAGCGAGAATCACGGTCTCACCACGGCCGATCTCGTGACACCCGTGACTTTGCTGGTCGCGGCCTGCGCGCTCGTCGCGCGTCGACGACGCGCGGTCGCCGCCCGCTGACGGTCCGAAACGACGCTCGCCCGGCGCTGTGCACGGGCAGCGGAACGCGAACGGGCGATGGAAGCAGTGCCTCCATCGCCCGTCGTGCCGCACTGTGTCAGCGGACGCCTCTCGGCGAGTGGCCGCTCGTGGCGGCTTATGGGGTGGGGCCCGGGGGTCTCACACTGACGCAGTGTCCAATCTAACCAGACGACGCCCGGAGATGTTCCCGTCAGCGCCGTCGGTCTCCTGCTGGTATCCCAGCGGCGCTGGCGACGGCTCGAGCTGGGCTGGTTCGCCGGCCGACCGTCGCGGGGGGGCCTCCGGGACGTTTCCTTGGCGCCCGCATCAGCCTCCGGACATGCCGATCTCGGCGTCGGCGTCGATGTGACCGTCGTCACGACCCTGTAGCCAGCCATCGGGCAGTGCCACCCGGCGAGCGCTGCCCTGACGGCCCCGTGGGATGCCGAGCTCCGCTACCGGAAACGGCTCGGTCGGGTCGAGTCGATCGAGCAGCGAGTCGAGCGTCGCGAGCGTGTCGACGAGGCCGAGCGACTGCCGCAGTTCACCTCCGGCCGCGAAGCCCTTGAGGTACCAGGCGATGTGCTTGCGGATTTCCTTGCAGCCTCGAACCTCGCCCATGTGGTGCACGAGCAGCTCGGCGTGGCGGCGCATCATCACCGCCACGTCGCCGAGCGCGGGCAGGACCGGCTCGACCCGGCCGCCGAAGGCAGCGGCCAGGTCACGAAACAGCCAAGGACGGCCCAAGCAGCCACGTCCGACCACCACGCCGTCGCAGCTCGTCTCGTGCATCATCCGCACTGCGTCGCCGGCCTCCCAGATGTCACCGTTACCGAGCACCGGGATGTCGACGTGGGCCGCCAGCTCGGCGATCGCGCCCCAGTCGGCCGACCCCGAGTAGTGCTGCGACGCCGTGCGGGCGTGCAACGCGATCGCCGCACATCCGGACTGCTCCGCGATCTGGCCCGCGTCGAGAAACGTCAGGTGGTCGTCGTCGATGCCCTTTCGGGTCTTGATCGTCACAGGCACGTGGTACGGCGCCGCGGCCTTGACGGTGGCCTCAAGGATGTCGCCGAGCAGCCGGCGTTTCCACGGCAAGGCAGCGCCGCCTCCCTTGCGGGTCACCTTGGGAACCGGGCAGCCGAAGTTCAGGTCGATGTGCGCGACGCCGTAGTCGCCGCACAGGACCTCGGCGGCGCGGCCCATCAAGACCGGGTCCACGCCGTACAGCTGGACCGACCGCACCGACTCGTCCAGACCGAAGACGAGCATGTCGAGCGTCGTCTCGTCTCGCTCCACCAGTCCCCGGCTGGTGATCATCTCGCTGACGTAGAGGCCCGCCCCCTGCTCGCGGCAGAGCGACCGGAACGCCGCGTTGGTCACGCCCGCCATCGGGGCGAGCACGACGGGCGGGTCGACGGCGAGTCCCCCGAGCCTCAGCGGACTACCCAACTGATCGGTTCGGCACCGCGCGTGCCTCGCCACTCCACCGCAGAGATCCTGCCGTGCTTGGGCGCGAGCATCACCATGCAGAGATGGGTCTTGGCTCCTCGACGGAACTTGCCAGGTAGCGGCCGGTCGTCGCATCGCTGAAAAGTCGTGCTGAACAACACAGGTGGGACGACCAGGTCGTGGGACACCTTGCCGTAGAGCGTCAACCGACGGCCGGAGAGGTCACCGCGGCCGACGTTCTTGACCACCGCGGCGACGTAGTAAACGGTGGAGGCTCGGGCGGCATCGCCGAGACTGAACTGCCGCAGGTCCTTGATCTTGCCCCGACTCACCGACGTCACGGTCAGCGCGATCTTCGAGGTGTGCGATGCGTCCGCCGTGAGGTCGAGCTTGACCGGCTTGCCGACCCTGACCCGCGTCCCGGGCAGTGTGGTGCCCCCGGCCGCTGTCGTGGGCGTGGCTGAGGTCGTAGGTGCGTCGATGGTCTTCGTGTCGTTTCCACCGCAGGCGACCAGCGACGCGATGCAGACCCCGACCAGCAGCGGTCCGGCAGCCACGCTGGCGAATCTCCTGGGACTCGTCACTGCCTTATTGTGCCGTTCGCGGGGAACGGGCTTGCATACCGTGCGTGGGAGAGCTGCGCCGGCGTGTCTGCGGCTCGATTTCGCCGGCGACCGGTTCTGGCCTCCCGAGACAGCGGCCTGGTCTCCGTGTTGGGCGGGCGACAGCCACGTCCGGCTCTCGGCGACCCCCGGGCCGGGTCTCGGTATTGGCGGACGACAGCCACGGCTGGCTCTCGGAAGCGGACAAAACGGACACGGCAGCAGGGCCGCGGCTGCGGGGCGAGGCGAGGGGGAGGTCAACAGCCGATCAGCCGCTCGGCGAAGTAGCTCTTGACCTGGTCGAGGCTGACCCGCTCCTGCTTCATGGTGTCGCGCTCACGCACGGTCGCCGCATCGTCGTCGAGGCTCTCGAAGTCGACTGTGACGCAGTACGGCGTACCGATCTCGTCCTGACGGCGGTAGCGCCGCCCGATCGCGCCCGCGTCGTCGAAGTCGACGTTCCAGCACGATCGCAGCTCCGCGGCCAGGTCTTTGGCCTTGGGGGACAGATCAGAGTTGCGGGACAGCGGCAGCACGGCGACCTTGACCGGCGCGAGCCGCGGGTCGAGCCGAAGCACTGTGCGTTTGTCGATCCCGCCCTTGGCATTGGGGGCCTCGTCCTCGGCGTAGGCGTCGACGAGGAACGCCATCAGTGAGCGGGTCGCGCCCGCGGCCGGCTCGATGACGTAGGGGAACCAGCGCTCACCGCTCGCCTGGTCGAAGTAGGACAGGTCCTGCCCCGAGAACTCCGAGTGCTGCTTGAGGTCGAAGTCGGTGCGGTTGGCGATCCCCTCGAGCTCGCCCCACTCCGAGCCGGTGAAGCCGAAGCGGTATTCGATGTCGACGGTCCGGGTCGAGTAGTGGGAGCGCTTGTCCGCCGGGTGCTCGAAGTGGCGCAGGTTGTCGCGGCTGATGCCCAGATCGACGTACCAGTCGGTGCGCAGGTCGATCCAGGTCTGGTGCCACGCCTCGTCGGTCCCCGGCTCGACGAAGAACTCCATCTCCATCATCTCGAACTCGCGGGTCCGGAAGATGAAGTTGCCCGGCGTGATCTCGTTGCGGAACGCCTTGCCCATCTGTCCAACGCCGAAAGGCGGCTTCTTGCGCGCTGAGTTCATCACGTTGATGAAGTTGAGGAAGATGCCCTGCGCGGTTTCGGGGCGCAGATAGTGCAGCCCGCACTCGTCCTCCACAACGCCCAGATACGTCTTCAGCATGCCGTTGAACGGCCGGGGCTCGGTCCAGGCGCCGCGGGTCCCGCAGTTCAGACAGGTGATCTCGGCCAGCCCGTTGTGGGGCGGCCGCCCCTTGCGCTCCTCGAACTCCTCCTCGAGGTGGTCGGCCCGGAACCGTTTATGGCAGCTCTGGCACTCCGTGAGCGGGTCGGTGAAGGCGGCCAAATGGCCGGATGCCTCCCACGTCTTCGTCGGGAGGATCACCGACGAGTCGAGGCCGACAACGTCGTCGCGCGAGGTCACCATGGAGCGCCACCACTGGCGCTTGATGTTCTCCTTCAGCTCGACGCCGAGCGGGCCGTAGTCCCAGGCGGAGCGGGTGCCCCCGTAGATCTCTCCACAGGGGTAGACAAATCCCCTGCGCTTGCACAGGCTTACGACTTTGTCGATGGCTGAGGCGGCCACGAGGTTCTCCATCCGGCTGGCGGTCGGCGGCGTGCTCCCAAGATCGGGCAGCAAACCTCTAGGCTACCCGTCCAGCTTGTCGCCTCTGAGTCTGGCTTCGTTCGGCACGGTCGCGCCCTCACCGACGATGATCTCGTATGCCGACGGCTCGTCGACGGCGTACGCCAGCACTGGCACCACGTGAGCCTTGATCTCGTACGACGACAGCGCCCGGCGGTAGGCGCCGACGTGCTCCCAGGTCGTCGCCAGCACCCACATCGTGGGATCGTCCATCGCCCGGCCAACGGTCCCGCGCACGAAGCCAGGTTGCATCGACAGCTGGTTGAGGCAGGACTCGAGCTCGGTGTGCGCACGTTCGGTCAGGTCCGCGTCATAGCGAAACCTTGAGAGCACCTGCACCCGCCCAGTCTCCACCAAGCGAGGCCGCCCCATCCCTGTGGCTTCACCTACGGCACGCCGGCCGACAGTGGAGGCGGCGCACGACGTTATCCTGTCGGGATGGTGAGCCGTGATCCTCGTCGCTCCGGAAACCCGGCGACGCGTGCGTCGGGGAGCGCCGCTGGCGCAGCCGGCGGTTCCCGACAGGTGATTGGCCAGCGCAGCCGAACGGTGCTGGTCCGGATGTCTCGACTGCCGCCGCTCGTCGTCCCCGGCGCCATGCTCGTGCTCATGTTGGTGGGTCTGGCTGCTCCGCTGCCCTATGCGCTCGCAGCGCTCGGCGTCATCGCTGTCTTCGTCTGCTGGCTGGCGTTCATCTCCTGGCCGGTCCTCGATTTGCGCGGCCGGCTGACGCGAACGCTGATGATCGTGGTCGTCCTGGGTTCGGCGCTGGGCCGGATAACGGGCTGGCTCTGACCGAACCCGATCCGCGCCACGCCTGGTCGCGGGGTCAGCCGAGCTGAGCCTCGGGCGTCCTGCCGATGTCCTCGACTTCTCGCCTCGCACCCCGGCCACCGGGCAAGAGGCGGTGCTCGCGTGCCTGACGTCCCAGTTCCTGCACGAGCCCGGCCGCATCCGTGAAGCCACGATGTTGTGCCGTCCACCTCTCGGCGCCGGTAGGAAGGTCCAGGTGCACGGTCGCCAGCTGCCACCGGCGCTGCAGCCACCCTTGTTGTGCGGTCACGCTCTGCACCCGGGCATAGGGCACGTAGGACGTCGAGCGACGCCAGCGCCCCTGCCGCCGTACCACGCCGTCCTCGAGCAGGCCGACGCCGAGGTAGCGCCAACCGAGCGGGTCGAGCTTGCGCGCCTGCTCGCCGGGGGCGACATAGGGTGCCTCGTCGAGGTGGGCACCGCTGACCTGCGCGATGAGGGCGAGCGCATGGGCGCGGTCGGCGACCGGCATCAGTGAGGCGCCTTGTTCGCCGTCCCCCTTGCCGCCGGCGATGTCCACCATGACGCGCGCCCAGCCGAACCGCCTCCACAGGTAGGGCTCGAGCAGCCGGATGCCCTGGATGCGGTCGAAGTCGATGGTGCGGTTGATCGTCGACGTCAGCCCCGAGCTGACGCGGATGCCGGCCGGCGTCCGGAAGAGGGTGAAGTTGGCGTCGCGCATCATCGACAGGACCTGCCGCCTGGTCTGTGCGAAGATCGCGATTGACACCGGCACGATCCCGGACAGCGCGGCGAGCAGGGCGCCGGCCCCCCACACGACTGCCACCACGACGAGCCCCACGAGCCAGAGCACAGCGATCACCCACGCGACGACGCCGTCGAGCAGGTTGGCCTTGACCAGGTGTGGCGTCGAGATCTGGGCGACGACCGTGTCCAACGGGGGCTCGGTCGCGCTGGCGGTTGCCGGCGAAGGGCCGCCGGCGGTATGCCGCAGGATCTCCTCGCGCAGCGACCACGCGTCCCGGCGGCGTACGTAGGCCAGGTTGACGGACGCGTCCTCACCAGCCGCCATGTCGAGCTGCACCGCCGCCAGCCCACACAGCCGGGGCACGAGTGGCTGGTTGACGTCGACGGACTGCACCCGGTTCAGTCGCACCTGGCGTCGCTGCTTCACGAAGAAACCGCGGTGGTACCGCAGGGTGCTAGTCCCCGTTGCGTCTGTCACGATGGCGTAGCCGGTGACGCGCCAGGACAACCAGCCCGCGGTCAGGGCGACCAGTGCGACCACCAGCAGCACTCCCGCGCCCTGCATCAGCACGGTGAACTCCACCTCGCCGTGCAGCGCCCGCCATACCCACCTGAGCTTGTCGATCTCGTCGCGGAAGACGCCGAAGCCGATGGCGCCCGCGCCACCGATCAGCCGCCACGAGCGGAGCACCGGGGTCAGCGGGTGCAGGCGGGTCAGCTCCGTGGCGTCACGCGCGGCCGCGATGCCGTCCTCAGCCTCGGCGCGCGCAGTGCTCACAAGCCGGCCGCTGACGCTTCGCCCTTGGCGGCAAGCCGGTCACGCAGGGCGTGCGCCGTGTCCTCCGGGACGCCCGGGATGCGCGCATCGGTGTTGGCCGACGCCGTGACGAGGGTGACGGTGGCGATGCCCAGGCGCTGCGAGACCGGGTTGGCGCTGACCTCGATGACCTGCATGCGGCCATAGGGCACGACCGTGAGCCGACGGATCAGCCGTCCGCGCCGCACCAGCAGATCCTGTTCGCGCTCGGCATACCGCCACGAGGCCACCGCCCGGGGGATGACGAGGAACCAGCCGGCAGCCAGGGCCGCAGACACAACGGCCGCCGCGAGCGCGAACGGCCACAAGCTCGCCGTTCCCGTGCCCCCCAGCACGCCGCCCAGGACGAGCAGCCCGACCGGGACGAGCAGCAGCACGGACCAGGCCAACCGCCGTTCCGTGACGAGCTTCGGTGACACCCGGCTCCACTCCAGCGACGGGTCCATGAACAGCGCGTCTGCGGTCAGGTCCCTCACCCTGTCAGCCTAATGGGGGTGCGCGTCGCACCGGGGCGGCCGAACCTACGCCGAGCCGTAGCGCCGGTCTCGCCTCGCGTAGATGTCAATCGCCTCGAACAAGGTGGTGCGGTCAACGTCGGGCCACAGCACGTTCATGAACACCATCTCGGCGTACGCCGACTGCCACAACATGAAGTTGCTGAATCGCTGCTCTCCGGACGTGCGCAGCACCATGTCGACATCGGGCAGCTCCGGCACGTAGAGCGCACGAGCGAACGAGCGCTCGTCGATCCTGTCGGCACTGATGCGACCGGCAACCGCCTGCCGGGCCAGCTCTCGCGCCGCATCGGCGAGCTCCGCGCGGCCGCCGTAGTTGACGCACATCGTCAGCGTGAGCACGTCGTTGTGTCGGGTGAGCTCCTCCGCGACCTCGAGCTCGCGGACCACCGACGCCCACAGCCGCGGGCGCCGGCCGGCCCACCGGACCCGCACCCCCATCGCGTGCATCTCATCTCGACGTCGGCGGATCACGTCGCGGTTGAAGCCCATCAGGAAACGGACCTCGTCGGGCGAGCGCCGCCAGTTCTCGGTCGAGAAGGCGTACGCCGAGATGCACGTCACCTTGGCCTCGATGGCGCCGACCACGACGTCGAAGAGGGCAGCCTCGCCCCGTTGGTGACCAGCAGTCCTGGGCAGGCCACGCTCGGCCGCCCACCGGCCGTTGCCGTCCATGATCACTGCCACATGCCGGGGTACGAGCTCGCGTGGAACGTCCGGCGGGTGCGCAAACGGCTGCTCGGTCACGCTGCTCACCATGGCACCTGACCAGGCCGCATACCAACCACCCGCGCGGGAAGCGCCGGGGTTGGGAGATGGGCCCCCGCCTCGGTATGCGCCCGTGTCGGCTGGATGTCGATCAGGTGGCCGCTTTGCTGGCCGCCCCAGGCGGTGAAGTGCCCGCCGACGTACACACGCCGTTCGGATACTCGACCGCGACCGCGACCGCGTCTGCGTCGCCGAAACCGGCGCGTCTGTGGTCTAGCGCTCGACGTGGATGAGCGAGCGGAGGCTCCGCTCCAGGTGCCAATGCAGGTAGGCGGCGACAATGCCACTGGCCTGCTTGCGAAACCTGGGGTCCACGGCTTCTGCGCTCACCCAGTCGCCGCTGAGCAGTGCGCCGAGCAGGGCGACGGTCTCCGGGGTCGGATTGGCCGCGCCCGGGAGGCGGCAGTTGCCGCACAACATGCCCCCCGCCCCGGCACTGAAGCTGCGGTGCGGTCCCGGTGCTCCACAGCGCGCACACCCGTCGAACGTCGGCGCGTAGCCGGCAACCGCCAGCGACCGGAGCAGGAAGGAGTCGAGCACCATCGACGGCTCCCGCTCCCCGGCAGCGAGCACCCGCAGGCCGCCGACGAGCAGCAGGTAGTGCTGCACAGCGGGCTCCATCTCCTCCACGACGAGGCGCTCGGCGGTCTCCAGCATCGCCGTGCCGGCGGTGTAGCGGCTGTAGTCGCCCGCAATGGCTTCCCCGAACGGCGACAGCGTCTCAACCTGGGTCACGATCTCGAGGGTTCGCCCGTGGGCGAACTGGACGTCGACATGCATGAACGGCTCGAGGCGGGAGCCGAACTTGGACCTCGTCCGGCGTACTCCCTTGCCCACAGCGCGGATCCGTCCGGTGTTGCGGGTCAGGAATGTGATGATCCGGTCGGCCTCACCAAGTTTCTGGGTGCGCAGCACGACGGCCTCGTCGCGGTAGAGGTTCACGAGCCCATTGTGCCCGTGCGGCCGCCGCGGCGTGGTCTGCGCCATGGCATGCTCCGCGATATGACGGCTGACGACCTGATCACGCGACTGGAGACCTACTACGACGCCGTGCCACGCCGGCGTGCGCGGGTGGAGGAGGTTGGGCCGTTCACGCTGTTCGTGGCCGAGGCCGGTTGGCCCTTGTACGCCCGGCCGGCTCTGGAGGCAGGCGCCGACGAGATCAGCCAGGACGACGTACGCCGAGTTCTCGACCGCCAGCAGGAGCTCGAAGTCCCGCGGGCGCTGGAATGGGTGGACGAGGTGATCCCCGGGCTCGCTGAGACCGTCGAGTCGACAGGGGTCGACGTTGCCCGCTGCCCGTTGCTCGTCCTGGACGGCCAGCCGAGAGGCGATGGCGGCACCGCTCGCATACTCGGCACCGACGACCTAGAGACGTTGACGGCTTCTCGGGCGGCCGTCGCTGTCGCGTTCTCTCACGCAGGCACGGCCACCGGCTCGGAGAGCGTCGCCGAGCGCGACGCTGCCATGGCATCGCAGTATGCCCAGGTCGACGACCTGCTCGCCGCCCGGATCGACGCGGGTGAGAACAGGGTCGCGGGCGTCTTCGTCGCCGGAGCCGCTGAGATGGGGCCGGTGGGCGGCGGCAGCTATGCGGCGGTCGGTGAGGTGGCGGAGATCGCCGGCGTCGGGGTGTTGCCGGCCTTCCGGCGCCGTGGTCTGGCCGCTCAGGTCACCTATGTTCTCGCCACCGACGCGATAGACCGGGGAGTCACCACCGTCTTCTGCTCGGCCCAGTCCGACGACGTGGCCCGCGTCTATGCCGGCGTCGGTTTTCGTCGGGTCGGGACCGCCTGCATCGCCGAGCCAACCTCCGCCCCCAACCCCGCCTGAGCGCCCACCCCCTCCCCCCCTTCGCCGAGGCGTCAATTGTTCCGGCCGAGCGGTCACTTGTTCCGCGCGAGGCGCCACTTGTTCCTCGCGAGGCGCCACTTGTTCCGGCCGAGGCGCCACTTGTTCCGGCCGAGGCGCCACTTGTTCCGGCCGAGGCGCCACTTGTTCCGCGCGAGGAGTCAACCGTTCCGGAACAACTGGCCACTCGACCCGAACAACTGGCCGCTCGACCCGAACAACTGGCCACTCGACCCGAACAACTGGCCACTCGACCCGAACAACTGGCCACTCGACCCGAACAACTGGCCACTCGACCCGAACAACTGGCCACT
>JBBRYB010000060.1:0-16016 GCA_038238115.1 Propionibacteriales bacterium | reverse complement strand
TTCCTGCGGGCAGTAGCCAAGACGGCCCGTGTGACTGACCGTACCCGCATCGGCGGCGAGCGCCCCGACCACGATCTTCATCAACGTTGACTTGCCCGAGCCGTTCTCGCCGACCAGGCCGACCACCTCGCCCGGGCCAAGAGTGAGGTCGGCACCGCGCAGGACCTGACGGCTGCTGCGGAAGGGCCAGACTCCGCGGCGGTAGGACTTCTCGATGCCGGATACGGCCAGCACCGGTGTGATTGTGGATCCCTTGACCGCAACGCCTTCAGCGGTCGGATGCACTGTTGTCACCATGATGTGTCACCTCACTTTCCGCGGCTGGGCGTCGACGCCGCGCGCCGAGCCCGCCTCGGGTTGTCGTTGAGCGGGAGTAGGCGCGCGGTCGCGATGACGGCGCGGGATGAAGCCGGGCGTGGTGGCGGCGTACTGGGCCCACGGTAGGCCGAACCGGCTGGCGACCTCGCGTTCCTCGGCGAGCGCCAGGCGGGTGTAGATGAACACCAGGACCGGGAACATCACCAGCGTCGGAATCGTCGGCCACTGCAGCAGGAAGCCAATCATCACGAGCATGAATCCGTCGTACTGCGGATGCCGGACGCGCGCGTACGGCCCGGTGGTGGCCAGCCGGTCCTGCTGGGCGGCTTCGTGCAGCACCCGCCAGGCGGTGGCGATCAACCAGAACCCGCCACCGATGAAGACGTAGCTGGCCAGGTGGAACGGGCTCAGGTGTGGATCCCAGGTCCAGCCGATCAGGTCGTTCCACAAGTGCCCGCCCGCGTGGTCGGCACGCACCAGCGGGAAACGTGTCCCGAGCCAGCCCGACACCAGGTAGACGGTCAACGGAGCCCCGTACATCTCGGTGAACAAGGCCACCAGGAACGCGGTGTAGGCGCCCATCGCCCGCCAGTCGCGCCCCGACCTCGGGTGGAAGAAGCTCATCGCGAACACCACGAACAGCGCCGTGTTCAAGACGACCAGGGGCCACAGTCCGTATGCTCCGTCAGTCACGTCAGCTCCTTGTTTGGCGAAGCGGTCCAACTCGGTGGCGGTATCGAGTAACCGGCCAGTCTCTCGCGTCGATAGCCCAACTCTGGGCCTGCTGGCCGGTCAGACCCAGAGTCAAACGTCCCGCCCCGGCAGGACTTCAGCCCCGAGTCGGCCGCCGACCCATGCACATCGGCACTGTTGCATTGAGCGATCCCGCGAACGTCTCGCCGCAAATCTTGCGGCCCAGCGGCGCTGAACCTCGCCCAGGGCGTCCCCTTGTATCGACTTCAACGGTCTAATTGCCCCTTCGAGACTCGTCGCGAGTCAGCCTGCAGGAAGATTTTCTGTGCCAGCCCCCCGCGTTGGCTCAATGCAACAGTGCCCGATCAGCTCATCAACCTTTGAGCGAGCTGGCCTCGCCTGACGTTCACCCGCCTCTGAACCCCACGTACGCATGAAGCAGATGCGCCTCCGGTAGGCCGGTATCTGTCGCGTCTGCGGCAGTGAGCTGGCGGCACGAGGGGAGGCGATCTACGAGAGCGACACCAAAACGGTGCGCTGCGTTGAATGTCCTCCGGCCGTTGCCTCGGCCGAGGCACAGCCCCTAGTTCAGGGGACCGTCGTCGCGCGTGGCGTTGCTGGCTCGTCTGCCCGCAAGGAGTACGAGCGGCGCAAAGCCAAGGATGAGGAGCGGCTCCGTCAGAAGTGGGGACGCCTTGGTGTCATCGCCGTCGCCCTCCCCGACGAACGACAAAGCACCCAGGCATGGGAGAAGGGAGCGGCGGGCGGGGAGCGCCTGGGCGCCCGACTCGACTCCTTGGCATCGGACGACCTCGCTGTCCTTCACGACCGGCGCATCCCTGGGTCGAAGGCGAACATCGACCACATCGCCATCACTCGTAGCGGGATCTGGGTGATCGACGCCAAGCGCTACAAGGGACGGCTGCAACTGAAGGTCGAGGGCGGCATGCTGCGCCCCCGAACTGAGAGGATGCTCGTCGGTCGACGCGACTGCGCCAAGCTCGTCGACGGAGTGCTCACGCAGGCAGACTTGGTGGGTAAGCTCGTCGGCGAGGTGCCTATCACCGCGGCACTATGCTTCGTCGAGGCCGACTGGCCGTTGATCGGGGGAGCGTTCCTAACCCGTGGCGTCCACACATTCTGGCCGAAGCGTCTCGCCAAACTGCTGGCCGAGGCCCCCGCGGGCGAGGTCGACGTCACCGCACTGCGTGAATCCGTCGCCTTGCGCTTCAAATCCGCCTGACTACGGATTTGACCAGTGTTCATTTTCTGCCTGGAGGTGGTGCGGAGGCCGGTAAGGGTGACGTTGACGCGATCCGAGGAGCAGAGCTGGAGGCTGCATTGCCAACTGGTTCAACGCCTGACGCCCGAGTGTCCAGGACTGTGGCGACCCCGAAATCCGGGGAAACCTCCGTCGGCTGAAGGTCCGGAGTCAGAGGCGAGCCGCACTTGAGCAACCTGGGCCGCTGGTCAGATCTGGTTGAGGGTGGGGACGTGCGTGGACTGCGCAGGGTGATGACGGGCCTGGCCTCGGATTCGATCGGGATGCGTGAGGTCTCGCCCTTGGGCGGACTCCTGCCGCAAGACGAACGGCGGCAGGCGATGGCGTCACTCGGGCGATGAGACGAGATCAGCTGGAACACGCGATCCGCGCGGGTTGACGGATCATCCAGCAACCCGCGGCCGCCCCGAGGCCGCGATGATGCTCTGGTCCTCGTCGAACTCGACGTCCTCGGTCACGGTCTTCTCGACCCCGAAACCGCACGCCATAGGCTGTTTTCACGCACGCCGTTCTCCTGCGCACTGGTTCTTGGTCCTTGACAGCTCAGAAATTTGGACAGAGAACGGCGCGCCCTCGTTACAACGCGCTCAACTCACCCACACATGGGTCAGAGGAGCCGTCAACGCGGGGTCTTCATGGAGGAAGGGCATGAGCAGTAGGGTGGATTCGTCCCGAACCGGAGGGTGTGCCATGGCGAGCCTGACGGCAGCGGCGATGCTGCTTTCGGTGGCGTCCGTGCTTGTCGTTGTGCTCTACGCAGCGTCGCTCGTCCTCGCCATGGACCAAAGGCCTGTTGTCGTGGACCCTTTCCAGTCTGGTCACGCCCCGTCGCAGCACGCGGTTTCGCGCTACCACGCGCGGTGGTACGCCCTGTGCATTGTGTTCCTGGCTTTCGACATGGAAATGGCGTTCATGTATCCGTGGGTTCTCGTTTTTGCGGACAGGGGCGTCACTGCCGTGGTCGAGATGTTCGGTTTTCTTGGCATGCTGATGGTTGGCGTCGTGTATGCGTGGCGTGAGGGCGCGCTGAGGTGGGCCTGACCGACGGGCTGCGCCGGTTTGCGACGGCCCGCCCTCATTTACTGGTCGTCGAAGGCACCGCGAGCGTGCGGCCGCGGCTGGCCGTAGAGCGGTTTGCCCGCGAGCAGGGCTGGCCGCTGGTGGACGGCCCTGCGGACGCGGACATCCTCGTGGTGGCGGGTCGGCTCGAGGGGCCCCTTCCCGAGTACGTCGACCGCCTCTGGGAGCAGCTGCCCGGCCCGCGCGCGCGGGTACATCTGCGGGGGGATGACGGAAGTACAAGGGCACTGCTGGGTGCGCGGCGGATATTGGCTGATATCGGATATCAGCGCGCTGATATCCGCCGTACGACGCGCCGGGACGCGGACATGGGTGGCATGGACATGGGTGGCATGGACATGGGTGGCATGGACATGAGTGGCATGACGATGGAGCCGGCGGACACGCCGGACCCGCACGCCGGTCGCGACATGAGTGGCATGACGATGGAGCCGGCGGACACACCGGACCCGCACGCCGGTCACGACATGAGTGGCATGACGATGGAGCCGGCGGACACACCGGACCCGCACGCCGGTCACGACATGAGTGGCATGGACATGCCGGCGGGGCTGGCCATGGCCGAGCGTGCGCCCGATCGTGACGGCCTCAAGCTCGACGTCTTGACCGTGCCCTGGGGGCCCGTCCTCACCTGGTGGCCTGCTGGTCTCGTCGTGACCACGGTGCTCCAGGGGGATGTGGTGCAGGAGGCACGGGTCGAGCAGCTCGTCGATGTCGACGCGAACCGCGCCGAGTGGAGAGAGGCGCTGGCCGACCTGGAACCGGCAGTTGCGGCCGCCGTCGTACGTCTGGACGCACTGGTGCGGCTACTTGCGGTCGCGGGTTGGGACGGCGCCCGGCTCCAGTCCCAGCAGGTGCGCGATGCGCTTCTGTCAAGCACCGGCGACGTCGCCGTCCAGCTCCACCGGCTGAGCCGCAAGGTGCTGCGCTCCCGCACGCTGCGTCAGATGACGACCGGCGTCCGGACGACGCGCGAGGAGGATGTGGCCGCCCGGTATCGCCGCTGGTTGGACGAGGCGGTGGTGGCCGTCGACAGCGGCAACCTGCCCGCGACGGCGGATGAGCCGCACGCCGTCCATCTCCTGCCGGCGCTGCTGATCGGGTCCGACGTCGCTGCGGCCCGGCTCATCGTCGCGACTCTCGAGCTCGCCTTGAGCGGTGCTGACGTTCGGCCTGTTGCCAGTGTCTGACCAGGTCTCGGTCGTCGGCGCGCTCCTGCTGCCTGTGCTGCTGGCCGGGCTGGCAGTTGTCGCCGCGGTCGCCTCCACCGGCTTCGCGGCCGTCGCTGCCGGGCGGCGAGTGACCACAATCGAGCTCGTCGGGCCGCTACGCGAAGGACTCCGGCTCCTGCTGGTTCGCAGGCGTACGACGCTGCACCCGGACGCGCTGCTGTGGCGGATTGGCGGTGCGACCGTCTTCGTCAGCGCGGTCCTGGCGCTGGCGGTCGTGCCGATCGGGGACCGAGCCGTGGTGCCGAGCGCGGTCGGCATCGTCTGGTTCAACGCCGTCGAGGCGCTGCTCTGGGCGGCGCTGTGGTTGACCGGTTGGGGGGCCAACTCGGCGACGGGGCTTGTCGGCGGCTACCGGTTCCTCGCGCTGTCGCTCGCCTACGAGCTGCCGTTCATGCTGGTGCTGATCACGGCGGGGATCCGCGGCGCGTCGCTCGATCCCGTCGTCGTGGCGCAGTCCCAGACCGGGCTGTGGTCGGTCGTGCTGATGCCGGTCGCGTTCGTCGTTTACCTGGTGTCTGCGGTGGCGTTCAGCTTCTGGGGGCCGTTCTCGCAGCCCGCCGCGGGTGACGCCGCCGGCGGTGTCCTCGCCGAGCTGTCCGGGGTCGACCGGCTGGTCGTCGTTCTCGGCCGCTACGGCTGGCTCGCGGCCTCGGCGGCGATGAGCGTGCCGCTGTTCCTCGGCGGCGGCTCTGGCCCGGTGCTGCCGGACCTTGCATGGCAGCTGTTCAAGACGCTTGTGGTGCTGCTGGCTCTCGTCGCCGCGCGCTGGAGGTGGCCGTTGGTGCGAGCCGAGCGGTTCGCGGAGATCGCCTGGCTGGTGCTGTTGCCGGCGGTCCTGCTGCAGGCGCTGGTCGTGGCGGTGATCGTCCTGTGACGGGGCGGCCAGGAAGGCGGCCGTGGAGAGCGTGATCGGTGGGGTGCTCGGCGCCGTCGCGGTGTTGGCGGGTGCAACTGTCTTCGTCGTGAACTCGATGGCGCGCGCGACGTACTCGCTGCTGGTGTCGTTCCTGGCCGTCGCCGCCATGCTGGTGCTGCTCGGATCCACGTACGTCGGCTTCCTGACGGTGGTGATGATGACCGTCGAGATGGCCATCATGGGCGTGTTCATGCTGATGTACATGATGAACCCAGCCGGACTCATGCCGATGTCCATGCGGCACAACACCCGCGGCGCGCTCGTGCTGTCGGTCGGGACCTTCCTCGTGCTGTCCGTCGGTGTCTTCGCCGTACCGTGGCCGGGCCGGCAAGGGAAGCCGGCCCGGGACGTGACCTATGACCTGGGAACCGCGCTCATGGGCCGGCACATGCTCACGATGATCGTGATCGGGACGGCGCTGCTCGCCACGATGGTGTCCGGCGTCATGCTCACCAGCGCGCGGGGGCGGTACGACCGCTACGGCGACGAGCTTGACCGGCGCCCGCCGACCGACCCGGTGCGCGGCGGGGTCGGCCGGTGAACATCGAGCTGTTCCTGCTCGTCGCGGCCGGCTTGTTCTCTGTCGGGATGTTCGGCGCGCTCTCGCAGCAGTCGATCGTGATGCTGATGATGGGCTTGGAGCTGATGGCCAACGGCGTGCTGCTCGCGGGAGGTGCGTTCTGGCGGCTCGTCAGCCCCGGCAGCCCGGACGGTCAGGTGCTGTTGCTCGTCGTTCTCGTCGTCATGGCTGTCGAGATGGCGATGGGGTTCGCTGTAACGAGTGCGATCTTCCGGGCCAGAGATGTCGACCTGACCGACACTGCAACGGACTTGAAGGGGTGACGGCCGTCCTGTGGCTGCTGCCGTTTCTGCCGTTGCTGGCGGGAGCGGTGCTGGCCACTGCTGCCGCGTTCTGGCCCTGTGTCGATCGGGTGGCGGCGCCGGCGGCCATCGGGGTCTCGCTCGTGGTGCTGGTCCTGGCGCTCGTTGCAGAGGTCGGCCGCCCGAGCGTCCGGGCCCCGCTGCTGCCGGGCGGTGACGCTGCCCTGTCCGTCGACGGCCTGTCCGCCGTCCTCATCGTCACCGTGGCCGCCGTGACCCTGCTCGTGCTGCTGTTCTCCTCTGTGGACCTGCGTCCCGGTGACGCGCGCGGACGGTTCTTCGGCTTGATGCTGTTGTTCACGGGCGCGATGCTGCTGACGGTGACCACCACGACCCTTGTCGTACTTCTTGGGTCCTGGGAGCTGATGGGTGCGATGTCGTACGCGCTCATCGGGTTCTGGTGGCGTGACCTGGAGCGGGTGCGGTCGGCGAACATGGCCTTCCTCGTCACCCGTACCGCGGACCTCGGTCAGTACCTCGCAGCTGGCGCAGCTCTCGCGGGCGCCGGTTCACTCGCCTTCGCCGCGCTGCCGCAGGCTAGCTCGGGCTGGCGCAACGTCATCACCGCTGGGCTCGTGGTCTCGGCGTTGGGCAAGTCGGCGCAGCTGCCCTTCTCGTTCTGGATCTCACGGGCCATGGCCGGCCCCTCGCCGGTGTCGGCGCTGCTGCACTCCGCGACCATGGTCGCGGCAGGTGGCTACCTGCTTCTCCGGCTGCGGCCACTGCTGGAGGCGTCCCCCTGGTCGGGACCGACCGTCGCGTGGGCCGGCGCGCTGACTGCGCTCGCACTGGGTGCGGTCGCGGTCGTGCAGAGCGACCTCAAGCAGCTTCTTGCCGCCAGCACGAGTGCCCAGATCGGGTTCGTCGTCCTTGCCGCGGGAGTGGGAGCGACCGCTGGGGGAACCGCTCAGCTCATCGCGCACGCGGCGGTGAAGTGTGCGCTCTTCCTGGTCGCGGGCGCGTGGCTCACGTCGCGCGGCACCAAGGCGCTGAGGTCGCTGCGCGGCGTCGCGCGCGAGGACCGGATTCTGGGCCCGGCGGCGATCGTTGCCCTGCTGACGCTGGCTGGGATCCCGCCGCTGTCGCTATGGCTCACCAAGGACAGCGTCCTGGCCGGGGCGCGCGAGCAGTCGCTCGCGCTCTACCTCACGGGGCTCGCCGGCAGTGTGCTGGCCGCGGCGTACGCCGGGCGTGCACTCGCCATTGTGGTCACCGTGCGGCGCAAGGGCGAGGCCCCGGACCCGCGCGACATCGAGGAGGAGCCGACCGGCCGCGTCGGGTCGCTCGCCGTGGCGTCGATCGTCGCGTTAACCGCCGCGGGCGCGGTCCTCGGTGTGCAGTCGCTGCCGGCCGTGGCCGACCGCTACGCCGGGAGCGTCGGCGGGGATGGTTCCGTGCCGGGCCTCTTCGAGCTGACCTTGTCCGCCGTCCTTGCCGCCGTCGTGGTCCTGCTGGTGCTGCGCGCGAGAGGCGCCCTGCCCGCCGGTGACTCCGCTGCGTGGCGGCCGCTGCGAGGCTGGCTGGGTCTGGAGGCGCTTGTGCTGCGGGGCGTGCTGCAGCCGACCCTTGCCCTGGCCGGTGGCCTCGCGCGCGTCGACGACGGCATCCTGGACCGCGCCGTCGACGGCACGGCCGTCCTTTTTCGACGGGCGGCCGGTCTCGCGTCGACGGGCGACTCCCGCGGAGTGGACGGCTCCGTCCAGGCCGTCGCTGCCGGCACCCGGCGGCTCGGCGCGTTGGCCCGTCGCCCGCAGTCCGGCCTTCTGCACCAGTACTACGCCCAAGCGGCGGTCGGTCTGGTCGTCCTCCTGCTCGTCGTGCTGATCGGAAGGTGAGTGTGCTCAGCGTCCTGGTGTTCCTCCCCCTGCTCGCGGCGCTCGTCCTGGGCTCGCTGCAGGGCCGGCTGCGCGGCCGCAGCGCCACCTGGGTATGGGTCGCCGTCAGCAGTATCGAGCTGCTGCTGACGGTCGGGTTGTGGATCGGCTACGACGGCAGCCACGGTGCGGATTACCAGGCTCGCGTCCGCTGGATCCCCGGCGTCGGCAGCTCGTACCACGTGGGCGTGGACGGCCTGTCCCTTCCGCTGCTGGGCCTCACGGCGCTGCTGTTCTTCGTCTGTGCCGTCTACTCGCTGGGGCCCGGCCGCAGTCGGGCGAACTTCGCCGGGCTGTTCCTCTTTCTCGAGACGACGGCGCTGGGACTGTTCGTCTCCCTCGACCTGATCTTGTTCTTCGTCTTCTTCGACCTGTCGATCGTCGGCATGTACTTCGTCATTGCGGGTTGGGGCCACACGGGCGCGGCCCGGGCAGCCCTGAAGTTCTTCCTCTACACCTTCATCGGATCGCTGGCACTGCTGCTCGGCTTCATCGGGCTGTACGTCGCCAGTGCGCCGCACACGTTCGACATGGTGACGCTCGCCACGAACCCTCCGCTCGAGGGCCGGCCTCTGCTCGCCGGTCTCGTCCTGCTCGCTCTGGGCATCGGCCTCGCCGTGAAGACGCCGTTGTTCCCGTTCCACACCTGGCTGCCTCCGGCGCACACCGAGGCACCGGCGGCCGGGTCGGCGATCCTCGCCGGCATCCTGCTGAAGATGGGCACCTACGGCTTCGTGCGGATCGCGATGCCGATGCTGCCCGAGGCCTGGAGCCGGTGGTCGGGGGTGGTGCTCGTCATCGCGGTGGTGAGGCATCCTGTGGGGCGCGCTGGTCGCGCTCGCCCAGACCAGTTTCAAGCGGATGGTCGCCTACACGTCGGTCAACCACATGGGATACGTGCTGCTCGGTCTGGGGGCTGCTGGCGCGACGGGAGGGGACGACACGGCCAAGTCCGTCGCCGTCACCGGTGCCGTCACGCAGATGGTCAGCCACGGGCTCATCACCGGCGCGCTGTTCCTCCTCGCCGGGGTCATGTGGGAGCGCCGCGAGACCTACGCCATGGACACGTACGGCGGCGTCGCAGCACTCGCCCCGCGCTTCGCGCTGTTGCTCGCTGTCGCCTCCTTCGGTTCACTCGGTCTGCCGGCGCTGAGCGGCTTCATCGCCGAGTTCCAGATCTTCGCTGGCAGCCTGGGCCCCGCACCGGTGGCAACGGCACTGTCGCTGCTCGGCATCCTCGTCACAGCAGGCCTGTTCCTGTGGGCGTTACAGCGCCTGCTGCTGGGGAAGTCGCGCAGCGCCGGTAGCCGGTTCGCCGATCTGCGCGGCTACGAGACCGCGTCGATCGCGCCGCTAGTCCTGCTCTCACTGGTCATCGGCGTGGTGCCGCGCTGGCTGCTCGACGTCATCGAGCCGGCCGCCCGAACGCTCGTGGCCGCCGTGAGCGGCGGATGAACGAGAAACCACTCGCGCTTCTGCCCGAGCTTTTCCTGCTCGGCGGCGCCATCGGTGGGCTGCTGCTGGGGGTGTTCCTGCCGCTCCGGCGGCAGTACGTCGTACGCATCGTCGCCGCGCTCGCACTGACCGGCTCGATCGTCACCTCCCTGCTCGGTGCGCGCAACCTCGAGGGGGAGGTCTTCAGCGGCGTCTACAACGTCGACATGGCGACGAGCATCGCCCGCGTGGTCGCTGCCGCCGCCGCGTTGCTGCTGCTCGCCGTCGCAGCGACCGAGCTTTCCGGGCATCCACGTGAGACCGAGCTCTACACGTTGCTCCTGCTCGGCGCCCTGGGCACCGTGCTGCTCGCGGGGGCCGAGGACCTGCTGTTCCTCGCCGCGGCGTACCTTCTTGCGAGCATTCCGCTGTACGGACTCGCTGCGCTGGCGAAGGACGGCTCCGGCACCGAGTCGGCGCTGAAGTACTACCTGATGGGTGCCTTCCTCGGCATGGTGCTCTTTACCGGCACGGTTGTGCTCTACGGCGTGGGCCGGTCCACCCGCTACTCCGACCTGGCCGGCTCCCTGGCCGAGGCGCCACGCGGGGCGGTGGCGCTGGGAGGCATCGGCGTCCTGGCCGGGCTGCTCTTCAAGCTCGGGGCCGTTCCTGCCCACTTCTGGGTGCCCGACGTCGCCGAAGGCGCGACGACGACGGTGGCCGCCTTCGTGACGACCGTGCCGAAGGTGGGCGCCGTCCTGGCGGTCTACCGCCTGATCGACGTCCCGCTGTCGCACGCGCCGGGTGACTGGCGGCTGACCGTGGCGATCATCGCGGCGGTCACCATGACGCTAGGCAACCTGGCCGCGTTCTTCCAGGACTCCGTTCGCCGACTGCTCGGCTACTCGACGATCAGCCAGGCCGGCTACCTGCTCATGGTGCCGGTCGTTGCGGGTCGCAACGACCTCGCGCTGCCGTCGCTCGCGTTGTATGTCGGCGCCTACGCGGTGACGAATGCCGGCGCCTTCGCCGTCGTCGCAGCGGCCAAGACCGGTCCGAAGCTTGCCGACTGGCGCGGGATGAGCCGACGCTCGCCGGCCTTGTCGCTCGCTCTGCTGGTGTGCCTGCTGGGGCTGGTCGGGACACCTCCGACCGGGGTTTTCGTCGGCAAGCTGACCGTCTTCACCGCAGTTGCGCAGGGGGGATACGGCTGGCTAGTGCTCGTCGCAGCGGTCAACACCGTCGCCAGCCTCTTCTACTACTTGCGGTGGCTGGCGCCCGTGTTCCGCGCGCCCGAGGGACGGGGAACAGCCGTGTGGTTCGGCTGGAGCACCGGCGCAGCTGTCACCGTTGCCGCGCTGAGCGTCGCGGTCGGCCTGGGAGCGGGAGTGGTCCTCGCCGCCGTGACCGGCTGAGCCTTGGGACCGGTCCGGGGCCTGACGACGATCCGTACGTGCGTGGTGTGCCCAACAACCAGCAGTACGCCTCACGTTGCCGAGCGATGACTTCATGCGGCTCTGTTGCGCTGACGCAGCGCACACGGGCCCGTGAGGGTGGCTTGATGAAGCGCACTCGCCGTCGGAGGCCGCCTGTGAGGATGCCCTCGGGGTTCACTGGTTCCGCTTCCCGCCCGAGGTGATCTTGCTGGCGGTGCGCTGGTACCTCCGGTACGGGTTGTCCTGCCGCGACCTCGAAGAGCTTCTCGCCGAGCGTGGCATCGAGGTCGACCACGTCACGCTCTATCGGTGGGTGCAGCAGTTCACCCCGTTGCTGATCGACGCGGCCCGGCCGACTCGGCACCTGGCCGGGGATCGGTGGCTTGTCGACGAGACCTACGTCAAGGTCTCCGGGGTCTGGTCCTACCTCTACCGGGCGGTCGACCAGCATGGGCAGGTGATCGACGTGTACGTCTCGCAGCGACGAGACACCGCCTCCGCGCGCACGTTCTTCACCGCCGCCCTGGCTGTTCACGGTGACCCGGGCGAGGTGATCACCGACCGGGCACCGGCTTTGACCAACGCCATCGAGGGGCTTGATTCCTGCCGCGTTGCACAACACCGGCCAGTACGAGAACAACCGGGTCGAATGCGACCACGGCCCCCTGAAGGCCAGGCTCAGGCCGATGCGGGGGCTCAGGACTGAGCGAACGGCGAGCGTAGTGATCCGGGGCCACGCCTTCATTCAGAACCTCCGGCGTGGCCACTACGAGCTCGCCGTCGACGCCGGACCGCTGTTCCGGTTGGCCACGGCCTTCAACGAACTCAAACCCGCCATCTGACCAGCACAGGGGCCCAAGTCCCGGCCTCGGCATGGCCTGCGATCGACCAACGCAACAGAGCTGCCCTGGGTCCCTCGGCATGTGGCTGGGTGTGTGTGCGTTCGTGGCTTATGCGTCCGTCTCCTGGGTGGCCACGAGGGGCGGATGGGCAGTCACTTCGGGGTCGGGGTGGGAGCGGCGGCGGGTTTGGGTAGTCGAGACCGCCCGGAACCTGCGTAGCCGAAGGCTGTTGCTGACCACGAACACCGAGGAGAAGGCCATGGCTGCTCCGGCGATGAGCGGGTTGAGCAGCCCGAAGGCGGCTAGGGGGAGTGCGGCGATGTTGTAGGCGAACGCCCAGAAGAGGTTGCCCTTGATCGTGGCCAGGGTGCGTCGCGACAGTCGGATCGCGTCGACAGCGGCGCGGAGGTCGCCGCGGACCAGGGTGAGGTCGGAGGCTTCGATGGCAACGTCGGTGCCGGTTCCCATGCTGATGCCGAGGTCCGCGGTGGCTAGGGCGGCGGCGTCGTTGACTCCGTCGCCGACCATCGCGACCACGCTCCCTTGTTCCTGCAACCGCCGTACGACGTCGACCTTGTCGGCGGGCAGCACCTCGGCGTACACCTCGTCGATACCAACCTCCGCGGCGACCGCCTGGGCCGCGCGGAGGTTGTCCCCGGTGAGCAGCACTGGCCGCAATCCGAGGGCCCGGAGTTCGGCGACGGCGGCGGCGCTGGTGGGCTTGAGGGTGTCGGCCACGACGAGAACGCCGCGGGCCAACCCGTCCCAGCCGACTGCCACCGCCGTACGTCCCTGAGCCTCGGCGTCGGTCACAGCGGCCGCGAGCGCCCCGTCCAGCGGCTGGCTCCACTCGGAAGCCAACCACCCCGGACGCCCGGCAGCCACGGCTCGGCCGTCCACGACGCCGCTGACGCCGAGACCCGCGGTCGCGCTGAACGACTCGACGTTGGACAGATCCTGCTCGAGCTGCTCCGACGCGCCCGCGGCGATGGCCTGGGCGATCGGGTGCTCCGAGGCGTCCTCGAGTGCTCCCGCCAGCCGGAGAACCTCGTCCCGATCCACGCCCCGAGCGGGTATGACGTCGAGGAGCCGCATCTTCCCCGTGGTGACGGTGCCGGTCTTGTCCAGCACGATCGTGTCCACCACCCGGGTGGACTCCAGGATCTCGGGTCCCTTGATCAGGATGCCAAGCTGGGCTCCGCGACCAGTGCCGACCAAGAGCGCGGTCGGGGTCGCGAGGCCCAACGCGCAGGGGCAGGCGATGATCAGCACGGCTACAGCGGCGGTAAACGCCGCCTCGGCGTTGTGACCGGTGAGAAGCCATGCGGCCAGCGTGGTGAGCGACAGCGCGATCACGATCGGGACGAAGACGCCGGAGACCCGATCTGCGAGCCGCTGGACCTGTGCCTTGCCGTTCTGGGCTTCCTCGACCAGCCGGGCCATCTGGGCCAGCTGGGTTTCGGTGCCGACCCGCGTGGCGCGTACGACGAGCCGGCCGCCGGCGTTCATGGTGGCACCGACGACGGTGTCGCCGGGACCCACCTCCACGGGAACCGGTTCCCCGGTCAGCATCGACGCGTCGATCGCGGAGGTGCCGGATTCCACCACCCCATCGGTGGCGACCTTCTCGCCTGGGCGGACCACGAACAGGTCGCCCGCCACCAGGTTCCCGATCTGCAGCCGGACCTCTTCGGTGCCGGCTGCGGTGTCGCGCAGCACGGCGACGTCCTTGGCGCCCAGGTCGAGCAGCGACCGCAGCGCCGCACTGGAGTCACGCTTGGCGCGCGCCTCGAAGTAGCGGCCGGCCAGGATGAACGCCGTCACGGCAGAGGCGACCTCGAGGTACAGGCTCGGTTCACTGTCCGAGCTGCTCGGCAGCAGCGTGAAGCCCATCCGCATCCCGGGCGTGCCGGCATCGGTGAACAGCAGCGCCCACACCGACCATAGGTATGCCGCGGACACGCCCACCGAAATCAGCGTGTCCATGGTCGCGGCCCGGTGCCGTGCGTTGACCAAGGCCGCTCGGTGGAAGGGAAGCGCGCCCCAGACCACGACCGGGGAGGCCAGGGTGAGGCTGATCCATTGCCAGTTGTCGAATTGCAGCGCTGGCACCATGGCCAGCAGGAGCACCGGGACGGCGAGCACGCTCGACACGACCAGACGCTGCCACCATCCGGCCGCGTCGTCGACTGCCGGGTCTGCTGTCCGCGTCTCCTTCCCCGCCGACGGCGGCGCGGGGAGGCTGACGGTGTAGCCGGTGGCCTCGACGGTGGCGATGAGGTCCGCGGGGCCGACCGAATCGCCGTAGGTGACCTTGGCCTTCTCGGTGGCGTAGTTGACCGAGGCGGTCACGCCGTCGAGCTTGTTGAGCTTCTTCTCTATCCGAGCGGCGCACGAGGCGCAGGTCATCCCGCCGATCACCAACTCGGTCTCGTGGGCGCGGCCCGCCGCAGTGATGTCTTGGCTCACGGCTCTCTCTTGTTGCTGGGTGTGGGATCAGGAAGCGAGGTGGTAGTCGCCCGCCTCGTCGAGGGCGGACTCGACCTTGGCGTCCTCCAGTGCTGCGGTGCTGGTGACGGTCACGGAGGACACGCCTCCGGCAATGAGGTCGACGGCGACATCGCGGACGCCTTCGAGTGCCTGGAGTTCTGAGGTCACCGCCTGGACGCAGTGGCCGCAGGTCATCCCGGTGACGGCGTAGGTCTTGGTGGTCGTCTCGCTGGTCATGTCGTGCTCCTTGGTGCCGGTGGGTCCGGTGGGTGGGGCGTTGTCGGTGTGATCGCAGCCGCAGCCGCCCGTGGTCTGCTCGAGCAGCGGAAGGGAGGTGGCATCGGTGTGCATTGGGTGTTCCTCTCGGTTGGGGTCGGGGGAAGTGGCGAATGTGGTCAGGACTGCACGAGGCGTGCGATGGCCTGCGAGGCCTCGGTGATCTTCGCGTCCTCGGCTCCGTCGCCTGCGCGGGCGGCGTCGAGCACGCAGTGGCGCAGGTGCCCGTCGAGCAGCGAGAGCGCCACCTTCTCCAGTGCCTTGGTGGCCGCGGATACCTGGGTGAGGATGTCGATGCAGTACGTGTCCTCCTCCACCATCCGCTGCAGGCCGCGGACCTGGCCTTCCACCCGGCGCAGCCTGTTGAGCAGCGCCTGCTTCTCGGTGATGTAGCCCGGCACGCTCTCGCTCATGTCATCCTCCATTTACCCTGAGGGGGTATCTATAAATCAAGCATACCCCGGACGGGTATCCGCGCAAGAGGCGTCGGTCACGTCCGGCCGGATGGCAGATCGATGCGCGGTCGTCGCCGCTCGACCCCGGTGTCTCAACCGATGCGATGACTTCATGCGGCTCTGTTGATATAAGTCGGGGTAGTCCTTTACAAGCACCTCCGGAGGTGTCAGAAGGGATCCATTGGATTCCATCGGGGATCGGGCGTTGGTGAGACGCCGGGGTCCTCCTGACTGCCCTCCGGAGGTGGGTTGTGTCTGTTCATTGTGCCCCTGCCTGTGTCGTCATCGGCTGTGGTGGTGGCGGTGGATGTGGGTAAGACGTCGGTGGCGTTGTCGGTCACTGATGTGGGTCGTCGGCGTTTGCTGGGTCCGGTCGAGTTCGCGATGACTGAGGTGTTTCTGAGTTAGCGATAGAGATCCGTGGGGAATTAGACAACATCGTCGGGTCCTTGGGTGTCTTCATTGTCTCGTCCGGCGCGGTGGTGGGCAAGGCGCCTGTGCCGGGCCTGTTCGGGGCCGGCTTCGCGGGCCTTGCGGATGGCCTCGCCGCGGCCGTTGTGTTCGTCGTCGGGTGTGACGTAGCCGATCCCGGCGTGCAGCCTGATCGTGTTGTAGTGCACCCGGGCGACCGCGAGCTCGGCCCGCAGGGTCTGCGGGTCGCGGATCGCCAGTAGGTGCGGAGGCACTGTTGCATTAAGCCTTTCGTCTGACCACCGCGCAGCAGATCTTCCTGTTGGCCGGCCCCCGAACAGTCCCAAACGTCACTCCCGGGTCGCCAAAGTCGGACAAAAGAGGCGCGTCGCAGG
>JBBRYB010000059.1:0-16374 GCA_038238115.1 Propionibacteriales bacterium | reverse complement strand
TCCCGACCCGACGGACAGATCCCGGGCAAGGCACCCCGCGAGGGCCAGGCGATTCACGAGTCACGTCAGGCCAGAAGAACCAGCACCACCCTGCCAGGCCAGCCCCAGGCCAGCCATCACAGACACTTACAGGCGGTTCATCGGGCACGGCCCACGGCGTGATCCAAGCCGTTAACACCTACCAAAACCACGGAGCCACCGTGCGAGGAGTGCCACTACGATGTCGCCATGCCGATGTGCCGGGTTTGTGCAGCCGTTAGCGAGGAGGTAAAGGTCTTCTGCGAGGAGTGTGGCTCGCCTTTGACTGCGGTTTGCCCATCCTGCGGGGCACCTACGACACCGGGTAAGCGGTTCTGTGGAACATGCGGAGCTGCCTTGCTCGGATCTGACGGGTCCGTCCACGCCCCGTCACCATCAAGTGTCGTCGCCTCGGGGCCCTCGGGGAACGCCCCGGTCGCAGAGCGGCGAGTGTGTTCGGTGTTGTTCTGCGATCTGGTCGGATTCACGCCCTTGTCGGAGCTGCGGGATCCGGAGGAGATCCGTGAGCTGCTGTCGCGCTATTTCGACGTGTCGAGGACGGTGATCGGCCGCTATGGCGGGGTGGTGGAGAAGTTCATCGGGGACGCGGTGATGGCGGTGTGGGGCACTCCGACCGCGACCGAGGAGGACGCCGAGCGGGCGGTCCGGGCGGCGTTGGAGCTGGTGGATGCGGTAGCTCAGTTGGGTCGAGACGCTGGTGCGGACGATCTAGCGGCTCGTGCCGGTGTGGTGACGGGGCCGGTGGCGGTGACGGTGGGTGCGACGGGTGAGGGGATGGTGGCCGGGGATGCGGTGAACACCGCGGCCCGGGTTCAGGCGGCCGCTGAGCCGGGGGCGGTGTTGGTGGATGAGGGCACTCTTCGGGTCGCCGAGGCAGCCATAGGTTTCACTGCCGCCGGGGAGCATGCGCTGAAGGGGAAGGCTGAGCTGGTGCCGCTCTGGCGGGCAACCCGGGTGATGGGTGGCTCTGGGGGTTCTCAGCGTATTGATGGGTTGGAGGCCGGCTTCGTCGGCCGGGACGCGGAACTGCGGCTGGTCAAGGAACTGTTCCACGCCTGTGAGCAGCGCCAGACGCCGAGGTTGGTGTCGGTGACAGGTGCTGCGGGGGTAGGTAAGTCCAGGCTGGGGTGGGAGTTCCGCAAATACATCGACGGATTGCTGGTCACGGTTTGGTGGCATCAAGGCCGGTGCCTGTCGTACGGCGATGGGGTGGCATTTTGGGCCCTGGGTGAGATGGTCCGGCAACGGTTGCAGATCGCCGACGAGGACTCCACCGAGGTTGCTGCGGAGAGGTTGGCAGCCGGGTTACAGCAACTGGTCGACGACCCGGCCGAGCGCGCCTATGTGGGCCCGCGGCTGGGCCAACTGCTCGGGGTGCAGTACGGCGAAACGACTTCGGTGTTGGGCCGGGAGGAGCTGTTCGCAGGCTGGCGGTTGTTTGTCGAACGGCTCGCCGCCACCGGTCCGGTGGTGCTAGTGGTGGAAGATTTGCAACATGCTGATGCAGGGCTGCTGGACTTCTTTGAGCACCTGTTGGACTGGGCCCGCGATGTGCCGATCTTTGTGCTCACCTTGGCCCGCCCCGAGCTGGAGGCACGTCGTGCCGGCTGGGTAATCGGTCGTCGTAATAGCACGGCGTTGACTTTGGATCCGCTCGACGACGCAGCCATGGATGCACTGCTCGATGGTCTGGTGCCCGGCATGCCAACCGTGGGGAAGGCTGCGATCGCCGGCCGGGCGGAGGGGATCCCGCTGTATGCGGTGGAGACCGTGCGGATGCTGATCGACCGTGATGTGGTGCAACCCATTGATGGGGTCTACCGGCTCGTCGGCGATGTTGGGGAGCTCAGTGTGCCGGCGACGTTGCAGTCGCTGCTCGCCGCCCGCCTGGATGCCCTTGATCGGGATGAGCGGCGGCTGGTGGCCGACGCGGCAGTGCTCGGCGGCACATTCCCCGCCGAAGCGCTCATCGCGGTGTCGGATCAGCCGGAACCGCAGGTACGCCGCCTGCTCGCTGAGCTGGTACGGCGCGAAGTGCTCGGGGTTCGCGCTGACCCGTTGTCGCCGCAGCGGGGCCAGTACGGCTTTGTGCAGACCATGTTCCGACAGGTCGCCTACGACACCTTGTCGCGACGGGAACGCAAAGCCCGCCACCTCGCCGTCGCCGATCACCTTCGGTCAACGTTCGCCGACCAAGGTGAGGAGATCGCAGAAGTGATCGCCACTCACTTGCTCGACGCACTCCACGCCGTACCCGATGACTCCGACGTGCCGGATCTACGGTCAGACGCGGTTTCCATGCTGATCCGCGCCGGTGAACGCGCCGACCGTACTGGGGCACCGGCCGTTGCCACCACGACCTACAGCACCGCGGCCGTTCTGCTCGATGAGACGGGCACGCCGGACACAGATCTGGCTGCGGCCGCCCTACGCGAACGCGCCGGCGCTGCCGCAAATGCCACCGGCGACTTCGGGACGGCAATCGAACGCTACGAGGTGGCAGTCGAGACCTATCAGCGGCATGGGCACAGTCGAGCGGCTGCTCGCGCCGAGACCCTCACCGGGGGGGCGCTCCGTAATCAGGGGCGCCTGGAAGAGGCCCGGACGAAGATCAGCGCTGCTTTGTCGGTGCTTGAGCCTGCTCCGGATGCCGACACCGTCAACGCCCTGGCGGAGTTGGCCACCGTGCACGCTTTCGTTGGCAACGCCACCGAGGCGAATCAAGTGTTGGACACCGCACTCGCCCAAGCTCAGGCGCTTGGGCTGCCTGACGCCGTCCTCGCCGGGTTGTTCAGCATCGGTGGGATTGCACAGGGGGTGGCCAATCGTCCGGCGCAGGCTGCTGCGAGTTTCCGGGAGGCGGTTCTTCGCGCCGAAGCAGCAGGGGACAGCGCTGCAGCGGCACGTGCCCTTCTCAATCTCGGCGACACCTTGGCGACTACTGACCCCGTCGCCGCCGTTGAGGCGAATCGCGCCGCCATGGCGCATTGTCGTCGCATCGGGGCTCGCTATGCGATGGGGGTCGCCCAAGCGAACCTGATCCAGGCCCTCCTGTTGACCGGAGACTGGACTGCAGCTGAGCAAGTTTACTCGTCCGGTGTCAGCGAGGATGGGCTAGGAGACGACCCATTTCTTGCCTTCAGTGGCGCTCTCTTGTTCGCGTTTTCAGGCGACCAGGCGAGGCTGGGCGCCGCGTTGGCCGTTGTGGAGAAGGTTGCGGGCAGTGAAGACACGCAGGACATCGCGGCGCACGCCACCGCGTTGGCTGCCGCTGCCGCACTCGACGGTTCTCATGAGCAGGCGCTGAGCCATGCGAGACTTTCCCTCGACCAAGCCGGTGCGGTGAACCTTCGCAGCGACGCCATACGTTGGGCCTGGCCGCTGGCCGCCGACGCAGCCCTTGCGCTTGAAGACACGACGGAAGCCGATCGGCTACTCGAGTGGCTCGGCAATCACCCGATCGGACACATCCCGTCTGTGCTGCGTGCAGAGAGGTTGCGCATCTCAGCGCGTCTGCTTGCGGCCCAACACGATCTCGAGGCTGGCAACACATTCGCCATGGCGGTCAAGGCCTTCCGCGACCTGGGCTCGCTGTACCACCTCGCAAAGGGCTTACTGGACTACGCCCAGTACCTAGCCGCCACCGGCGACGATCAGACTGCTGAGCAGCTAGCCGCCGAAGCCGGTGCCATCGCCGAACGCCTACGCGTCCAACCGCTGATACAACGAGCCAGGCATGTTGCTGGCTACAGCCTCGGCCAACAGCAGCCACCCTCCCAACAAGACGACGCCGAACCGGTGCTTGCCCACGGGGGCCAAGCATTTAACGCAGACGGCTCTGTTGCGTTGTCTGATTCGGACGGCAGGGTTGAGCGGAGGTGACATCGAGCTAACAGTTGTAGCAGCCCTGGTGACATCAGTTACGGACTTCAGGAAAGTGAAGTCAAAACTCACTTCTCTTGGCATCAAGCGCGAAGTCCACGCCATGATGAGAACTTTGTTGAGACAAGGCGCGTGGCAAACCCACGGCGAGGCCACGAAACGGTTGGTACGTGCGCCTTCTGCACATGCTTGATGTACCAAGACGATCTCTATGTGAGCGATGCTGTCGCCATTGCTCACTTGGTCGCCGCAGTACTCGCACAGCATGTCGAAGCGGGCAGTAGGTGGTTTTGCTTTCCGTCGATGTGTCCCGCCAAGTCCTCATCGCTTGACGAGCGGCTGCTGTCATTCGGCTCCACGACATGCGCATCGGTTGCCTGCCCTGTGTTGCCGGCATCGTCGGCGAAGAGACTGAAGTGGGGCTGATGAGCCTTCTCACCGTAGAGGCCAAGGAGACGGCATCTCTTGTCGATGATGCGCACAACCATGTCACAGCCCGCACATCGCCCATCTCGGCTTTCGACCACAGCGATGCCTGCAGCGCGTCAAGGCGGGCGGACTCAAGCGCCCGGAGTTCGTCGATGTTGTCGGCCAGTCGCGAGTCCCGTTCGTTGCGTCGTAGAGGGCCACCTTGTGGTGAGCCTGATCCCCCGTGCGCCCCAGCTATCCACAAGCGAAGGCGGGACCGGAGATCACTGCGAGCGCGCACGGCAACGAGATCGTGGACTCCGAGGATGTCATTGCGGGCGACATCACGCGACGCGAGCGCCGCGATATATCGACCTGATCAGGCGGCTCGTCGACGCTGCCCACCTCGAATCAAGCAGCAGCGTCGCCGGCGTGCCGAGCGGCACCATCGCCGAGATCATCGAGGCATGGATTCAGGCGACGAAGCTCCGCCCGGGCAGTGCACAAACACGCCACCGGTACGTCAAGGACGCCGTCCGCTTCTTCACCGCACAGGCTGGCGTGCCCGTCACCCCGTAGAGGTCGTGCGCGACGCCCGCCGCCCGCTCTGCCTTGTGGACGCCGGCTTGGTCGGGGATCAGCCGACGCGCCGGCCGCAGAACCCCCCAAGGCGGAGCGAGAAACACAGGTCTTCTGCGGCCTCCACCCGAGGCGACAGATGTACCTCGTTGCCGTCATGACCAAGAACGGACGGCTGATGACAGCCGTAGAGGACATGGAACGGTCGCGCCCTCGTACGAAAGCGTGGTCGCTCCGTGTGCCCGCTGCGCCATCTCGACCGGCGAGCGGCGTCTGAGCCAACGGCGCTGCGTGACCAACTCCAACTCTGGGACTGTCTCAGTAACGGTGTTTCCGGTGGTTTCCATTAGTAGCTCTCGAGCGCCGGCCAGCGGCCATATGTCCCCGCACGATGGTTCCTGATTCGTGGTGTCGCTTGGGTTCTAGGTCTCGTCGCAACGGCCCTCAGGGGATGGAGCGTCGAGGCCGCAGGCGACAGGTCGCTACAAGGATGACTGCTGGAGGCTGGTGCGGTCCGGACATCTCATTCCCCTCTTGACCCGTCATGCCAGCCAAGTCGGTGTGCGCCGGCGTAAATTGCCGCGTGTTATCCGCTTCGTGGAAGCGCATAATCAAGACGTGGCGATCATGGTCGTCTGCGGTCTTCTCGTCGTCGCATCGCTCGCGCTGGCGGTGCAGTGGCGCCACTATGCATTCGCCCTGGACCCAAGAACTAGTGCGTCGGGCGGCGCCCGATTGCGGGGCCTCGCTCGGGGCCTGGCGGTCGGTGCCCTGACCGGGCTTGCCCTCGCAACGCTGATGGTTGGTCCGGCTGGGAGGCTCGCGATGCGGCTACTGGCTGCGACTTCCCCGAACGCTCAGGGACAGACGACGGAAGCCGGCGAGGTGGTCGGCAGGATCACCGTCGGCGGCACGATCGGGTTGTACCTGTTCGCCGGGTTACCCTTCGGGCTTGCCGTCGGGTTGGTGTATGTCTTCCTCGCTCGGGCGTTTCCGCGCGGTTTGCTCGGCGGATCCCTCTACGGGTTGACGCTGCTGGTGCTGTTCTCCACTAGGGTTGAGCCGCTGCGCGCGGAGAACCCGGACTTTGCCATCGTCGGCCCGGGGTGGATGGCCGTTACCGCGTTCGCGGGACTCGCGGTGGGGACCGGTGTTGTGGCGGCTGCAATGGCGGGCCGGATCGACGCAGCCCTTGGTGAGCCGCGATGGCGTTGGCTGTGGTGGGGTGTCCCGCTCGGCCTGCTCGCGGTGCCGGCGTCCCTTTTCGCGCCGCCAGCGGCGGTGGTCGTTGCAGTCGGTTGCGTGGTCTATCTATGGATGACTCTTGCGGAAAGGTTGCTGCGGGGGCGAGGCCAGTTGGTGCTTCACACGGTTGTAGTCGCCGGAATTTTCATTGCGCTTCCCGGCTTTCTTACAGCCGTCGCCGACATCATCTAAGCGTTGGTTTTCCGTCGGCGAACACCGCGGCAATGACTATGACCGCGGGCGACGTGGAGATACGGCAGAAGCGGCGGCCTCCGATCCCGAACTGGCCGCCATGATGGAAGTCGTCAAGGCCGCTCGCCGGCAGGAGATGATCGCTTCGGCCGGAATTCTCGCCGCTCCCGATTGGCCGGCGGGTAGCAAAGGAGGAGGCCGCCGCAACGCTCTATGTCCTCCACAGCCCCCAGGTCGCGGACATGCTGATCGGCGACTACGGATGGTCCCCGAAGCCTACAAGAAATGGTTAGCGCGAATGCTGCTCCACGCCGTGATCGCTTGACACCACCGGGACGGGCCTCGCCGCACTCTCACAACGACATCGAGCGGCGCCCCCCTCCTCAGATGTGTCTTCCCGCGAGCGACTGGCTGGTGAGTCCCGCGAGCCCTATTCGGATGCAGTTGTGGAGGCCAGGAGGCGTCGCGCCCTGCGACCAAGGTCGCTCAGGTCCACCCGACCCGCGTCGGCCGCGGCTGCCAAACGCGCGGCCAGGTCCAGCGCCTCGTCGAGCTCAGGCCCGACTATGGCCGCTTCCTGGCCCATGTCGCGGAGGATCGTGACTTCGGTCCGCGAGGCGATCAACGGGTCGGCGACTCCATCGATCCAGACTCGGGTGCGACGGCCGTCGCCGCGTTCTTCGCCAGTAACTCGCTCGAGCGCAAAGATGCGGTCCGCACGCGCGAACTTGCCGAAGCCCAAAGCGACCATGCGGGAGTCCGACGCCACGGGACCATCTTGACATCTTCCACCGACTTCAGTCCGCCTTGTCGCAAACGCTAGCCGACGCCTCGCGTGTCACTATGCGGCGTCACGCGTGCGGACGTCGACGGCAAGCCCGAGCTACGTCGGCACCGGCACGTCTATCGTCAACGCAAGTGGCCTCGTCGACAATCATCATCGCCGTCATACCAGGGCGCCACGTCCTAACCCCGCTACGTGACAGCCCCCACCGACCCGTGGCGTCGGATCTGTCTGACGCCGACGCCTTGAGCCTTCAGCAGCGCGATCACTTCGCGCTCACGAAACGACAGGTAGCGACCCGACAGGGGTTTCAGATCGAACGGTGGCACGCCGCCACCGTGGCGGAACCACCAGGCGCCGACAGCCTGCGACGCACCGACCGCGTGCGCGGCCTCCTCAGGCAGCAGCCCCGCGGCGATCCTGCCCCAAACGCCCGCTCCACCTCGCGCCGGTCCGACGGCGCACCGGGCGACCTCATAGGCGACCGCCCAGTCAAGTCCTTCATCCACTCCGCTGGCCTACCCATCAGCACCTCCATCATCAAGGTGTTGCGACGACCAGTTGAATCCACCTTGCGATCCCTGGTCGGAGTGGATGATGGTCCCGGGTTCTGTGGTCTTGCCGAGACGGCTGTCGATGGCCATCCCTAAGGCATTGGTCACCAGCGCGCCGGTCGGTGATGAGTCGATCGACCAGCCCACGACGCGTCGTGAGTAGGTGTCCAGCACGACGCAGCAGTAGACCTTGCCTTCCCTGGTCGGATGCTCGGTGATGTCGGTAACCCACAGCTGGTTTGGGCCGCTGCGCGCGAAGGTGCGCTCGACGAGGTCCGTCGCGATGTTGTCGGGTCTGATCCGTTTCCATTTCCGGCGCCCGGCGGCGCCCTGCAGGCCGGCACGGCGCATCAGCAGCCCGACCTGATTGTGACCGACCTCGACACCCCGGCCGAGGGTGAGTTCGGCATGGACCCGCCGTGTCCCTTAGATCCCGCAGGCCCCGGCGTGGATCTTGCTGATCAGGTCGGTCAGAATCGCGTGCCAAACCGCACGCTCGGACGAAGGGCGCTTGCGGCTGCTCGTAGAAGCCCGACTCCGAGGCGACGAGGATGCGGCACGCGACCTAGACCGGGAGCTTGTCCGCGACCATCACCCCAATGGCCGCGTACCGCCTTTTGAGCTGGTCTCCTTGAGCAGATCGACGGCCCGCTGCGCGATGGCGAGCCTGGTCTCGAGCTCGGCGATCCGCTTCTTCGCTGCCGCGAGCCCACCCTTCTCAGCCGTGGTCAGGCCAGGCTCGATGCCTCGGTCGATCCGGTCCTGGCGGCGCCAGTTGTAGATCGTCTGGTGGTCGCTGACGTCGAGATCGTGCGCGACACTGGCAACGCTTCGTCCCACAGCGAGAATGTCGAGGACCCTTGCGTCGAAACTCGACCGAGTAGCCCTGTCGTCCCATCTGAACTTCCTGGCGTCAAGCACCAGAATCCAGAAATCCAGACGCCGTCCAAGCCTGGACACACCAGAGTCTCCGGACTCGCCGGGACGGCTCACCCGGTCGGGCGACTTCGGCCTGACCTGGCCACTCCAGTGACCACGTTAAGGCGGTGACATAGACCTTGAGCCCTGGATGAGGCACAATTCTGCGGAAGACTCCAGTGACCTAACGCGCGCGTCAGGCTTATCGTTGGGCGCAGGGTCAGCCCCATGGAAGGGGTTGTTTTCGTGCGTTGCAGCAACTGTGGCAGCGAAAATCCGGTAGGCAACCGGTTCTGCGGTCAATGCGCGAACCCGCTGCTGCCAGTCTGTCCCGCTTGCGGAGCCGAGGCAGCACCGGACCAGCGGTTCTGTGGTCAGTGCGCTGCTCCGCTTGCGTTGCCTGACCTGAGTTCCACCTCAGCACCGACTCCGCCGATAACTGCTGCGGACGCTCGTCCCGTTGCCGAGCGACGTGTCTGCTCGGTGCTGTTTTGCGATCTAGTCGGTTTCACGTCGTTGAGTGAAGCCCGGGATCCCGAAGATGTGCGGGAGTTGTTGTCGCAGTATTTCGCGGCAGCTCGTACGGTGATCACCCGGTACGGCGGAATCGTTGAGAAGTTCATCGGTGATGCGGTGATGGCGGTGTGGGGGACGCCGACTGCGACTGAGGAGGACGCTGAGCGGGCGGTGCGGGCTGCTTTGGATGTGGTGGCGGCGGTGCAGACGTTGGGCCGGGAGGCGGGTGCACCTCGGCTGGCTGCCCGTGGTGGCGTGGTGACCGGTGCGGTCGCGGTGACGGTGGGCGCCAGTGGTGAGGGGATGGTGGCGGGGGATGCGGTGAACACGGCAGCGCGTGTGCAGGCAGCTGCTGAACCCGGGACGGTGTTTGTCGATGAGGCGACCCGGCGGGTGGCGGAGGCCGGGGTGAGTTTCGTCTCGGCTGGTGAGCATCAGTTGAAGGGCAAGGCTGAGCCGGTGCCGTTGTGGCGGGCCGACCGGGTGCTGGCCGGAGTTGGGGGGTCGCAGCGCATCGACGGCCTGGAAGCAGCGTTTGTTGGTCGAGATGCGGAGCTGCGGCTGGTCAAGGAGCTGTTTCACGCGTGTTGGGACCGACGGACACCGCGGTTGGTGAGCGTAACTGGTGTTGCGGGAGTGGGTAAGTCCCGGTTGGGGTGGGAGTTCGAGAAGTACGTCGACGGGTTGGCCGACACTGTCCGCTGGCACCGTGGCCGCTGCTTGTCGTATGGGGAGGGAGTGGCGTTTTGGGCGTTGGCGGAGATGGTGCGGCAACGGCTGCAGATCGCTGAGGAAGATTCCACCGATGCCGCCGCCGAGAAGTTGGTCACCGGGTTGCAGCAGTGGCTGACCGATCCCGCCGAACGCGCATATGTAGGTCCGCGGCTGGGGCAGCTGCTCGGGGTGGAATACGGCGGCGAGGTCGCTGGCCCGGTGTTGGGTCGAGAGGAACTGTTCGCCGGGTGGCGGTTGTTCTTCGAACGGCTCGCCGCCACCACACCAGTGGTGATGGTGGTCGAAGACTTACATTACGCCGACGCTGGCCTGTTGGACTTCGTGGAGCACGTCTTGGACTGGGCTCGCGGGGTGCCGATGTTCGTGCTCACGTTCGCGCGGCCCGAACTCGAAGCCCGGCGACCCGGCTGGGGAGTAGGTCGCCGTAACTCCACCACCCTCACCTTGGATCCGCTCGACGACGCAGCGATGAGCCAGCTGTTGGACGGCTTAGTGCCGGGGACGCCGCAGACAGCTAAGCAGGCGATCGCCGACCGCGCCGAAGGCGTTCCGTTGTATGCGGTCGAAACCATCCGGATGCTCATCGACCGCGACGTTGTGCAACCCTCCGGTGGGGTCTACAGGTTGGTCGGTGACATCGGGCAGCTCACGGTCCCCGCCACCTTGCAGTCGCTGCTAGCGGCCCGATTGGACGTGTTGGAACCGGACGCCCGAGCCCTGATCGCCGACGCAGCCGTTCTCGGCGCCAGCTTCCCTGCCGAAGCGCTGGTCGCGATCAGCGTCTCACCGGATCGCGAAGTGCGCCGCCTGTTGGCTGAACTGGTGCGCCGTGAAGTCCTCGGGGTGCGCGCCGACCCGCTGTCACCGCAACGCGGCCACTACGGCTTCGTGCAAGCCATGTTCCGCCAAGTCGCCTACGACACCTTGTCCCGGCGCGAACGCAAAGCCCGCCACCTTGCCGTCGCGAATCATTTGCGCTCTGTCTTCGCCGACCAGGGCGAAGAAATCAGCGAAGTTATCGCCACCCACCTTCTCGACGCGCTGGCTGCCGTCCCCGACGACCCAGACACACCTGACCTTCGAACCGAAGCCGTCACGATGCTCACCCGCGCTGGTGAACGCGCCGAACGCACCGGCGCCCCAGCAACAGCCGCAACCAACTACCAAAAAGCCGCCGAACTCCTCGAAGAAGACCACACAGACGACTCCCAGGTTCGAGCCGCCCAACTATGGGAGCGCGCGGGCAGGGCAGCCCAGCTGATCCAATGGTCCGAGGCGATCCAGCCCTACGAACACGCGGCCCATCTCTACCGAAATCAGCGGCTGGAACGGGCAGCAGCACGCTGTCAGGTCGGCATCGGCCGCAGCCTCCGCTTCCTAGGGAGATACGACGAAGCGCGGAGCGCGCTCACCGAGGCCCTGGCCCGACTCGAACCCGACGCAGACGTCGACACTGTTGACGCACTCTCCACGCTTGCGGCCCTCCAAGTCTTCGCCGGCAATCTTGATGAAGGGGACCTGTTGTCCTCGAAGGCGCTGACGGCAGCTCAGGCGCTTGGCCTTTCCAACGCCGTCTTGGCCGACTTGCTAGTCACCCGAGGTCTAGTACATGTCTTCGCCGACCGGACTACTCAGGCAACGATGTACTACCAGGAGGCGGCCCGGAGAGCAGAATCATCGCAGGCCACTACAGCGAGCCTTCGAGCGCGCACCAATCTGGCTGATGTTCTGCTTACCGAGGACCCTCAGGCAGCAGCCGAAGTGGCACGATCCACGATGGCAGATGCACGCCGTCTCGGGCACCGAGTCTACCTACCGATGGGCAACGGCAACCTACTGCAGGCGCTGTTGCTAACGGGCCAGTGGGATCACGTGCTGACACTGTCGGCGGAGAGCTCTGACGAAGGTACGGAAGAGTACGCGGCAACGCTACCTCCCAAGGCAATGGTGTCTGCCTTCCGGGGTGACCACGAGCACCTGCTTGAAATCGAATCGACCGCTCGGGGCCTCCCCGACACGGAGGAACCTCAGGACCTGATGTGGCGAGCCATCACTTTCGCCGCAATTGCTGCTGCACGCGGAAACTGGACGGAGTCCCTTGCCCGAGCACAGGAGGTGCTGAGCTATGCGGACACGATGGGATTGAGCTCAGAGGTGACCCGCTTCGGCTGGCCTCTAGCAGCGGACGCCGCCTTGGCGTTGGAGGACCAATCGGGCGTGGAACAGCTACTGGACTGGCTCGACCAGCACCCACCCGGCCATATCCCACCACTGACCCGTGCCGACGCTGTGCGAGTCCGCGCCAGGCTGCTTGCGGCCAAAGGTGACCCTGTGGCGGCTGCAGTTTTCACCACGGCAACGGAAGCACTGCGCACGACTGGGTCGCCCTACCACCTTGCCGTCGGCCTTGTCGATCAAGCGGAGTATCTGGTTCGTGAAGGAGATGGTCCGACGGCGGAACGGCTCGCCGAGGAAGCCACGGCCATTGCTGAGCGGCTAGCGGCAGAGCCATTACTTCAGCGAGTCATGTCTCTACGCGTCACACCCGCGAAGCCCACCCAACCCATTGCAAGCACCGTGTGACCTGCTCACCGCAAGAGCAGTTCTCGTTGGAGGCGCTTCCGACACTTAGCGGCAATGGTAGTTCCATACAGCCCAAAGAAGGGACGCCGTATCGGCGTCTTCTTGATCAGGCAGTGATCGGAGAACTAGTCCGATGATGTCAAACCTGGTTAGGCGGTGTCGCCGGCGATGATGGCCCAGCAGGTGATGGCGGAGGAGACGGCGGTCCAGTAGCCGTAGGTCTCGTAGTACCAGACAGCCCACATGGCCTGGACGTCGGGTGTGGTGGGCAAGTGGCCGGTGATGCAGGGGTCGCTGGCGTTGCGGACCACGACCCAGCTGGGTGGGCGGGTAGGGAGTTGGTGACCATGCCGAGGACAGCGTCGCCCATTTCGACTCCGCAGCCGCTGTCGGCGAGGTTGTTAGTGGAGGTGCCGTACTCGAAGTAGTCGGTGGTCCAAGATGGGATGGAAGGCCTTGAAGTCGCGCCCGTCGAGTTTGATGTCGGGGTATTGTGACGGCCCGGCACGGCGCCGCCGGGCATGGCGTACATGGTGGTGGGTGGGGCGCCAAGACCGCCACGAGCACATTGGCGATCGCTTGTTCGCCCAGGGCGTGCGCGGCATATCGCTCGAGCGGGTTGTTCAACTCGTGACCGATCTTGTTCTCGAGCACGACCACTATCCCGCGCTCGGTGTTCTTGGCGTAGACGTCGATGAACGAAGCTTGCGTGCTGATTTCCCATGAGTCCGAGCCGAGGAAGTCCTCTGCCACGAACAGCGTGTGTGAGTCCTCCCCGCCGCGCCAATCGTTGGCGCCCCATCGAGCACATTGAGAAGTGCGTCGATCACGAGCGATCCGAGGCCATGCCGCTCGGTTGGGTCGAGAAAGAACTGGAGCGTCATGTCGACGCGTGACTCGCGCCAGCCCACTCGCAGGATCTCGTAGACGTTGACTGGTCGGGAGGACGTGGGCGTCGACCGCAGCGGGACCGTAAGGAAGGATAGGTCGAGCGTCACAACCGCCACGCTAGCGAAGCTTTCTGATTCCTTCCCTGGCGGACCAAACCTACGAATGCCTCCTCGCAGAAGACGCCCGGAAACTCGCCGGGAAGCCCCTTTTGGGTGTTGGTACGGGCCTCGGAGAGGTCACAGGCTGGGCACCACGACGGTCACGGGGTGCATGCCGCTCCGGCGGGTGGTTCCCATCAGGCCCGCCGCATGGGGGTCTTGGTTGTTCGTCGGTTGAGTTCGCCGGTGAGCGTCGGCGGACAGTGAGGGAGCTCGGCTTTTCCGCGCTGGGGACCGCCGCGTCATACCGCCGCGTGGAGGGCTGGTCGCTTGCCCGACGCGTCACCTGCTCGATCTTGATCGGGTGCGCACTTCGGACTCCATTCGTCCTGAACCACCTCTATCTTGTGGAGAGCGCAACTGCCATCACACCAGACGGAGTCAAACCATGACTGAACCGCGAGAGAAGTTGTCCGCGATGCAGGTACGCGATGCCAGTCTCGCGGACTGGCGGCAGATTCTTGGACGGATCAAGGCTCGCTTCTGCACCGGCGACTTTCGGACCGGCCTCGCGCTGGTCAACAGGATCGGTGCCGCTGCCGAGATGGCCAACCACCATCCCCACATCCAGCTCACCTACGCCGACGTGATCGTCACGCTGTCCAGCCACGACGTCGGCGGTATCACCAGCCGCGACCTCGACCTTGCGCGCCAGATCAGCAGCCACGCAGCAGCGCTCGGCATTGACTCCGACACCAGCGGGCTCACCCAGTTGGAGCTCGGACTCGATACCCCACATGGGCCACAACTTGCGCCGTTCTATGCAGCTTTGCTCGGCGGCAAGGTGGAAGATGGCGAGCCGGTCGACCCCAGCGGCCAGGTGCCCACCGTGTGGTGGCAGGAACCGGACGGCGACGAGACGTGGGCGCTCCCGGAGCAGCCGTTCGAACAACGATGGCACTTCGACGTTTGGGTAGCAGAAGACGAGGCCGAACGACGTTTGCAGGCAGTCCTGGACGCCGGAGGACGCCTCGTCAGCGACCGCGCGGCTCCGGCGTACTGGGTCGTCGAGGACGCCGACGGCAACCGCTCCTGCATCTGCACACCCGCTGGCCGCTGAGCGGCACGGAACCCGAGGCGCGAATCCGGCAATACCTAGGATCAGGCTTTGATGATCTTTCCCGGTAAGTCCTTCCACCGCTTCGGGTGTGTCAATACGTAGCCGCTCGTGTGCGAAGCGTCCGTCGACGCCTGGAGTTACCGTGCGTGGTCGCGGCCTCGCCGTGTGCCGCGGTCCGCTGCTGGGTCATGGGCTCTCGGCCGCTGGAGGCTCCCATGATCAGAACCCTGCTCCTGCCGTTGCGCCCCAGGCGATGACACCGGCGCAGCTCGCAGCAGTGTCCTACCCCGCCCGATGCACCGGCCGAACCCATACCCTGTACGCCTACCAGCTGCGCCGCTGGTTCACCTGGTGACAGACCAATGCACTTGACCCGTTCGCCGGGATACAGCGCGCGCACGTCGAGCTCTACATCCGCCACCTGCAGAGTCCGGCCTACGGGATCCCTCGGTCAAAACCATGCTGCACGGTGTCCGCGGGTTCTTCCGCTTCGCGCATATCGACGGTCGCATCGCCGCCGACCCAGCCGTCTACGCCCGGCTGCCGAAAGTCCACGCCGACGAAACTCGCACCCAGGGGCTGGACCGGCTGGAGATGATCCGGTTCCTCCAAGTCGCCCAGACCCTGACCGTCCAGCCATCACGGTGCGCTGGCGTTCCTGCTCGGCATCAACGCCCTGCGCGCCTCGGAGGCCGCCGCCGTGCGGATCGAGGACTACCGAGAGAGCCTGCGCGGGCACCGGGTCCTGCACCTGGTCGGCAAGGGCAGCAAGCCGCCACCATGCCGATCACGGTCCCCGTCCTCAGGGTCCTCGGAGCCTGTCGCGGTGAACGCGGCACTGGCCCGCTCATCTTGCGGCCTCAGAGTGGAAAGCCGACCGACCGCCGCGATGCCTACCGCATGGTCCGCCGCATCGCCAAGACCGCCAGCCCCCCGCTCCACATCAGCCCGCACTCGCTGCGGCACGCCGCCATCACCAACGCTCTCTCGACGTCGGCGTACCGCTCCGCGACGCCCAGATCCTCGCCCGACACGCCGACCCCCGCACCACCCAGCACTACGACCGCGCCCGCGGCAACCTCGACCGCCACGGCGTCCACTTCCTCACCGCCTACGTCGCCGGCGCGTAGGCAACCGCCGAGCAGTCCGATCAGGCCCGAGAGCCACGTAGACACCGCCCAGATAGACGCGAGTTTTGGGGGAACCGATTTTGCACCCCGGAGGCCGGTCACCTCGATGGCGAACGGCCCGGATCACACAGGACGACGTCGGTGACCGATCGAGTTGACGCCTCACGCGAGCGGCAGAGCCGAGACGCTTGCAGCAGCGTGCCTACATCAGAGCGGTGATCATGAGGTTACCCACGTAACGCGCGAAGCGGTCGGTCGACCAGCCACGCCCCATCACCAGCAGTTCGTAGATCTCGAGCGAGCTGCATATCCAGAGGAGGTCGGTAGCTTCGGACACGGTCACGCCGTCGCGCAGGTGTCCCCGCGCCTTGAGGAACCGAGCATGGTGCCGCATCCGAGCGAGCCGCTCGGTCTCCGCAGTCTCGAGCACTGCCGCGATCTCGTGGTCAGTCAGCGCGAGATGGCGCATCAGGATCCGGATGGGGGTCACGACGGACGCCACCTCGGCAGTGAGGCGACCCCACTCGCGCATGATCGTCCGGGGATCGCTCTCCCGGTCGCGCATCTCGTCTGAGCGCTCGTATGCGCGCGTATCCCCTAGCCCTTCTAGTCCGTGCTCGTAGATCTCCCGCACCAGCCGTGACTTGCTGCCGAAGGACTTGTAGATGGTTTCGACGGAGATACCAGCTTCCTGGGCGAT
>JBBRYB010000058.1:0-16927 GCA_038238115.1 Propionibacteriales bacterium | reverse complement strand
TTCTGCGGTTTTCCTGCTCGGACAAGGGCAATAGCTCGAGCACGGAACTCGGGAGGGTAGGCACGGGGCACGAGGTTCAGCCTTCCGGTGAAGGCAGCCACTTAGCCAGCAGCAGTGGAACCTTTCTGGTGGGGCAGGTCAAACTGTCACCAGCTCGTGCAGCAGGCCCCTTCGGTCGAAGCCGGCCTTTGAGCCGATCATGGTCTGCTTCTATCCTGTTGTTCGCGTACTGCTTGGTGTTGGACCGCACCTAGCATGGGTACTCCTCGAGCATTCAGGGGCCAGCAGCCGTTGCCCCCCAGCACGACACGGGAGGTGGACCGATGGCTGGCGTGAAGAAGCCGACGCCCCTCGAAGCGTTCGAGGCGAACATCAAGGACGCCCAACACCTCGTGCTGCTCGCGGAGGGACTCACCAACAGTCGCGCGCGACGAATGCGCAAGGAACTTCGAGAGCGTGTAGGGGACGCGTGGAAGGTGCCAGCTAGGGACCGGGACGAGTTGGACTGCTTAGAAAGCCAAGACGTCTTATTGACCTTCAAGCCCGGTTCGCGGTTGAGTCGCGAGACGTTCGCCGACCATAAGCCCTTGCTGCGGCAGGCGCTGGTCGCCGCCTGCGCGGCAGCCGAAACCTACCTGGCCGACAAAGTGATGACCCGGGTCAGTGCCCTATCGACATCGCACGATGTCGCGACCGACCGACTGAGGCGACTCACCATGTCGGTCGGGGATTGGCTGTACATCGAACAGCACTACACACGGCGTCGAAGCGGCCTCCATGGTCGCGTCATCGAGCCGTTGATCAGGCGCAACGCCAGCACCTCACCGACGAAGGTGGGAGATCTGCTCTGCCTCATCGGCGTCGACAACTGGGCGCGCCAGTTGGATCACCATCGTGGATGCAAGAGGGGCGAGTCAGTGGCACTGCTGGACCGAATCACGAACCGGCGGAACAAGATCGTGCACGCCGGAGACCGTCTCGGCCGAAGCCGCGCAACTTTGTCGATCGACGAAGTCAAGAGCGACCTTGCAGGGCTTGAATCCGTTGTTCACGCCATCGAAAAGCTCGTCGGTCCATGATGAGGCTGGGTTTGCTTCGGTGACCAGGGAAAGGAAGAACGAACAGCTCAGAGTCTGATCTGGGCCGACGTCGGGACGTCATGTAGCGAGGCCTGTAGAGTCCGGCGTCCGTGAGGTGTTCAATTCACTTTGGAGCCGAGACTCGGCCTTTACCCTTGGCGTCCCGATCTGGACGGCTGCCCACGCCGAAGGTTGGTCGAGCATTTCGTCACTCAACCGGACATCAGCTTCGGCTGAGTTCTTGGACTGCTTTACGGAACACGTCGCTTCCCAAGTTATTCGGTGTGAGATACGAGGTCTGTTTGGACCGTGGACGTATTGCCGCTTGGCTTAGGTCCATTCCTAGTAGCTGACTCCACGGGCCGCGCTGCCAAATTACGAGGCGGGCCCCGATAATCGCCTGACGGGCGAGATGGTTAGTGTACAACTGGGACGGGAGTGAATTTCGCGGCTTTCCGAGCTTCTCTGAGTGGTACGGCAGCGACTCGAAGATGGCCAGGTTCGTCGCCACGGTTTGCAAGCTTGTTGCTTCCAGCAGTGCCCGCAGTTTCGTCAAATACCATTGTGCACCCGTCGTATTGTGTAGGAGTGGGTCCAGCCACACCAGCGGGAACTCGAGGGTTTGCTGCCGCAAATTAGCGAGCAAGAGCTTTCGTACGTCCTCTCGGTGGTGCGTCTCAAGGTCGTCCTCGCGGTAGCGGGGATTTCCGGTCAGGACGATCACCGGAGCACCTACGTTTCCCAGAAACGGCTCGGGAACCATGTCAAGCCGGAACCGGTGCTCCGGCCGCGCACGGGCGTTGTGTTCATGCACTGGCAACTCGTCGATCGGCGCCACGAACTCCTCATCGGAGGCGGTCAGCGTCTGCCAGGGATTCTCCGGATGCTCAAGAGGGGCAGAGTGGATCCGCGGCTCGTTCGCGTCGGCCAGAAGTCTGCTCGCGAGTTCATGGACGAGCCGACTGGGCACTTCTAGGATGGCGACCCCGGGTCGCGCCTTTAGCTGCATGGGCGAGTTCAACGCGGTAGCGAGGAGCTTGCCAGGTGCACGTATGTTTCTGAGGTCCATGGCCTCCAGCGCCGCCAGCCGAATAAAGTGATCGGGGTCGTTGACCCGGTCAAGAAGGTCTGGCACCGGACAGGCGGGGTGACGAAGTGCTGCTGCGGTGAGATCCGGATGAGCCTCAGGCTCGAGGAACCTCGCCACCGCAGTGGGCGGCATCAAGGGGTCAGCGATGAGGTCCGCCATTTCGAAGATGTTGTCGCTCTGCTCGAGCAATGCAATCATTGCGTTGACGATTTCGGTTTCGGAGATATCTGGCCGCTTCCGAGCCGACCGGATGGCGGCCGGATTCTCACGTAGAAAAGCTGAGATCAGCGATTCCGGTAACGCGGCATGCACCAGCGCGGACTGCTGCACCTTCCAATCAGGATCGTTGAGCAGCCTTGTCAGCACGCCTACTGGAGCGTCGGCACGTTCCAGAAAGGTCTCTGCCACCGCTAGCCGCACGGATGCGTCAGCGTCCTCCGAAAGCCGGATCAGGTAGTCGGTTGGCGTATCGGCACGCTCTGCCAGGGCAGCACGGAAAGCCCGATACCTCACGGCTTGGCTAGTCGCTAAAGCTGGTAGCGAAAGCAGACTGCCGCGTGCAAGGTCAACCGCCAACGACTCCGGGGAAGCATCCAGCACATGTAGCAAGCATTGGACAGTCATCGATGGGTTGGCGAAGGCTGCCCGTGAAGTCGCAAGGTCGGTATCGAGGGCAAGCTCCTTGAGTTCCTCCGAGGACAGGCTCGGGTTACTTGCGACGGCCCGCCGCACCGGCGGGTCAGGGTCGTGCGCCAATCTGACCAGGTGCTCTCGTGGAAGATCCCGCCTGCTGGCCAGAACCACCCGCGGCCCAATGTGTTGTTGACTGATCAAGACCCGTAGCTTTTCGGGCTCAACTCGCGGCCGTCTGGCCACAGCCTCTTGCCACGAAAGGGAGAGTGCTTCGACCTCTGCTTCATCGAGGGCATCTAGGTCTTCCTCGGTCTCCACCAGCAGGACACGAACACGTGGGTCCCAGTGGCTTCGGACGAGGTTGTGGACCACCTCGGGGGCTGGAGTTAGCCGCATGAGCAGCGCATCCCACATGGGCAGCGTGTCCCAATCGGCCGTCTCCAGACGGTGGATCAATTCCAGCGTGGGCTCGAGATCTTCGAGAGGTGCATCGACCGTGGCTATGTCACCTACGGGGTGTTGGTACAGGAGGTGACGTTCAGACATGCTGCCCATGCCAGTCAGCAACCCAGAGAGCAAATCAGCCGGATCGAGGTTTTCCAGTAGTCGCTGCAACAGCTCCGGCCCCCGCTGTAGAGCCGCGTCCTCCAACGCTGGAAGCGCGCGGACACGGTCGATCTCCGCGCGAACACCGTCGATCTCCGACCCGGCTCGCTCTTGACCGAACGGATGGTGCCACGCCGCCTCGCCGGCCGCAGCCAGCGCAGCGACGTCAGCTTCCAGCTCTTCTTCACAACACCATAAGTAGCCATCCCGAGATACCAGGGCCGTCGCGACGGCTCGGCCGCTTCCTCCCACAAGCAGCCACAACCCCTCCCACATGTCGGGCCTTTCGGTGTTCATGGCTACGGGACGTTAGGCGGTTCACAGCACTGGGCTGGCCGCAGATCCATGGCTTCGATGTCGTGCGGCGAGCGGACGATGCGCTCGCCGAGAGAGGCAGCGTCGCCGCCCTGGCAGTCACAAGTGACGTTGTAGCAATCCGGATGGTGGTAGATGCCTCGTCCGCCTCGTCTTTCTACATAGTAGCCAGTCGGTAGCCCTAACGGGACACGTCCGCGCCGATAGCCTCGATCCAGGGGCCAACGGATCGAACAATTCTGCATTTCATGGCGTTTACACTCGGCTAGCGGGTCAAACGAAGGACGCATCCCCTTGAGCCTTTCTCGGCCTTTCGGCATCTGGCGAGCGGCCGTCCCATCTATGACGGTAGAGGGCTCCACGCCTTCGTGCGGGACAGGTTAACCCACAGTCATAAGGCAAGGATTCGCGGCATTCGGCGAACAGGGTTCCGGCGTCGACCGACGCGCTGGCTGGACGGCCCGCCGCGGGTAGCTGGACTGACCAGCAACAGGTCTCCGCGCCGGCTCCCGCCGTGCCTCATGCGGCCAATCCCTTAGGAAACCCGACTTTGCGTACCGAGTGGAGGTCTGCCACGTCCTTGCTCTTTTGGAGGAGACCCGGACGAGTCGGCGAGAGCCTTCTCGTTCGAGGAGCAGGACGGGCGCCGCTCGACACGTCGGCTCGCCCAGTGGATGTGGTCGACCGGATGGACCGGCACTGTTGCATTGAGCCATCGTGTGAAGGAGGGACCGCAGATCTTCCTGTCGGCCGCCTAGCGGCGTGTCCCGAGGGCGCCCCTCAAGCAGTCCCAGTGGCACAAAAGGGCGCCCTGGCGGGAGGTTAGTTGCCGGCCGGCTAAAGATTTGCGGCGGGACGTCCGCGGAATCGCTCAATGCAACAGTGCCCTCGTGGCGCGACCTGTTCAACGACTGGAAGCCGTGCCTCCACCGCGCGCACCCGCGCCCCGCTTATGACCTTACTCGACGATTTCAGGGATGGGCTGGCGAACGACGGTGCTCAACCGGCCGATGTCCTCGACGCAATCCGTGCGGAGTGGCTCGCTGAACGGGAAGCACGGCAATACTTTGACTGGCGGTACCACCTCGTCCGCTACTCGGGTGCCCGGAGTTCGATGGGTGAAGGCTACTTCCACAACGATGGCTACGACGCGAGCAAGGGCGGATTCAGCTACCGGCGTCTCACCATGCTGTACGGCGGCAACTACGCCGCGTACTTCAGCGATGCGCTGCTACGTGCGGCATGGGTGGAGGGTGATCTCGGAACCGACGTGGAGGAGCCGCGTTGCTGGCATCGTGACGATCCTGGACTCACGCTCAGGAAGTCGCACGTTCAGATCCGCTGCGACGACGGCGGGTACGAACTGGTGCTTCCCGACGCCGATGAAACCAGCTCGAAGTCAGTTGCCGGCGTGCTGGAGACGTTCACATCGGACGACCAAAGACGTGTGCTCGTCCCCCAAGGCCCAGGCGAAGGTCGGTTGACCGACACGGAGGATCGGATCCAACTGTGCCTTCGGCTCGTTGCCGCGCTTGTCGCTGCGGGACTCTGAGCGAGAAGCAGGAGGGACGGCGTGCAGCGGAGGCCTTTCGAGGACTAGTACCCGCACGGAAGGCGTATGCGAAGAAGTTCCGCGAGCAGGTGATCCGCGCCGCAAGTGACGATGCCGCGCCGCGGTTCCGCGCTCGGGCGCCACGGCGCTGCGACCGCTCGGCAAGTGCAGCCGACGAGAACCGTCGAAGCGATTCGGTAGCAATGACGCATGCGCATCACCCTGGACGGCGCAACTTCGAACTCACTCCTGATCTTTTGCCGGGCGCGTCTTGCTGGCCACGTGCGAGAGAACATCGGGGAATACTGGGTGGAGAGCGACGGCACGTCCTGGCCCGTGAAGCAGATCAGCTGCTGTCGAAGCAGCGATCTACGCTGCAGCCCATGTGGGAGAGTCCCGAGAGCCTTTGGCGCCGCCTCAAGTTGGGCCGCGAGGAATTTCTGCAGCGGCTGATCACGACGTTGATCGTCGGCGGTGATGCGCCTCGGTGGAACACTCCAAGCCCACCGGACGAGCAGGGAAGGCGCTTCCTGCAACTCTTGGACCATTTAGCCTTTGGTGACGCGTCGCACGGGGATGGACTTGCCAAAACAGACGCGTTCGTCGACGAGTATCTGCTGCCGAAGCTCGTGGACTCGGCTCCAAACGGCTGGCCGGATTGGGCAGTGCTGTGGCGAGATCGAGCTTGGATAATCGAACTCAAGACCGAAGCCGGTAGCCACCGCGACAACCAGTTGCCTTACTACCTGCTTCTGGCCGTGGCTGCCCATCCTGGCTGCCGGGTTGATATGACGTACATCACCGGACCAATGAGCAAGTCCCCACCTAAGATTAGCGAGGGGCAACGCTACAGCCACGTGACCTGGGCAGAGGTCCTGCCACTCGTCGAGGCCGTCTGGGGCACTGATCACCGATCGGAAGTGATCGCGTATGTCGACAGTGCGCGAACTGTGATCGAGAACCTGGCCATCTTGCGTCCTTCGGTACAGCGAGAGGCAGTGCTTCGACAGGTTCCGACGTCCGAGGAACGACCCAGCTCACCCCGGGTGCAAGCTGCTGAGGCAACAGCCGAAACGTCCATCTCCGGGCCACGGGAAGAGCGGCACGGTGCCCCCGCAGCTGAGGATCTGCTTGCTCTGGTTCGTGCCACGGCTGTCGATGGCCGGCAGCGAGGCGTAGGCGCCACGAGCCCAACAAAACTCGAGATTCTTCGCGACACGGCTCGCGACCTCATCGCCGCGCTCCCTGCTGAAGACCGAACTCGGTTCGTGCTGCCGTGGCTGTGGAGGGCGGGCCGAACGGGCGGGACGGCGTTGACACGGGAGGGTGAAGAGTTCGGTTACGAGTTGCGCTTCTCCCGTTACATGACGCTGCAAATCAGGCCGTGACGCGATATGACGCATGTAGAGGGTAAGGCGCCTTGCTGGCGACAGCGCCGCCCTCGCGACCTGTGCTGCCGATGACGTTGGAGGACGACTTCCATGGTGAGTGTGTACAAGCCGTGGACGAGCCGCAGCCGCATGCCACGAGGGGGAGAGTGTCCCGACCTCGTCTTTGACAGCGTCCGTGCACCTAAGCCGATGCCGCTGGCGCTATGCACGGCTGGCCGCTCCGGTCTTGTATCGGCTCGCTTGTTACTCGCTTCGACCGGTCGCTACGCGCCGCCCTGCCGGCGCACTACGCGCGGCAATATCTCGGGAGGCAGTGCCCTCACTTCACCGTTACCTGCGGCCAAGCTGAGCGCAAAGCCGCCAAGTCGGCCGGGGTGACAAACGAGGGGTTGCTGCCCGCCGCCATCTTCAGCACCTCTATCTGATGAAGCGAAGGGTGCTTGAGGAGGTCGCTTCGCAGAACCGGCGCCGCGAGAGGGTGCAGTTCGACAGGCATGAAAAGCTTTGGCTGGCCGCGCTCTGCGGGGTCGACCCACTCGTTGTCCGCGAGCTCCGCCATTGCGCGACCAGTCGTGGTGCCCTGCGCGTAGAGGCCTGCAGGGTGCGTCTTGGATGCTCCGCTGATCCAGAAGAGGACTGGCTGACCGGGCTTGATGAGGTCCGTTCGATAAGTTTCTCGGAGGCTCCAGCCGGTGACGGTCGAGAACTTAGTCCGGATCAACTTGTCCACCGGGTAGACGTCGCGACTGCCTTTAATTAGCCATGCGCCCAAGGTGTTCGCCGTGACGGCGGGAAAGTTCTTTGCCATGGCCTCAGGATGGCACGGCCCAACCCGTACCATCCGTATCCAGGGAGGAGCACGCGCGTCATGCCGCTGGGAGCATCGCGGCTGGGGTGGGCTTCAATTGCGTTCCCTACGAGTGAGCACCGCAAGCCAAACCCGGCTTCTGCATTCGACGTCGGAACCTGCTCGACGTTGGTATCCACCTCCAGCACCCATCGTCGTCCGTAGCAGGCATGTAGCTCTCCAAGGCCCGGTAGTGGCGCCACCACCGGTCCTCCGTCGCGCCGAACAAGGGGCACTGTTGCATTGAGCGATCCTGCAAACGTCTCGCCGCAAGTCTTGCGGCCCGGCGGCGCTCAACCTCCCGTTGGGGTCCCTTTGTGCCGACTTCGATGGCCGGATGACGCCGTTTGGGAGTCGCCCAAGGCAGCCGACCGGAAGATCTCCTGTGTTGGCCTCACACGATGGCTCAATGCAACAGTGCCCCCCGACGACGATCTTGAGATCGTCATCGTGTGGGACATGTGGCTGACCGGCTTCGACTCCCCGTCGATGCACACCATGTACGTGGACAAGCCCATGCGCGGCGCTGGGCTCAGGCAGGCCATCGCCCGAGTGAACCGGACCTCCGCGACAAGCCTGGTGGCTTGGTCGTGGACTACATCGGTATCGCCGAGTCGCTACAGGCCGCGCTCAGGGACTACACCGACCGGGACCGGGCTCAACAAGAGGTGGGAGCCCCGATCGACGAGGCCCTCGCTCTGCTCGAGGAGAAGGTCGAGGTACTGGGGGAGCTGCTTTACGGCTGTCCCTGGCGGGAGGCGCTGGATTCCGGCTCCGACCGGGCCAAGGTCGAGGCGATCATGGAAGCCTTGAATCACCTGCTCGGCGGAGCGGACCTGGAGCTCGTTGACCGCTTCCTCCATCACACGAGGGTGGCCGGTCAAGCGTTCACGCTGGCGGTGTCCTCTCTCGAGGCCATGCGCTTCCGTGATGACCTGGCCTTTTTCCAGCGGTGGCGGTGGAACTGCGCCGGGCTCGGTCGGATGCGGCTCCGGGGACTTCAGATGACGTCGAGCTGGAGACGGCGATCCGCCAGGTCGTCTCCGACGCGGTGAGTGCCGGGGGAGTGGTGGACATCTACGCAGCCGCGGGCATCGACAAGCCGGACATCAGCATCATCGACGACGACTTCGCCCGCTGACTGACGACCAACCCGCATCCCAACCTCCAGATCGAGCTGCTGAGGCGGCTGCTGGCCGGCGAGCTGAAGACCATCGCCAAGCGCAATCTGGTGGCCGAGCGCAAGTTCTCCGAGATGTTGGAGCGGGCCATGCGGTCGTACACCAACCGCAGCCTGCAGGCGGCCGAGGTCATCGCCGAGCTGGTGCAGCTGGCCAAGGAGATGCGAGCAGAGCGTGACCGAGGCAGCAAGCTGGGCCTACATGCGGACGAACTCGGCTTCTACGACGCGGTCTGCCAGAACGACGCGGCAGTGCTGGAACTCGGTGATGACATCCTCAAGACGATCGCTCATGAGCTGGTGGGGATCGTGCGCCGCAACGCCACCATCGACTGGGACAAGAAGGAGCAGGTGCGTGCATCCCTGCGCCGACACGTCCGGCGGCTGCTGACGCGGTACGGGTACCCGCCGGACAAGCAGGAGGGTGCCGTAATCATGGTCCTACAGCAGGCCGAACGTCTGGCCGAGGAGGTCGCAGCGTAGATCCGTCGCTTCGCAGGGTCCGGCGTTCCTCCGCATTGCTGCGAACAGGTTGCCGCGACGATGAGAGTCAATTGGAGCGCCCACAGCGCGCCTCCGGGCGTGCGCGGACGAACGACGTTGACGCGAAGGAGGGGCGACAAAGCCACGCCGCGTGGCGGAGGCGGCCGGCGGGGCTGGACAGAATTGATCTTCGCCTCGGAGGGAGGTCCGCCGCCGGCAGGGAGGCCAGCTCCTTGGCCTGTGTGGCAGAGTGAACTGGAGCTGTTGCATCCGCCGCGCCGCTCGGCTGCGGGAAAACGGCCGGACACTCTCATACGCTGCACACGTGATCGCAGACGTGTTCGCCGGGATAACGGCATTGAGCACGGTGGCTACTGCTGCGGCGGTCGGCATAGGCGTCGGGCAGTTGCGGGCGAGCAAGGAGCAACTTGAGCTTGCTCGGGAGCAGGCGCAGACCTCGTTTGAGGATGATCTAGCGCGCGAATACCGCGAAATCATCGGGCAGCTGCCCGCCGGTGCCTTTTACATAGACGGGGCAATCGAGCTGGACGACGACGCGCTTCGTTGGCTCTACCGGTATTTCGATCTCAGCAACGAGCAGCTGGCCATGGTGCGGCAGGATAAAAGGATCAGCGCGGAGATGGCGGAGCAGTGGAAAGAGGGCATCCGCGGCAACCTCGCGCTGCCAGTCTTCCGCAGTGCATGGGGCGAGATTTCTCCCCACCTGCCCCACAACTTCTTTGAGGATCTGCGGGAGTTCGTGCCGGAGCCCGCCGAAGACGACCGCCAGGAATGAGGGATTCCTTGCTTCGAACTCCCGCATTCCCTAACGTCGATAAGACAACCGTATCGGACCCCAGACGGGTACCATTCGCGGGGTGGTAGACCCTGAACCAACGGACGATTTGGCGCCCCAGGAGGCCGCTGAAATTGCCGTACGGCGCGCTGAGCGCGGCCAGGCGGCCATCCTGTGAGCCCAGGAGCGCGCTCAGGACTTCATACAGGCCTCCAAGGCACCCAACACCGTGCGCGCTTACCGCGCCGACTGGGCCGACTTCACCCTGTGGTGCGAGGACGGCCAGCTGGAACCAATGCCGGCGGCGCCGGACACCATCGACATGTACGCCGCCGCGCTGGCCGACGCCGGGGCTCGAGCCTCCACCATCCAGCGTCGCCTCTCGGCTATCTCCCAGGCCACCAGCTGGCCGGGCATACGCCGTCGCCGACCACCGAGTGGGTGGTCAGGGCGACGATGTCGGGGATCCGGCGGACGCTGGGCACGGCACCAACGCAGAAGGCGGCGATAGCGACAGCTGAGCTGCGCCGGCTGCTGGAGGTGACCCCCGATGACCCGCTCGCCGGCCTGCGCGACCGCGCCATGCTCCTGATTGGGTTCGCCGGCGGCTTCCGCCGCTCCGAGCTGGTCGCGCTCGACATCGAGGACGTGCGCGAGAGCGAGGAGGGCCTCAGGGCCCAGGTGCGCCGCTCGAAGAGCGACCAGGAGGGCCAGGGCCGCGAGGTGGGCATCCCGCGCGGCCAGCATCCACACACCTGCCCGGTGCGGGCGCTGCGTGCCTGGCGCGAGGCCGCCGGCATCTTCGACGGACCGCTGTTCCGGCCGGTGAACCGCCACGACCAGGTGGCGTCAGGACGCCTTACGGACAAGGGCGTGGCCCGCGTGGTCAAGCGCGCCGCGACTCGAGCTGGGATGGATGCTGGCGCCTACGCGAGGCATTCGCTGCGCGCCGGTCTGGCCACCGCCGCCGCAGGCGGTGCGCCGGAGCGGGCGATAATGCGGCAGACCGGCCACCGCAGCCTCGACATGGTCAGGCGCTACATCCGCGCCGGGTCGCTGTTTCAGGAGAACGCCGCGGCCTACGTGGGGTTGTGAGGAGTAGGTAAGGGTATGCAACAAGCCCGACGCCGGCGGTGTCACCCTGGGAGAAGGGGTGACACAGCCGGCGCTTGTTAGCAGGAGCATCGGGCTCGGGCTCGGTCAGACACTCGTACCACCACCTCGAGCGCGAGCTTCGCGCCACGTCGCAGCGCGGTCCTCGTCGTCGAAGCGGTAGTGAACCTCGCCCGGGAAGCCATCGCCGATGTCCGGACCCCACACAGCGGTCATCGGCCAGTTAGCCCGCGCGTAGTGCTTACGCACATGCCGAGTGAGCGCTGACAGGACGCCCTTGAGGTTGCTCCGCACGATGTCGATCCGATTGACGAGGTCTGTGGTGGTGAACCACTCGCCGGGCTTCTCGGCCAGCACATCGAGCACCAGAGCGACCTGGCGGGTGGTGAACAACGACGTCGACGCCAATCGCGCCAGGTCGTCGACTGACCAGGAAATGCTTGGCAGCGTCTCGCTGGACTTGTCCTCTGAGTCGGCGGCCACCTGGGCCTCCGGCGCTGGAACGGTTTCCGGGGTGCCGGTACTGACCCGGACCCCCTCGCCCTCCCGAAGGGAGGCGAGGTACCCCATCACGTCCATGACGTATTCGGCGGGGACAGGAACCGATACGAACTGTTCCGTGTAACTGTTCATGATGCTCAGTCCTTTCAGGACTTCAAGTGGCCGCTTTGACCAACTGTATAATATGTAGACTACCTCATCTGTCTCCTGAGTACTAGCTCGAACAGTTTTTAATCCTGGAGTAATGGTCCAGCCGTCAGGGGGAGATGCCGGCGTCCGGACGGGGGCATGGCTGCGGCGACGTAAAACGGCCGAATGGCAGCCGGTGGCGGAGCAGTCAGTCGTGGTGGCCGCCACTGACTTGGCCTCGTCCCGCCGGGGGCTAGAAAGGGCTCCCCCTGGCCGTACCGCTCCGGAGCGACAGTGAGAGTGTGCCAAAATCGCCCGGGAGCGCTTGGCAGTAGAGGGAAGCGCCCCTGTCAACCTCCCTCCACATCCCCCGGGAGACTGCTCGGAAGTGCGGACTTTGGCTGGGGCGTCTCGCCAACTCCGGCGAGCTGCAAAGGCTCTGCGCGGGCGGACGGACTGGGACATCCCCGCCGGTGCCTATTGCGAAGACGGGCTGGCAACGGTCAGGAACCACGACTTCATGAAGGACCCCCGGTTTCGTGAAGCGCTTGAGTTCTCTTGGGGCGGTGAAAATGAAACGCGATTCGGCCACCATGCGCCGTGGAATTTCCACGTCTCGTTGTGGGCGGCTTCACACGCGCTCCGCCTGCCGTCTTAGAGGCCAGACACCTCATCCAAAGCCTTGCGGCATGACCATGACCGCAGTCACCCGGTGTCCACGAAAGCGGGTCAACTACAGTCCCGCCGACTACGAAACCAAGCACGCCGCTGGACGCCACACCAAAACCGCAGCATGATCACAACCACCCAACCCCGACCGTCCGAGAAATCGGGGCACTCCACCTTCGTTTCGGGCGACGGTAGGCCGTAGGAGGATTCTGTGGTTCATGTGCAGCCCCCTGACATGCCCCTCGGGGGGGACTATTGGAAGGGGGGCTTCGACGTTGATGTTGGGTCGAATGCTCAGCCGCCCGTGTGGGGGGTAGTTGATACCCACGCCCACCCCTGTCCTACCTGGGCCTCGGTGGAAGTTGGCTGTGGGGCAAGCCGGATGGTGGGCTGGACGAGCTTGGGTGGTGCACCCCTGCTCATGGAGTGGGTGGCACCGGTTTGTTCGGGACCGCCGGCAACCTTCTTGTGGCCGGCATCGAAGGAAAACCTGGTCACCTGGTTGGCGGATATCCGGAGTTTGACGGGTGGCCCCGGTTCACCACGACGGCTCACCAGCAGATGCACGTGGATTGGATTCGCCGCGCCGTTGCCGGTGGACTGCGCCTGATGGTAGCGCTAGCGGTGAACAATCGTCTTCTGGCCAAAGAATTCGGCGATCAAGACGACGGCGACAGTGTTCAGGTAGAATGTCAGATAGCCGCACTGGTCGCATTCACCTCTGCTCATCCGGACTTGATGGAGGTAGTGGGTGATCCGTTGAGCGCGCGAAGGGTTATCCGGAGTGGCCGACTGGCAGTCGTCCCCGGTGTCGAAGTTGACGCGCTCGGAGACTGGGTCAGGGACGGTGACGGAACGGCAGTCGAGGTGGTCGCCTATTTGACTCATCTGGTGCGCGACCTCGGGATCCGTCATTTCTTCCCAATCCACTTGACGAACAATGCTTTCGGTGGTTGCGCGGTGTACAAGGACCTGTTCAACGCCGCCAATAACTATGCGCGCGGGGACTACTTCGAGGTCAGGGACGCCACGGGTGACGGGGCACAGTTCCGCCTTGGCGAGGATGAAGGACTCGCTGTCGATGTCCTGCGAGCCGAGGGCCGTTTCGCTCCACCGGACTACAGCGCGACACTGGGCGGGCATGGCAACGCGCTTGGCTTGTCGCCTCTCGGTCGAACCGCTGTCTCCACGTTGGGGTGTTCACGGTTTTAGGCCGTGGGTGCTCACGAATATGGCGTCAAGCCTGTCCTAGTGGCGGGCTTGGCGCCAGTTTTGGGCTCCGGGGGAGGGCTCCCCCCGTATGTCGGGGGAGGTCGACCGTGCGATAGCGGTCGATCGAATCAGCCGGCGTCGGTTGGGTCGTTCTTGGACGGGCTTCCCGATGTCTGGGCGTGTTTGAGCCCAGCGGCTCAGATGCGGGTTCGGTGATGGTTCAGTCTGGTGGGTCAGGTCGATTGGGGCGAAGTGTTACTGGCGGCGCCGCCGATGAGGCAGCAAGTGGATGGGCTGTGAGCAGCGGAAGGAGGTCGTCGGTGCCGTTTTGCCGGCGCGACCAGGCGCGCAGCAGGCGGAGGTTGGTGGCGACGGCGTAGATGGTGAGCATGATGGAGGTTTTGCAGATGCCTACGACGCGGAACGCGCCACGGTTGAGTGCTTCGGTGGAGTCGTTCTTGAGGTTGCCGAACCATCCTTCTACGCGTGAGCGGCGGGAGAACGCTTTGATCCAGGTGGGGCTTCCCCAGTAGTGGCGCTGACGGGACTTAGCGTCGACGTCGCCGGGCAGTGTGATGGTGCGTTGCTGGCAGCACTTTGGAGCTTCGTCGACGGGGGGTGGCTTCTGCACCGTTGGGGTGGCCAGGCTCATCGCCATCGATGGTTGGTGCAGTGAGCAGCGCAGCTTGCCGGCCCGGGCGGGGCATTCGTAGCGTTCTTTGCCGGTGGTGTCGGGACCAGCTACCCGGCGAAGCGCCCACTGCTCGCGGCGTTCGATGACCTCGAGGAACTTGCGCAAGGCCGGGCTGTCGGCGAGTCTGTCTGGACGTTTGATGGTGTCGAACGCGACCGGCATGGCGGGACAGTGCGGGGTTCCGGCGACGATGCGGGCTCCTTCGTGGGTTCCGCGGGCGCCGTATTGGGTGGCGTGCAGATCGGTGACGGGGTCGATGCCGAGGGCAAGCAGGTTGGGGGACCAGTTGAGCTTGTAGCTGTACCCGCGGTCGGCCATGACTTCGTTGACTGTTAGTCCGTCATTTTGCATGCGCTCCAACACGGCGAGTACGGGGTAGGTGCAGTTTGTGCTGGCAGGCACAACGGCGATGCGTTCGGCTAGGCAGGGAGTGGCCCCTCCGTCGGCACCTATCGGGTTGACGCGGACCACGGCGTGAAGCTCGTAGCCGAAGTATGCCTCGGTGCGACCTGACTTGTGGGTTTTGACTCCCCAGGCGGCATCTGGATCGAAGGCTGGTTCGTTGCGGCGCTTGCCTTTGGCCCAGGACCAGGTGCCGGTGCCGTCGACGGCGTACCCGCCGGTGTGATCGGCGGCTGCCGGCATCGATGCGGCCAACATCTTGTCCAGCAAGTTTTGCAGTGCTCGTTCTCGGTCCCCGCGTTGGGCAGCGTCGAGGGTGGACGATGTGTGCGGGGAGGGGTCGAGCTTGGCCTGGATGGCCGACAGGAGGCGGCGGACCTGGTGGATGGTGATGACGGTTCCGGTACGGCGGTCGATGACGTCAAGTTCGAGTTGTGCTGACTGGCTGAGCGACTCGGTGAGCAGCTGGTAGACGTCGGTGAGGCAGGCCGTCTTGGCGGTGTCCACGGACAGCTTGAGACCCACGAGCATTGTCCGCACGCTCAACTGGCGCGGTCGCCCTCGCCGGGTGGGCCGCAGCAAAGCTTCGATTTCTCTCGCGACGCCGCTACGGTCAACCCAGGCGCCGGCCTCCCGAAGATCGCGCGGACGCACCATCAGGCAGGACCTCGAAGTGCGGCGACTACATCGCTGGCAGGTAGCTCAGGAAGATGGTGAAGCAAGTCCTCAAGCGGCCGGACTGTCTGCAGACCGGCCGCCGTCATGATCAGAGATAGAGGAGTGTTCGCCTGAAGGTGGCTCAGCAGCCAGGTTGAGCGCAACCGGCCGACCACCAGCGGAGGCAGGGACCGGTCTTGCAGCAGCCGCCCAAGGGTGACGCTGGTGACGTTATGGCGGCCCAACGTGCGACCTCCGATCAGCAAGTCCTTACCATCGGGTTCGGCAAGAGACAGCAGCTGGGCCTCATACCGGCCAAGACAGACCACCGACCTGGGTCGCCTACCGCCACACACCCTGACGGACACCGCCCCGTCCAAGGCCAGATTTACGTCACAGCCACGGACCCATGCCAAATCTCCGCAGTCCAAGCCGCAACCCAGTCCTAGCGCCAGCACCGCCAATAGCGAACGCCGCCTCCCGGGCGTGGGCTGCGCCGAGGCTAGACGGATGTACGCTGCCACCTGAGTCCCGGCATAAGGTGCGCGAAGTCTGCGGTAAGGGATAGGTGACGGATCCGGAACATTGGCCAAGGCTGGGGAGCAGTGTCTAGCTAGCCTCCGTAGGATCGACCGCCGAGTGGCGCGAGTGCTGTCCAAGGCCTGCGCCATGCCCAACTGGATGTAGCGGTCGATCATGTCGTGGGTGAAGACGGAATCTTGGGTGAGCTCGGACCCCTCGACGAATGCCCACGCCACGAAGGCTGCCGCGTGCGAGCAGTACTTCTTAGCGGTCGAGTCTCTCGCGGTGATGCACAGGACCGCCTCGCGCACGACGTCGGCGATCTGAGTCCACACCTCAGCGTTGACATGCCTGGGCTCGTAGGTAGACACGAACGCAGTGGCGGTTTCGGGGGCATCTTCTGGTCTCTTTATGTGCCAAGTGTGGTCTATGAACACACCAGGCGCAAGTCCAGAGCACGGCTGTCCTCGCCGAGCGATAGGTTTCGACGATGAGCCCTAGACAGCGAGGGCTGCGCCCACCGGCTGAATACCTCGTTAGTGGCGTATGGCCGACCGGCAAGTTGTCGGGCCCGGTTGCCGCCGAATATGCCCGCCGGTTCTGTCTACGGCTCGACCAAGCAATAGGGGAGCGTCCCATCCGTGAAGTGGCGCGCGTGGCCGACATAAGCCACACCACAGTGCTCGCTGTGTTGGCTGGAGCGCGCTGGCCGGACATGGCCACGGTCGCCAAGCTGGAGGTAGCGTTGTCGACGGATCTCTGGCCTGGCCCCGATGTGCGCTCGCGCTGACGTCACATGCGAAACGTAGGAACGGAAGTCAGATGTCGGCCAAAGTCTAGGCAGCATCGGTCCTGGGCTCATAACCCAGAGGTCGCAGGTTCAAATCCTGCCCCCGCTACTGAAGAAAGCGCAGGTCAGAGCCGGATTCGTGGGTTACCACGGGCCCGGCTCTGGCGTTCAATGTCAGCATGACGTCTGCTGACATTGACGCGAGAGAGGCCGAGACGGGCATGATCGCGAAGATCAGCGAACGCTGGCGAAGGTCGACGGAAGCC
>JBBRYB010000057.1:0-17359 GCA_038238115.1 Propionibacteriales bacterium | reverse complement strand
GGGCCTTGGTGCTGGGGCTCGTATCGGCGAGCCTCATGGTCTACAGCTCGCGAGCCGGCAAGATCCGGGTACGCGACCGGCTTCTCGACGGTCTCAACCTGCGAGGCGACGAAGATGTGCTGGATCTCGGCTACGGCAGCGGGCTGATGTTGCTGGGCGCGGCGCAACGGATCCCGTATGGCACCGGCACCGGTGTCGACGTCCGGCGCCTGCGCGACCAAGCCGGCTCCAACCGCAGCCAGTGTCTGGGCAACGCGGGTCTGCTGGCAGTGCAGGACCCGGAGGCGTTCTTGTGGTCGTCGGGGACGCGATCGCGCGGCCTGATCGACTGGTCCAGCTGCTTCTATGGGCCACTGCTCCATGAACCTGGCGAGTGCCGTCATGTATGTCGGCGGCCCGCAGGGTGCGGCCGCCCTGCTGGACGCCTACCTCGACCTCGGGCTCGTCAGCGCCGGCGAGATCGACTCGGGTCTCAGAGGCGATGCTCAGGTTCCGATGGGCGGTGCAGGCCGACTACTTCGCGCGTCGCGTCATGACCAAACGACCTCACCGGGATCGCCGACGTGGGCGCGAACCGGCGAGGCCTCGACGACGCCCGTCGCCATCTGGAGGACTCATGAGCTGGGGAGGTGGATCGGCACCGCGAGTCCGAGCTGCATGACAGCTATCGTCTCCCGGCGAGACGGTCTGGGGAGGGCCGGCCGGCCACCCGTCGCGAGGCCGGCGGGACGCTCTGGTGAAATGTGGGCATGGAGCCCTTCGACGACGTGCTGGCCGCCAACGCCAGCTACAGCCGCGACTTCACTGGCGCGGGACTGTCCGGCACGGCCTCCTGCGGACTCGCCGTCGTCACCTGCATGGACTCCCGCATCTCTCCACTGGACATGCTCGGGCTGCGCCCCGGAGATGCGAAGATCCTGCGCAACGCAGGGGCTCGCGTCACCCACGACGTCCTGCGCACGCTTGTCCTCGCCGTGCACCTGCTCGACGTCACCCGGGTAATGGTGATCGCCCACACCGACTGCCGGATGACCGGCGTCAGCGACGAGGCGATCCATGCCCAGATCCTCGCGCGTGGCGTGGACACCCGAAGCCTGGAGTTCGGCACGACGAGCAACCAGGGCGAGGCGCTCGACCTCGACGTGCAGCGAATCCGCAGCTGGCCATACCTCCCGGCCGGGTTGCCGGTCGTCGGATGCGTGTACGACGTCAGCACCGGAGCGATCAGCGTCGCCTCGTCGTCGCTGGTGGTCTGAGCGTGCGCCGATTGCGCCGAGACCAACGTTTTGCGCCGACTTGCCGCGAGGATGGGTACGACCCTCGCGACAGAAGGGTAGGCAGCATGAACGTGACGGTGCTCGGCACTGGGATCATGGGCGCGGGCGTGGCCCGGTCGCTGCTGCGCGACAAGTTCGACGTGACTGTATGGAACCGCAACCACGACAAGGCGGCGCCTTTGGCCGAGGTGGGCGCAATGGTGGCGACGTCTGCGGCAGACGCCGTACGCGATGCCGACATCGTCATCACCACGCTGTTCGACGCCGACGCGGTGCTCGAGGTGATGTCGGGCGTTGTCGACGAGCTGGACGAGTCGGTCGTCTGGATGCAGGCGTCGACGATCGGGCTGGAGGGCGCCGAGCAGGTCCGCGAACTGGCTGACAGCCACGACGTCGCCCTGGTGGAAGCCATGATGCTCGGCACCAGAGCCCCCGCCGAGCAGGGCAAGCTGGTGCTCCTGGTCTCAGGAGACCGCGGTCACGCCGACCGGTTGGCGCATGTCTTCGAGGCCATGTCGTCGAAAGTCGTCTGGGCCGGGCCGGACGTCGGCCAGGCGACCGCGCTCAAGCTTGCCTGCAACGCGTGGATCGCCTCGATCACCGTCGCGACCGCTCAGTCCCTCGCGTTGGTGCAGGGCCTCGGACTGCACCCCACACTTTTCCTCGACGCGCTCGAGGGCGGGCCGACGGACTGTGCGTACGCACACGTCAAGGGCAAGGCCATGCTGGCGGGCGCGTTCGCGCCTTCCTTCGAGGTCGACGGCGTGATCAAAGATGTCGACCTCATCCGGGCGGCCGCGCGGGAGGCCGGCGTGGACGACACGCTCCTCACCTCACTTCGAGGGTTCTACGCCCGCGCGAGCTCCGACGGACACGGCCACGATGACATGGCCGCGGTCTTCACCAGCGTCCGTCCCCGAATCACGTGACCAGCGACCAAGGCTCACCAGGAAAGCAAGGATCGGTAGCGAGTATGCCGACCTGCGACGCGCAACTGCGGCTGGTCATCATGACAGACACCCACGTGCCGAACCGCGCCTTGAGGCTGCCCGAGCAGTTGTGGGCGGCCGTCGGCGTGGCGGACGTCGTGCTCCACGCCGGTGACTGGGTGGACGTTGCGCTTCTCGACGAGCTGGAGGACCGCGTCAAAGGCCTGGTCGGCGTGTACGGCAACAACGACGGCCCGTCACTGCGCCGACGGCTGCCCGAAGTGGCTCGAGCCGAGCTTGGCGGTCTGCGCTGGGGAGTCGTGCACGAGACAGGTGCGGCGGCGGGGCGGGAGCGCCGATGCGCGAAGCGCTTTCCCGACCTCGACGTGCTCGTCTTCGGCCACAGCCACATTCCGTGGGACACCACCACCGACACCGGGCTTCGCCTGCTCAACCCGGGCTCGCCGACCGACCGCAGACGCCAGCTGTTCTGTACCTACCTGACAGCACAGGTCGGCGCGGGGGTGTTGAGCAGCGTGCGGTTGCACCGGCTACCGCTGTTGCTGCCGCATCGTCCGAAGCCGCCGCGTCGTCCGAGCGGAGGCTGAGCGAGACGTGCCGTCGCGTCAGCCTCTGGTCCGATGACCCGGGCGGAACAGGTTCTCGCCGACGGCGCGGGCGCCGACCCGTGGGGTACGATCCCGACTTGCCTGAACTCGGAGAATGTCACCATGACCAGGCCGGCGGGGCGGTGCCGGTTCGGTTCCTACTGCGCAGCGCGGACGCGCCGGGTGGTGTGGCGCGCAGCGTCTTGACCCTCGCCGGCCATCTCTGCGACGGGTATGACGTCGAGGTGGTCAGCCTCTTCCGCCGGCGCGACGAGCCGTCGTACCCCGCCCCCGAGGGGGTGCGGATGACGTACCTCGAGGACCGGCGTGAGGGCACGGCGGCGGCACGGGAGTCGAAGCGAGGACTCGCACGCGTGCTGGCCAGCATCCCGAGCGTTCTGATGCACCGGGCCGACGACCTTTACGACAACTGCTCGGTGCTCACAGACCTCCTCCTCATCCGCAAACTGCGCACGATGACGTCCGGCGTCCTCATTACCACTCGCCCGTCGTTCCACATCATCGCGGCCGAGCGGGCCCCGTCCGAACTCGTGGTGATCGGCCAGGAGCACATGAACTACGACACGCGGCGCAAGCGGCTGCGCCGGAGCATGAGCCGCTCCGTCACGGGACTGGACGCGCTGGTCCTACTCACGCAGCGGGACCACCGCGACTTCGCCAAGTTCCTGGGTGCGGCCGCACCGCAGCTGCGATGCATTCCCAACGCCTTGCCGTGGCCCGTCACCGCAGCCGTCGACGGCAACCGCTCGAAGATCGTCATCGGGGCCGGTCGACTTGACGTGCAGAAGGGATTCGACCGGTTGATCGAGGCCTATGAACCGGTCGCGCTGGCCCACCCGGACTGGAACGTCGACATCTACGGCGAGGGGGTGGATCGGCCCATGCTCCAGCAGATGATCGACGAACGCGGTCTGACCGACCGGATCGCGCTCAAGGGTTGGACGGCACAGCTGCCGGAGGCGATGGCTGACGCGTCGGTGTTCGTGCTCAGCTCGCGTTTCGAGGGGCTACCGATGGTCGGCATCGAGGCGCTCGGCCAGGGCCTGCCCATCGTGGCGTTCGACTGCCCGCGCGGACCGCGAGAGCTGGTTCGCAACGGAGAGAACGGCTACCTCGTGCCTGACGGTGACCTGGTCGGGTTCGGCGAGGCGTTGGCCAAGATCATCACCGATGACGACAAGCGGACCGAGATGCGCGAGGTGGCTCAACGCGACGCACAGACGTATGACATCAGGCACGTCGGTGCGCACTGGCGGGGCCTGATCGACAGCTGCGTCGAACAGCGTGGTCGAGGGGGTGGCCCCGCGCGCAAGAGACCCGAGATGCGCCGGCTGCTGCACTCCGTGTGGGTGTCGGTGACAACTCGGACGAAGCGTCGACGCAAGGCGGGGCGGTGGAGGGCTCGACCGGTCTCGGGCAACGGTGGTGTCAGGTAGAGACCTTGGCGACCTTACCTCGCGGGGCCTTCGCGCTCTTGGACTTGGTCAGCGACAGGTTGGTCGTCTCCGGCGCCCACAGATAGGTGGCGACGAGACCGGCGACGCAGATCGCCGCCCCGACCAAGACGCTCGGGCCGATGCCCCAATGCTCGATCCCGACAGGCAGCAGGAACGTTCCGCCGGCCGCCCCCACACGGCTGACCGCCGAGGCGAACCCGACTCCGCTGCCGCGCAGTTCTGAGGGAAAGATCTCCGCGGGATAGACCCCGGTCAGTAGGCCGGAGATCGCGTTGAAGAAGGCGAACGACACGAAGCAGACGATGAGGATGAGCGACGGCGCGGCCCCCCAACCCCCGATCAAGCCGAGCGTGACGACCATGACCCAGAACGACGTGAGCAGCAAGGGCCGGCGCCCCACCCGCTCGATGACCAAGGTCCCCGCGATCGCACCGAGGACCGCGACGGCGTTCGAGCCGATCACACTGCCGCGAGGGTCGGTCACGCCGAGCGCCTTGAACACCTGTGGCGCGAACGTGAAGATCGCGAAGTACGGCGCCACCAGGCAGGTGTAGAAGATGCAGGCGAAAGCGGTGCGCGTCCTCAGCTTGGGCGCGAACAGATCCTTGAAGCTCGCCTTGTCAGTCGACTCCTCGCCCAGGTCCTCGTCGTCGAAATAGGTCTCGCCGAGGTACCTAGTGACGATCTCGCGCGCCTCGTCGTCTCGGCCCTTGCTCAGCAGCCAGCGAGGCGACTCCGGAAGACCATGTCGAAGAGCCAGCGTGGCCAGGCCGGGCACGGCGCTGGTGGCGAGGATCACCCGCCAGTCGACTCCGGCGGCGATCAAGACGTACGAGATGATGACCGAGATGAGGAAGCCGGCGTACCAGCAGGCCTGCAGGCTGGACAACCGGTATCCGCGCCCCCTGCTGGGAACGAACTCGGCGAGCATCGTTTGTCCGATGGCATACTCGGCGCCGATGGCAAACCCGAGGAGCAGCCGCAGGATCAGCAGCTGAAGGTTGTTGGTGACGACACCTTGCAGCGCTCCGAGGACGACAAAGGCGATCAGGTCGAAGAGGAAGATCTTGCGGCGTCCGAAGCGGTCGGTCAGGTAGCCGAAGGCCGGCCCGCCGAAGAAGATGCCGGTCAGCGTGGAAGCTCCGATGAGACCTACCTGCACCGAGTTGAGGCCGAACTCCTTGGTGATGAGCGGCAGTACCACACTGATGACGCCGAGGTCGTAGCCGTCGAGGCCCTCACCGAACGCGGTGGCGGTGGTGATCCTGAACAGGAAACCTTTGTTGCTGTCCCCGCTGTCGGAGCTGTCCGACTTGTCCTCCGGGCTGTCAGACGCGTCTTGTGCGCTCATCGCGTCACCCCTCAAGTCTCGGTGCGAAAGACTTCCTGGTGCCCGCCGGACGAGGCTCTGGGCGTCGCGAAGGCTTGGCGCGGCCACTCTGTCACACCGGCCGCGTCAACTCTACGGTTCTCACCGGGCCATTTTTTTCTTGGGCGCCGAGCCGAATCGCGTGTCGGCACCCTGTCCTGCCTGCCGGCGGGCGCACCGCTCTCCTCAGGCGCTGCTCGACTCGACAGGAGTGCGGTCGGCTAGCGGCGGGGCTCCAGCAGCCTGGCGCTGACGTGCCGTGGGGTGTTCCAGGTGGGCCAGCGGCGCACGTCATGGCGCAGGCTGTGACTGATCGCGTTCCTGGCGCGCTTGGGCTGAAGCTTCTGGTTGTAGGCAAGCGCGCGGCGGGGAGCCCCATCCTCGCGCGGATAGTCCTCCTGAAGCCAGGTGTAGCGGTCGGAGAGACCGAACGCCATCACGGCGGCGACCGCCGGCTCGTCGACTGCGACGTCGAGGTAGCGCTGGTAGGTCTCGGCCACCATGCGGTCGCGGGTGGTGGCGTTGGCGGGCAGCCCGTCGTCGAGAACGTCCAGCTCGGTGATCAGGATCTTCAGACCCCGGTCAGCGACCTCCGCAAGGAACCGGCGGTACGCGCGAGGGTGGAACCGGTCGGCGAAATGGTCTGCCTGCAGGTGCGCCTGGATGCCCAGGGCGTGCACCGGCACGCCCTCGTTGAGCAGCCGGTCGATGACCTGAAGCGTGGCGCGCTGCCTGTCCGCGGGCTGGTCGCCGTACTGGTTGACGGTCTCGAAGCCGAACTCGTTGATCACGAGCAGGGCGTTGCGGTCCTCCTCGTGCGCGATGTGGAAGGCGCGTGCGACGTAGCCCGGTCCGATCGTGTTGTACCACGGCACGTTCGTACGCAGTCCCTGCTTGCCTTTGGGGTCGGTGACCTCGTTGGCCACGCTCCACGCCGCGACTCGTCCGCGGTAGTGCCGCACGACGCGTTTGACCGTGCCGTACAGGAGGCGGCGCGCAGACTTCTGGTCCAGCCCCCAAAGGTCGTCGTCCGTCCACCCGTCCCCGAAGCCCTCGTCCCAGACGAGGTGGGCACCGAAGACCAGCTGGTGGTGGCGCTCGGCGAAGTCGATGATCTGGTCGCCGAAGGTGAAGTCGAGCTTGGAGGCCGGAGTCGGCTTGAGCCGGTACCACAACAGGTCGTCCTGGGTAAACAAGATCGCCGCTTCGTGGCCGAAGAGGCGCGCGTAGTTCTTGTCCGACAGCTGCCAGGTGGCTGTGGACGACCCGAACAGGATGCCCCGGCGAAACGCCGTCCGCCACAACGCGACCTCGTCGTTCGCGACACTCGACTGTGCGGCATCCGCGGGCAGGGCGCCCACCACGCCGGTCGCGGCGGCACCAGCCGCGCCCAGCAGCACCGAACGCCGTGCAATGGCAAGCTCATCGCCCATGCCAGTGGCTCCTTCGCTCGTCGGCGCGGCGACGAGGGGGTCAGTTCCGGGTCGGCGGGTAACGCAAATCGTTTGCGCGCCCCCCGATGCGCAGGAGCGTATGCCTTCCCGGACCGGGGTCGCAAGAGCACGGCAGAGGTTCACGCTGAGCACCCAACCCGTGACCCGGCTCAAGGTGGGTCGGCGGCTGACGACCTGTTCAAGCACCCGCGGCTGACCGCGATCTATGACGCGTGATCCCGACCGCAGCGACCTTGAGGTGTATGCCGCCATCGCCGACGACCTCGGCGCCCGCCACGTGCTGGACGTCGGCTGCGGGATAGGCACTTTCGCACACTCCTCCTCGCCGCCGGCGGCCTCGAGGTGACCGGCGTCGACCCGGCGGGTGGCTGGCTCGACGTCGCGCGAGCCAAGCCAGGCGCCGAGCGTGTGCGTTGGCTCCATGGCGACGTCCGCGATCTCGTGGGGCATCCGAGCCGGTCGCTGCTCACGGTCGAGTCCTACCTGAGCGAGCAGGTCCCGGCGGTGGAGCTATCGTCACCCGTTGACTACTTCACTGCCGTTCACGCCTCCCTCGGCAAGCCGGCAGCTGTGGCCCAGCGCGGCCGGGACGCTGGAGCTGCGTTGGGGGCCCGACCCGGCAGCGGCGCTCTCAGAGACTGCTGATCGGGTGCTCACCATGGTGCGCGGCGTCGATGGGGACGCTGTCATGCATACTCCGGTCGGCAGTATGCGGCTGCGCGACTATCTGCCGACGCGTACCTTCGAGCTCACCGTGCATACCTGCGACCTCGGGGTCGGGTTGCGCCAGGTGGTGGACGTGCCCGCCGCCGGGGCGGTGACCTGGAAGCTGCTTGGGGAGCTTGCAGCGAGTGCTGTCAAGAGCGGGCCGCTGCTCATGGCGGCCACCGGCCGCGGTGCGCTGCCGGCTGGGTTCACACTCTTGTAGCCGCCGCCTCAGATCATGGTTCGATGCCTGGCGGACGTCCAACGGCCAAGAACACGATGCAGATCCACGGTCTTTGAACTTGGTCGCTTGCGGGCGCTAGAGCGACCACCGCTCATGCGAGAGGCATTACCGCACGGCATCCGATCACCGTGCCAGGACGTCCAGAACTCGGAAGCCCTCAGCGAGTTGGATGCCATGGAAGACGGCAGAGGTCCTGGGACCATCATGGCCGTCGGCGAGAACCCGCTCTGAGCGGTCCCAGTGGCCGAAGGGTCAGCGGGCTCGGGGACGAGCTCGGGGTGTGGGAGGACGTAAGCCCTGGTAGCGATTCGGCTAGTGGCACGATGCATGCGTTGTTCCGACGCGAGCGGGGCCTCCGCTTTTCCAGTGGTCCTGAGCAGCTCACCGAAGTGAGCCGGCAGAGGAGGTTGATGGTGGCGCTGACGGCGAACCTGCTCCGGCGTGGTGACACGAACGGCCGGGTCACCAACATCGAGCTCGTCTTCGACCTCGTCTATGTCTTCGCGGTCACCCAGTTGTCCCATCACCGACGGTCCCCGGCGCGCTGCAGACGCTGTTGCTGCTGGCGATGGTCTGGCTGGGGTGGATCTATACCACCTGGGTGACGAACTGGCTCGACCCGCAGCGGATCCCGGTCCGGTTGATGCTGGTGGTGTTGATGCTCGTCAGCCTGGTGATGTCCGCTGGGCTCCCGGACGCGTTCGGCAACCGGGGACTGTGGGTCGGCGCGGCGTACGCCGCGATGCAGGTCGGGCGCAGCGTCTTCGCCGTGGCGGGGCTGGCCGGTGACCGGCTGCAGCGCAACTTCCAGCGGATCCTCGCCTGGTGCCTGCTCAGCGGCGCCGTCGGCTTCTACACCCCCGGGCTCGGCCGGTCCTCCACTACCGACTGGACCATCTCCGGCAGCCACATCGCCGAGCGCTGTCAGGCCTTCGTCCTCATCGCGCTCGGAGAGTCGGTCGTCGTCATCGGCGGCACGTTGTCCGGACTGCCGAGCGTCACCGCAGCTCAAGCAGGGGCGTTCGTCGCCGCCTTCGCCGGGGTGGTCGCGCTGTGGTGGGTCTACTTCGACCGTAGCGCCGAGGCCGGGGCGGAGCGGGTCGCGGGCTCGGCCGACCCGGGCTGGCTCGGTCGCTCCGCATACCACTTCATCCACCCGATCATGGTCGGCGGCATCATCGTGATCGCCGCCGCCGACGAACGGGTGCTCACCGAACCGACCGACCGCACGAGCGCCTCGACCGCGTGGCTGGTGCTCGGCGGTACGGCGCTGTTCCTGGCCGGCCACGCGGCGTTCAAGGTGACCGTGTGGCAGACGGTGCCCTGGACTCGGCTCGCGGCCATCGCCGGCCTCGCTGTGCTCGCCATCGTGGCCACGTCGCTGTCCGCACTGGCGCTCGGCACCATCACCGCAGCCGTGGTCGTCCTCCCCGCCGCAAGCGATCGCCTGCCCTCCGGCAAGAGCCGCCGTTCCCGCCGGTCCGGTCAGGACAGCGCCCCCGCCTCCACTGGCAATCGGACAGGACGCCCGTAGGAGAATCGTCAGCTGGACGAGCTGAGCATCAGCCGCCCGGGTCAGTCGACGCAGAGGCAGAAGGGGTGCCCCACCGGGTCGAGGAACACTCGGAAGGACGCACCTGGCTGGTGCTCGTGCCTGGTCGCGCCAAGATCGAGCACCGCAGCTTCAGCGGTGTCGAGGTCGTCGACGATCACGTCGAGATGCATCTGTTGGGGCACCTCCTGGGTCGGCCATCGTGGCGGGGTGTAGGCCTCCACCCGCTGGAAGGAGATGCACTGGCCGTACTCCGCGCGGACCTCAGCCCAATCTGCTGATATGTCGACCTTCCACTCCAACATCGCGCCGTAGAAGGTCGCCAGCGGGCCCGGATCGGGGCAGTCGATGACGATGCTTGGGAAGCGTGCAATAGCCATGCCAGGCACCGTACGCGCAAATGCGGACGGTCCACTCCGGATGCTACGCCCGGCCCACGTCGAAGGGCGAGGTTGGGTCGCGCGCAACGTCAGGAGTTTCTTCGGAAGGAACGTACGGACGTGCCGCGAGTCGATGGTGCCGCCAGCGCGGGCAAGGCCACGACGTTTCGCGGGAGCCCGCGCCTCGCTGGAGGTCAGGGGACATCGGATGACTGCGGGGCCTACTTGGTGTTCCCCTGCCCGTTCATCGGGGCGTGCACCAACGGTGGTACACGTCGGCGTAACTCGTGACGATCCCGTTCGGTGTCCCCGCTGCCCGGCGGGAGTTCACGCGCGCCCACCACACCCGCACCCCCTTGTGGTTGTGCTTGGCGACGGCGAGCAGGCCACGATGATGCAACCCGACGATCCGGGCCCGCGACAGGGCACGTGACACCAGCCCGTCACCAGCAGACGCCACGCCACCGGCCGTTGCGGGCGCGTTGTGTTTCCACAGCACCGGCAGGGCGGTGTGCGCTTCCGCCCGGGGCAACGTGGCCCGTGGGGACCCGTAGAACAGGACGTGCCCGTGCCGGGTCGCTGCCCGATCCAACTGGTCCAGCACCCTCCCCGGCCACGTTGAGCCCTGTTTCACCTCGACCAGGAACTGGCTGCGCGGCAACGCCCGGAACGCTTCACCCAGGGTTGGGACCCGGCCGCCGTGGACACCCCGGAACTCTTTGATCTGCGCCAGGGTCAGGTCCGCGACCGCCCCGGTTCCGTTGGTGGTCCGCTGCACGGTTAGGTCGTGCATCAACACGATCCGGTTGTCTTTGGTGACTCGGGCGTCGGTTTCGATCCCGGCGCCAAACCTGGCGGCTTCCCGGAAGGCGGGGATCGTGTTCTCGGTGCGCCCGGATGCCCGGTAGGTGCCCCGGTGGGCGTAGGCCAGCACACACCCGGTGGTCGCGGCGGCGTCAGCAGGCCCAGCAGTTGGCGCTAGTAGCAAAGCCACGACGGCGACGGCGGCGGCTTTGACGCTGGCCGGTCGTGGTCGGCCAGCGGGCCGGGCTGTCGAGAGCGCGCCGCATGGTGCCACCGACGCTCTGGCAGGGCAGCCCGAGCGGGGTAGCGTTGCCGTGCCGGTCGTGGACCTGCCGGGCCACCACCGCCACTGCCCGCACCTCAGCCCTGCCCTGTTCGCGCCCCCCATTGCAAGCCTCTCTGTGAATGTCTGGTGCTACGGCGTCGAGGACGGCTGTGGCGACCTCTTTCGCGCACTTGAGCCTTCGAACAGCCCGCTCACATGCGACGTGTGGCAGACTTCGGCGGGTTCGGCTGCGACCGCAACTCGACCACCGTGGCCGCCCGCGTCCCTCGACCGGGCTGCGGCTCACCCGTGACGTGGCGATCGCGAACGCGGTGTACGCGGGACAGCCGCGTCTCGGGGTCCTTGACCTCCTTGATCGCTGCCAAGGTTGGTCGGTGGTGGTGCCTCAGCTTCAGCCACAAAGAGACCGTAGCAAGGGGAGCGCACCCGTAGGCGCACATGCGCCACCGACACACGCACGGCTTTAGCTGGTGGCGAGGTCGTGTTCCCACGGGGGAACGCATCCGGTGCGCGCCACCCTCGTCGCCGTTCTGCCAGACTTCCCGGCGGGGGCGTCTTCAGCCGGAAGACAAAGCCCTTACAACGCCTCAGCGATGTCCAGAAGCGGTGGCATCTGGAACGATCCACCGGGGAGCCTTTGAATGCGCTCGCAGCGCGATGCCGGCGCGTTGCGCTGGTCACGTAGCGCGGAATCTTCACCGTTGCCTTGGGTCAGGACTCACTGTGCGGGCGCGGGCGGCGTGAGTTGATCGGTACCCCGAAGGCAGTGCGTACCCCAGCCGACCACAGCACGGAGTCGGGTTGTCTGTCGGTGATGCCGGGTAGGCCGGCCGCCGCGACGAGGTCTTCCTGGAGAAGCTGCAACGTCGCTTGGTGAAGCGGCCAGCGCTGGTGCTCGTTGGGCACGAAGAGTGACCGGCCCGCCCATCGAGTGTGCAGACCCCAGCGGGCGGTGAGGAAGTCGGCTAAGGGCTCACATGACACGACGGTGCTTTCTGGCCGTACCACGATGCGGGCGGTGCAACCCCTCCCGCCGGGCCATCGGCGTGTTGTCGTGTACTCGATATCAGGCCCCACTCGTCGCACCCCCATCCTCGCCCAGCAGTAGGGCAACCCGAACACGACCCGGGCGCCGAGCACTACACCGAGACGGGACGCGTCAAGCGAGCAGAAGACAACACCCCGACGGCCGTTCTCGTCGACCGCGTACAGGCGCACGTTCGTTTCCGCGAACGTTCCCAACCAGGGCACCGCGGGCCCATGCAACAGGCCCGCATCCACCATGCGGAACGGGATCAACCCGACCCACGAGCTCCCATCGAACACATCCGGCGTCGTGCCGGGGGGCAGTAGCGGCGCCACCCTCGTAGGGCTTACCCGCCAATGCAGAAACGCCACGTCCTTCCAGTGCTGGTGCATGATCTGCCAACCGGCGAGCACCGGAGCATCAGGCCGTACCGGCTCAGGCGCACTGTCGGCGAAGTCGCCCGCCATCACGTGCCGTAGCCGCATCCGAAGACGAGGTCCCTCCGACGCGGCAAGCACCTGCCTGACCCCATAAGCCCATGATGGCCGCCGCAGCCGTCGCTAAGCAACGCGGGCACCCGCACCTGTACCCGCCGGACAACGACGTGGTAACCCCGGTCCATCCCGACGATTTCCCGATGACGTTGCACGGCATCGCCCGAGGTAGCCGCACGGGTGGTGACCGATCAGGCTGTTGAGTGCCATCAGATACCTGACAGTGATGTGACGGCGGATCGCTGACGCCTGGTGGGCTGTGTCCAGGGTTGGGCATGGTCAGCAAGGGTGGTTGCGATGGAGGTTGAAGTGCTCCCGGCTTTCTGGACATCTGGAGTGGGGCGACGTTGGTTGTTCGAGAGGAGTCCGTATGCCGTTACCGAGGGATCCTGAGTTCCGCCGCCGTGCGGTCGAGTTGGCCCGGCTGAAGGAGAAGCCGATCGCGCAGATCGCACGCGATCTCGGCGTCGCAGAGTCTGGGTTGCGCCGCTGGATGGCCCAGGGCGACGTCGATGAGGGCAGGAGGGAGGGCCTGAGCAGCGACGACCGCGCCGAGCTCGTGCGGTTGCGCGAGAACCGGGTCGGCGGACAGGGTCAGCCGCAAGCAACCAGGGTCGCCTGCGGCTGAGGCAGGAGACTGCCGAACCAGATTCTCGCCGAAGGTGTACCAGTCAGCCGTAGGTCACTCCGTTGTACACGTCCGTTGCTGTCAACTGGCAGCCGTATCAAGCGGCGGTGCAAGGGTGACCGCAGCCGGGGAGCCCGCGCAGAGTAGCGTGCTGCCCGAGTTCGCGATGCTTCGGGGCCGAGTTAGCGTCGACGGGGTCGTTAGACGTGGACCCCAACGCACGGCTGTGGGCATGCGCTCCGTGGCTGTTTGAACTTTCGGTCCGTCCGGCCGTAACAACTTCTGGCGGCTTCGGGTGGCGGTCCTGTGTTCTGCTGGGTGCATGTCTACCGGGGGGCGAGGTAACGTCGCGATCGTCGAGCGCGCGTCGGTCCGCGGCCTCAACCAGGGGCGACGTAGGGGGTTGACGAGGCGCGGACCGCGACGCGGCACAGGCCGTCGGGCAGCTTGCACACCAGCAGGTCCCCCACCTGGGCCGGTAGATCGCCGCCGCCCTCGTTCGGGAACAGCACGAGCCGATCGTCGTCGATCCACTGCACCACAGACATCTCGTCCCCAGGCGAGGTGTAGCCAGCAGGGACGCGGAGCGCGAGCGGCTCGCCCGTCGGTCGCCTGAAGACGGTCGGGTCACCGTTCGAGTCGACCGGGACCAGTAGTCTCCCGACTTGGTTGAAGCGGGCCATGGCGCGTGCGGTGAACACCGTCCCGGTGTCGCCTCGCGCCTCGGCCAGCATGAGCATGCGGGGGACCGGGCGTAGCTCGCCCTTGAACGTGGCCTGCGGGATCTTCCGAGTCTCACCAGACGCCACGTCGTAGCGCAGCAGGTACGGGTCCCTGCAGTAATGGATGTCGATCATCCAGCAGCCGGGTGCTCCCGAGTCGGGATTGAAGAAGATGTGGCGCTCGTCGACGTGGAGCACGGTGTTGTACAGGCCAGTGAACGGGAGTCGATCCATCACCTTGTGCCGTGACGTGTCGTAGACGACGAACTGATCCGGCGAAGCGTTCGTGCGCTTTCCTTCGGCCCAGACCACCAAGGAGCCAGGGTTGGCGGTGTACACATCGAAGAGGCCTATGTGCTCGGTCGCCACCCGGCCGATCGCCTGGGTGGTCGACCCGTCGTTGAACCACAACGTGTCGCTGTACCACCACCGGTCGCTGTCTTCGGTCACGAAGACCACGCCGTCGTCGGTGGCATCGACAAACAACACGTTCTTCCCGGCCTCGAAGGTGTCCTCGCCCACGTGCACCGTCCTCCCGGCGGCGTACACAAGCGGACGCGCGACGCGCTGTGGTGGGTGCACGACGCTGGGGGAGGGGGCCGGTGCCGGCTGCAGCTGCCGAGGCTGACCACCCCGAAACGCGAGGGAGCCGACGACGATCGCAGCGACGAGGACGGTCGTGCACGCAACCAAAACAAGCCGGCGCTGCCGCTGGCGCCTCTCCGCCCGTCCCACGAGCTCACCCACATCCAGGTGAGGTTTGGGCACCGCTTCGACGCTGCGGTGTAGCAGGTCGCCCAGGGACTCGTTCATGGGGTGGCCTCCCGTTCACTCGTCACGGTCTCGTCGAAGGTGTCACCGAGCACCTCGCGCAGCCGCTTCAACCCCGCCGCGACCTGGCTCTTGACCGCACCCACCGAGCAGCCCAAGACGTCGGCGGTCTGGGCCTCGGTGAGGTCCTCGTAGTAGCGCAGCACGATCGCGGCCCGCTGCCGGGGTGGCACGGTCAGTAGCGCCGCGATCACGGTGTCATGGGTGACCACGGCCTCGACCGGGTCCGGGCCGATCGTCTGGGGAAGGGTGCCGGTGGGCCGCTCGTGGAAGGAGCGGCGCCGCCGCCACGAGATCGACGTCGTCACGACGATCCGTCGGGTGTAGGCGTCCACGTTGCCGCGATCCCGCAGTCGCGGCCAGGCGATCAAGGTCTTGACCAAGGCTTCCTGCAGCAGGTCCTGGGCCAGCTGGTGGTCACCGACCATCAGGTAGGCCGTGTGGAACAGGGACGAGGAGCGCGCTTCCACGAACTCACTGAACGCGGTGACGTCGTGCGCGTGTCGCATGTCGCCTCCCTGCGGGTCGAACCACCTGCAACCGATGGTCCCCCTGCTCTAAACACGCTCCGAGACGGGTCAAAGGTTCGCCGGGAATCGGAGGCACGGCACCCTGACGCACTGACGAAAGTGCTCGACCTTGAGGCGGTCGGACAACACGTGCGGGATCTCCCGGCACGCTTGATACACGTGCGGCGGGCCCTGCCGTGAATAGCGTACCAATCCGCCGACAATCGGACGCACCTCGGCACTCGTTCCATCTGCCCATGGCCTCTCTTGTGTTCAGAGCGATGTGAGCGGTCCGGCGCGGGGAACATTGCGGTTGGGGCCTACGAGCAAGGGCATACCTATCGGGTGGCGAGCTCGGCTCCAGTACACGCTCAGCACACGTGAAGCGGTCTCTCGCGCCAGACAAAGACAGACAGTGACAAATTCGGCCAACTCACCTGCATTGTAAAGTCCCTGTTCAGAGCGCATTTGACGCAGGTCGAGAGGGTGCCCCCGGCAAGATTCGAACTTGCGACACACGGTTTAGGAAACCGTTGCAGGCACTTCGCTGACCTGCGGGTATGCACGCCCATGAGGCGCTGACCTGCCATTATCAATCTCAGTGTCTCGCACTAGTCCCCGTTGTTTCTCGACGTCCTGTGCCCTCTTGTGCCCCTGGTGTGCCCCCCGGTCGGAGAACCGGGGACGCCAGCCAAAGGACAATTGGCCGCTGAACCGCCTACATGCCGCCTCCGTGGCTGCCAAACTTTGCAGGACCACACCACGGAGGCATCATGAGCGTCATCGCGCCGGGGCCACCGGTTCGCACGACCAAGCCCACCGGCCCGACTGTGGCGCAGTGGGCCGTCATTGCCAGCGTGGTGCTGCTGGTCGTGGTGGTCGTCGTCGTCGGCGTCGCGATGAGCTCGCAGCCATACGAGCCGAGCCCTACCGGCTACGACTCAGCTCAGTGGCTGCGCGGCTACGACTACGGGCTGGCGAACCCGCCGTACTGGTTGGCTCCAGGCGAAAGCAAGGAGTTCCACCGCAGTGTTCTCTTCAAGTTCGTCTGCAAATGGGGTAATGGTGAGCAGTGGGTAAGAGGATGCATGGAAGGTTCGATGGAGACGTGGCGTGAACAAGGCTGGGAGGGTCCATGAGCGTGCGCCTGTGGAACTTCTTGACAGAGCGCCTGGATGAGGACCGCACCGCCGCCTCCACACTCCGCGAGCAGAACGAGTATGAGGCGAAGGCCCGGCAGATGTTCTACCACCGACGGATGCTGCTGCCCCCGGTCGACCGACACCAGCCTCCGCCGAGACCGGAGTGTGTCGGCTGCGACGACGGCTGGCCCTGCGTGACGCTAATGGTCCTCAGCCACGCCTACGAGTCTCACCCTGATTTTGATATGAAGTGGCGCAGGCCGTTCGGCCAGGCCGCACCCGAACACCCAACCAAGATGGAGAAGTGATCCGGCCGGTATATCCCGGCATAGACCCGTAGCCTCGGCCCATGCCAGGCGTGCGCCACGTGAGCCCTCACCGGGCCGTGCTGGTGCGACGAGACGGCGAATGGTATCCGGGCCACGTCGCTGGCGTTCGTGCGCTACAGCGTGGGAGTTGGGGCGGTGCATCTCGACTGGCTTCCCGCGGCTCAGCTGAGGCCTGAGCGCCCCAACCGGTCGACCCGGCGGCGCTTGGACAGATAGCTTGGCGGAGGCGGCCCCCGGCGCAGTCGATCTCTACGCCGGGAACCTCCACCCGGGTGACATCTCAACCTGCCCTCGAGCAGTGGTGGACCTATACCCGTTGGCGAGTGCCTTACCCGTTACCCGGCTCGGAATCTGGCAACATGCGCCTATGCCTGAGCGACCGATCGACCCGGTGACGCTGGACGAGGCTGCGCTGATCCTGGGTTGCTCACCGTCGACGGTGCGCCGGCGCATCGACCGGATCGCCTCGTCGCTCGGCATGACCGGTATGGAGCTGCTCACACTGGCTACGGCCGTAGCCAGTTCGGACGACTCCGGCCGGCACGACCTTTCATGACCACGACGGCACGGAACCGCTCGACCACGCCCTGT
>JBBRYB010000056.1:0-17595 GCA_038238115.1 Propionibacteriales bacterium | reverse complement strand
GCCTGTTCTACAACCCCAACACCTCGTGCAAGCTCCGCCAGGAGTTCACGCTGGAGCGTCTCGCCGACCACTTCGGGCTCGACAAAGACGGCGAGTGACTGACCGCGATGGGAAATTTCGACTTCGTCCGCCAGACGCTGCAGTCACTGCATGACGACTGCGCCCGGGCCGAGTCGTACCTGTCGTCGGACCCGCGATCGGCGTGCTTCTACAGCCGTCGCGTGGTCGAGGAGCTCGTCGGCTACCTCTACACCGTCCTCTCGCTGCCGATTCCCTACCGCGACGACCTCGCCGCGAAGATTAACGACGCCGCGTTCAAGGCGCAGGTGCCGCAAGGCATCACGCAGAAGCTGACTGCGATCCGCCGGATCGCCAACACCGCGGTGCACGAGAACCGTCAGATCCGACCCGAGGTGTCGCTGGCGGTGCTGCGGGAGTTGTTCCACGTCGTCGTGTGGACGTCGTACCACCACTCCCCTCAGCCCAATGTGGTGCCGATGCAGGCGCAATTCGACCCCGCGCTCGCGGCCAAGGCAGCACCGCTGTCACGCGAGCAGGTTGCCGGGCTCGCGGCGAAGTTCAAGGAGCAGGACGAGGCCCATGCCCGCGAGCTCGCCGAGAAGGACGAGCGTCTCGCCGCGCACGAGGCCGAGATCGCCGACCTGAAGCAGCAGATCGCGGCCGCCCAGGCAGCAGCGGCGCCGGACACCCGCGACTACGACGAGGCAGCCGCTCGCGACCTGTTCATCGACGTCCTGCTGCACGAGGCCGGCTGGGAGCTAACCGAGGAGCGCGACCGCGAGTACGAGGTCACGGGCATGCCCAACGCCGAGGGCAAGGGGTACGTCGACTACGTGCTGTGGGGTGCCGACGGCCTGCCGCTGGCGGTCGTGGAGGCCAAGCGCACCTCGAAGTCACCCGAGGTCGGCCAGCAGCAGGCCAGGCTCTACGCCGACTGTCTGGAGAAGCAGTTCGGCCGCCGACCGGTGATCTTCTACACCAGCGGCTACGAGCACCGGATCTGGGACGACGCCGGTGGCTACCCGCCGCGTGAGACCCAGGGCTTCTACACCCGCGACGAGCTGGAGCTGCTGATTCAGCGCCGCCAGACCAAGCTCCCGCTGTCGAGCGCACAGGCCAACACCGATATCGCTGGGCGGCCGTACCAAGTGCGGGCGATCAAGGCCGTGGGCGATGCGTTCGACCGCAAGCAGCGCGAAGCCCTCCTGGTCATGGCCACTGGCTCAGGCAAGACCCGCACCACCATCGCGCTCGTCGACCTGTTGCAGAAGGCGAACTGGGTCAAGCGTGTGCTCTTCCTCGCCGACCGCACTGCCCTGGTCAACCAGGCCGCGAACGCGTTCAAAGAGCACCTGCCTGGCTCGACGACGGTCAACCTCGTCACCGAGAAGGCCGTCGAGGGACGCGTCTACGTCTCGACGTACCCGACGATGATGAGCCTCATCAACGAGGTCGACGGCGGCCTACGTCGGTTCGGCCCGGCCTACTTCGACCTCATCGTCATCGACGAAGCCCACCGCTCCGTCTACGCCAAGTACGGCGCGATCTTCGACTACTTCGACTCCCTGCTCGTCGGACTGACCGCGACACCCAAGGACGAGGTCGACCACAACACCTACCGGCTGTTCCACCTCGAAGACGGGGTTCCCACTGACAACTACTCCCTCGACGAAGCCGTCGAAGCGGGCTATCTCGTGCCTCCGAAGGGCATCAGCGTCGGCACCCAGTTCCTGCGCTCGGGCATCAAGTACGACGACCTCACAGAAGAGGAGAAGGACCAGTGGGACGCTCTCGACTGGGGCGATGACGGTCCGCCCGACGAGGTCGGGGCCGAAGAGCTCAACCGGTTCCTGTTCAATGAGGACACCGTCGACAAGGTCCTCGAAACCCTCATGGTGCAGGGGTACAAGGTCGCCAGCGGTGACCGGCTGGGCAAGACGATCGTCTTCGCCAAGAGCCAGAAGCACGCAGAGTTCATCGAGAAGCGGTTCAACCTCGCCTACCCCGAGTTCGCTGGGCACTTCGCCCGTGTCATCACTCACGGCACGCCGTACGCGCAGTCCCTGATCGACGACTTCTCGATCAAGGACAAGGCGCCGCACATCGCGATCAGCGTCGACATGCTCGACACCGGCATCGACGTCCCCGAGGTCGTGAACCTGGTGTTCTTCAAAATGGTGCGGTCGAAGTCGAAGTTCTGGCAGATGATCGGCCGCGGCACCCGGTTGTGTCCTGACCTGTTCGCTCCCGGCGAGAACAAGGAGGACTTCCTCGTCTTCGACTTCTGCGGCAACCTCGAGTACTTCAGCGAGGACCTCCCCGGTTCGCAGGGACAGATCCAGAAGTCGCTCTCCCAACGTCTGTTCGAGGCCCGGCTCGGCTTGGTGACGGCGCTCACTGAGGACGAGCCCGACCTGCGGACGTCGACCGCTGCGACGCTCCACGAGATTGTCGCCGGCATGAACCTCGACAACTTCGTCGTGCGACCACACCGGAGGGCCGTCGAGAAGTACGCCGCCGCCGACGCCTGGCAGGCACTGAGGCCGGAGGACTCCGAAGCGTTGCTCGGGCTCGCCGGACTGCCGTCCTCGGTTCGTGACGACGACGAGGACGCCAAGCGCTTCGACCTGCTCATCCTGCGTCGCCAGCTCGCCCAGCTCGACGGGGACGCCGTCCTGGCCGAGCGATTGCGCGAGACGGCCCAGCGGATCGCCGCCGCGCTGCTCGGGAAGACGACCATCCCCAGCGTCGCCGAGCAAGCTGTCCTGCTGGAGGCGGTCGCGGGCGACGAGTGGTGGATCGACGTCACCCTCCCCATGCTCGAACTCGCTCGACTGCGCATTCGGGGGCTCGTCCGGTTCATCGAGAAGACTCTGCGCAATCCGATCTACACCGACTTCGAAGACACCATCGGCGAAGGCGTCAGGGTCGTGCTGCCCGGAGCCACGCCCGGCACGAACTTCGAGCGCTTTCGCGCCAAGGCGGAGGTGTATCTCCGCGAGCACCTCGAAAACCTCGCTCTCCAGCGCCTACGTCGCAACAAGCAGCTCACGTCCGACGACCTCACCGAGCTGGAGCAGATGCTCGTCGCCTCCGGCGGCCAGCAGGTCGACATCGCCTGGGCCACCGAGCAGCGTGGCGGCCTCGGCATCTTCGTCCGCAACCTCGTCGGCCTCGACCGCGCCGCCGCCACTGAGGCCTTCGAGAACTACCTCGACGGCACCAGGTTCTCCGCCGACCAGGTCCGCTTCGTCAACCTCATCGTCGAAGAGCTCACCAAGAACGGCGTCATGGAGCCGGCCCGCCTCTTCGAGTCGCCGTACACCGACCACGCCCCCACCGGCCCCGACTACTTCTTCCCCGATGCCGACGTCGAGGTCATCGTCGACACGCTCCAGCACATCAGACAGACCGCGGTTCCCGAGGCAGTGGCGTGACAGCGCGTCAGCTCTGTCGGTCCAATCTGCTTCGATTGGCTGGTGGGATCGAAGTCGAAGAGGCGTGCGGCGCGCATCAACCGCCAGAAGGCAAGTGCCCGTCAGCCCCAGTCGCTGGATCGTCACGCCATCGAGGTGTTGTCCAGCATCGGCCGGACCGAGCAGTGGCTTGACGGCCTCCTTGCCACCGACGCACCTGGGGCGCATGCGCGCGCCGCCCTTGAGGGCCTCTCTAGCGAGTTGGCTTCCTCACTCCAGAAGTACGACGAGTTCGAACTCTGTGAGTTGCTCCGGGCCGCCATGCTCCCCTGGTCGTTCGGAGGCGAAACACGACCCGGCACTGAGAAGGGGCCGGCTCTTGTCGAGGCGCTCATGCTCGTAGCGCTGTCCGACGGAGGACCATCTCCGGTTGCCGATGCTGACGATCCGACGTCCCTTGTCGAGGACTGGCAGGAGAAGGTTGGTCATCTCCTCACAGTCGCCCAGATCGAGGTGATGGCGAGGGCGCACTTCACCGGCAACCCCGAGCAGATAACGAAAATCCAGCTCTCAACGACGTTTCGCGAGGTGTGGATGCGCCACAGTTCGTATCCAGACATGGTGGCAGCAACGTTGCGCGACCTCTTCGGCGTGCCTGCCGTCGAAGGAGCGATGAGGCAGGCAGTTGGATTCACTGCATTGGAGGCACTGAGAGTGCTCAATGCCGTCCATTCCGCCCAGACCGAGGCATGGAATCGACGGCTCGAAAGGACGTTCACTATCCTCGACGGCCTCATGGCCAGCGGCGAGGCGCCTGACGATGTCGCGCCAGACGACCCGCGGGTTGTCGAGTTCCAAGAGTCGTGGGCGAGCGCATGGAACGCCAAGCGCTCCGAGGTGGCGATCTCCCCCGAGGCGGTATCTGAGCACTCCGGTGTCGCTCTCGACGCCGTGAAGGCAGTGATCGATGCGTTCCGATTCAGACCTTCGGGGGGATCGATTGTTGACAACGTTCTAGCGTTCGCCAGCGGCGACAATCCGTGGCGCACCAACCCGCTGCTCGTGGGCGGTGACGGCTCGGCCATGTTGCTACACGATGCAATGAACATCCCGGCAGTGCGTGAGAACTCCGAACAACTGCTTCGGGCTACCGGCGCATGGGAGACCTACCAGGCCCACCGCGGGAAGCTGCTCGAAGACCGCGTTCGAGCGGTCTTCGAGACTCTTATGCCGGGCGCCGACGTGCACGCCGGCTACCACTACTACGTGGCCGCCAACGAGACGGAGCCAGCGGGAGAACCATGTCGGTACTCGAAACGAGTCGAAGGCGATCTGCTCCTCGTGCTCGACGACGTTGCTGTCATCGTCGAATCCAAGGCCATCGCCACAAATCCACAGGCACGTGCCGGCGACACCCGCAAGTTGCGCCGAGACTTGGTCGGAATGATCGGTAACGCCTCCACGCAGGCGCGTAGGACCGCCGACCGGATCCGAGAGGACGGCGGACTGCGCCTTGACGGCGACGGATGGCTGGACCTCGGCCAAGTCAGGGAGATCCATCTCGTGGCAGTGAGTCTGGATGATCTTTCTGGTGTCGCCACCGCCACGGGCGACCTGATCGACGCCGGGATCCTAGGCGAGGACGACATCCCGTGGACCGTCTCCCTCCACGACCTTCAGCTCATCGGAGAGTTGGTTGAAACGCCCGCCGAGTTTCTGCTGTATCTCCGGAGGCGACGGGACGCCGAGTCGGCGCAGTTCTACATGGCCCCCGACGAGTTGGACCTCTTCTTGTACTTCTTCAACGTGGGGCTCTACGTGCCGCCTGATCCGGTCAAGGTGCAAGCCGAATTGCCATTCATGAAGCCCGACACAGCGGGCCGCCGACGGCGGGACAAGTTGGGTCGCCAGCTCATCACGACTCAAACAGACCCGCTCGACCAATGGCATTGGAGCAGCGTGACCCCCGATCTAGCCCCGGCGCCCAAGCCGACGTTGCAGCACTCCCCGATGAAGGAGTTCGCCGCAGAGCTCGCCAGTAGACGAGACTTCGGCTGGCTCTCCATCGGTGCGACCCTCCTAAGCGGCGCCACGAAGGCACAGGCGGACATGGCCCGCCATCCGGCAGAACTTCTGAACAACCCAGACCCGCTCGGTCGTGAGCGCAGCATGACAGTCCCGATCGGTTCGACAAAGGAGGACGCCTGGCTCCTGGTATGGATCACGCGACCTCGAACTAGATCGTTCGAAACTGCCGAGGAGCACGCTCGAAGCTACTTGCACGCGAAGAAGCATCAGCTCGGCATCACCCGCGGCGTCGCTCTGCAGTACTCCGAGGAAGCTCGACAGTTGGAGGGTGTCTTCTATGAGGGCGCCCGACTCGACCCTGACCCTGAGTTGGATGAGAAGATCAAGATGCTCGTCCCGCCGCATCGCATGCCCCACCGTGTTCCGCCGCGAGCGAAGAAGCGCAGCCGTCGTCGCTGACAGCCGACTTCGGTCACTCCGCAGCAGGTCGCCCACACCTCTTTCATCCACCGCCCGTCCCGTGGCCACTCGCGTTCAGCGCGCGGCCCTTTGGGATATGACCATGACGCTTCACAAGCTCTCCGCTGGGTCGGGGTACGAGTACCTGACCCGCCAGGTCGCCGCGCTCGACTCAACGGAGAAGGGGCGCACCACGCTGGCCGACTACTACTCCGCGAAGGGCGAGTCACCCGGACACTGGGTTGGCTCTGGGCTCGTCGGGCTTGACGGCATGGACGCCGGGGACGTGGTCACGACTGAGCAGATGAAGCACCTCTTCGCGACAGGATCGCATCCGCTCACTGGCGAGCCGCTCGGTGCGGCGTACAAGGTCTACGACAACTCCGGCGTCGACGGGTTCAATGCAGAGGTCGCTCGGCGAGTGGTTTCGACAAGCTCAACCGACGAGGGCGGCGCTCGCCCGCCGTTCGATGTTCTCGCCCGAGTCCGCAGCGAGGTGGCGCGAGAGCGGTTCGTCGAGGAGCAGGGACGGGAGCCGTCCAATGCCCGGGAGCTGTCGGACGCCCTGCGCCGCTACTCCCGACCACGGCAGACCGCGGTGGCCGGGTACGACTTGGCCTTCAGTCCAGTGAAGTCGGTCTCGACGCTGTGGGCCGTCGCGCCACGACAGGTGGCCGAAGCGATCGCGGCGGCGCACGATGCCGCCGTACGTGACGCGCTGGCCTTCATCGAGCGCGAGGTGCTGTTCACCCGCGAAGGCCGCAACGGTGCCCGGCAGGTCGAAACCCGTGGCCTGGTCGCGACAGCGTTCACGCACCGCGACTCCCGAGCCGGCGACCCCGACCTGCACACACACGTCGCGGTCGCCAACAAGGTGCAGACCCGGCAGGGTAAATGGCTGTCGATCTTCGGGAAGGTCCTGCACGAGCACGTCGTCGCCGCGTCCGAGACCTACAACACCGCGCTCGAACGGCGCTTGACCGAGGCGCTCGGCGTGCAGTTCGCCGAACGGCCTGGGACCCCGCGGGACAAGCGGCCGGTGCGGGAGATCGAGGGCGTCGACCGGGCGCTGTGCGAGAGCTGGTCCAAGCGGCGTTCCGACATCGTGACCCGACAGCGGGAACTCTCACGCGAGTTCCAGAAGACGCACGGTCGCCCGCCCACACCGACCGAGGCGGTCGCGCTCGCGCAGCAGGCGAACCTGGAGACCCGGGAAACCAAGCACGAGCCACGGTCGTACGCCGATCAGCGGACCGAGTGGCGAGCACGGGCCGTGAGCGTGCTCGGCTCGGAGCCGGCTGTGGAACGGATGGCCTCGGCGGCGCTGCATCCGGCGCCGCGGGCGCAACGACAGGTGACGGCGGAGTGGGTCCGGGAGACGGCGGCGCGGGTCGTCGCCGAGCTGGAGGGACGTCGGGCCACGTGGCAGATCCAGCATGTCCGCGCTGAGGCACAGCGGCAGCTGCGTGACGTTGCGGTCCCGGCAGACCGGCTGGCCGAGGTGGTCGAGTGGGTCGTCGACGATGTCCTCGAACGACTGTCGGTCAACCTCTCCCCCGACCTCGACCCCGTTTCCGAGCCGACGGCTTTGCGGCGCAGCGACGGCCAGAGCGTCTACCGGCACACCGGGCGTGACCGCTACACCAGCCAGCGCATCCTCAACGCCGAGCAGCGGATCGTCGCGACGACTGGGCGCGCTGGTGGGTTCGCCTGGTCGGCCGATGACGTTGAGCTGTCGGTGCTCGCGGCTCGGCTCGACGGCGCGACGCTCAACCGCGGACAGGAAGGTCTCGTCACCGCGATGGCGACCAGCGGTGCGCCGCTCGCGCTCGCGCTGGCGCCGGCCGGGTCGGGCAAGACGACCGCGATGCAGGTGCTCGCCAGCGTCTGGACCGAGGGCGGGATCAACGCTGTCGGCTTGGCTCCCTCTGCCGCGGCCGCCGCGGCGCTCGCCGAGGCGACCGGGATGCGGTGCGAGACGTTGGCCAAGCTCGACCACGACCTCGAGCACTCCCCCACCTCGGACCTCGTGGCTGCTGTCCGTGCAGGCACCCTGGTCGTGATCGACGAAGCCGGCATGGCCGACACCCTCACCCTCGACCGCGTCGTTGCGTACGCCGTCGAACGCGGCGCCGTCGTCCGGCTCATCGGTGACGACCAGCAACTCGCCGCGATCGGAGCCGGCGGCGTACTCCGCGACATCGCCGCCACCCACGGCGCGCACCGCCTCGACGAGCTCGTCCGATTCACCGATCCCACCGAGGGCACCGCCTCCCTCGACCTGCGAGACGGTGACCCTGCCGCCCTCGGGTACTACCTCGACCACGACCGGGTCCACGTCGGTGATACGGCCACCTGCGCGGACGCTGTGTTCGACGCCTGGGCCCGCGAGCGTGCCGGCGGCCGCGACTGCCTCATGCTCGCCCCCACCCGTGAGCTGGTCCGCGAGCTCAACCTGCGGGCACAGGCGGCCCGCGGGACTGCCGGTGCTGCAGTGCGACTCGTCGACGACTGCGTGGCGCGGATCGGGGAAGTCGTGATCACGCGCCGCAACGACCGACGCCTCCGTATCAGCGGCAGCGACTCGGTCAAGAACGGCGACCGGTGGATGGTCACCGAGATGAACGACGGCGCATTGTCGGTGCGGCATCGGGATTCGGGCTTGAATGCGCTGCTCCCCGCGTCGTACGTCGCTGCTCACGTGGAGCTCGGCTACGCCTCCACCGTCCACACCGCCCAGGGCCTCGCCGCCGACGTCATGCACGGCATCGTCACCGGCGAGGAGTCGCGGCAAACGCTCTACACGATGCTCACCCGCGGTCCGGTCGAGAACCACGTCCACGTCGTGCTCGCCGACGTCGCCGAGGACCACGCGCTGCCCAGCCCGACCCATGACTGGCGGGCGACCGTGACCGAGCTTCTGGAAGGCATCCTCGCCCGCGACGGCGCCGAAGTCTCGGCGACCACCGCCCGCGCGGTTGCTACGTCCCCGGAGGCCCAGCTGCAGGACGCCGTCACTCGGTACGCCGACGCGCTCACACTGGCCGACTCGAAGGTGCGGGTCGACCTGGACGATGGACCGAGCGGTCCGCTGCCCTGGCTGGCCGGTGTTCCGGACGAACTCGTCGCTCACCCCGCGTGGGGTCCGTACCTCACCGCCCGCGCGCGCCGAGTCAGCACTCTGACCGACGGAGTGCGGACGCAAGCAACGCCGGCGCTCCCCGAGTGGACTCGTCGTTACGACGACGTCCTCACGCCTGAACTGCGCGGCGACCTGGCCGTCTGGCGGGCAGCCACCGGCGTCAAGCCGGACCACCGCTCGCTCGCCGGTCCGGTGCCCGGCGACGACCGCGAGGCGGCGTACCACCGTCGGCTCATCCGGACGATCAACGCCCGCTACGGCGAAGCCCTCCGGGTCTGGGAGACGAAGATCATCGACTACACCGGCAAGCGCGACGACCACACCGCCACGCTCGCCAAGCAGCTCGACGACCTCGCCCGCCGCGGTCAAGAGGCCGACCGTCTCCTCGACCTCGCCGTTGCAAGGAAGCCTCTCCCGGTCGACCACCCGACCGCGGCCCTGGCCTACCGGGTCAAGGAGCTGGTCACCCCGAGGAAGCGCAAGCCCCAGACCATCGACCCCTTCCCGAGTTCGCCCCAGCTCGACAACGGCCCGGGCCTCGGTTTGTAACACTGAATCGGCCATTCCTACTTGGAACGTATCGTTCTGAACGATACTATCAAAGCATGAAGTCCACGGAGGCCCTACGCATCCTGGCCGATGTGACCGCCTACCAGTGGGGCATGGTGACGTCGGCGCAAGCCAGCATGCGCGGAATCACCCGCCTGGACCTCTCCCGACTCGCCGAGGCCGGCCATCTGGAGCGCCTTGCCCACGGCGTCTATAAAGACGCCGGTGTCCCCGCTGGCCGATTCGATGATCTGCACGCCGCTTGGCTGAGCACCGACCCGAAGACGATGGGTGAGGTGCGGATCAAGAACAGCGCCAACGGGGTGGTGGTGGCCGGAGAAACTGCCGCAGACCTCCTTGGCATCGGTGACTTCCGAGCTCTGCGCCACGACTTCGTCTCCCCGACTCGGCGCCAAAGTCAGCGCAGGAAGGTCCGTTACCGTCAACGCGTCCTTGACCCACTCGACGTCATGATCGTCGAAGGCCTGCCCGTCATGACGATGGAGCGCACGATCGCCGACCTCGTAGACGACAACAAGGACCTCAGCCTCGTCGGCGACGCTCTGCGTAACGCCTCCAACAAGCGCACGCTCGACCTCCAGCGCCTTCACGAGCTTCTCGCCCCGCTGGCCGCTCGAGACGGGTTCAAGAAGGGAGACGGTGACGCTCTGCTGCATCGCCTCATGGAAATCGCAGGCATCGATGCTGACTCACTGGCGCGCCTCCTCGCCAGGTCGCCGTCGTACCGAACGCTCGCCCAGATCGCACGGCAGGTCGCGAACGTGACTGTCCATGACCCACGGCCCACGGCCACGGCCACGAGGTAGCGGCCGCCGTGGCCACCATCCATCCACGACCGAGCTTGTACCCACCCTCGGGCGGCTCACAGGCCCCACGGGACGACTCGTGGCCGCGCAGCGGGTGGCTGAAGGAGCGCGTCCGTACCTCAGCTGAGCGGTCGACCTCATTGCACTGTGAGCCGCTCGAGGAGGCCGTCGCCCGTATGCGCGGCAAGATCGAGCTGCCGGAGAGACCCGGGGGCTGAGAGCGCGCGTCAGAGCGCCAGCCCTGGGTGACGCGCAACCTTGGCCAGGCCGTCGAGAGCATCGGCAGCGTGACGCCGGATCGTCCGAGCCGCCATCGCATGATCCTCACTGACCATCTGGGCGACCGATGGCGTCGTCAGTCCCGCTCTCCCCCGCCGCAGCGGAGCCCCCGCAGCGTTCGCCTCATGCGCGAGATCCAATAGCAGGTCACGGTCGACGTCCGAAAGGGTTCCCGAGTCGAGCGCACGACGCAGCAGCTCGGCGAGTTGCTCCCGCGGCTCCTCGACGTCCTCCTGCTCGGCTGCCGCGACCGACTCGTCGTACGTCTCAAGGAGGACCGCCGCCGCCCACGCCGGATCGCGTCGTTTGGCCAGGTCACCGATGCCCAGTTCGGCCATCGTCTCGCGCTCGACACGGCTGAGGATCTTCTTCGCGACGTAGGTGGCGTCGGTCGGATCGTGCTCACAGATCTGAATCCAGAGCTGACCAGCCACCACTTCATCAATCACGTCAGCGAGTCTGTGCAGCCTCCCCGCGAGCAGGGATGCTCCCGGCACCAGCAGCCAGCCCAGCACCAAGGTGGCGCGGCCGTCGGTCTCGGCAACGCGAAGTAGCGCTGCCAGCACGGCGTCGCGGTTGGCCGGGTCGGCCTGCTTCATCCAGCGCGGCAGATCGTGGACGTGGTCGACCACGTCAAGCGTGGGCTCGGCTGGTTGCCAGCGCGGCCACTCTGCCGCGGCTTCTCGCATATTCGAGGCATCGAGGTTGTCGACGCCCAGGCACTTGGCAACGCTCATCACCCTGCTCCTTCCTGTCAGCCCCGGGTGGGCCGACAGGTAGGTGTGCAGGCACTCCCACGAGAACGGCCGAATAAATCTGATTGGATATCGTGCTGGTATGGAGCGGCCCACCATCATCGAGATCGCTCGCAAAGCACGCGGGTGGACGCAGCGCGAGCTGGCGGTGGCGGGAGGCACATCTCAGCCAACGTTGTCGGCGTACGAGCGCAGGGAGAAGTCGCCATCGCTGGCGGTGACCGAGCGCCTCATCGGCGAGGCGGGCTACTCGCTCAAGCTCGACGTCACGGTCGACTTCAGCCAGGTGACCTTCAACGGGCACGACATCCACTGGGTCCCCGACCGGCTCTGGCGGGTAGAACCGCGGCTCTGCTTCAGCAAGGTGGAGTTCCCTGACGGCCCGACCTCACGCGAGACCGGCGAATGGGTCATGCGCGACTGGGACCTCGCCGACCGCGAAGAACGACGACGGGTGTACGGCTACCTGCTCCGCACCGGACTACCGCTGTGGATCTACCGCTGGGTCGACGGAGCCCTCCTCGTCGACCTGTGGGCCGAGCTGGACGTGCCCAGTCCGCTCCGAGAGGAGTGGCAGCCACCATCGACCACGCCCGCCAAGGGCCGACCGAGGACCCGATAAGAGTGTCATTCGACGACACCAAGACGCGACAAGTCGAGGAACTACAGGAGCGGATCGCAGCCCGACGAGTCGAGGCGGCACGGCGCCGGGCGCAGCGGGACGCTTAGCCGAGTTCAGGCGGTGAGGATTCGCAGTGCGGCCTGTCCGTTGGTCCGCCACGCCGCGGACAAGGAACGCCACTCGCGAGCGTCGTCCGGCAGGGCCCGAAGCAGGGTCTGGAGCCTGGCCTTGTCCGACCCAGTGAAGTGCTCACGCTCGGCGTACGGATCTTCGATCACGGCCAGCAGAAGAGCTGCATCAAGCAGGTGGCGCTCCTTGTCCCGCGAATCAGTCTGATAGGCGGCTGCCTTGAGGATCACCGCACCGAACGGGGACGGAACGCTGACCGTAGTCGTGCGTCCCGGAACGATCTCGAGCCGAGCGTTGATGGTCCGCTTGAGGGCTTGGGTGCCACCCTCGATTGCAACCATGGTGCGACCGCGAAGCTTCTCGACCACGCTGGGTGCCGAGTGGTCGGCCAGCAATACGTCGACGACGTCCGGTGCGCTGGAGACGAGGTCGACGCTGGAATGGCCACGCTTGAACCGGTGGGCGGTGCCTTGGCGTTCGTCGATGGACGGCGCGAATTCGTACCCGAGCGACTCAAGCGCGCTGGCAGTCTCGGCGGCGACACCGCGAGTGGTCTCGACGTGAAGCACGATGTCCACGTCGTTGGTCGGGCGCAGGGTGTCAATGCCTCGGTGAATGCCGTGGAGCTGGGTCATCAACCCGCCGACAAGAGTCCACTTCTCGTGCGCGAGGACCGCCTCGATCTCGGCGACGTTGGGCCACGGTGCACCCCAGCCACCAGGCAGACTTGGCACGTCGATGGTCGGACGCTCAACCACGGAACGACTCCAACGCACGGTCGAGTGCGTCGAGCCCAGCCCGTCGCTCACGAACATCGAGCGACTCCGCCAGGTCGAGCGCAGCGAGCACGACACTTCGCTTGCTCAGATCACGAACGGCGTCGAGGTCCATCGAGGTGGCCCGCAGCGTGACCGTGCCTTCGTCGTCGCGAATCAGTCCGTGACGCGAGACGAGTCCGACAACGTCGCCGACTGCGAGGTAGCCGTCGATGTTTTTCGTCTGTGCCAAGCCGAGCCGGCCCGCGACATCGGCGGCGACCACGAGCTCGGCTTGAAGGTACTGCCCCGTGCTGGAGTGGGCTGAGTAGCGGGTCACGTCAGCCCGTTCGCGAGCACGCTCGACCAGAACGGCCGCGCTCATTGCTCGAAGTCGGCCTTTGAGACGGGATCGCTGGCTCTCCCCCATCCACTCCGCGTCAATGCCCGACAGGATCGCGACCGCGCTCCACGCCGTCGCCTCGGACCAAGCGCGCTTGTGTGAGCCGCCGCGCACTGCCAGCAGCCGCTCGACCGAGGTCTCGTCTATCGCACCACGGACCACCTGCCGCAAGTCCCCTCGCGCGACGAGGTGCTGCACCTGACGCGTCGACACGCCAAGCCGCGCAGCGGCCTCGGATACGGCAAGAAAACTCATGACAGACAGTTTCGTCTATACGAATCTATCTGTCAATTACCCGCCAAGGGAGGTGTCCAACACCCCTCCGGTGTTCGAACTTGACCACGGAAAGCCCTCGAGAGCAGCTGAGGGGGCGACGAATGATCCGTCTGACCTGCACTCATGCAAAAGGTCGAGCAAGAGGTAGGCAATCGTTCAACTTAGATCTAGGCAATCATTCGGTCTTACGGTGCCATGTAGCAGGACATCGGTGACGAATCTGCATCAGGATATCGGTGACACTTTCGCGTGGTCTTGGTGGTGACACTTCTGCCGCGAGGCTGCGGCGGTGGCTGCAAACGAACCCATCGATCCCCGTGCTCGTCTTGGCGAGGCAGCGGCCAACGCGCCAGGACAGATCACGTCAAGCCGGAACTCGCGTGGACCGATATCGCAGGACGACTGCCCCCGACCGGAACTCATGGCGATCCACAAGCTCAAGCTGGATGCGTTCGCGCAGACCGGCGAGCAACGTCGGCCCGTGTCCGGCAAGGACCGGCTGCACAAGGAACTCGTACTCGTCGATCAGTCCCAGATCCGCCAACGCCAGGGGCAGCGTCACCCCGCCCACCCACACGCCCTGGCCTGGCTCCTGCTTGAACCGCTGAACCGCTTGACCCAAGTCGCCCTGCACCAGCTCGGCATTCCAGTCGACCTCGCTCAGCGTGCTCGACACGACGTACTTCTTCGCCCGGTCGATGGTCTCGGCGAACGGGACCTCCCACTCATCCATCCAGTCAGGCCACGTGCCCGTGGCCGGCCTCCGCCACGCCGACTCCATCATCTCGTAGGTCACCCGGCCGAATAGCAGGGCATCGGCTCGTGCCATCTCAGCGGTCCAGTAGCGCACCGACTCCTCGTCCGGTGGGAGCCCTGCCTCGTGATGGCAGCAGCCGTCGAGCGTGACGTTGATCGAGTATCGAAGTGGTCTCATCTCGTTGATCTCCCTTGATGCGCGTCCGCGTTCACCGGCCCGTACATCCGACTGTTGTCGGCGCCATTCCTCATCGGTGTCGGCGCCCGGATCGCGCCCGTTAGCTACCGCCGGTTTGGAGTCACGTGCGGACGCCACAAACGTTGCCTGACGGAGCACTAAACCAGATTCCATCGTGCACACCCGCCCCGGCCCAGGAGCCACCTACGTAGGCAACGGCAGACCCCGCGAAGGCCGAGGCCAGAACCATGACCGTTGAAGCGTCACCGATGTCCTGACACACCGACCGTCACCGATGTCCTGATGCAGAACTGTCACCCATGTCCTGAGACATCACACATTCGGTTTTACGGACGGCAATCGCTAGAGCTGAGCCGTGGTCGCATTCCTCCCCGCATCGCTGACCAGCGATCTCGGACAACGACTCCAGGTCAAAGGGTGCTGGCACGCGGCGCTCGTTCTGTATGTCCAACAGGCGTACAGTGGGAGCATGACCACGACCCCCGAAGCCACTCGGCGCAAGCAGGCACGTCTCGCCGTGCGCCTCACACCCGACCAGGATGCCCTGATCCGGGACGCCGCGGCTGTCTCCGGTCAGTCCCTCACCGACTTCGTCACCACAGCGGCGATCATCCGGGCCGAGGACACCCTCGCCGATCGCCGCGCCTTCCGACTCGACGACGCCGCGTGGGCGGAGTTCTCCGCAATCCTCGACCGCCCCGCCCAGAGCATCCCCGAACTCGCGAAGCTGCTCAATGAGCGAGCGCCCTGGGACGAGGCGCCCGAGAATCGAGCACGGTGACGCTGCAGCGTCCACGCCCGATCGAGCCGACGGACAGCACTGTCAGCTTCGACTCGGGCGAAGCCTCACTCGATCGCTACCTGGCCGATCGCGCCTTTGCCAACCACGTCTCCGGCTTCGCACGCTGCTACGTCTGCATCGACAGCGAGAGCGACCACGTGGTCGGCTACTACACGCTCTCGGCCGTCGCGGTCGAACACGCAGGGCTCCCAGGACGGGCACGACGCAACGCGCCCAACCCCGTGCCCGCCGTGCTCCTCGGACGGCTCGCCGTCGATCGCTTGGCCCAAGGCTCCGGACTCGGGCGACTCCTCGTCCGGGATGCGATTCTGTCGACACTGGCTGCCGCCGACCGCATCGGGGTTCGCCTCCTCATCGTCCACGCCTTGCACGACGAAGCCGCCGCCTTCTACGCGGCCCTCGGCTTCAAGCCCTCACCGACCGACCCGCATCACCTCTACCTGCTCCTGAGCGATGCCCGAGAGTCACTCGCCGACTGACTCGCCCAGCGATTAGGCGCGCTCCTGCATAACGGGCGTCGATGGCAGTGCGGGTCGATCTCTTCGGAGTCGGGCCACAGGTGCGCGTAGGTGTCGAGCGTCGTCTTAGCTGAGGCGCGCCGCCGTCGGGCATGGACGACCTTCACGTCGGCTCCGCAGGCGATGAGCATTCTGACAAGGTCGTGGAACTGGAAGTCGGGCGGCTGCCCTGGCACCTCGGCTCTCGCGCAGGGAGGTCTCGACCAGAAGTCAATTGTCAGATATAGTCGACACATGATCGACGTCGTCCGCACAGACGACTTCGAAGCATGGATACAGAAGCTGAAGGACAAGAGTGGCAGGCTGCGCATCCTCAAGCGCATCGATCGCCTCGCCAACGGCAACGCTGGCGACGTGAAGCCTGTCGGTCACGGTGTCTCGGAACTCCGGCTGACCTACGGTCCGGGCTACCGGGTCTACTACCTGCAGGAGGGCAACTTGCTGATCCTGCTGCTCTGCGGAGGCGACAAGTCAACGCAACAGAAGGACATCGAGAAGGCACACGAACTCGCCGAGGAATGGCACGCAGAGGGGATGAGCAATGGCAAGCAAGAGTGAGAAGTACAAGCGCTTCGACGTAGCTGACTACCTCGAGGATCTCGATGATGTCGCCGGCTACCTTGAGCTCGCGCTCGAAGAATCGGCCGAAGACCCGGCCGCGGTGCCCCGTGCTCTCGGCGTGATCGCACGATCCCAGAACATGAGCGAGCTCGCACGCCGAGTCGACATGAGCCGGGACGGTCTCTACAAGGCACTCTCCGAGGAGGGCAACCCGACCTGGTCGACCATCCTCAAGGTCACCAACGCACTCGGGCTGCGCTTCGAGCTGCACACGGTCGCGTGAGCCCTCCGAGATTCCGCAGGGATTCCGCAGGAGAATCGTTCGAGGCCCAACTCGGCCAACATCGGCCGACAGCAAGATCTAGCGTTTCCGCAGGTCAGACCGTGTTTTCCCAAGTTGTTCCGAGGTGTCCAACACCCCCTCCGGTGTTCGAGCTCTACTACGACATCTGAAAGCGGCGGGTGACTCTCTAGCGAAGCCTTCAGCGTAGTCCGGCGGGAACCGCGGATGGGTGACGCTGTGATGCCTACGCGTCGATAAACGCGGGTGCGTCGGACGGTTTTGGCTGGTCATCATGCCTTCGGCGTCTCCGCAGCATGACGAGGGTAAGGATGAGCGCCAAGAAGATGAGCAGCACGCCTGCTATCGCCTTTATGGACCAGGAGGTCCACCAGCGTTGGCTGGACACCGGGTGTGCTGCAACGGTGGCACCGGTTCCGGACGAAGCCGGAAAGGTCAGGGTTGCGCGGGCTGTCCGCGTGAGGAGACCGCTCTTGGCTGTGAGGGTCGCTAGCCACGGGCCATCCGGAAGTTGCCGGTTCATCGTCACACAGAGGGGTTCGGTTTGTCCGATTCCGAGAGTTGTTCCCACAGTGATAGGGAATGGCCCAGCGGACAACCCTCCGGGACCGTTAGTCAGGCCGAGTGACCCGTAGAGGTCAAGCGCTCGGCCCCCGGTGTTGCGAATGTTCGCCCGGACCACCGGGTGGTCGTTGTCATCGCGGATGGCAGTCATCGACATGATTGCGAAGTCGGAGGCTGGCGCGCCGCCTCGTCCGATGGAGAGGTAGAGCCGGATTCCGACGCGGCTGACTTGG
>JBBRYB010000055.1:0-17674 GCA_038238115.1 Propionibacteriales bacterium | reverse complement strand
GGACTGCTCGCCACCATCACCCTCGGCTTCCCGATCGAGCCCTACAGTCCGGACGTCTACGACCGAGCACTGGACGAGCACACAGCACTGGTTGACGCCGTGGTCGAGGGCAACGTCGAGGAGGCCGGCCGGATCGCGCAGAACCACTTCGCGATGACAACGCGCACCCTGCAGGGCGTACTGAGCCGAGGACTCGCCGCTGGCCCGTCCGACGGGCCACCCAGTAGGCAGGGAGCTGCCTCAACTGCGGCGGTCCGCGCGACGTACAGCGGGGTTATCGAGGACTGACGGCGGCGAGGCCGACTGCGTCGGCCGCCTGCTGCAGCTCAACGTCGTAGCCGACCATGGCGTCGGCGCCGATTCGCAGCGCAACCGCTAGGTGGATCGCGTCGTGCGACCGTAATCCGCTGGGAAGGGAGCCAGCAGTGAGGAGGTCCCCCCGGGTGAGGTCGACGAGGGTGACCGCGTCGAGCAGCTGTCCCACCGCGCCTACATCGATGGACTCCGGACGGCGCCCCGCTGCGCAGTGCAGCTCGGTGTGCAAGAGCCAGGCGGCGGCCACCTCGCCGTTGACATCGACAACCGCCTCCTGCAAGTACGTGGTGAGAGCCTGCGACTCCGGCTCGTCTACAAGCAGCTTCACCGCCGCGGACGTATCGAGGTAGGCGATCACCAGCGACCGCGGACGTCGTCGAGCAGGTCAGCACCCGACACTGTGCTGCTGCGTCGTTCGATCGTCGTGAGCTGCTGAACCGGCCGACGCGCTGATCGTGCCTGCCCGTCGGCCACCAGGCGCGTCAGTGTCAGCTCGTTCGGGGGTGAGATGACGGCCGCAAACCGCCCGTGGTTGGTCACCCTGACGGTCTCCCCGGCCGCGACTGCACGCAGGATTTCGGAGCTGTTGTTGCGCATCTCGCGATGGGTCACCGTCCTCATGTAGCACAGCGTAGCATTTGTGTCTCCAACGCTTTGGACGGTCGGCTCGAGGGCAGGGCGTCAAGAGGAATCCGGTGGCGGTCAATGTCGCTCGAAGCCCGTCAGGGCCGTCCGCCAGGTGGCGTCGAGATCGGCACCGGGAGGGAACCGGTCGGAGAGCTCCAGATCGACTAGCCCATGCGCGAGAGCCCACAGAGCACGTGCGCGGTGCTCGTCGCCCCCGACCGCGGCGAGGATGGGCGCAGCCGCGGCCGACTCGACGCCGGGAGCGATGCGGTCGCGCGCCAGGGGGCGTCGCGTTGCAACCTCATAGAGCCTCGGGTGGGCAGTGGCCCACGACCGGTACGCGTCAGCAAGCGCGCCCAACCCGGGGGCGGCGGCGGCAACGTGTCGCCCCATGTCGATCAGCGCGCGCTCCTGCAGACCGGCGACGATGTCGTCCTTGTCCCGCACGTGCTTGTACAACGACGGCGCGCGCATCCCCATGCGGCGGGCGAGCTCCCGCATGGTCAGGGCCTCCGGGCCCTCCTCCTCCAGCACTGTGGCGGCTACGTCGAGGATCTCGTCCCTTCGGCTCACCGCTCGGACCCAGCGGCGGCCTTCTCGGCACGCAGGCGCAGCGCCTCGTTCATCGCCTCGAACCCCGCGCGGGTCCGCTCGAGCACCGACCCCGTAAAAGGAACGAGGAACCCGCTGAACTCCTCGGCCTGGGTCAGGCGCGTCCGGCCGGCTTCGAGGGCCTCCAAGTGGAACGAGTGCCGCCCGTCGAAGACCCCGGGCAGGACCAGTCGGCCGAGCCACTCGAGACGCTTTCCCTCCTCCACCTCGGTGATCGTGGGACGAAACGTCATGGGGCGGCCACCGGGCGGCGCGATGCGGATCTCGGCGCGGCTGCCCGCGACCAGCTCGCCCTGGAACGACGTCATGAACGGGTTCCATTCGTCGTAGTCCGCGACTGCGGACAGTTCGGACCAGACCGTCTCGACGGGGGCGGCGATGTCGGTGACGACTCGGATGGTCTTCATGGGCTCCTCCTCGGTTGGCTAACGTGATTAGCCATCATGGCTTACGGCGTTAGCCATGTCAAGAGCCAGACTCCAGCGCAACCTAGGCGGAGTGTGCGGCGGTGGGCAGCTGCTCCAGCGCCTCCCCGACGGCAGCCCGCAGGTCGGCGCTCTCCCACCCGTGATCGACGATGGAGCCCGAAAGGTAGGCGTCGTACGCGGGAAGGTCGAGGTGGCCGTGGCCGCACAGCGCGGTCAAGATCACCTTCTCCTCACCGGACTCCTTGCAGCGCACGGCCTCCTCGATCGCGGCCGCAAGCGCATGGGTGGGCTCGGGCGCGGGAACGATGCCCTCGGTGCGGGCGAACAGGACACCGGCGGCGAAGCACTCCGTCTGCTGCTTGGCGACCGCCTCGAGCTCGTTCTCCTCGTAGAGGTGGCTGATCAGCGGGCTCATGCCGTGATAGCGAAGGCCACCGGCGTGGATCGGGTCTGGCACGAAGTCGTGGCCGAGCGTGTGCATCTTCATCAGCGGCGTCATGCCGATCGCGTCGCCGAAGTCGTAGGCATAGGTGCCCTGCGTCAGCGACGGGCAGGCAGCCGGCTCGACGGCACGGACGACCGGGTTCATCCGCCCGGCCCACTTCTCGCGGAGGAACGGGAACATCAGGCCGCCGAAGTTCGAGCCCCCGCCGGTGCAACCGACGAGCAGGTCGACCGTCTCGCCGACCTTGGCCAGCTGCAGGAGGGTCTCCTCGCCGATGATCGTCTGATGCAGCAGCACGTGGTTGAGGACGCTGCCGAGCGCGTAGTTGGTCGTCGGATCCTGTGCTGCCACCTCGACGGCCTCGCTGATCGCGATGCCCAGCGAGCCGGGCGAGTCGGGGTCTCGCTTAAGGATCGTGCGACCAGCCTCGGTGAGGTCGGACGGGCTCGGATAGACGGTGCCGCCGAATGTCTCGATCATCATGCGGCGGTACGGCTTCTGGTCGTATGACGCCCGGACCTGCCACACCTCGCACTCGAGGTCGTACTGGGCGCAGGCGAACGCCAGCGCCGTACCCCACTGCCCGGCGCCGGTTTCGGTGGTCAGCCTCTTGATGCCGGCTTTCGCGTTGTAGTACGCCTGGGGGACGGCCGTGTTGGGTTTGTGTGAACCTGCCGGGGAGACGCCTTCGTACTTGTAGTAGATGCGGGCCGGCGTGCCGAGGGCCTTCTCCAGGCGGTGAGCCCGATAGAGCGGACTGGGTCTCCACAGCCGGTAGACGTCGAGCACCTCGTCAGGAATGTCGACGTACTGCTCGGTCGCCACCTCTTGCATGATCAGGTCCATGGGGAACAGCGGCGCGAGGTCGTCGGGGCCGACCGGCTGGCCGGTGCCGGGGTGGAGCACCGGAGGAGGCGGGCTGGGGAGATCGTGGAGCACGTTGTACCACCGGGTCGGCATCTCGTCCTCGCTGAGCAGGATCTTGTGCTGAAGGGACGTGTTCACAGCGGGCTCCAGTGGTTCGAGGTTGGAAACTCAGCGTTGCAGCATCTCCGTGCGCCGTCCAGCCCAGGCCCTGCCCCATCCGCACGGCTCACCCAGGCCCGCACCCTTTGCGAGCGCCCTTTCCAGGCCTCCTGGGTGGGCTCCAACGTCTCGGTCCACGACCTCCGCCACGCAAACGCCTTCTGGCTGCTCGCCAGCGGTTCCGACCTGGGCCATCAGGTCTCCCCCAGCGCACGCGCGTCGAGTACGACGTGAGGGTGACCTCCAAAAGCTGAGTCAGCGCAGCAGCACGACATCAGGCCGGTAGATACCTGACACAAGGCATCGCTATTCGACAACTGGGTGGCGTTGCCCCACGCTCGAAGGCACTAGGCACTAGGCACTAGGCGCCCGCCTCGAACGCCTCGCCGAATGGAGCACGACATGGTCCGATCCGCCACGCCCGACACGAGCCCTGACCTCACGAGCTTGATCGAGCAGGTGCAGTGGCTTGTCGATCGTGCCGCGATCGCCGACCTTCTGGTCGAGTTCGCGCGCACCCTGGACGAGCGGGCCTGGGCCGAGCACATCGCCCTCTACCTGCCGGACGGCACCTTCTCCGCAGGTGCGGCTGTGCACCTTGAAGGTCACGAGCAACTGTGGCGAACCGCCTCGCCGATGGGACTCGGTCGCTATGCCGGCACCTGGCACCTCAGCTCAAACCACGCCATCACGATTGACGGCGACACCGCCTGCAGCCGGTCGTACCTCGTCGGTGTCCACCTCCTTGGCGAGGATGCCACCAGTCATGCCGACGGCGGCGGCTGGTACGACTGCACTCTGCGGCGGACGTCTGAGGGCCGGCGCTTCGCAACCGTGCGTGTCACCGAGAAGTGGCGAGTGGGACGGCCGTTACCTCACATGGAGGTGTCCGCACCTTCGTAACCCAAGCGGCCGCGGCACATGGATTCCCACCCCGCAGCACATGGACAAGGAGCGACCGGTGCTTAGATCCACGTCTCAGTCCACGACCGGCCCCACCCCACCCGGCTGCACCACCGACTCCCTCGCCGCGGCCATTACCGCCTTCCGTCAGACCCTTACTGCCGGGCAGGTCCTCACCGGCGAGGCCGCTGGCGCCGACCACACCGATCCGTACGCATTCACAGAGGACGGGTTCCTCCCCTCGGCGGTGGTAGGTCCTACCTCCGTCGAGGAGGTGCAAGACGTCGTTCGCATCGCCGGCGAGCACCGGGTGCCGTTGTGGACGGTTTCGACGGGCCGCAACCTCGGGTACGGCGGGGCGGCCCCCCGCGTATCCGGTTCTGTTGTCGTCGACCTGCAGCGGATGAACCGGGTTCTCGAAGTCAACACCGAGTGTGGCTACGCACTGGTCGAGCCAGGTGTGCGGTTTTCCGACCTGTACGAGCACCTGCGCAGCAACGACTACCCCCTGTTGATGTCAGTCCCCGATCTTGGCTTGGGAAGCCTCATCGGGAACACCCTTGAACGAGGCTTCGGGTACACCCCTTACGGGGACCACTCCACTATCCAGTGCGGCATGGAGATCGTGCTCGCCGATGGCGACCTTGTTCGTACCGGCATGGGCGCAATGGACGGCAACTCAGCCTGGTCGCTGTACAAGGGCGGCTTCGGACCTGGCCATGACTCGCTCATGTACCAGTCGAACTTCGGCATCGTCACCAAGATGGGAATCTGGCTGATGCCACAGCCCGAGCATGTGACGGTCTGCATGGCCAAGGCCCGTGACGAGAGCGATCTCGCCGCCCTTGTCGACACGCTCCGTCCTCTGCTCATCGAGGGCACCATCCAGAGCAACGCCGTCGTCGGCAACACCTTGGCCGTCGCATCGATGATCACCGACCGTAGGACCTGGTACGACGGCGCCGGCGCAATGCCCGAAGAGGCCATAGCGAGCATCTGCCACGCACTGGGGCTCGGCCGGTGGAACGCCCGGTTCGCCGTCTACGGCAGCAAGGAGCTTGTGGAGGCTCGCCTGACCCGGGTACGGTCGCGCTTCAAGGGCATCCGAGGCCTCGAGTTCGTCACAACCGAGTACGCGGGTGACGCAACCGCGGACCAGGTGCATCCGGCCGACCGTGCGCAGATGGGCATCCCCAGCACCGACCTCATCCGGATGGCCGGCTGGCGTGGAGGAACCCCGGCGCACACGGACTTCTCCCTGGTGTGTCCACCCACTGGCCGTGACGCCGTCGCGCAAATGCAGCTCATCCGCAAACGAGTGAAGGGTTACGGGTTCGACTACGCCGGAGGGTTCACTGTGAACCCTCGCCACGCCATCGCGCTCGCCCTGGTCTCCTTCGACCGGGACAGCGACGACGAGCGTGCCAAGGTCGCGCGAATGTTCCCCGAACTCATCTCGGATGCCGCGACCGCCGGGTACGCGCCCTACCGCAGCCACCTGGCCTTCATGGACACCATCGCCGACCAGTACGGCTTCAACGATCACGCCAACCGGCGCCTCAACCAGCGGTTGAAAGACGCACTCGACCCGTCGGGGATCCTATCGCCCGGCAAACAGGGCATCTGGCCCCCGTTGATGCGGTAGGAGAGCGGAGGCACTGCACCTCAATCAGCGAGTCTCCGGCATCCTGGAGAAGGTCGTCAGCGAGGTAGCCGTTCCTGCCTCGTTCGATGATCCCGTCGACTGCCTCGAGCCAGCCGCTCGGCTGACTTGCGCCCTCGGCGCCGAGGCAGACGGTGGAGTAGACCGAAAGAGGGGCAAACAAGAACCTCGGGTTGAAACTCAAGCTTCCCTATCCCCCCGACGATTCAGAAGTAGTCCACGGCGGTCGAGGCTTTACGTTGTGCCGCCACGTCCCTTGTCATTTCCCAAGGCCGCGATGCCGAAGGTCTTCGGGCCGCGATGGCGGCTGCTCCGAGCCGTCGCGCTGCCTCTTCGAGCATCGTCGGCGAGGTTCGTCCGTACTGGATGACGACGCCCGGTCGAGGGGGCTGCGTGCCGTACATGGGCGACGTCCCCAGAACGGCCACCCCGCCCGCCCCCGCCGCGGCGACGTACCGCTCCTCGTCCACGTCCGGCGGCAGGCGCAGCAGCAGATGCAGCCCGGCTGCGTAGCCCTCCACCTCGGCGTCCGGAATCGCCCGTCGTAGGGCTCGGATGATGACGTCCCGACGCTTGCGGTAGTGGCGCCGCAGACGTCTGACATGACGGTCGTAGTCGCCAGTGGCCAGCAGGCGTGCCAAGACGCACTGATCGAGCACGCTGGTGCCGAAGTCGTCGTCGCGCTTGGCCATCCGCAGATCTGGCACGAGCCCCCGTGGACTCACCACCCAGCCCAGACGTAGCCCAGGAGCCAGCGACTTGCTCACCGAACCCACGAGGGCCACCCGTGGCGGCGACAGCATCTGGAGTGCGCCCAACTGCATCTTGTCGTGTCGAAGCATCGCGTCGTAGTCGTCCTCGATCACCAGCCCGTCTACGCTCTCCGCCCACCTGGTCAAGGCGCCGCGGCGGGAGGCGGACAGGACCATGCCGCACGGGAACTGGTGTCCAGGGGTGACGACGACGGCTTGGCACGGTGTGCGAGCAAGTGCGTTCACGACGAGGCCCTCATCGTCGACGGGCACGTCCCATACCCGGACGCCGTAACGGCCCAGCACCTGGCGTTGCACCGGGTTGCTTGGAGCCTCGACGGCGACGTCCGCGACCCCCCTGGCGTGGAGGACCCGCACGAGCAGAGTTATCCCCTGAGTCGCGCCGGTGACGACGAGCACGGACGAGGGGTCGGTCTGCACTCCGCGCACCCGCCCCAAGTACTCCGTCAGCAGCTCACGAAGGGCCTCCACCCCCCACGGCGCTTGGTAGCCGAGGTCCGCGTCGGGGATCGTGCGAAGAAACATCGCGAGTCGCCGTGGCCCAGGCGGTACGAGGAAAAGTGGACAGGTCGGGAGGTCCGGGCCGTAGGTCGATCTCATTGGCTGGACGCCGTTCCACGGCTGCGGGGCCTGGTACGGAGTCGCCGTGCTCGAGGCTGTGCCCGACGGTGTCGGCGACGACCGTGCCCGACCCGGATCGGCTGACCAAGAAGCCCTCGGCTGACAACTGGGCGTAAGCGTCGACCACCACGCCTCGAGAGACGTTGAGGTCGGCGGCCAGTGTCCGGGACGAGGGCAGTCGCGAACCCGGAGGCAGGCGGCCGGAGCGGATGGCCTCCTGCAGGCAGTCCCGCAGCCGGCGACGCAGCGTTCCCTGGCCGCGAGGCGCCAACAAGAGAAGCAGATCGGGGCCTGTGACACCAGCCGTGGTGGCCTCACGTGCGTCCATGAGTGGTGCTCTTATTCGGAGCGCTGGTGGATCTACTTCGCAGACCGGTGAGACTCTACGCTGCCTGCAATGCGAGAAGCGCATGCGTAGACGGCAAGCAACGAAGAGGGGACACACATGAGACTCAAGAGTCTCGAGACACGGCGCCGCAGCAGATGCCGAGCGGTGACAGGTGCATTGACGATGACGAGACTCTGTACGGCGCTGCTGGCATCCGGGGGAGCGACGTTCGCAGACACCCGCGACAGCGGCATCACAACGGAGCTACGCACCGACAGCGCCCCGGTCGGGTTGACGCTGAGCAAGGACCAGCAGACGATAACGAGCGCGCTGCGCGTCGACCTGACCCGGGATTACGCCACGCTGCCTTTGCACAAGGGGACGGCCAGCGGGGAGACGGTCTGGTACGTGATCACCGACACGTCCGATGCGGGTATGGCCCGCCGGCTCGGCATCAACCATGCGCCCAAACTTCGTAACGCTCCCCGCGACTGCCCGGCCTGTGTCCAGGAGGTCAAGACGAGTGATCCCGTACTCGGCAATGCCCTGGTCCAGTTCCAGGGCGCTCCCGACTTCAGCCTCGACCGCACCCTCACACCTGCGGCCAAGCCGACGACCTTCCCACCCATTTCCTTCACCGTGGGGGCGATGGCGGGACCTGGATACAGCCCGTACGTCCGGGTCAAAGGCGCTGGCGATGTCGTCTTCAACGCCCCCATCGTGGCCACCGGCGACGGTCCCTTCGACGTGACCACGCACACGAACACGCATGACCGCACGCTCGGGATCGACACTGAGAAGATGACCACCGACCATCTGTTCGTCCGTGGGTTTGCCAACGGCAGGCCCATCGCCTATCTCAGCTTCGATTCCTCCGACGCCTTCACCGCGGCAGTCGAGCGCAGCACCTTCGTCCCTGCGCTAGCGGACCTGCAGTTCCCGAACGGCGGGGACGGACTCGGCCGCAACGACCGAGCCGACTCGACGCGAGCGTCGATCTTCACTTTCGTAAATGCCATGGTCGGGCTGGAGAACTCTCCACCGGCCACTGGAGCAGCGGACGGACCGGGGCGCTCGCAGGGGCTCACGCACGCCCTCAGCTTCCCAATCGTCGGCCGTGACGCGGCGGTCGCAAATCCTGCGGTGCTGGACGGTCTGCGTCGGGGCGGTGACGTCAGCAACATCTTCAGCGACATGCCCAAGAACTTCGGCAACAGTAATGCAGCCGCATACAGCCCGACATGGGATCTGCAGGTCGGTGTCTACAGCGATGCGGCGGTCGCGGCAGGCCTCAATGGGCTACAGACCGACGCGGAGAGAGTGTTGGAGCTGGCCGCGCAGGGAGTGGTCACAGCGCCCGGAGGGCTGCCGCTCGGCTCAGCCAACATCATCATCAACTGCCCGGCGCTCGCCTTTCTCGACGGAGCACCCAGCGATCCCACGTCCGGAGCAGACGCAGGCGGCGGCGGTACGGCCACGCGGGCCGCGGTCGCGGCAAGCGCGCCTCTCGCCGCCGACGTCGCGGCGCAGCGGGTCGAAAGCGATCAATGGCCACTGATGCCCGGGACCGGCGCAGCCCTCGGTGTCGGACTCGCCTTGCTCGGCCTAGTGCTGGTGCGCCGCGGTCGCAACGTCTCGGAGAGCGGAAATTAGTGCTCCCACCGACGGAGGGGCGGATGGGCGTCAGCTTGTCCGCCCCTCCCAGGATTCACGGCCTGGGCCCGCTGTCCGCCGTGTACAGTGGTCGGTCGGAGCGTTGCTGCTGCTGATCGCCGTGGTGCTCCTGACCTACGCTCTGCTGTCCCTGGCCCGAATGCCGGGCTCTTTCAACGCTTCCCCTTCGCCTGTTCGCGTCCTCGGCGGACCCGCGCCTGCACCGACCAGCCTTGGGCACGCTGCTGCAGACACCGGTCCAGCGATACCCCGGTCCACCACCGCTGCCGACAAGGCCCGGCGGGGTGAGCGGGTGACAACTACGGCCACGGCGCAGCCAGCCGGTGGCTCGAAGCAGGACCTGCGCCCGGCGCGCGTCCGCATTCCCCTATTGGCCGTCGATCGTCGCCTCGTCCCTCTTCGTGTGCTCGGTGACGGCAGCCTGGCGGCCCCCCGTCGCTATCGCGACGTCGGCTGGTGGAAGGACGGGCCACTCCCGGGTGCCAGCGGCAACGCGGTCGTCGTGGGGCACGTGGACTCGGAGACCGGGCCGGCGGTGTTCTATGGCTTGTCCTCCCTGCAACGCGGTGACCAGATCATGGTGACTCGGCGGGACAGCGTCACGGTTCGGTTCACAGTGCACAGTGTCGAGCGCTTCCCGCTCGAGCACTTCCCAGCAAACCGGGTCTACCGCCGCGGCGGTAGACCCGGTTTGGTGCTCATCACGTGCGGAGGCAACTACGACCGCGCGGTCGGTCGCTACCAGGACAACGTCGTCGTTTTCGCCAGCCCGGCTGGTGGCTCGGATCGACCGCTCGAAGCACTGCCGACCGACTCGCCCAGGACTCTGATACCTCGTCAGGTGTCGCACAGGACTGACGGGAGCGTCCAACGATGGGCGACGTCGAGGTCAATCCTAAAGCGCAGCCCGTAGCACCTGGAGGAGGCGGGCGACGTCGTCGTCGGTGTTGTACACGTGCGGGGAGACGCGCAGGTTCGCTCCCCGCAGGCTGACGTGTACTTGTGCTTCCGCGAGACGTTTCACCACCTCGCTCGGTGATGACCCGACCGGAAGTGTGAGACCGACGATGTGATCGGCTCGCGGTCCTGCGTGGACCGATAGCCCAAGCGCTGTAGCGCCGTCGACGACCGCTGCGGTCAACGGTTCGATGGCAGCGGCGATGCGCTCCACCGACCACGTGTTCACCATCTCGAGGGCCGTGAGCGCCATCGGCACGAGGGCGAAGTTGCTCGCCTCGCCGACGTCGAAGCGGCGAGCACCGGCCCGGAACGTGTCGGTGTATGACGTCAGCTCAGCGAAGTTCTCACTGCCCTTTCGACCGGCCCAGTGGTGCTCCAGCGGCCGCCAGTCGCGGCACTGCGGCGCCGTCCAGGCATACCCGATGCTGTAGGGACCGAGCAGCCACTTGTAACCCGCGGCTACCACCATGTCCGCGCCAACGTCATCCACTCGAAGCGGCACCACACCAAGGGACTGAGTCGCGTCCACGACGAATGTTGCGCCTGCAGCGCCGGCCGCCTGTCCGATCCCGGCGAGGTCGATTGCCGCGCCGGTCATGAAGTGACAGTTGGGCACGGAGACTGCAACGGTTCGCTCGTCGATCGACTCTATGACGGCGCGCGTCCAGTCACCGTCCTCCGGGCGTTCCACGGCGACGACGGTTGCACCGGAGCGACGCGCGAGGTCGCGCCATGGATACACGTTGGACGGGTACTGGTCGGCCAGGATGACGATGCGGCTTCCAGCAGGCGCTGACACGTTCGCCGCCGCGGTGCTCAACGCATAGCTTGCGGCGGGGACCACAGCCACGCCGTCGGCGTCGCCATTGACCAGCCGTCCGAACTGGGTCCGCAGCCGCTCGAGATCGTCGAAGAAATCCGCTGGTCGCAATCTCCACGGCCGCTGCTTGCGCTGCAACGCAACGATGCCCGCGTCGGTCACGTGACGTGGCTGTGGCGCCATGAAGGCACAGTTCAGGTAGACCACGTCGTCGGGGATGTCGAACGCGTCAACCTGCGGCGACAGCCCCGGTGCCGTCCCGGTGGGTACCTGGGTCACAAGTCCTCGATCTGGTTGCGCTGTCGCTCGGTCTGGGCGTCCTCACCGGCGAGGGTAGCCTTCAAGCGCCTCCGCCTGCGAGTGAGAGCGCGGCTGCCTCGATTTGCTGCGCGCTCAGGAGCCATGGTCCGCGGCGGGTCCGAGGGGGATGTAGCTGTTGCTGCTGGTCACGCGCCTGGCGCGACCACGCCAGGACTGTTCGTGCAGAGTGGCCAGCACGGCCTCGGCGACGCCGCCGCTCGCGCGCGCCTCATCCGCAACGAGGATGGTGTCGAATCGCGCTGCGGCCCCCATCTGGGACGCTTCCGGCAGCGGCAGCCGAGTTCGACACCCAGAGGCACTGTTGCGTTCAGCCATCGGGCCGGGCACGAGACTGATGTCATGACATGCTCGTTGACCTCCGTATTCGCTGGTTTCCGATTCCCCCTGCAGGTGATCTCGGTAGCGGTGCGGTGGTACCTGCGTACGGCTCGTCCTACCGGGACGTCGAGGAGCTGCTCGCCGAGCGTGGAGTTGGTCCTGACCCCGGACGGTGGACACAAGGTTGTGCGGCTTCTTGATCTGCCGCGGTCTGGTTGGGGTATTGCATCTCGAAGGCGACGGGGCTGATCTGGCCGATCGAGGAGTGCCGCCGGCGGCGGTTGTAGCAGTCCTCGATCCATGCCCCGACCGCAAGCTTGGACCGGGCCTTGGTGGGCCAGACGCGGCCGTAGTAGAACTCGGTCTTCAAGGTGGCGAAGAACGATTCGGCCATCGCGTTGTCCCAGCAGATCCCGGTCAATCCCATCGATCGGGTGATGTCGTTCTCACGGGCGAACTTGGTGATCTGGGCCGAGGCGTAAGGGTTCGAGCCGCGGTCGGTGTGGAAGATGACACGCTCGTCCTGGTTCTCGCGCCAGATCGCGTCCCGGCCACCCGGGGCCGCGAGGCCATCTTGATGGCCTCACGGGCCAGCTCGGCGTCGGGATGCAGCACACTCATCTCGGCGGTGGCCTCGATGCGGTTCTGGTCGACGGCGCGAAGGTCCTCCAGGCCAAGCTGCAATCCAGTCAACGTGCTGCTCGATAGAGACCACGATGTTGCGGAGCACCGAACAACTGCCCGGACCGTTGATCCTGAAGAGGTTCGGGGACCCGGCGCCTGCAGACCCAGGTAGGTCTGAGGTCCATACCGCCACTTGTCGGCCAGCCACTGTCCGTTGACCCCGCGGATGTCGACAGCCGTCAGTGCCCCGGTGATCGCGTCGAAGCCGGTCGCGAACACGATCACGTCGACGTCGAGGTGGCGGTACCGCAACCGCAGACCGGTGCGGGTGCTCGCCTTGACCGGTCGGTGCGCACGTCGACGAGCTCGACGTTGACGCGGTTGAAGGTGAGGCTAGTGGTACCTGATGGCCGGTCTGCGAAGCAGCTTCGTTGCGGTCAAGTAGAAGGTCACACCGAACGGCCACTGGGAGACAATCCGGCCCGTGCCGGACCTGAAGTAGGGTTCTTGCCGCGCACGTCGGCGCCCAGCGTGTGGAACGCAAAGAGTCCGGCTCGGGCGTGAACTGGGCCGCCAAATGACTACACGGCCGCCCCACTTGAGTCGTGGGGCGCCTGAGCTCGGTCGAACGGCGAGACGATCGGACTGGCTCGCGCGCTCGGATGGTCTGAAACTCCGTGGGGGTCTGAACAGTCGCTTACAAGCAGATCCGCCACGCGGTTGCGGTCACCATCTACTCACGGACGTCGCGTACCTCGCGGAGGAAGAACCGCTGGCCTCGAGGTTTTGTGAGCCTCTCGGGCGCGATGCTGCGGTGGAGCCCGTGGGTCTGCCCGTCGAGATACTGCGTGTCTATTGCGATGAACCCTCCTCAGCGGCTGTCGCGACCGGGCACGGCCTGAAACACCAGCGGCCGCTATGCACACTCAGCAAGGCGATGTTCTCGCCCGCCAAAGTTCACTAGGGAGAGTGCAAGCTCGCGTTCCGCTGTCGGCGGATTCGCCACCAAGCGCGACGCGCTGGGACCCCGGGATGTCCGGAGACGTTGGGGTGTCGCGATCTGTCAACGCTCGTACACGTCGCGCCTATGGCCGAGCCTGATGACGACCACCGTGAGGACTCGATCGTTGATCGTGTAGATGATGCGGTAGTCACCAACACGTACGCGCAAGCCGTCCCGTCCCTGGAGTGCCCGGGCGCCGGGGGGACGTGGGTCGTGTGCGAGCAACCCGATCGCGCCTTGAACGCGGGTGCGGACTTTGGGGTCGAGCTTGCGCAGTGCTCTGACCGCGGCTGGTCGAAGCGCGACGCGGTACTGGCTCAAACCCAGCCGAGGTCGGACTTGACCTGCTCCCAAGGGATGTTAGGACCTTCCTCGGCCATCGCAGCATCGAAGGCAGCGACATCCTCGGCGTCCTCCAGTGCGGCCATGAGCTGCTCGTAGCGCGCCGGGCTGACCAGCACCCCCGCCGGTCGCCCATACCGCTCCAAGAACACCGCTTCGGTGCGCGCAGTCTCGACCGCTTCTGGCAGGTGATCTCTTGCCGTGCTGATGTTCATGGTCGCCATAACCCAAATGTACAGTCAGACGAATATCTCGTACAAGACTGCGGGCCTGAAACTGTAGTCGGTCAAGGGGCGGTGGCCGCGGCGCCGGCCCGGGCGAACCGCTTCGAGATCCGGGCGAACTCGGCACGCAGCTCCGGCGGAGAGACCACCTCCATGTCCGTGTCGAAACGACCCAGCTGCGCCACGAGCGCCGCCCACGACCACGAACCGATGACCAACCTGCAACGGCCGCCGCCCACCGGTTCGAGCAGCCCATCGCCGACGTACGGCGCGACCTCACCGGCCGGGAGATCAAGGACCACCTTCCCGATACATGGCCACTGGTCACCTCCAGCCGAACCCTTGAACCGCGCAGACATGAACGCAGCGACTCCCACGCCGTCCGGGAGCTCGCGAGGCACGAAACGTGGCCCATTTGGAGTGCGTACAGCGAGCCGGTCGATACGGAACGTCCGCCAGTCGCCCCGGTCGACATCCCAACCAACCAAGTACCAGCGCCCGGCCCGCGACACCACGTGGTGCGGCTCGACCCGGCGCGCAGGACCGGGCTCGGTAGGTGCCGTGCCTTCGTGCGCCCAGCGAGTGTAAACGAAACGGACGATCTCCCGGGCCCGCACGGCGGTCGCCAATGCCACCAACGTTTCCGGGTCGGTTGTCGCAGCGCTACCCGACGGGCCCCGCACCGCGGAGACTTCCAAGGTGTCGATCCTGGCTCGTAGCCGGCTGGGCATCAGTTGTCGGACTGTGGCGAGGGCTCGGGTTGCGGCCTCACCGATGCCGGAGCCGGACGCGGCCGCAATCCGCAGTGCAATCGCTAGCGCGACGGCTTGGTCGTCGTCGAACAGCAGCGGCGGCAGGTCCGAGCCTGCTTCGAGCCGATAACCCCCGGCGGGGCCTTTGGTGGCGTGAATGGGGTAGCCCAGCTCGCGGAGCCGGTCCACGTCTCGACGCACGGTCCGGTCACTGATGGCGAGCCGTTCGGCCAGCAGTTGCCCCGGCCAGTCCCGACGGGCCTGCAGCAAGGAGAGCAGGGAGAGCAATCGTGCAGACGTTCCGGCCATGCTCGAAAACTAGTCGAAGTAGAGGACAGATGCTGTCCTGTTCCCTCTAGATGATTGTCGTAGCCGGTCCAACACGGGACCAGACGAAACCATCAAGGAGCCCACATGACCATCGCCGTGACCCCACACATCAACCTGCGCGGACAGGCCCGCGCCGCCCTGGAGTTGTACAAGGGCGTCTTCGGCGGCGAACTGGCCATCGTCAGTTACGCCGACATGGGCAACACCGAAGCCGAGACCGCCGACCACGTCGTCTGGGGTCAGGTCGCCGCCGGCAACGGCTTCCGAATCATGGCCTACGACGTCTACCCCCACCTTGAGTGGGACCAGGGACACGACCCGTTCTTCGTCTCTGTCCGCGGCGCCGACGCCGCCGAGGTCCAGGGCTACTGGGACAAGCTCGTCGAAGGCTCCACCATCAAGCAGCCCATCGGTCCGTCACAGTGGGCACCGCTCTACGGCATGCTCACCGACAAGTTCGGTATCACCTGGATCCTTGACGTTGCTGTCGAGTACGCCGGCTGACCAACTCGCTCCAGGTACAGGAGCGGTGCCCGCGTCGGCGCCGAGCGGGGCTCCCCGTCTTGGGGCGGAACCCGCGGGCGCGTCGCTCGACGTCGCCCGAGGCAAGCCGGGCGCCGAACGGGTGCGTTGCTCGCTGGTCGCAGTCCCGGTCTGGGGCGCCTGTAGCCGGTGATGCCGAAGTGGGGTCCATTGGGCGGACCGGGGATGCGCCCAGAGGAGGAGCGCTTTGGTTGACAATCGGCTTAGCGGAACATTCGGGTGATGATCGCGTCCATGGCCCTGTCGGGCAGCATTTTGCGGACGAGCATGATGGTTCCGGCGCTTCGACCGACGGGGTAGCGGGCTTTAGGACGCTTGACGGTGGCAGCTTTGACGATCTTCTGGGCAACGACGACCGGCTTGGATGAGCGACCCTTGGCGTCGACGGTCTCGAATACTTTGGCCATGGACGCTGCCCGCTCGGCGTAGGCGCCGCCGCCGGACCTCTTGGCCATGCTCTCGCGAGCGATCGCGTTCCATTCGGACAGGATAGGACCGGGCTCGATGAGGACAACGCCGATACCGAATGGGTGCAGTTCGATGCGCAGGCTGTCGCTGAGGCCTTCGACTGCGAATTTCGTCGCGTGATACCAGGCGCCCAGCGGTTCGTAGATCTTGCCGCCGATGGACGACACGTTGACGATTCGGCCACTGCCTCGGGTGCGCATGTGCGGCACCACCAGCTGGATGAGCCGGGCGAGGCCGAACAAGTTGACCTCGAACTGACGACGCCCTTCGTCCAGCGGCACGTCCTCGACCGCTCCATAGGAGCCGTAGCCGGCGTTGTTGACCAGGACATCGATTCGGCCGGCCTCTGCGATTATCTTCGCGACTCCGGACGTAATTGATGCCTCGTCGGTGACGTCCATGCCGAAGGCGTGCACACCAAGTTGTGCAAGAGGTTGCATCGGCTCGACCCGCCGTGCCACCGCGTACACGGTGAAACCTTGCTCGTGCAGCAGGCGAGCGGTGTCCGCGCCGATTCCGGACGACGCGCCCGTCACCAACGCGACCTTGGCATCCGACATGTCGAGCTCCTTAAAGTCCACTGGTCTGTTAGCGACCTACCGTAGCCGACATTAAGACAAAAGTCCACCGGTCCGTTAAAGTCAATGACGTGCACACAACTGACTTCCAGCGAGCACGCTCGCCCGAGCAACAGCAACTGCGGCGAGACGCGATTTTGGCTGCCGCGCGCGAGATGCTCGATCATCAACCCACCGCCGAGGTGAGCCTGCGTGAACTGAGCCGCAACGTCGGCTTGTCGAAGTCCAACGTGGTGCGGTACTTCCCGACTCGCGAGGCGGTGTTCCTGGCTGTGTTGGGTGAGGACTGGGCCAGCTGGCTGTCCGACCTTCAGAGGGCACTACCCGTCGCGGATGGCCGCCGACGGCCCCAGGCCCAGAACCGCCTTGTGGCTGCCGCTATCGCTCAGACGTTGAGTGAGCACCCGCGGTTCTGTGACCTGCTCGCCAGCTGCCCGTCTGTGCTCGAGCACAATGTGCCGATCGAGACGGCTCGGGCGTTCAAGTCGGCGGCGAACGTCAACCTGGCTCGGTTGGCCGAGTTGGTCGCCGCAGTGGTCCCGCAGCTGAGCCCTGTCGAAGCCTTTCAATTCGCGGGACTCACCTGGGCCGTCACCACCGGCGTCTGGCCGATGGCCAACCCATCACCAGTGATCACAACCGTTCTGCGTGAACCCGAGTTCGCCGCGTTGTCCATCGACTTCGTCGCGGCGGCTACCTTGGCGCTTGGCCTGCTCCTCGACGGCCTCACCCTCCCGCGCTAACGGCGCTTCAGCTTGGCAGTGAGTGCGCGCCGGTCAGGCGAAGCCGAAGCCCGGTCACTGGCCAGAGTGCGCGGCTCGCGGACCAGCGGCCTTGCCCCTGCTGTACCGGCTGCTGGCAGCCGCTGACCTCGAACCCCGCATCCGCCTGGAGACCTACGACGACCACGACGACGTCCTCGACACCCTCGCCCACCGCCACCCGGACCAGCAAGAACGGCTCGAGAAGAACCGGG
>JBBRYB010000054.1:0-17812 GCA_038238115.1 Propionibacteriales bacterium | reverse complement strand
GCGTCCGCGACCTCAACCGCAAGATCCGGGCATTCATCGACGGCTGGAACGACCGCTGCCACCCGTTCGTCTGGACCAAGACCGCAGACCAGATCCTCAAGAAGGCGAACCGTCCAACAACTTCAACAACGCGCCACTAGGGTCGTCTTTGCGGCCTCAGCTTCGATCAGCTCCTGCATCACCCTACGAACCGATTCGCGGATCAGGTCGACGCCCTCACCGGCACGGAACGCATCGAGCAGCTCGGACAGGGCAGAATTCGACAAGACCATCGGCTGGGTCTCCTTCCGTGCGTCACTTGGTCGTTTCACACCGAAGATCCCGCCGATGGCCGCCTACTTTACGCCGCCCCGCCGTGGACCCTCTAACCCCACCACTCCACGGGACTCTCCTGACTTCGGCAGCGACCAAGGTCAATTGGACGATGACTTTCGTTGTCGATGCCAAGCGTCCATCTCGCTCCGCAACCAAAGTCGGGCTCTTCGGCCCCCGCGGTCCAAGACGGGGCGCGGCATGTCCGGGTACCGACGTTGGTACAGATGAACATTGTTGGGGTGAGACAGGCCCAACAGTCTCGCGACGTCGTGCGCGTCTGCCAGGTCATCGACGTCCACCATGCGCCCCATGCACGGAGCGTATTACCAGGTCCTGCTCAGAGGGTTGCGTGCCAACCTCCTTTGTATATAATTCAATACAGAGGGAGGTTGGATGACTACATGGAAGGACGCTCGGCACGTCGTCTCTCTTGGCTGGTCGGACATGGCCCATGCCCCGTTGAAGCCAGGGACCCGCGCCCGCTACGAGCAGGTATTCGATTACTTCTCCAGGTATGCGGCAGCGGTTGGGATCTGCTCCGTGGAGGACGCAACCGCGGATCTTTGCTTGCGGTTCCTGGATGCGCCTCTGCGCGGCGGAGATGGCGTCAGCGGTGCAACTGCACGGCTCCGCTTAACCGTGCTCCGCAGCAGTTTCGACGCCATGAGCGCCCGGGGCGTCGTGCCCACCAATCCTGCAACCTCGCTGCGGGTTAATCACGCTCCCCGTCCCTACGAGGCCCGCCCGCTCACACCCCCGGAGGTCATGCGGCTGCTTGCGACGGGCCGAGTGGGACCTTCGGACACGTTACGACCAGCGACAGTCTCGCTCGCCCTCGCTGGAGCGAGTCACGGCGAGATTGCAAGCACGGTCATCGCGGATCTCAACATCACGAAGCGTCACATCCGTCTCGGGGCGAACGGGCGCGAACGGGAATGCGCGCTTCCCTCATCGGCGGCACGCGCGCTTGAAGCGCGGATAGACGATCAGCGGCGCATCTGGCGTCGCCGATCCGAGCCATGGGACCCTGCGGACGTCCCGCTGGCTCTCAGTCGTCCAGCCAGCACTTACCCCGTGAACTCCGTCGCTCCCACGGTGAGCGGGAATCTCTCACGAGCTCTCCGCAAGGCGGGTATCGACCGTCCGGGCCTGCGTCCCAGATCTATTCGGGAGTACGCCGCCAACGCCTGCTACGCGGAGATAGGTTGCATCGAGGCCGTCGCCCAACTCTTAGGCTTGCGGTCGCTCGACACCGCAGCTGGCATGATCGACCGGGATTGGCAGTCGCGGTGGGGTCTTGTCATCCGAGCGGCGGCCCCCGAGTGAGTCGCGGCCGATCTCGCTCGGTTGGGGACTCGGGCAGGCATCGTCGCTTGTTGACGGGTTCGGAGCCGGGGACGTTGCCGCGGCGGACGGTCGAGTTGGCGTCCCAAACTCAGCGCCGGCGTCGGGCGACAGCTGGCACCGACCTCGGTCGAGTGCGGGCACTCGCGGCGGACCCACATCTGTTCGAGATCGCTGCGCACGTCGCTGAGGGGACGCAGCGAGACCACACCGTCGGCGGGAGGCCTCTGAGCTACCCCGACTGGTGCTTGGTCCTATTCGGCGCCTGCATTCGGGTCTACGGCTCCGCGTCTGCAACCGCTCGAGCCCTCGCCGACACCATGATCTGGTCCGAGGTCCGCTCCGCTGCGGCGACCGTGATCGGCGTCGAGGGCCTCACGAACCTTCCGTCTGTAGGTCCCAATCGAGATCACTGGTCCTACTTCGTGGGGCACAGGATCAGCGAAACGTTGCTTGAGCATCTGGTGACTGCTCAGCGAGACCTCGCCGTGCGGCGAGGTCTCGCTGAGCAGATCGGACTCCTGAACGACACGGAGACGGCGTCGGTCGGGAAGTACCGACGCGACCACGTCGTGGGTCTCGACGGGAAGGTATTCAGCAGCCCGCTGCGCTCACTCGAGACCGAGCGACTCATCAAGGCCACCGGCGAACTACGTCCGGTGCGCCAAGACACGGCGCGACAGCGATACGGCGAGGGCGGCGTCGAGGGGCTGGCCTGGGGAACCAAGTTCGCCATCGCCTCGATCCGCTCCAGCCTGGCCAACCATCGCGTGATCCTCGGCGTCGCTCACTTCGACGCGACAACCGAGGGCGGAGAGGGGCGGGTGTTCACCCGGCTGGCGCTTGACCTCGCGCAGAGAACTGGAGGCATCCATGGCTTCACCGCCGACGGCGCCTGGCGCGGCACCCACCTCAACGAGATCCAGACCGTCACCGGATGCGGGATCATCGCACCCGCTCGACGTCGAACAGCCCGAAAGGGCGGCATCCTCATCGACGGCCACGGCTACGCCGCCCAACCACTGCCCTGGAGTCCACGTCGCGTCAAGCGCGAGGCCCAATGTGGCGGCCACCAACTATGGGCTGCGGCCGGCACCATCTTCGAGCATTTCGTCAATGTCGACGGGGGCAGCGAGTACCGCGAGCTGACACGGCACCAGACCAAACGCGACTCGACCCGACACAAGGACGAAACGGTCCGGCATCAGTTCTACGGCCGGTACTCCCTGCCCTGCGCTGGACACCCTGACCACGAATGGTGGGAGCCCCTGCTCACCACCGATGCGGACAGAAAGATCGGGTTCAACCGCACCGAGTATCTGCGCATGGCTCCGGCGACCAGCCACGATCACCGTCGCCTATACGGCATGCGCCAAGACACCGAGAGCCTCAACGCGCAACTCGAACGCGCCTTCTACGGCCAGCGCCTCCCGGCCTGGGGCGTCCACAACCAGACAGCAGTCGTGCTGCTGGCAACCTTGGCAGACAACGCCTGGGCACTGCAGGTCTGGCGCGATGAAGCCCAGCATCAGCAGCACCATCCCCGCGCTGCCTAAAATACCGATCGGCCAGGTCAACCCGCTCCCCCACCGGAACCAGTGCGCCTCGCTCACACCTGCGGCTCAGCGTGGCGCCTCGATGTCCGTTCGACCGAGTGGCCGCAGGGCCAACGCCGTGCCCCTCTAGACTCGAACCCGGACACGTCGACGTGCGAACAGACGTGACCACGGGCGTCAGCGGTTTTCCACACACAATTCCGCACGTCCCGGGCCCCTAGCTCAACTGGCAGAGCAGCGGACTTTTAATCCGCCCGGGCGCTGATAGCTGAACGCGGCTGATGCCGTGGAAGGTGGTCTGACCAGGGCTTTCGTGCGTTGACTAGTACTGGCTCCCGTTGGGGGTTTGCGGATATCTTGCGGACTGTGTGCGGACTGGCGGGTCTACATGGCCTCCCTCCGCACTGCGAGAGGGAGATCGGCCGACCCATGACGAACTTCAGTACCGGCTCCCGGCTGCGTTCGAGGCTTTCGAGGACCGTCCGAGGGCTGCCCTTCCCTGACCGGCGGTTGGGTTGTCCGCCCGGCTCAACCAGAACCACGGCCGGCGCGAAAGTCCAACGGGCGCTGCTGGACGTCGTTGGATGATTCTGGTCTCGGCCGAACTTCTTGCGGACCATTTGCTGCCGGACGCACCGTGGAGGAGACCTACGTCCCGGACCGCGTAGTCGACCTTCCCGATCGGTCGACCTGAAGCACAGCGACGCGCCAGCCGCCGTGCGCGACGACCTGGATGATTCTCGATATACATGGTCAATGGGCCGTGACCAGCAGGAATGCTGTTCTGTCGGCTCCCACCACTAGCGTCAGGCCTCGCGCACACTGACGTTGCACGACGAAAGGGACACACCTCCTCATGAGCCGACCCGCCAAGAGTGCCGCCCAGGCGCGGCAAGCAGATTCGGAGCCTGCCGCAGGTCGAGCCAAACTCGGAACCGCCTCGATCAGTCAGCTCTCGGACTGGCAACACGACCTGGTAGATCCCGACCTCACGTTCACGCCGGGAGACGCCCGCAAGACCGGTCTTCCGGACGACTCTGTCGACCTCATCGTCACCTCGCCCCCGTACTGGAACAAGCGCGACTACGGGCACTCTGATCAGATCGGGCTCGAGCCCACTGCCGACGCCTACGTCGCGTCGATCATGGTGTGTCTGACCGAGTGGAAGCGCGTACTGCGCCCACATGGCTCCGTCTTCCTGAACGTCGGTGACACCTACTTCAACAAGTCACTGCTCGGCATCCCCGGACAGATCGAGTGGCAGGCTGTCAAGGGTGACTGGCTGATCCGCAACCGCGTCATCTGGGTCAAGGAGTCCGGTATGCCGGACCCGGTGAAGAACCGCTTGGCCAACCGCCACGAGTACGTCATCCACCTGACGTACAAGCCGAACTACTACTACGACCTCGTGGGCTACTCCGAAAGGTTCGGCAACGGCGCCAACCCCGGCGACGTCTGGACGATCAACCCAGAACGGAACATGGGCGCCCACCTCGCGCCGTACCCGCGTGAGCTTGTTCGCCGCGCCATCACGCTGGCCGCGCCGCAGCAGGTCTGCGCGGAATGCGGCATCCCGCGTAAGCGCGTCGTGGAGCGCACGGCCGAGCTTGACCCCGCGCGTCCCCAGGCAAAGCGTGCGATGGAGCTTGCTCATGAGGCTGGACTGAGGCCCGAGCACATCCGCGCCATCCAGGCCTTTGGCGTGTCTGACGTCGGCAAGGCCACCAAGTTCCAGAATGGTACCGGCCGCAATAGCCTCGAGGTGCAGCGACTTGCGGCCGAGGCAAAGGCCGCGCTCGGCGGGTACTTTCGCGAGTTCACATTCGCCAAGAAGCGCACCGTCGGCTGGACGGACTGCGGACACAACGCACCAACCCGTGGCGTCGTGCTCGACCCCTTCGCCGGTACTGGCACCACGCTCAAGACCGCGATCAAGGAAGGCCGCGACGCCATCGGTGTCGACCTCGTGAACTGGACGGATCAACCGGACATCGGAGCCTGAGCCTGGATGATACCGGCCAAGCCGGCCACCTTCGCGGCCATGTCCGCCAAGGCCCCGTCGACCCCTTCCTCAGATGACAGGTCGAGCCGGTAGTCGTAAACGTCGATCGACCTAACCCGGCCGACGTAGACGAGCCCCTTGGTTCCTTTGCTCCACGGGTGGATCAGGAGCGTTAAGCTGACGCCGTAGCGCAGCGCGTAGGTCACGGCCTGCTCGACGTGGCCACGATCCGGCAACGCCTGATCTGACGTGACCGTGTTCTTCACCTCAGCGATGAGCGGAACACGGCCATCTGCCGTCCGCAACACAACGTCAGGCTGCGCCTTGCCCGCGTCACGGCTGGCCATCGCGGGCAGTGGCGTCCCGAAGGGCGCAGGAAGCTCATCGGGTACGTCGTAGAGATCGACCTTGCCTTCGGTGTTTCCGTCCAGCACGTCGACCCGCCAGTTATTGGCACTCGCCTGCTTCGCCAAGTTGACACGTACGAACTTCTCGAACAGCTCGTTCGTGTTGATAAGGAGCGAACCCATTCGCACGTCCTCGCCACCGAGGTCCAGCGCGACGCCGATGCCCCGCACGATGAGCACCGACAGATCTAGCACAGGCCGGTAGTAGGAGCGCGGGTCTGGGAGCGGCGACAAACCGAGCACCTGAGGTTCGTGCAGGAAGCGGTAGTCGGGGTCATCGCTGACCTCCTCGAAGGCCGGGAACTGGCCCGCAAGTCGTCTCAGTCGACCTTGATCTCCCTTGCGCGGCTTCTTCTTGGCTTTCATAAGGTGGTCGTAGACGACCTCCATCGCCGCCCTGATGCAGCGGTTGGCGGGCGTATCCACCGTGCGCTCGAACCACGAGAAGGCCGCCTTGTTGGGGATGCCTCTGGCAGCGAACCGCTGAATCGTGGGCGTGAAGTCGATGCGACCGTGCGGGAAGTGGCCCTCGTCTTCACGACGCTCGTAGGTGCGCAACAGGCCCGCGTCGAGCACTACATCGACGTAGTCAAGCAAGGCATCGGTGTAGCGGTCCATCGCCCAGTCGTCTGCCGTGCCACGGCCCGCGTAGTCGCGGAAAGCTGACAGCGCCAGCACGCTTTGGCCAGTCTCGATCACCATGCGCGTGAGGTTGCTCAGCGGCACTCGGGGCTTCACGCGGAGGACGAAGCGGTCATTGATCGGGATGACGCCCACGAAGGAGGTCGCCTGCAGACGCAAAACGCCGCCAGAGAAGTTGACGCGCAGAACGTCCTTTCCGTTAATCTCCGAGTTGAAGATCGCTCGGTGTCCCTCGCCAAACCAAAGCGACGGGTCGACGTCGATGTACTCGTACTCGTCGCACTCTACGACCTGCACGCTCGACAGCTCGGTCATGGTCAAGCCTCAGGCTGAGCCGGCGTCGCCTCGGACGCTGGCTCCTCTACCGTCTCCGGTCGCGCGAAGATGTGCTCCCAGCCCGTTTCAAGCGCAGCCCGGGTGTTCTGGTCCCGCCGGAACGCACGCTGCACCAAATACTTGAGCTGGTAGTCCCAGATGTCGGCCAGAGTGGCTTCGTCGCTGGCGTCCCAGAAGTAGGCATGACCCACGCCGGCTGCCGGGTTGCTCTGGGCGTGACCGTTGATCCGGTTGAACCAGACCATGACGCGCCGTTTGAGATCCTCATCCATGCCGTTGTCCGTGAGGATCTCGTCCAGCAGTTCCTTGTCAGGATCCATCGAGATCTTGGCGAAGCGCCGCTCGAAGGCAGCGTCGACCTCATCGACACCTCGGTCAAAGGGGTTCATCGTGGCGAGGACGACAAAGTTCGATGGGACCTTGATCTCCTCGCCACTGGCGATGGTGAACGGCAGCTCACGCTTGCTGCGCTCGACGTAGGTCAGCGCCTCGCCGAAGACACGTCCCACATCGGCCCGGGAAAGCTCGTCAATGACCAGCACATAGGTGTTCTCGGGGTCGGCGGCCGCGTCCTTCACCAGCCTGAGGAAGGGACCTTCCTTGCGCTTGAAGCCGGTATCGGTTGGGGTGAACCCCAGCATGAAGTCCTCGTATTGGTAGCTCGCGTGGAGCTGGACGAACCGATAGCGCCGCTTGTTGCCGTCCGCTATGATCTGACCGGCCGCAGCGGCGAAGAACGACTTCGATGTGCCGGGAGGACCGGACAGGATGACACCGCCGTAGATCTGCGCCAGTCGCACTATCTCCCGTACCTGCGGATGATCAGCTGTGATGTCGGGGGCATCCGGTGCTGACGAGGCGTGGCCCGTCGCCGCCTTGGCCTGCACCCCGATTTCCAGATCGTCAGCGACCAGTGTCCTAACGCCGGAGACCAATCCCTCAAACATCGCTCGGCTCCTCTGTCACGAGGGACTCCAACGGCGCAGTCGAAGTGAAGGTATCGAACCAGGAGAAGCCGTCGTCTTCCGGTACGTCTGTGCTGAACAGTCGGGCGAACTCGTCCTCTGCGTCGTCGGGGTAGTCGAACTTCACGCGGAAGCCAGCGATGACGTCGAGCGCCGTGGATTCCCCCGACAGCACGAAGCCATCGTTACGCAGGAAGTACGCACCCAGAGCGAGCACCGACACGGGCGTCTGGTAGAGGAGATCCCTGAACGCGCGCTCAACGTGATCGTCAGGCAGCGTGTACCCCCCCGTGGCCACACCGAGCCAGCCGCCGCCCTTCTGACGGAAGATCGAGCCGGGTGACCAACTGCCTTGGATGTTCTTGGCACGCCAGAAACTCGGCAGTAGGTTGCCGGTACGTTCGCCACGGTCGATGAGTGGGAAGTAGTACGGCTTCGTCGGATTCCCGGGCATCCGAATCAGCGACAGCACCTCGTTCGACGATGCCGAGGCATCCGCCAGCCGCCCCGCCCGGTGCTCCTTGCGGAGGTAGAGGTACATCACGAAGGTTGGGTGCAGCTTCCGCGCCCCCAGCGTGTCGATAGCCCAACGCACGGCGCCCTTGCTGAGCACATGGGTCGGCAAGGTGGGATGATCGGGCACGGCGCAAGCGTAGTGGTGAATTCGCACTCAGTTTGGGAGGATCGCCTCACCCGTCTAATTGAATGCGCCCGCCAACAGCAACCACGCCTGAGTCTGTCACCGCCCAGGTCGAGCATCCGGTCGACAGCCGTTTCCAGCCGGGCGCAGTAGAGCGGCGCGGTTTCCGGCCAGCGGGCAGAGCGCCGGCGAGTCGTCCCCCGTGCATGCGGAGCAGGTCGAGCAGCATGTGCTCGAAGTGGACCGACTCGTCGAAAAATGGCTGAGGTGTCGGCGAGGGCCGCAGGGTAGCAGCGGCTTCAGCGACGGCGTAGGCAGGGTCATGTGCATGGCCGCAAGGTCGCGCACCAACAAGCTGAAACCGATCAGCGTGCTCCTGATTGTGGAGCCTCCGCGATACCGACCGATGAACCCCGATCCAACCTGAATTGCTGGATATCGCTGACTGCTATTGGCTGCCCAACTTTCTGCTCCAATGGCCTGTCGAAATGCCCTATAGACCTTTCAGATCGTCGGCACGCATGCTACGAAGGTCGTAGATGGGCCGCCCGTGGACGGGCGGCCCACGAGTTATTTTCGGGCGACTTGTTGGACGTGATTGGTCATGCATGGAGGGGTCAAGGTCTACCGCGGCGCGGCTTCCGCGGCACGTGCGTACGTTGAGGCCGACCGCTCCCGCGTCGATGACTACTACCTTGCCGAGGGCAGCGGTCTGGCGCACCGGTTCGGCGCCTCACCGGGGAGCGCGGTGGAGGATCTCGGTGTCCTTGATGGGGATGGGTACGAGCGGTGGGTCGCCGGTCAGGACCCCGTGACCGGTGAGGCTCGCGGTCGGCTCCGTCGGGACGGCAGCGCGGTCCGGTTCGTGGAGATCACGGTCAACGGCCCGAAGACCTGGTCGCTCGTTGCTGCACTGGATCCTGCGGCGGCGGCGGCGTATGACGCGGCGCAGGAGCGGGCGGCCGAGCAGATCATCGCCTGGGTCGCCGAGCACGCCACGACCCGCGTCGGGCCGAGAGGGCGGCAAGTACAGGTGCCAGTGGAGCGGATCGAGGCCGTCACGGTCCGGCATTTCACCTCCCGGGCCGGTGACCCGCACCGGCATCTGCATCTCCAGTTCAACGCGCGGGTCTTCGCCGACGGCACGTGGCGAGGACTGCACACGGTCGGGTTCCGAGACAGCATCGAAGCACTCAACGGCATCGGGCACGCCGCCGTGATGACCGACCCCGGCTTCCGGGCCGCGCTGGCGGCAGCCGGGTTCACACTCGACCCGTCGACGTGCGAGGTGGCTGAGCTGGCGCCGTACGTGGGCGGGTTCAGTGAGCGGGCGGCGCAGATCGGCAGGAACATCGACCGGTACGAGGCCGAGTGGCGTGCCGCTAACCCCGGTCAGGAGCCGGGGCCGGTAGTGCGGCGGTCGTGGGACCGGCGGGCATGGAAAGACGCCCGCCCCGACAAGATCATCCCCACCGACGGCGCCACGATGCTCGCCCACTGGAACCAGCAGCTCCACGACCTCGGCTTCCGCGCCCCCGTCCCGCAGCCCGGCCTTCAGATCGTCGTCGGCGGGCCGTCGGTGGGTGCCCTCGACCGTCAGGCCGATGTCGAGACCGTGCTGACGCGTCTTGGGGCGCGGCGGTCGGCGTGGAACTCCGCCGACATCCGGGGTGAGGTGGAGAAGCAGATCGCGGCGACCGGCCTGGTGGGTGAGGCTGCGGTCCGGACCGAGCTGGCCGAGGACCTCACCGCTCGCGTCATCGAGGCGTGCGTGCCGCTGCTGGACCGGTCGGATGTTGCTGAGCACGTCCGCTCCCTGTCCTCAGCTCATGTGCTCGGTGTGGAGGCCGACATCGTCACCCGCCTGGCGTCCCGGGCCGAGGCATCGGTTGAGCCGGCAGCCCTCCCACCGGTCGAGGGTGTGGACGACGCACAGCGGGCGGCTGTCGCGGTCCTCGCCGGCCAGGCCAAGCTGATGGTCGTCGAGGGAGCCGCGGGCGCCGGCAAGACCACCACGCTGGCCGCGGCCAAGTCCGGCGTGGAGGCGCGGGGACACCGGATGCTGGTGGTCACCCCGACGTTGAAGGCTGCCCAGGTTGCCGCCCGCGCGGTGGGCCAGGCGGGGTCGGTCGCGTGGCTGGTCCATCAGCACGGGTTCCGGTGGGACGACGCCGGCCGCTGGACCCGCCAGTCCGCCACACCCGCCGCCGAAGCCCTCCTCGCTCCCGGCGACCTGCTGCTTGTCGATGAGGCCGGGATGCTCGACCAGGACACCGCGAAGGCGCTGCTCACGGTCGCCGACGAGATGGACGCCCGGGTCGCGTTCCTGGGCGACCGGCACCAACTTCCGGCCGTGGGGCGCGGCGGGATCCTCGACATCGCCGCTTCTTGGGTCACGCGGGAGGCTCACGTCGACCTCGGCGTCGTGCACCGCTTCAGCGATCCGGAGTACGCCGCGATCAGCCTGGCTCTGCGCACCGGCGCGGCGATGTACGGCATACCCGGCGAGGACAGTGACGAGCGTCCTGGTGGGAGTGTCGGTGAGGTGTGGGGCGCGCTGTTGCGCCGTAACCAGATCCGCATCTACGGCAGCGAGGCTGAACGCACCCAGACTTTGGCCCAGGTCGCCGCCGATGCCATCGTCACCCGCCACCGGGACACGGCTAGCACCCTGCTGATGGCAGACACACGTGAGCAGGCAGCCGCGTTGAACGGGGCGATCCGTGACCGGCTCGTCGCCGTCGGTCACGTCGATGACTGCCAAGCCGTGGTCACCAGGGCGGGTGAGCGGATCGGCGTCGGTGACCGGGTCGCCACCCGGCTCAACGACCGTGACCTCGGCGTGGCCAACCGCGACACCTGGGCCGTCACCGCCGCCGGCGCTGATGGCAGCCTGACGCTTCGTGGTCGCCGAGCCACCGACGAGCGCGCTGTCCTCGCCGGGTACGTGCGTGAGCATGTCGAGCTGGCCTACGCCACCACGGTCTACGGCGCCCAGGGCGAGACCACGGGCACCGGCCACCTGCTGCTTGGCGAGCACACCAGCGCGGCATCGGCGTACGTCGCGATGACCCGCGGCCGCCACCAAAACGTCACCCACATCGTCGCCGACGACGTCAACGACGCCCGACGCCAGTGGGACGACGCCTTCAGCCGAGACCGAGCGGACCTCGGACCGACCGTCGCCGCTGCGCGGGCAGGCGAGGACGTCGACTGTTACGGCTCACAGACGCCGGTCCGCCGGCTCGACCAGGTGCTGGCCGAGCTGCGGGTGACGTGGATCCAGCAGGCCGACCTCACCGAGCACCACCAGCATCTGACCGGTGAGCGTGACACCCTGCAGCAGGTTGCCGCGATCCGTACCCGCTTCGCCCCAACCCGGGAGCGGCTACGCGCCGAACAGTCGCTCGCCGAGACCACATGGCGCCAGGCGCACCATGTTGTCGCCGACCTCGACACCATGCTGAACTCGCAGGCGGCCGATCTGCAGACCCGGGTCTGGGCCGCGTGGAGCCAGGACCTGTCGCAGGCGCAACAGGCAGCCGGTGTCGTTGACCAAGGTGCGGGACGGTTCGGTCAGCGCCGTCGGCAGGTCCACGCCGCCACCGACGACCTGACGGCGTTCACGCAGCGTTGGCATCCGGTCCACCCCGACCTGCCGACCGATCCGGCCGAGCTCGCCCGACAGGTCGAGTGGCTGCACGGACGCCGGGTCAAGGAGCAGATCCACGCTTACGCCACCCGCCAAGTGGCCGAGGCCCACCCGGACGCCGACGCTGTCCGTCGGGCTGAGCGCACCGCGTGGACAGCGTTCGAGGTTGCCAAGAAGGCTCGCACCCGACTCGACACCACGCTCTACAACGAGCTACGCCCGTACGGCCGCGCCGCCCATGTCGCCGACCCGGGCCAGCGGCTCACCACCGTCACCGATGAACTGGCCATCGTCGAGCGCGACCTGACGACTGCCACGGCACAGGTCGACCGTCTCCGGAACGAGCCGGTCATCCGCGCACTCCCCTCTGATGGTCTCAAGGCCGAACACGGCCAGTGGGCCGCCGACCGGGCCGCCCAAAGCCAGACCGCAGCCCGCGAAGCCCAGCTGCGTTGGGGGCGCCAACAGCAGGCCCACCGGATCGGGCCGAGCCACCCCGGCCACCACCCCGCGCTCGACCACGGGCGAGGCATCGAACGATAACCGGTCCCCAACGACCGGACTCGGCCGCGCTGTCCGATCTGGGCGGCCGGGCACCGCGGGCAGCCACGCGGCGAAGGCTCACCAGCCTTGCTCACGGGTGCCACGCCGCCTCGTCCGAAACGAGCGCCACGACCACCCCTGACACGCCCGTGGACATGAACGGCCCCGCTACAGATGAAATTTGTTGGGCATGCGTGACCAATAGTGGACCCGTCGGACGCCTATGACGCGGTAGTGAGCTAGCCATGGAAGAGGTGCCGACACGTTCGACCATAAACGCCTGAACAGTCCTACCGACGGTGACCCCGACCTCACAATCGCCGAGGGCGAGACCGAGCGAGTCCCCCACCCTGTCCTGGGATAGGCAGACCCAGAACAGCCCGAGGTTGGTGAGCCACGGCCACGAGGCTGAGACGGCGATGTCCACTCCAACCCCACAGCGCGCTTGATTCAACAACACGACCGACAAGGAGAAGCACATGACCACAGCGCCCCAGCACGACGACCACCACGAGAACGACGAGATGCTCAGCATCGAGGAAGCCGCCGCCTTCCTGCGCGTGCCTGTCGCCACCTTGCGCTACTGGCGCTACTGCGGCACAGGGCCATTCAGCTTCAAAGTCCAGCGCCACGTCCGCTACTGGCATACCGACCTCGTCCTGTGGCGCGCCGAACAGGGACGCCGACCCGACTCGGGATCGCCACAACGTATGAGTTTGTGAGTGACGTTGTCGGGGTCGATGGGTCACCATGGTGACCCGGGAAGGAGCGGCCATGGCCTGGAGCGTCGCCAGCGTCCCGATGGGAAGTGGTGCGCCGCTACCGCGACGAGGCAGGCAGGCAGGCAGGCAGGCAGGCAGGCAGGCAACGAGCATGCCCGACACCGTGACCGCAAAGGAGCGTAGAGGTGGCAAGCATTCAGAAGCGCCCAGACGGCCGTTGGCGAGCGCGTTACCGGGACAGGAGCGGCAAGGAGCATGCAAGGCACTTCGATAGGAAGATCGACGCCCAGCGGTGGCTCGATGAGGTGACTACGAGCGTCGTCACAGGCCAGTACGTCGACCCAAAGGCCGGTCGATCGACGATCGGGGCGCTGGCACCGGTTTGGCTCCAGGTGAAGACGTCGAGGGTGAAGCGCAAAACGCTGGTGGGGTATCAGAGTCTGCTGGAGACTCACGTGCTTCCGCGCTGGCGTGACGCGGCCGTATCCGCCATCACCACGGCGGACATCGAAGCATGGGTCTCGCAACTGGCCTCAGGCGGCTTGTCAGCCTCCAGAACGCGGCAGGCATACCTGGTACTCAAAGGTGTACTGGACACGGCCGTCAAAGCAAGGAATCTGGCTGTCAGCCCAGCCCATAGCGTCGAACTGCCCAAAACCCCGCAGTCGACTCGCGAGTACTTGACCATCGCCCAGCTCGAGGCCCTGGCCGAGGCCGCCGGGCCATACGCGCTCCTGATTCGGGTGCTTGGTTACGGCGGGCTGCGCTGGGGCGAGGCAGTGGGCCTGACCGTCCGCCAGTGCGATCTCCTCCGGTCCAGGCTTGTAATCGACCACGCCGTTACGGAGATCGGCGGAAAGCTGAGCGACGGGACCACGAAGAGTGGGAAGCGCCGCGAGATCCCTTTGAGCCGCTTCCTCCGAGACGAATTGGCTGCGCACGTTGCCGGACGCAAGCCCGATGACCTTGTCTTCACGGCCCCACTAGGTGGTTACCTGCGCACCAGCAACTTCCGCAAGGCGTGCTTTGACCCCTCCGCGCGTGCCGTTGGTCTGAACGGGATCGTTCCGCACTCGCTCCGGCATACGGCGGCTTCACTCGCGATCCAGGCAGGAGCGAACATCAAGGTCGTGCAGTCAATGATGGGCCATGCCTCGGCGACCATGACGTGGGACCTGTACGGCCACCTCTACGATGATGATCTCGACCAGGTGGCGGATCGCCTCGGCGAGGTCCGCGAGCGGTTCCTCCAAACCTCCTGCGGACTACCTGCGGACCAGGGCCAGACCGTCGTCAGCTAGCCTGAGCGCGCGAGTCCCTGACCTGCGGGTTTGCACAGCGAGGGCCTCTAGCTCAATTGGCAGAGCAGCGGACTTTTAATCCGCGGGTTGTGGGTTCGAGTCCCACGGGGCCCACAGGTATAATCCACCGCGGAGCGACTAGACCATTACCGACCGGCCCTCCTAGAGGTTTGCGGCATACCCTTGCGTCATGGTCTCCCTCCCATCACCACGGCTTGCCCGAATGATGGAGGCGTGGCGCGTCGCCGAGATGGTGAACGCACTGCCCCGAGAGGTCCACGATCCGACGCTGCCATCCCTGGCGCAACAGGCGTGCCTCGACTCGTTCTTTGTGAATGTGCGAGCGCTCATCGAGTTTCTTGAAATCAAGCCTGCCGCCAAGGACTTCGCGGCGAGCACGGTGCTACCCGGCTGGAAGCCGCGGGTCGATGCGGCTGAGAAGCAGCGCCTCATCGATGTGTGGGCAGTGGCTAGTCACCAACTCGTGCACTTCGGTTCGCACCGGGTCAAGCACGACGATGGCACCTCTATGCCCGTAGACGTCAGTCTCGAAGCCTTGGACCGGATTGCCGACGATGTGCTCACCGTCTGGGACCAGTACGCCACGAAACTCGATAACTCCTGGTCGCCTCGGCGAGCCGACTTCTCGCTGCACACAGTAACCGCAGGATAGATGACGGCGCGATCGGTCAAGGAGGTCAGCCGCTTCGCGGGGTGAAGAAGCCGGTGAGGGTGAACGTGTTGCCGCTCGTCGGAATCTGGAACGTGCAAGTGGTCAGGCTGTCACCAGCAGGGTCGGCACGCGACGGATGGTCACCCTTCGGCATCCAACCTGCCGAGGCACTTGGTCGAGGCTCTCACCGCACGGGCTCAGTGTGTGGAGTCTGCAGCTCGGCTGAGCAGTCCTGTCAAACCTCTGGCACGGGCAGAGCCCGTCGTGAGTGCTGCGACGAGCCCGGACTTCGCCTGGGTGTGCCCAGGCCTCGATGACCTGTTCCTCATCCGTACCCTGACGAGGGACGCTCAGACGCGGGCAACTGTGGGGGTTTGCTGGCCAGGTGGGCTGAATTTGCGCACTAGACTAGGCGGACCCAACCGAGTTCGTCGCGTCTCGAAAGGCCTCCACGAACTCAAGCGCGGTGGGGTAGCGCGCCCCTGCATCGAAGGAGGCCGCGCGGAGCAGGACCGCGAGTACATTGCCGAATCTGTTGAGCTCCTCGGCCGACGGCTCGACGCGTCGGCGATCGTTTTCGCCCTCCCAGATCTCGTACGGCAGGCGCCCGGTGAGAAGCTCAAAGAGGACCACGCCCAGAGAGTACACGTCCGACGCTTCAGTCCAGGGAGCTCCCGACTCGCTTTCGGGTGGTCGATAGAGCGAAGTTCCCGCAAAGCCCACCGCTCCGATCCGAGCCACCTGATCGAAGTCGACAAGTCGGATCGGATCGTTTGGGTTAAGCGGGATAAGAATGTTGTCGGGCGCGATATCGCGATGCACGAAGCCTGCAGCGTGGACTGCGTGAAGGGCCTCGGCCAATGCGATGCCGAGTGCGGCCGACGCCTCCAAGTTGCCCAGGAAATCGCTTCGCCTCGTCTCGAGCGGAGCCCCTGGCACGTAGTCCAAGCGCAGGTGGAAGGGCTCCTCCCAGCTGTGGATTGAGTGCACTTGTGGAACGCTTGGGTGGCTGATTCGCTGTAGAGCCTCGAATTCGATTCGACGCTGGTCGAAGGCTTCTTTTGGCTGGCGGAACGCCTTCAGCACATACTCGACGCCCTCGTCGGTGTGGCAAGCGAGGTAGACGATGGCGTCCTCGCCTTCGCCGAGGATCTTGCTTATCCGATAGTGGCGGTCGACCGTCTGACCGACGCTAGGCAAAGGAGGGCGGGCCAGTGCCGGCAGCGGCAGCCGAAGCGTCCCCTGACCCGGCTTCTCCGCCGCCAGCGAATGGCACAGGAACTCGGCGCTGGAGCCCGTCTCGCGCCATGAGCCGTTGGCGATGAACGTATCGACGCCGGCAACGTGAACCAGCGGGGCCGCCCGCCACGATTCACCGCCGATGGAGAAGATGACATCGTCTCGATTGAAGTCGCCGTCGAGGATCACCGAGTGCGTCGGCGCAAATCCCTGCAGAACTCGTCCACGAGCGCGTGTCGTCATGTGCACGAGGTCGAACTCCCATAGGGGCGTTTCGCGAAGGAGCCATCGCACGGCCGAGTCGACGACGCCAACATGGTCGGCGTAGAACCGCGAGTCGTAAGCGCCGTGCACTGTCTTGTTGCGAACCTGGACGAGGAGGTTGAACAAGGTGGACCTCGGAGAACGCTTGCCGATCGGTTCTGGCTCTCTGTGCTGAAGGCGCGCCGCGAGGTCAGCAAGCGCTCCGGCAATCGGGAGGAAGATGCCCTTCTCCTCGTCTGAGGCTGGCGTGCGGGCTGGCCTGCGCACGACGCGATGAAGATTCGGCGGCAGCTCATACTCTCGCAGACGACTCTCACTGTCTTCAAGAGCCGCCAGCCACTCGCCGCCGCCACTCGCTCGTGCGAGTGAGTAGGAGTGCCTCTGCGCGATGGATTCCTCGAACCGCGCAAGGACGGAGACGAGGAATGTCGCATGTAGCCGGGCCAACAGATCTCCCAGCACGAGCGCGGTGGTGAAGTGCTGCATCGAGCCGGGTTCCTCGTCGGCCACAAGGTCGAGGCGCGCTGCCGACTGTGCAGCAGGCGTCCACAGCCGGTCGACCAGTGGGGCGCCCGGAGCGTGGTCAGAGGACATGGTGTCCATCGTCCCTCGGCCGATCACGAGAGAGGTGGCTGGTTTCCCGATCCATCCTTCCCCCGATCGCTGAAAGCGAACGTCGCGGCCAGTTGCAGTCTCGCATGATCCTCAAGCTCATACTGCTCATTCTCCGCTCTAGGCCTCGATACCTTCGCAGTGTCTGCGGCACTCGGGCTGCGCGGCCTGTCGACCCGCGAGCGGCTCCGGATCAGCGTCGTCCTCTCCTCCTTCGAGATGGGGATGCCGGTCGTTGGGCTCCTCGGAGTTCACTCGCTCGGCCAAGCGATCGGCGCGGCCGCCGACTACATCGCCGTCGCCATCCTCGCGACACAACGACGGCCCAGCGGCCGTCAACCTAACCCTTCACATCTCCTCAACCCGGATCCACGGTCTGGCCGGGTGGGAGGCATTCCGCGCCGGCGGTCGCGGGCGAAGTAGCGGTTCGTGGGGTCCGGGGCGTGTGTGTGCCGACGGTCTGAACCGCCCCGGGTCTGGTGGAGGGTCTGATTCCACGAAAGGGTGGACTCATGCCAGCACCGAGGAAGTATCCGCAGGAGTTGCGGGACCGGGCGCAGCGGCTTGTCGCTGAGGCTCGTGAGCAGGAGCCTCAGTTG
>JBBRYB010000053.1:0-18179 GCA_038238115.1 Propionibacteriales bacterium | reverse complement strand
TCCGTCGTCACCAGCCGAGACACCACGGCACACCTCCACGACCGACCTCACCGTCGTGCACCACACTGAACCCCGGCGGCGAGAAAGTCACTCCACCAGCTCAACCACCACACTCGGCGGTCCGAGGCGAAGCCTCGCTAGTGACTGTGGCATCCAGGCACGGAGCCACCGCGGGAATCGCCGACGTGATCGCTCATGAGCTAACCGCCGACGCGCTGTCTGCCGAAGTGATTCCCGTCGAAGATGTGGCCAGTCTGGAGGAATACGACGCAGTGATCCTTGGCAGCGCGATCTACTACGGCCGTTGGCTCAAGTCGGCGGTTGATTTTGCCGACCTCTTCGTCCAAGAACTCTCCGAGCGACCTCTTTGGCTGTTTTCGAGCGGGCCAGTCGAAAGAGCGTCTGGTCACACCTCGCCCGATGCGGACAGCGACACATCGCCCATCACAGGGCTCCTTCAGCCAAGGAGTCACAAAGTCTTCCCAGGTGCCCTTGACAAGACTCAGCTCAGTTTCGCGGAACGAGCGGTGACCCACGTCGTCCGAGCCGACTACGGAGACTTTCGCGACTGGGACGATGTGAGATCTTGGGCCCACTCGATTACCGCTGTCCTGACTGGCCAAGACACGGACGTCGGCTGAGGGCAGGATGTACACGACTGCCGACTCGTGCTCGGGTACGAGCGCACCCCGGGAGGTCGGTGCAGCTTCTCCGTCGACAGGCTTACGTTGCGATCGAGGCTCGCGGTACGTCGAACCGGAAGATCCCATCTTGGTGTGCAAGCGATCGGGGTGGACCCACACTCCGGCCTGACCTGGTCCCCAACGAGGAGGGTGTCGGCGTACTTGGTTATCCAGTTCAGGCCGTGAGTGTCGGAACTGATCGGGAAGGAGCGCAGCTGCTGTTCCGCAGGCACAGCGCGCCAGGTTGCGGTGTACGGCTCACTGATCTTCGCCATCCGCGCGCGGGCTGCCGCCTTGATCTTGTTGTCGACATCTTGACTGCATTTCGGTGGCATCTGTGGCGCTCGGCCACCGTGCACCGCGGGACCAAAATCCCGCTATCAAGGTGTCCACCAAACGGGGGAACCCCAGTGGTCCGCCAACTGTTGAGCGAAGCTGGCGTGGACGAACCAGTGCTTACGCCGGCTCGGGGATGACGATCACGGGGCAGGCGGCGTGATGCAGGACACCGTTCGTGGTGGAGGCCACCAACGCGGCATGCAGCCGGCCTGCTCGGTGACCGCCGACCACCAGCAACTGCGCTTCCTCGGACTCGTCGGACAAGGTGCCAACGGGGTGACCCCGCCGGACTGTGTCCGTTATCGTGAGCTCGGGATGTTTGCGACGGTGCGGTTCCGTGAGGCTCTCCACGAGAGCGGCGGCGTCCTTCTTCCAGAGCTCCAGTCCGCCATGTGCCAGGAGCTGTTCGGCGGGCATCAGGTTGTCCGAACCCCACACGTTGACCACTCGGATCTCGCGAGGCTTGCGCTCAGCAAGTGACGCGGCGTAGTCCAAGGCAGCCTGGCTGCCGCCGGAACCGTCGACCCCGACCACGATCGCTCCGGCGGGATGTTCAGACTCTGTCCAGTTCTCCGGGACCACCGCGGTGGGAACCACCGCGTGGTTGCCGACGGAGCAGGACACCGAGCCGAGCAGCATGCGGTCGAAGCCGCTCCGTCCGCGTCGACCCAGGACAAGTAACTGCGCTGCGGATGCGATGTCGCGAATCGTGGCGGATGGGTGCCCGAACTGCTCGTGAGGAATGACCTCCACGTCAGGGTACTTCTCGCGGACCTGGTCGACCGCGCCGAGAACGATCTCGTTCGCTGCTCGTCGGATCTCAGCACCGGTGACGTATGGGCTGGTGCGCATTGCGACATCCACCACGTGGGCAATCACCAACGGGACACCCTCATCGTGCGCGACCCGGGCTGCCCACTCGACAGCGGCCGCGTTCGCCTTAGATCCATCCACCCCAACAACGACGGCATTGCGCTGCCGGATGGTCACCTTGATCTCAGCTGCGGCGTTCATGAGAACCTTCCCTTTGCAGATCGGCGGTCCAGCTCCGAGGTGAGCTGATGGACCCTCAGAACAAGTGTCGCGGCCGCCGACGCGCTGAAACAGGGCACGGAGTCCCGATCTGACGGGACCAAAGACACGGCCCTTCCCGAACGCCGCAGGTGAAGAAGGGCAGTGACATGAGTGGCCCATCGTGCGGCCGCAGGGACCGCCCGAATCGGGCTTTGGACCCTGCCTTCACCGCAGCGCAGGCGTCATTCTCAAGAGATGTCATTGTCGAGCAGCCTCTGGATCGTTCTCGGCTGCTGCCGCTCGCACGCGGAGCGGTTCAGCGGAGCGAGCCTGGTTCAGTCTGAGAAGGCGTGGAGCTCGAAGACCTCTGCAAGGTCCTGTCGCCTTCCAACGATCGCCCCCATCATCGAGGTGCCCTTGAGAACGGTCTCGAAGATCGGGATGGACATTGTGCCTTCAGCCGGCAGTCCGACACAGACAAGTCGCCCTCCGCGACGAAGAGACCGGAAGGCTTGCTCGAACACCGTTGGTGTCGCAGCCAGCACGATGGCCACGTCCGCGCCACCGAGCGCTTGGATCGCGGCGGACGGGTCCGTCTCGGCGGCGTTGACGACGTCGTCTCCTCCGTGTTCGGTCGCCAGCTCCAGCTTGAACTTCTCGCTGTCGACCGCAACGACCGTCGCACCCATGAGTCGGGCGTACTGGATGGCAACGCGACTGAGTCCACCGGCGGCGCGGTGCGCAGCGTCGAGAGCCGCGTCGAGGTCAGCGGCGCCCGACTTGGCGCCCTGACAGATCGGTTCCCCGCCTGGTGACTCATGTCAAGTTTCCCGCTTGGGATGGCTCGGTGACATCCAATTTTGCCCGCGAGAGGTAGGTGGCGTGAATCGGGAGTAGATGTCGATCAGTACGTAGAACTGGAACCAGAACGGGCGACGCGATACATCGAGGACGTCGAGCACAGGTAGCGGCCTCATCGAGTTCCCGGGCCCAGATCTGGCCGATCGAGAGTTCCGCGTACGCAGGGGTGTTGATCCTGGCCGAGCAGGGTGCTGGACCGGTTGATCGGCACCGCGACCGCACGCAGCTCGGTGAACGTCGCGCTCACCGCGGCTTCGACGACGTCGGCGTGCCACCTCCACGGTGAACCCGGGGGCTTCGAGGTGTCTCACTACAGCCTGACAGGGAGGGGCCGGGTCCTTCCCAGGCCTAAAGTTCCCCCGGAGATGGCTCGGCTGGCCGGATAACTCTGGTAGGGGCGCTCGATCCCGCATTGCTAGGACTTTCGGCACTGATCAGCGCCACCGAGTTGGTGTTTGATGGAGCGGCTCGCATTCCATGGGCGCGGTGGCTGTCATCGTGTCCACGATCAACTGGTGGTTGCCAGGAGAGGTCGATGAAACCTGCTTCCCGCCGAGCCGTTCGGTTTGTCCTTGGTCCAGGATGTCTCACGTGAACAGTCCGAGGAGTCGCACCGCCGCCCAGCCTGCGGTTCTATCTCGATCCGGGCTCGACGACCTCGTCACCGCTCTGATCGACGAGGGATACCGCGTTGTCGGGCCTACCGTTCGCGACGATGCCATCGTCCTGGCTGAGCTCACGTCCGGTATCGACCTACCGTCGGGTTGGGGTGTGGAGAGCGGACCTGGCCGTTATCGGTTGCGACGGCGTGGCGACGCCGCCGTCTTCGGCCATTCAGCCGGGTCGCAGTCGTGGAAGCAGTTCCTGCATCCACCCCGCCAGCCCCTCTGGTCGATGGCTGGGGACACGTTCGTGGAGGCCGCCGAGGAGAAGGTGCGGTACGCGTTCCTCGGGGTCAGAGCGTGCGATCTGGCCGCAATCGCCACTCTCGGGACCGTGCTCGGCGGAGGTCTTCACGCCGACGCTTCTTACGTACGTCGCAGCCAAGGGTTATTCGTGGTGGCGGCGGGATGCACCGAGCCCGGCGGTGTGTGTTTCTGCGCATCGATGGGCACCGGTCCCGCGCCTGGTCCGGGGTTCGACCTGGCTCTGACGGAGCGTATCGACGAGTCGGGCCACCGATTTGTCGTTGAGGTCGGGAGCGAAGAAGGCGCACGGATCATGGCAGACCTCAGTGTCCGAGAAGCCACCGACGCCGAGGTCGACGAAGCTCGGAGTGCGGTCGCCGCCGCAGCTGAGCACATGGGCCGCCAGATGCCTGCAGGAGACATCCGCACATTGCTGCGTGAGAGCCGAGAGGCGCCGGTTTGGGCGGACGTGGCCGAGCGGTGTCTGACCTGCGGCAACTGTACGATGGCCTGCCCCACATGCTTCTGTACGACAACCGAGGACACCACCGACCTCACCGGTGAGCATGCCGAGCGCTCGGAACGATGGGCCTCATGCTTCGAGATCGACTTCTCCTACTTACACGGCGGGAGCGTCCGCAGATCGGGGGAACGCCGTTACCGCCAGTGGATCACCCACAAGCTGAGCAGTTGGTACGACCAGTTCGGCACGAGTGGCTGCGTCGGATGCGGGCGATGCATCGCGTGGTGCCCCGTCGGAATCGACATCACCGCGGAGGTCACGCGGATCAGCGAGCTGTTGGGATCCGAAGAAGCCGACGGCGGAGTTACTCATGACCGGAGTTGAGCACCTGAAGGACTTTCCGCTTCTTGCCGGCCTGAGCAATGAGCAGCGAGTGCTCGTTGCGCAGACCGCTCGGGACGTCGAGTTTCCAGCCGGGACCAGGCTATTCGAAGAGGGGCAGCCCGCCTATGGGTGCTGGCTGCTCCGATCGGGTCGGGTGGCCCTTGAGACGTCCGTACCGGGGCGCGGTGACGTCGTCGTACAGACGCTGGGGTACGGCGACATCTTGGGCTGGTCGTGGTTGGTCAGCCCAAAACTGTGGCACCTTGCGGCGACCGCGGTCGACGACACAACGGCGATCGAACTCGACACCGAACGGCTTCGGGTGTTCGCCGAGGAAGATCCGGCGCTCGGCTACGCATTGGCGCTCGGATTGTTCGAGGTCCTTCTCCGGCGGCTGCAGAGCACTAGGGCACGACTTCTCGACGTGTACGGGAGTCCCCGTGAGCGATGACGTCGCAACAATGCTCCCGGTGCCGTACCGGGTGGCCGAGCGGCGCGAGGAGACACGCGACTCGGTGACTCTGCGGCTGGAACCGCTGAACCACAAACTGGCCCCGTTTCGCGAGGGGCAGTTCACCGTGCTGTGCCGACCCGGCGTCGGCGAGATCGCCATCTCGATCAGCGGCGAGCCGGGTGCCACTGACGGCGTCATCACCCAGACCATTCGTGATGTCGGGGCGGTGAGCCACGCTCTTCACCAATGCCTCGTTGGGGACCTGGTGGGTGCTCGAGGACCGTTCGGTACGTCGTGGGGGCTTGACTCCGCGGTCGACCACGATCTTGTGATCGTCGCGGGAGGGGTCGGGCTGGCGCCGCTCCGCCCGGTACTCCTCGGGGCCCTCCGCCTGCGAGAGTCCTACCGTAAAGTCGTGTTGGTGGTCGGTGCCCGCAGCCATCAGGAGTTCCTGTTCACCGACCAGCTGGAGGAATGGCGCGCCCTGCCCGGGCTCGAGGTGGAGCTCACCGTGGACCAGCCGGCCCAAGGATGGATGGGCCACGTCGGCTTTGTCACCGAGCCGCTCAACCGGCTCACGGTGGACCCGAGCAGGACCATCGCCTTCGTCTGCGGCCCAGAACCCATGATGCGGTTCTCCGCGAATGTCCTGCTGGGCAAGGGCCTGAAACCTGAGAGCATCAGGGTCTCGTTGGAGCGAAACATGAAATGTGGCGTCGGTCTGTGCGGTCACTGTCAGCTCGGCCCGCTTCTCGTCTGTCGAGACGGACCGGTCGTCGACTATGCCGTCGCGCAACCCCTGCTCGCTGTGGCTCAGCTGTGATGTCGAGCTCACCGCCTACCCTCGCCGTCTGGAAGTTCGCCTCCTGCGACGGCTGCCAGCTGACCCTGCTGGACTGTGAGGACGAGCTGCTGACCCTTGCCGGCGAGGTGCAGATCGCCCACTTCCTCGAGGCATCCAGGAACGTGCTGCCCGGTCCGTACGACGTGTCCCTGGTCGAAGGCTCGGTAACGACCCCCGACGACCTCACCCGCATCCATTACGTACGTGAGCAGTCGAGGACCCTGATCACGATCGGTGCCTGCGCCACCGCAGGAGGGATTCAAGCGCTCCGCAACTTCGGTGACATCCACGACTTCACAAGCGTGGTGTATGCGAGTCCGCAGTACATCGACACCCTCGCGACATCGACGCCAATCTCCGATCACGTCAACGTCGACTTCGAGCTCCGCGGCTGTCCCATCGACAAGTCGCAGCTGCTCGAGGTCATCTCGGCATTCCTCGTCGGTCGCAAGCCGGACATACCTGACACGAGCGTCTGCACGGAGTGCAAGCGACGCGGGCTGACCTGTGTGATGGTCGCCGACGGAGTTCCGTGCCTCGGGCCGGTGACTCATGCAGGATGTGGTGCCCTCTGTCCCGCCGTCGGGCGGGGCTGCTACGGCTGCTTCGGTCCTATGACCGGCGCCAACATACCCGCCATGAGCCGCCAGCTCACCTACCTCGGCATGCCCGACGCCGCGGTGGGTCGCATCTTCTCCACCTTCAACGTCACGGCATTCACAGAGCGCGGAGCAGGCGATGCCCCCACCGACTAGACGCCTGCAGGTGAACTCACTCGCCCGGGTGGAAGGTGAAGGTGCGCTGCGTATCGTCATTGAGAACGGCGTTCTGGAACGAGCCGAGCTTCGGATATACGAGCCGCCGCGGTTCTTCGAGGCCTTTCTGCGCGGACGGCAGCACTCCGAGGTCAGCGACATCACCTCGCGCATCTGTGGGATCTGTCCGGTGGCGTACCAGACCAGTGCCTGGCTGGCCATCGAGGATGTCTGCGGCGTCGTAGTCGACGAACGCATCCAGGCCCTGCGACGCCTCTTGTACTGCGGTGAGTGGATCTCGAGCCATGCGCTGCACATCTATCTGCTGCACATCCCAGACTTCCTGGGATACGAAGACGCGATCAGCCTGGCCAAGGACCATCGAGCCATCGTTGAACGCGGGTTGCGGCTCAAGAGGGCCGGCAACGCGATTCTCGAGCAGATCGGGGGGCGCGCCATCCACCCCGTCAATACCCGCATCGGGGGTTTTCACCGCGCGCCTCTCGCTTCAGAGCTCATCCCCCTCGCCGAGCAGCTTCGTGGCGCCCTGGACGATGCCCTTGCGACGCTGACGCTCGCAGCGGGGTTCGACTTCCCGGATCTTGAGCTGGAGCATGACATGCTTGCGGTCCACCACGCGGACCAATACGCCATCGAGGGCGGTGAGGAAGTCCGCTCTGTTGCCGGAGCGGGCTTCGGTGCCGCGGACTTCCTCTCACACGTTGTCGAGCACCAGGTGCCGCACTCGACGGCCCTGCACGCCACGCTCGACGACCATCGCTACCTCACGGGCCCCCTCGCGCGCTACACGCTCAACTCAGCTCAGCTGTCGCCGCTCGCGCGTGACGCGGCTGCCGGTGCGGGTCTGGGGCCGACCTGCAGCAACCCGTTCCGCAGCATCCTCGTCCGCGCCGTGGAGACGATCTACGCAACAGAGGAGGCCCTTCGCCTGATCAGTGAGTACCAGCGACCGGACAGGCCGAGCGTTGAGGTGCCACCACATGAAGGCGTCGGCCACGGGGTGAGTGAGGCACCGCGCGGGCTTCTTTACCATCGCTACCAGCTGAACTCGGCCGGGCTCTTACAGTCCGCAACCATCATCCCGCCCACCTCGCAGAACCAGCCTGCGATCGAGGACGACCTGCTGCGTGTCGCACGCAACAACCTGCATCTCGACGACGAGTCGCTGGCGCTGTTGTGTGAGCGCGTCATCCGCAACTACGACCCGTGCATCTCGTGCTCGACGCACTTCCTCGACCTGACGATCGACCGACGATGACCAGCGGCCCGACGATACTCATCGGCATCGGTAACGAGTTCCGTCAGGACGACGGGGTCGGCCCGGCGGTCATCAGGTCGATCCGGGAATGTGGCGTCCCGCGTGACTGGCTGACGGCGATCGTTGCCGAACCGGTCGACCTCATCGAGGCTTGGCAGGGGGCAGCGTTGGCCATAATCGTGGATGCTGCGGTGTACGAGCCACTCTCGCCGGGCGCGGTTCATCGATTGGTGCTCGACCAGCTGGCCCACCGTGGCCTGACCAACAGTACGCACGGATTCGGCCTGTTGGCGGCTGTGCGGCTCTCGAAGATGCTCGCGCAGACACCGGATCGCCTGGTGGCCCTGACCGTTGAGGCGGAGCGGCTCGACTTCGGTCGTGGACTCTCCCCGAAAGTCGCCGCTGCCATACCTGTCATCCAACGGATGGCCCTGTCGGAGCTGGGCGGAACTGGCACCCTCGACCCGTCGACGGCTCGTCAGCGTGAAGAACCCGGGTAAGCGGTCTGTCGTGGTTGGCCGGGGTCCTCCTCGGACAGGGCGAAAGGCCCTGTTTCCTCGACCATGGTGAACCTTACGTTCAGGTCAAGGAGGCACGATGTTCGAAGTGCGGATACATGGCCGCGGCGGTCAGGGTGCGGTGACAGCTGCCGAGATGTTGTCGGTGGCGGCGTTCAGCGAGGGCATGCATGCCCAGGCGTTTCCCACCTTCGGCTCAGAACGCAGCGGGGCGCCCGTGGTCGCGTTCTGCCGTATGGATGACAAGCCGATCAGGATCCATGAGCCGATTGCCGAACCTGACGCGCTCATCGTCCAGGACCCGACCCTTCTGCACCAGGTGAAGGTCTTCGAAGGAGTCGCGCCGGCGGCCTTCGTGCTGATCAACACGTCCCGGACCGCGGATGACTTGGGGATCGGCGCATTGTCGTTGTCCCTCGCGCCTGGACGGCTACTCTCGGTGCCGGCCACGCAGTTCGCCCGAGAGCGCCTAGGTCGACCGCTCCCCAATGCGGCGTTGCTCGGCGGGTTCGCGGCGCTGACGCAGGTCGTCTCCCTGGAGTCCGTGGTGAGCGCGATACGTGTTCGCTTCACCGGGCCAGTGGGCGAGGCAAACGCTCAGGCGGCAACAGATGCGTACGACTTCGTCACCAACGAGAAGGGGCGGTTGTCACGTGCTTGAGCAGATCGAGGGATCCCTGGCCGTTGCTCGCGCCGTTGCTCTCTGCCGACCGGAAGTGATCTCGGCGTACCCGATCTCGCCGCAGACGCACATCGTGGAGGCTCTGTCCGACATGGTTCGCACCGGTGACCTCGCGCCGTGCGAGTACCTGATGGTGGAGTCCGAATTCGGGGCGATGTCTGCATGTATCGGCGCGTCCGCCGCAGGTGGGCGCACGTACACGGCGACTGCCAGCCAGGGCCTGCTGTTCATGGCCGAGCCGCTGTTCAACGCTTCCGGCCTGGGCTTCCCGATTGTGATGACCGTGGCGAACCGGGCCATCGGGGCGCCGATCAACATCTGGAACGACCACTCCGACTCCATGTCGATGCGGGACTCGGGTTGGATCCAGTTGTTCGTCGAGTCCAACCAGGAGGCAGTCGACGTGCACATCCAGGCGTTCCGGCTCGCCGAGCGGCTGTCCGTTCCCGTGATGGTGTGCATGGACGGCTTCGTCCTCACCCACGCGGTGGAGCAGGTCGAGATGCCCACCCAGGACCAGGTGGACGACTTCCTACCGACGTTCGAGCCGCGCCAGATACTCGACCCGGCCACTCCGATGACGATCGGCGCGATGGTCGGTCCTGAGGCGTTCACCGAGGTCAAGTACCTGATGCACGCCAAGCAGGTGCAGGCTCTCGACGAGATCCCGGCTATCTCCGCGGATTTCGAGCGGACCTTCGGGCGTGCCGCCGGTGGTTTGGTGCGGCCGTACCGGACCGAGGCTGCGGAGACCATCGTCGTCGCCCTGGGCTCAGTCCTCGGCACCATAGAGGAGGTCGTCGACACGATGCGCGACGAGGGCATCCAGATCGGCGCTCTCGGCATCAGTTGCTTTCGGCCCTGGCCGATCACCGAGGTCCGCGATGCCCTTGCACGTGCCAAACGAGTAGTCGTTGTGGAGAAGGCCTTCGCGGTCGGAGCGGGTGGCATCGTTGGCCAGAACACCAGGTTGGCGCTGGCGCGGCTCCCGATCACCTTGTACAACGTGGTGGCCGGCCTCGGCGGGCGGCCGATCACGCGGAAGTCTCTGCGTGGTCTGTTTGACGACGTGCTCGATCATCGGCTGGACGCTCGTGAGCTGCACTTCCTCGATCTCGACACCGAGCTGGTTCGGCGCGAGCTCGACCGCTCCAGCACCGGTCGCCCAGGGCCACACGCTGAGAGCATCGTTCGCACCCTTGGGACCGTCGGTTCCGGATCGCACTCGGGAGGTTGACGTGCCATTTCAAGAAGTCAAGCTCTACCAGGTAGGCACGTTCGTCGCCGGTAACAGGCTGCTCGACCCAGAACAGCGCTCCGTGCAGGCTCGGATGGAGCGCTCCAACTCGATCACCTCCGGTCACCGCGCATGCCAGGGCTGCGGTGAGGTGCTCGGCGCGCGCTACGTCCTCGACGCGGCCATGCGGGCAACCGGTGGCAACCTGGTTGCCGCGAACGCGACCGGGTGCCTCGAGGTCTTCTCGACGCCATACCCCGAGTCCTCATGGCAGCTCCCATGGGTCCACTCGCTGTTCGGGAACGCCCCCGCAGTGGCGAGCGGGATCGCAGCGGCCCTGCGGGCAAAGGGTCTTCAGGACACTCGGGTCATCGGGCAGGCCGGAGATGGTGGCACTGTAGACATCGGCTTCGGCTGTCTGTCCGGCATGTTCGAGCGCAACGACGACGTGCTCTTCGTCTGTTACGACAACGAGGGATCATGAACACCGGAGTGCAGCGCTCAGGTGCGACGCCACCTGCGGCGCGGACTGCGAACACGAAAGCGATCGGGCCAGAGCCCGGCAACGCCTTCGGTCAAGGCAAGAGTGTGCCGCTCATCGCCATGGCGCATGACATCCCGTACGTCGCAACGGCGACCGTTGCCGATCTACACGACCTCGAGTACAAGGTCGAGAAGGCGATGTCGTTCCGCGGAGCCCGGTACCTGCATGTCTTCGTACCGTGCCCGCTGGGCTGGGGCTCCGCGTCGAAAGACACCATCAAGCTCGCCAGGCTGGTCAAGGAGACGGGGATCTTCCCGGTCTTCGAGGCCGAGCGCGGTGAGATCACCTCGGTCTCGAAGATCCGTCGACAAGTACCCGTGGAGCAGTACCTCAAGTTGCAGCGTCGTTTCGCGCACCTGTTCGGTGAGCACCCGCGCGATGACATCGTGGCGCGGATCCAGGCAGGTGCGGACAGGAACATCAAACGGTTCGGGCTGCTTTCGAGTCCCGACGACGACGCAGAGCCAGCAGGAGCCTGACATGGACAAGCCATTCGCCATCACCCTGGACGTCGGCTCGAGCCGCGCCAACAAGACCGGCTCCTGGCGAACCGAACGGGCTGTCTACACCGACCGGCTGCCACCGTGCAACAACGCCTGCCCGGCAGGTGAGAACATCCAAGGGTGGCTGTTCGACGCCGAGGGAGGTGGCGCCGGCTACGAGAGCGCCTGGCGCAAGATCATGGAGGACAACCCGTTCCCCGCCATCATGGGCCGCGTCTGCTACCACCCGTGCGAGACGTCCTGCAACCGTGCCTATCTTGACGAGGCCGTCGGCATCAACTCCATGGAGCGATTCCTGGGAGACGAGGCGATCCGCCTTGGGTGGAAGGTCAGTGTCGATGCCGACCCGACCGGCAAGAAGGTGCTTATCGTTGGTGCGGGACCGTCCGGTCTCTCGGCGGCTTACCACCTCGCCCGCCGCGGCCACGCCGTGACAGTCCGCGAGGCAGGGGCAATGCCCGGCGGCATGATGAGGTACGGCATCCCGAAGTACCGCCTTCCGCGCGACGTACTGAACGCGGAGGTACAGCGGATTCTCGATCTCGGAGTCGAGCTCGAGCTCAGCTCGCCCGTTGTCGACTTGCGTTGCGTGACCGAGGAGGGGTCCTACGACGCGGTCTTCCTGGCTGTCGGCGCGCAGATCGGCAGGCGTGCCTACATCCCCGCGGGATCGGCGTCTCACGTCGTCGATGCCGTCTCGATGCTCCACAAGGTCGCGGATGGCGAGGCTCCGATGCTCGGTCGCCGCGTCGCGGTGTACGGCGGGGGGAACACCGCGATGGACGCGGCGCGCACTGCGAAACGGCTCGGAGCCGCGGAGGCGATCGTTGTCTACCGGCGCACCAAGGACAGGATGCCCGCCCACGAGAGTGAGCTTCGAGAGGCGGAGCAGGAGGGCGTCCTTTTCAAGTGGCTGACCACCATCACGCAGGTCGACGAAGGCACTCTGAGGGTCGAGAAGATGGAGCTGGACGAGAGCGGCTTTCCGCAACCGACCGGTGAGTTCGAGGAGCTGGCCGCCGACGCGGTCGTCCTCGCTCTGGGGCAGGAGACTGATCTCTCACTGCTGGATGGCGTCCCAGGTCTCGAGGTCGACAACGGGGTCGTCGTGGTTGACGCGATGATGATGACGGGGCACCCAGGGATCTTCGCCGGCGGCGACATGGTGCCGTACGAGCGTTCTGTGACGGTCGGAGTCGGGCACGGCAAGAAGGCCGCACGCAACATCGACGCCTGGTTGTCCGGAGCGATGCTTCAACCCAAGCACAAGCACGACCTGGCCGACTTCAACACGCTGAACACGTGGTACTACGCAGACGCCCCGCGAGTGCATCGGCCGCTGCTCGAAACGGTTCGCCGACAGTCGACGTTCGACGAGGTGGTGCAGGGACTCGACGGGACCAACGCTCAGTACGAGGCACGCCGCTGCATGTCGTGCGGCAACTGCTTCTCGTGTGACAACTGCTTCGCGGTGTGCCCGGACAACGCCGTCATCAAGCTGGGGCAGCCGGGCGAGAAGTACCTCATCGACCTCGACTACTGCAAAGGGTGCGGCCTCTGTGTCGAGGAGTGCCCCTCTGGTGCCATCGAGATGGTCCCCGAGGAGATCTAGGTAGCCGAGGGGCAGTATGCGTTCGCCGAACTCGTACTTTCGTGCGTCGTCGATCTTCTCGAACACCGCTGTTGCGACCGGATTGACGGTTCATCGCGAGCTGGCTCGAGCGCCGTGCCCGGCGTCGTTCCCGGACTGGTCTGCAGCGATGGTCGTCGGTACAACCCGTCCATGACCACCTCGAGCACGCCAGCCACCACCCCGGCCACCGACCTCCCCGGCCCGACCGGCGACGATGCGGCCCGCGTCGCCGGCGCGTTCAGCGCCGCCCGCACCGAGTCCAGCCGGGCCGTCTACGTGACGCCTGGCGCTAGTGGGGCGGCGGCGTCTCTTCGTCGACTGGGCGCTAGTGGGGCGGCTCGGCGAAGGCGGCGTCGAGCGATGGGTCGTGTTCCCGGTCGTACTGTGGATCGTCACCCTCGGAGCCGCATTTGCCGCTACCCGAACGACACCCGATGCTTCCGACCGGGAGGTTGTACGCGAGGGCCCATCAGGTCCCGCTCTCCGGCGTACGGGAGAACCCCGAGCACCTTGCGATGCTCGAGGCCTGGTTGCGGTTCTACCGTCCCGAGGAGCTCTTCGACGCCACCGGCCGGCTGACCGGCCCGGCGGCTGGGTCGGCTGCTCCGGAACGTCAACTCCACCAACCCCGACTCCTTCCGGCTGTTCTGCCCCGACGAGGTCAACAGCAACCGGCTGGGGGATGTCTTCTCGGTCTCGGACCGGGCCTTCATGGAGCCGACCGCAGCGACGACGTCGCTCTCTCGGGACGGACGCGCGCGTCGCAGACAGTGCCGCACAGCAAGTGGCTGGAGGAGGCCATCAGCCGGCCCTGGCGCGAGAAGGTGCCCGGCCTCAACGTGCTTCTCACCTCTACGGCCTGGCGCAACGACCACAACGGGTTCTCCCACCAGGGGGCCTATGCTGATCCAGGTCATGCTCACCCAACTGGGGCGGAGGCCGCCCGACGCGCACTGCAGGGCGGGTGCCGGCCTAATGGGAGTGGGCCGGCACCGACGACGGCACCCGGGAGCCGGACGTCGTGCTGGCGTGTGCGGGGGACGTGCTGACGATGGCGACCGTCGCGGCGGCCCAAATTCTGCGCGATCGGGTGCCACACCTCGCGGTCCGCGTGGTCAACGTCGTGGACCTGATGGCGCTGGTGCGTCCGGCGGACCACCCGCACGGAATCGACCCCACGTTCTTCTCCGAGCTCTTCACCGACACCACCGACGTGGTGTTCTCCTTCCATGGCTTCCCGGCGCAGTCCACCAGCTTCTCCACGGTCGCCCGCACACCGACAGGTCCCATGTCCGCGGGTTCATCGAGCAGGGGACGACGACGACACCGTTCGACATGACGGTGCTGAACAAGACGTCGCGCTACCACCTGGTGATCGACGCCCTGAACAACGCGCGGATGACTCCGGCGGGGGCGCACGAGCTCAGCGACTGGTGCCACGCCAAGCTGGCCGAGCACTCGGCGTACATCCGCGAGCACCTCGAGGACCTGCCCGAGATCTCGAACTGGACACTCGATGAGCCCCGCTCGTAGCGCCGTCATGCACGATATCCAGATCGCGCCGGCGGAAAGGAGCCGACTCAGCGCACTCCTCTCCGCCGACCGGATCGAGCGGTTCGATTCCTTGGCTCTGCGAGCGCGCAAGCTCCTGGCCGGCCACGTCGTCTGGAACGTGAACGCCACGGCGCAAGGCGGTGGTGTTGCTGAGATGCTGCAGACGCTGCTGGCCTACGTGCGTGGCGCCGGAGTCGACACGAGGTGGCTGGTGCTGTCGGCGTCTCCGGACTTCTTCGTCATCACGAAGCGGCTACACAACGCGCTCCACGGAGAGCCCGGCGACGGTGGACCGTTGGGTGTCGCCGAGCACGCTGTTGTCGCGGACACCCTGCAGTCGAACCTCGATTACATGGTGCCGCTGGTCCGTCCCGGCGACATCGTCGTCCTCCACGATCCGCAGACCGCCGGAATGGTGGATCGGCTCCGTGAGACCGGAGCGAAGGTCGTCTGGCGCTGCCACATCGGACGTGACACACCCAACGCGGCGACCGAGTTGGGCTGGGACTTCCTGCGACCGCTGATCGAGCGGGCCGACGCGTTCACCTTCTCCCGGAGCGACTATGCCCCGGACTGGATACGATCGGAGCGGCTGCACGTCATCACGCCGTCGCTCGACCCCTTCAGCGCCAAGAACGCACCCCTGACGGACGCTGAAGTGGAAGCGACGCTCGGCTATGCCGGTCTGCTGGACGGGGCTGTCGATCCACACGCGGTGACCTTCGTGAGGCGAGACGGTCGCCTCGGCTCCGGGCGCGCGCACACCGGTCTCGACATCAACAGGAGAGGCATTCCGCTCAAGGCTCGGCTGGTGGTCCAGGTCAGCCGATGGGATCGGCTCAAGGACATGGGCGGTGTCCTGAGGGGGTTCGCCGACGGGCTCGACGCGCTGCCTGACGACGTACACCTCGTGCTTGCCGGGCCGGAGGTGGCCGGCGTGACAGACGATCCCGAGGGGGCAGACACTCTCGCGGAGTGCCGGCTCCTGTGGGACCGGCTGGATGGTGCGGACCAGGATCGGGTCCACCTTCTGTGTCTCCCCATGGACGACGTGGACGAGAACGCCCACCTCGTCAACGCCTTGCAACGTCGTGCCGCGGTGGTCGTCCAGAAGAGTCTGGCCGAGGGTTTCGGGCTCACGGTCACCGAGGCCATGTGGAAGGGGCGACCCATGGTGGCGTCGGCGGTAGGCGGGATCCAGGACCAGATCGTCGACGGAGAGAGTGGACTGTTGCTCGCAGACCCACTCGATCTGGTTGCCTTCGCCGCTACGCTGTGCCGCCTGCTGAGTGACGACGACCTGGCTGCCGAGCTCGGTGCGGGTGCCCGCGCGCAGGTCTACGACCACTTCCTCGCCGACCGACACCTCGAGGCGTACGCAGACCTCTTCCAGGCCCTGCTCGGTTGACGGGTTCGTGGAAGGCAGGGAACTGTGTCGGCAGAGAAGGGACCTTGACCCTGACGTCAGTCGGCCCGGCAGTTGGCGTGCTGGTTGCAGGGGTGACGGCAGTCTGCCACCGCGTGCGAGGCTTCTCATCGACACTCACCGGTTCTCCGGAGGCCGGCGCGGTCGCCCAGGCCCCTGGACTGAGCAAGGTCTAGAGCGCCGGTGCGGCAGCCGTTAGGGTGCTGGATGACGTCACGGTGGAGTTCGGCCGGGAACATCTGACCGCGATCATGGCCGTCCCGTGGTTCCTGACGCGGATGATGATGCTCGCCTCAGTGGTGGTCGCCATCCTGGCCGTTGTTGGGGGCGGGCCGTCGTGGTCGGTGAGTTTGAGGCGGTCAACGGCGGCCGAGGTCCGGTCGTCTTTGGACCTCGACCGGTCCAGTCGGGCGTTTCGTCGGGCTGCCATTCCGTGAGCGAGGTCATGGTCGTGCAGGAACGACTGGAGACTGGCGGCGTGGTCGCGGTCGTTTGCCGCGGAGTCGCGTGCGTCGGCCTGCCCATCGCGTGCTTCCGCACAACGAGGATGGCTTGCGCTTCTGCGTTGCGGTCGGCGAGTACGGCTTCGCGGGCCTGGATGTCGTCCTCACGTGCGTCGAGTGCGGCTTCTCGGTGGTCAGTGTCCCAGTCACGCTGGACGGCGTCGGTCTTGTCCTGAGCCTGTCCCTCCTCCGCGGTTGCGCTCGGCTCGGCCACCGGGTTCCCCTTCAGTCGTCTTCCGCAGGTCGGCGCGCCGGCCGGCGCACGAGGTGGTCTCCAAGAGATCAAAGCACGTGGACGGTCAGGCGGCACCGGACGACGGTCTGAGCCCGGTGGTCAGACACCCGCCCGCCGATCGTCCCTCAGTAGTGCGAGATGCTGAAGCGCGCAGCGCGTCGATGTAGCTGGTGCTGACGACGCCGAGGTAGGCGACGACCTCCCGGTGAGCGCGAGGACGAACGTCACCGGCAAGGCGGCGAAACCGAGTACGTGTGACAGGGGAGACTCGGGAATCAGTACGCCGATGACGACGATCGCGAACGTAGCCAGCATCAAGGGGCGGCTGGGGCGGCTGCGAGTGAAGGGACTGCGCCGAGTACGGATTGCGAAGATGATAAGGGTCTGGGTCGCAAGGGACTCCGCGAACCAGCCGGCCTGAGCGATGGGCCGGCGTGGAAGATGCCCAGCATTAGGGCAAAGGTGAGGAAGTCCAACAGGCTGTGTTGTTCGGGGTCGACCCGATCGGTGGGGATGGCGAGCTGGCTGGTGTCATACAGAAGGTTGTTCAGCAGGATCTGGCCCGGCAAGATGGGCAGGAAGCTCAGGACCGGGGAGCCCGTGAAACCGAGCCGGTCGCGACGCACTGTCGCCGACCGGCGTCGTGCCGGTCGGCGACAGCGTTCCCCCTCAGGTCCGTCAGCTCCTTGACGAGTCCGTCAGATTCCTGCCGGGCAGTGCACCCTCGGGTTCCACATCGTGAACATGCCCGACGGGTTGTCGTACCACACCCAGGCGTGCAGCGAGTAGTACGCCGGGAGCCCGAACCGGTTGCCGGCCGGGGTGAAGTCGAAGCGCTGACCGAACAGTCGCGGGCGCGGGGCGGTTGACCCGTGCTCCTGCCGCCAGACCTTGCGCAGCACCAGGTACTCGAGGGCGGTGAGCTGGAGGTGACCATTCGTGGTGAACCGGTAGACCAGTGCCTCCGGGTGTCGGAGCTCGATCCTCTCGTCGACGAGCGAGCCGTTGGCGTAGTGCACGCCCATTCCGCCCATGCCCTTCATGGCGATGCAGGCGATGCCGTCGACGTCCTTGAGCAGGGCGTAGCCGGCAGCATTGGCAGCAGGTGGGTGCATGAACCCCTTGGTGGCCGCCCGTGCGGCCTTCACCTCGTCAGCCACCCCCGCCGAGGCGGGAATGCTGAGTGGCGCTAGGAGGCTGCCGATCCCGAGAACCGCGCCGGCCATCGTCGTACGGGAGAACCGCATCACGATCCCTCCTTCACTTCGTGGATCGAGTCCGCGACGAGGCCGTGCGCCTCACGGTGGACGGTGTGCGCCGCGTCGGGCGACGGTGCCTCGACGAGGCAGAAGATCGTGCT
>JBBRYB010000052.1:0-18452 GCA_038238115.1 Propionibacteriales bacterium | reverse complement strand
CGCCATCTCGACCTCATCAAGCGCACGCTGACGGTCGAAGAGACAGTCGTGGAGGTCTCGATCAAGAACTCCCCGACCGGCGCCCGGATGCTCACCAAGCCCTACCCCAAAGACAACGAGGCCCGCACCATGGCCCTCCCCCCAGATCTGGTCGGCCAGCTCGAAGACGCGATCACCACCCGGCGCGTCGGTCCCGACGATCTGCTGTTCGCCACCCGCGACGGCACCCCCATCTCGCGGAACACCTTCCGCACCCGCGTCTGGGTGCCCGCCATCAAAGCCTCCAGCATCGACTTCGACGTCCGCGTCCACGACCTCCGCCAGCCTGTGGACCCGACACCACGACGGCCACGACACCAGCGCCCTGGTGCATCACTCCGACCGCGGCGTGCAGTACCTCGCGATCCGTTACACCGAACGGCCCGCCGAGGCAGGCGCCGTCGCCTCGGTGGGAAGCAAGGGCGATTCCTACGACAACGCCATGGCCGAAGCGTTCAACTCCCTGTTCAAGGCCGAACTGGTCCGAAACCGCGGCCCCTGGACGAACATCGACGACCTCGAGATCGCCGTAGCCGAGTACATCGACTGGTTCAACTTCCGTCGCCTCCACGGCGAGATCGGCCTCATTCCACCAGTCGAGTACGAGACCCAGCACCACAGCACCACCCTCCCCGAGCAACCTGCTCAGCGGGAGATCCCAGCCTCCATCAAACCCGGTACTTGACACACCGGCTGGCACCGGGTCACCACGCCCGGCCAACACCAGCTCGGTGATCGCCTCCAAATCGACCGCGTCCGTCTTCACCCGACGACGACCCTGCACCCGCCGCTGCTCGGCCACATGCGCCGGGTTCAGCTGCAGCACCTCCCACCCGGTCGGCCACGCAGACGGGGTCAGCAGCGGCCGATGGTAATGCCCAGCCGCCACCACCACAGTCGCCGACGACACAGGGGCACAATGAACAGACACAACCCGCCTCCGGAGGGCAGTCAGGAGGACCGGCGTCTCACCAACGCCCGATCCCCGACGGAATCCAATGGATCCCTTCTGACACCTCCGGAGGTGCTTGTAAAGGACTACCCCGACCCATATCAACAGTGCCCTCCGGCAGGCAATCGCCTCGGGACGGTGCCCGTTGGAGTCACGACGGACCGGGCACCGGCCCATCCACGGGTCCTGGACGAGCTCGTTCCCGGTGCTCTCCCTGTCACGGAGCACTATGCGCACGACGCGATTGAGGCCGACCATGGCCGGCTCAACGCCAGACTTCGACCGATGCGAGGCCTCAGGCGCTTCCGTCGGCTCGAAGCCGTGCCGCTGGTCATGCTTCGTCCTGAACAGCCGCCGCGGTCACTACGAGTTCGGCATCGATCGGCCCGCAGTACACCGACTTCGGCCGGCCCTCGACGAGCTCATGCTCGCCATTTGACAGGGCCCGGCCACGGCTGGACGACGCTCAACGGGGCTGGCGAGCAAACAACGCAACACTGCCCTTGCTGGTCACGCTTGTCCGACGGCTGCTAGGCAGGCTGGACCGACCAGCTTGGCGGCTCGTCATTGCCTGAGTCCTCGTCGCGCTCCGCGTCGGCGGCCGCGGCATGGATCTTGCCTGACGCGTGGTGGACCGGCGCGTAGACGGCGTAGAGCCGCAGGATCTCGTCACCGATGTTGGTGACGTTGTGCCAAGTGCCGGCGGGCACGAAGATTGCCCAGCCATCCTCGACCTCCCGCTCGAAGTCGAGTCGATCCTTCGTGCGGCCCATCTGGACGCGGCCCCGGCCTGCGTCGAGTCGTAGGAATTGGTCAGTCTCCGGGTGCGTCTCAAGGCCGATATCCTCACCTACGGGAATCGACATGAGTGTCAGTTGAAGGTACTTCCCGGACCAGGCGACGGCCCGATAGTTCGTGTTCTCGAGCGTCGCCGTCTCGAGGTTGAAGCTTTGAGGGTCGGGCCCGATGTCCTTGATAGTCATGCTCTTCTCCCGGTCAACGATGGCAGCTCGCGGTGCATGGTCGCGGTCCTGCGCCAGCCCACGTCAACATTCTCTCAGACCCCCGGTCCGTATGGGCCACAAGTACGCGAGCCGCTACCGCACACGCGACCGCAGCCCGACCATATGTCCCCTGTGCGTGCAGCAACTCGTCCTGCGCTTACACAAAGCCCGATCTTGGCTCGTGGCTACTGATGACCGCTGGCCGGGGCACTGTTGCATTACGCCATCCCGTGAGCGCGGCACCGCAAATTCTTCGCGTCAGCCCTGCCAAGCGCGGCCGGGCGGGGCCGTGGGGCTCCAGCCTGATGGCGAAAAGTTGATTTGGTACCTGACGCTGCCGACGGACAGGAAGATCTCCTGCGCTGCGGTGCGTTGAAGGCATAATGCAATAGTGCCACCGATAGTGGTTCCGCATATGGCACGGGCGGTCAGCAGCTCGATCGTGTGCCGCTAAGACGTCCGAATAACCGTTCGACCGATTCATGGAAGCGTTCCGGCTGCTCAACCCAGGGGAATGACCGAGCCCCAAATGAACTGATCACAAGGGTCTCAGTTGACTTGACAGATTCCGAGACGCCGAGAGCCTGAACGCGCAACTCGAGCGCGCGTTCTACGGATAACGCCTCCCCGCCTGGGGCGTCCACAACCAGACCACCATCGAGCGCGCCGAGTACCGCCGTCAGGTCACGAACTTCGAGCGCGCCCCATGGTCCCGATCATGCAGACGGCAATGGTACCGCGACGGGGCTCGGCCTTATCCGGCCTCGGCTCCGGCTTCCACCGGTGCCGCCTTCGTGCGGCTGGTCAGCCCCACGGCCAGCAGCCCCGCCGCGAGCGCGAGCAGGATCGCGAACGTCGATGCGTCACCGTCCAGCCAGTTGGTAGTGCGCCCCAACTGCGCGAGCTGCAGGACCGCGAGCGCGGCGAACACGGCTCCGGCTGCGACGACGACGACCCATCTGCAGAACAAGCCGCCGACGATGGCGCAGATGCCGAGTGCAGGTATGACGGCAAGCGCCGCACCCTGGATGCGTGCGAAGCCGGTTGCGACGGCATAGAGCGGGCTGACGACGCCTGCGACACCCAGGGCGATGGCGGCCCGGTCGAGTTGGCTCCTCATGAGATCTTCAACATCGTTCTGGGCAGCCAACCGCGCGACCTTCGCCAGATCGGTCGCATCACCCCGTCGAGACCGAAGCTGCGGCCAGCGTAGGTGGCGAACACTGCGACGTGCGCCAAGATCATCAGGTAGTACGACCATTCCCACTCGTGTGGCGCGTTACGCGCGGAAAGCGTGATGACGATGCATTGGGCGATCCCGATCAGGGCCCACAACCTGGTGCCCAGACCGATCATCAGAAAGGCCCCAAGCGACGCCTCCACGAGGACAGTCATCCAGGCGAAGAAGGTGAAATGGGGCAGCACCACATGCTCCACCAACGACCCGTACGGCCGGAATACCGGGTAGGTAATAGCGTCGGTCGTGTACTTGCGCAGGGACTCGAAGTCCGGGGGGCGTTTCCACCCGACGTTGGCGATCCACAGGCTCGCGACGCCGAAGCGGAGCAGGCCGACCAGGATTCGGTTGGTACGTTCACGACCTCGAGCGTCGACCGATGTATCGGGTCGCACGGATGTAGTGGTCATGCCATTCCCTTCGCCAGAACTTCGGCCGTTGAATGCAGCGTACGTCGGAACATCCGCGTATAGCCGTGGTTGGAGACGCCGTCACAGAGTCTTAAGCACTGACGTCCTTTGCTCACACGCATCGGAAGACCTCGCGACCCTCGGTGGTCCCGGCGGCGTGGACTTCGAGGACGTCGCGCATCACGTCGAGAATCCTCGAGAGTGGCAGCGGCGAGTCTGCCACCTTGAGGTTGGGGTTGGTGACGGACACGGGGTGCCACCAGGCGCCGTCGACGGTCAACGTCGGTTCGGGCTCGAGGTTGCTCAGCGAGAGATGCACGCCGGCCTCGGCGTAACCTTCCGCCGCGATGGGCCTGATCAGCCTGTCCGCGGGATCGACTCCGAGGTTGTCAAGGGCCGCGTGAAGTCTGTCGGCGGACGAGAGGTCCTCCTCGCTGAGCGTTGCCGCGACACGAACCCTGAAGCCCAGTTCCCGGGCGAGGCCGATGCCCGCCAGCGCCTTCGCATGAGAGCCCGCACCGCGCTGGCGGTCGTGGAGCGTCGGTCCCGCGGAGTCGAGACTGATTTGCAGCGTGACGCTTCCGCGGTCCATCGATCGCAGCGTCTCGAGCCGTCGGCCCCGGTCGAAGACCATGGCGTTGGTGAGGATCACGGTGGGCACCCGCTGCGAGCCGTAGCTGACTATCGCGCTCAGCTCTGGGTGCAGGAACGGCTCACCGCCGGTGATCATCAGCTCACGTCCGCCCTGGGCAACGAACTCGTCAATGGCGGCTTCGGCGACGGCATGGGGGAGCAACCGGGCCGGCGTCGCGGGCGACGAGCGCGCGCAGCAGTAGTCACAGGACAGGTTGCAGTGGAAGTTGGTGTAGAGCCACAGTCGACTGCCGAGCGGTGCGGCGGAGCCGCCCGTGAAGGCGCGCTCGTCGCTGCGTCGCGGGCGACCGCGCATGATGACCAGGCTCCATGAGTCCGGGGCGCCCCCGTCGACGGACACCGAGAGCAGCTCGTGCCCTGCCAGCCTTGCCCAGGCGGGAAGGTCGGCAAGAACAGACTTCTCGCGTGTGCGCAGCAGCAAGAGTTCGCCCTCGCTGATCGAGCGCATCGCGATGACAAGCGACAGCAGGAGGCCGCTGCCGCAGTCCCGTGTCCCACCGTCCAACTCGACCGAGGGGGACCACGGTACCGGTGACTGTACGGGGGACTTGGAGGGAGGCACGATGCTCGGCCGTCAGAACGAGAGCGACGCTGCGCCGTCGACCAACTTGGCCACAAGGGTCGCTCCGCCGACGATGGTGGCTCCGCCGATCAGGTCGCCCTCGCCGATTCCCCGCTTTTTCGCGCACGGACTGCAGACGAGGAACTCGCCTCCTGCCTCGACGAACGTTGCGACGAGCTCGGACATGGGCGCGAAGCCCTCCTCGTGCAGCTGCCCGGCAACCCCGGTCTTGGCGATGGAGACGCCCTCCGACGACAAGAAGACCGTGGTCTCCTGGCCGGATGCGACCGAGGCGCCGGCGACGACCATCGCTACGCTGCAGCGGTCCACGTCGTCGGTAGAGTGGGTGAGGTTGATGACCAAACCGTTCATGGCGATGGTTTTCCTTCCCTTCGTCCGTCGGAAATCTTGCTCAGCTGCCAAGGTTTACCGTTTCGGGTGGCAACCGCCGACCCCGACACCTCGAGGTCGTAGTGGGCGCGTCCGTCCGGCTGATGTCCACAGCCCCGGTAGTGATGCCCAGTGAGGTAACACCAGGCGGGGATGTCGATCGGTGCCGCGGGATCGGTGGCCACCAGCCTGATGAGGGCTCCCCTTGGCATGCTGAGCATAGGCTCGATGAGCATCATGAGTAACTCGCCACAGGCTCGATCACCGCCGTCGACGAGACGACCGACGCTCGAGTCTTGGGTCATCACGTAGCTCGTTCCTTGTGAGGCGGGACCCGGTGGGTGGCCTGCGTGGCGAAGCCTAGCGGCTGGGCGCGCCGGCGGCGCCGAGCGACGAGTGAGAGCGCCAACATCGCGAGGACCGTGAGGAAGGTTACGAGGATGGTGAGGATCAGTCCCGCAGCACCGAGTTGCGCCACGAACCGGGTGACTGCGCCTTGAGCGCGCAGCGCCGTGTCCACGACCACGTCGTGGGTCGTACGGCCGGACAGCACGCGTACCTCGTACCAGCCATACCACGCGACGTACCCGCCCGAGAGGATGAGGACGAGGCCGCTGGCTCGGTTGATGTGCGCCTGCGCCCGGCGGATCCGCGCCGAGACGGAAGCCCTTGCGATGGCCACCGTCAGAGCGAGCGCCAAGATGACGGTGCCCATGCCCAACGCGTAGGCAACGTAGGTCTGCATCACCTCGATCGCGTCTCGCCCGCTCAGCGAGGTCGACGTGATAGCCAGGAAGGGTCCGACGGTGCACGACAGCGAGGCGACGGCGAACGTGGCGCCGTACGCGACCTGCGACCACCAAGAGAGGGTCGGTCCCTGCCCTCGGCCGCTGAGACGTCGGATCACCACCTCTCGCCCGGACAGCAGCCACGCGCCGAGGCCGAGTAGGGTCAGCCCCACCAGGATGGTGAGGTACGGAAGGTAACGCTCCACGGAGAGGGCAAGCGGGGTTATCACGAGGCCGAACGCCCCGAACACCGCGACGAAACCCGCCGTCATCCCCGCCGTGAAGCGCAGAGCCCGCAGGACGGCAGGCACCCGGGTGATCCCGGCCGGCTGCTCGGCTCCTGCTGCCGGATCGGCGATCAGGAGCGACAGGTAAGCCGGAAGCAGCGCGAATCCGCACGGGTTGAACGCCGCCAGGGCTCCGGCGACCAGCGCGAGCGCGAGGAGGCCCTGGTTCATCATGTACCGGCAGAGGCAGAGAGCAGCGCCTGGGTGTGCTGGCGGAGATCGCTCGTCCCCAGGCTCCCGACGATGCGCTGGGCGCTGCCCGAGCCGCCGACAAAGACGAACGACGGCTGGGAGACGACACCGAAGCGCTGCCACAGCGACCCGTCGACATCGGACACGTGCTGGAAGCCGCTGGTGCCCGTCTCCGCGACGAAGGCCTTCATCGCGTCGACCTGCCCCAGCCCGGCCACGCCGAGGAAGGTGACGCGACCGGCGTACTCCGCTGCGACAGCCACGACGTCTGGGGCCTCGGCGCGACAGACGGTGCACCAGGGGGCCCAGAACCAGAGCACCACCGGAGTCCCCGTGAGGGTCGCTCCGTTGAACGGCTGGTCGCTGAGGGTGGTGCCGGTGAAGTCGAGCGAGTTCGCGGCGGACGCCGGCGCGGATGTCGAGGACGTCGACCTACCAGCCGTGCATCCAGCCACGAGCACCAGCGCCAAGACGGCCAGCAACGGTGCAAGTCGGCGACCCGCAGCGGTTCGATACCAGGACATAGTGGATCCTTGTCATCGGCAGCACGAACGGCTCCCTGAACGGGAAAACACTATCGAGCAAGGCAAACGTTCCCGATTTCGGCGACAGATTCGGCAATCCGAGGCTCGCAAGCCGGTTCGCCACCATGAGTCGCGGCCATGTCAGTGGCTGGCTTGTTGGGCGGCTCCTCCCGGCGCGAGGTGTCGACGTTCGCACCGGGTGCGTGGCGCGCGTGACTCGGGGAGCGGCAGCTGGTCTGGGACGACGACAGCGAGATCTCCCACGATGTCGCCTTGCTCGCCACCGGGTTGTCTCCACCCGGCTGCTGGCCGAGCTCGGACTAAGTGACGAGAACGGGGTGCCGGTGCGAGCAACCCTCCAGCACGTGGACCGAGACGAGGCCTACGCGGTGGGCGACTGCGCACGCTTCCTCCCGGGCCCGTTGCCTCGCATCGGCGTGCACGGCGTGCGGCAAGGACCGGTGCTTAAACGGATCCTTCTGGCGCGGCTCCGGGGAGAGTGTCTTCCGGTGTATCAGCCCCAGCGTCGTGCGCTGTCCATCCTCGATCTCGGTGACGGTGTCGGGCTCGCTGTCAGGGGACGCTGGTGGGGCACTGTTGCATTGAGCGATCCCGCGAACGTCTCACGGCAAATCTTGCGGCCCAGCGTCACTCAACCTCCGCAGAGCGTCCCTTGTGCTGGCATCGACTGCCTGATGGCACCGTTTGGGACTCATCGCGAGGCACCCGACGGGAAGATCTGCTGTGTCGGCATCAGACGATGGCTCACTGCGACAGTGCCGGAGTGGCCTTCAGGCCGGGCATAACGATCGAGCCTGTGTGGACTGCTGACGGGACGAGAGCCGTAGTGCTGTGGACCACCGGCACCAAGGGCGACCTCAGCTGCGGTCGCGAAGCCGCTGCGGTATCGCCGGCGGTCGACGGCTGCCTCAGCGGGAGACCCAGTGACGACGGAGGGCCGCCAGCAGTCTGGTGACCCGGCGGGCGTTCGGCTCCGCCAGCCGGCGCTGGACCTGTTCGATGCTGGCCTTCCAGACGCCGTCGCCGTAGGTCGGGTAGGCGTGCATGGTGGCGGCGAGGTCGCGTGCCCGGGCGGAGTTGCGGACCGCGGAGACCACCTCGGCCAGCGACTCACCGGCCCGCGGTCCGACGATCGTGGCACCGACGACTCGGCCCTTCCCATCCAGGACCAGGCGGCTGAAGCCGCCGGGCTCGCCGTCGGCGATCGCCCGGTCCACGTCCGTATGGTGCACCGTTCGCACGGTCAACGACCGCTGGCGCGCGTCGTCGACGCCCACACCCACGGCCGCGACCTCTGGTCGGGTGTAGGTGACGCGTGGGATGGCCAGATCGACGGTGCGGCGCAGGCCGAGGATCGCATTGCCGGCGACCAGGCTGCCGTGCACCCCGGCGACGTGGGTGAACTGGGGATGGCCGGTGATGTCACCTGCCGCCCAGATGCGGGAGTTCGTGGTCTGCAGCCGTGGGTTCACCCGGACGTAGCCTCGCTCGTCGAGCTCCACGCCGGCCGCCTCCAGACCGAGTCCCGTGGCGCGAGGCTCCCGGCCGACCGCGACCAGCACCCGGTCGAAGCCGACCCCGCTCCCGTCCGCGAGCTCGGCGGACCATGCTGTTGCATCGCGACGCACCCGGGTGACGGCGACATCCAGCCGCACTCTCACCCCGTCATCGGTGAGCGCTCGCTGTACCAGGCTGGCTGCGTCGCGGTCCTCGTTGAGCAGCAGCCGGGATGCACGCTCCACGACCGTCACCGCCGAGCCCAGGCGGGCGAAGGCCTGGGCCAGCTCACACCCGATGCTGCCGCCGCCCATTATCAGCAGCCGAGGTGGCAGCCCCGTCAGGGCCCAGACCGTGTCGCTCGTGAGTGGCTCCGCATCGGACAGCCCGTCGATGGGAGGCATCGCCGGCGCAGACCCGGTTGCCAGCAGCGCCTGACGGAACCGCACAGGCGCATCGCCGACCTCCGCGGTGTCGCGCGACGTGAGCGTCATGGCGCCGTGGGCCACCCGTACTCCCGCGGCGCGCAGCGCGGCCGGCGAGTCGGCCGGCTCGATCGTGCTGATGGCCCGTTGGACGTGCCGCATCACCGCGTCGAAGTCCACGACGACGTCGTCGGCGTGCACCCCGAGCCGGTGGGCGCCGCGGGCAGCCGCCGCCGCGTGTGCCGCTGCCAGGAGCGCCTTGCTCGGCACGCATCCGGTCCACAGGCAGTCGCCGCCGGTCCGGTCCCGCTCGACGAGGAGCACGTCGGCGCCGAAGCAGGCCGCGGTCTTCGCGGTCACCAAGCCGGCCGTGCCGCCGCCGACGACCACCAGGTCCCAGCGCTCGCCGTCGCGGGGAATCAGCAGATCGGACGCGAACCCTGTCTCGGGCATTGTGGTCAGGCCGACGCGCGGCCGGCTCAGCGCGCGTCCTCAGCCAGCAGTTCCGCGGCCTTCATCTGCAGCCTGGCCACCGCGGCCGGGTCCGGATCGCGGCGCTGCGTCCACCCGGCCAGCACCCGCCGCAGCCCGCGGAGGTCGTCCAGGGCCGCGGAACATCTCGCGCATGTGGCCAGATGGGCTTCGAGTCGTCGGATCTCCGCAGGTTCGAGAGGCGCCGCGGGATCAACGTCGAGGTAGCGATGCACCCGCCGTGCGGCCCAGCGGCAGGTCAGCATCGTGGAGAGCGCTGAGATCATCGGGGCCTCCTGGCCAGCGGGCTGTTGTGCAGCGACTTCCGGACCCGGTCGCGGGCTCGGCTGAGACGTGACATGACGGTGCCGATCGGCACGCCGAGCACCTCGCTCGCCTCGGCGTAGCTGAGCTGGTCGAGGTCGACGAGGAGCAGGACCGTCCGGAACTTCGGGTGCAGGGCGTCGACCGCGCGTGCGAGGTCCTCGTGGAGGACGCCGTCGACGACCTCGTCCTCCGGGCTTGCGGCCGCCGCCGCGCCGAACGCGGGCCGCTGTCCCACAAGGTCGGTCTCGCTCCACGCTAGGACCGGGCGCTGTCGGCGGAACGAGTTCAGGTGCGTGTGCCGCAGGATCGTCAGCAACCAGGCGCGCGGATGCTCACCGTCGAACCGGTCGATCCCGCGGTACGCCCGGACCAGCGTGTCCTGCACGAGGTCCTCGCCGTCGACCCACGACCCGGTGAGCGTGGCGGCGACCCGGAGCAGCAGCTCGATCTGCGGCTCGACGTGCGTACGGAAGGCCAGCTGGCGAGCGGCCAGGGTGCTGCTCGCGGCGCGTCGGCCGGTCGATCCGCTGCTCACGACGCGTCAACCCGGTGGCGACCGAGCGTTCTTCCCGGGCGGGGCCCCCAGCTCCGGTGGCGGCAGAGGGCGCGCTTTCGACCATGGAGCTCAGCGGGGTACGACGCATCGCGGCGCGGGTTCACCCTCCCATCTTGGGGTGATGGCCGGCGCTAGGCCCAATCCCGACCATCCGAGCCTGGTGGGCTGTCGATCCGAGCCACGTTCTCGGATGGCGGGTGTGCGCGGCTCGGATGGTGGGTGGAGGAGGCTCGGTCATGCTGGGGACCATGTCGCCGCCCCCATGGTCCAGGTACACCGTCGGTGCCCGCTTCTACGAGACGCTGTCGCTGGAGCGTCTGGTCTACCGCACGGGACGAGAAGCGGCCGTGGGCCAACTCCGGCTGAGGCCGGGTGATCGCGTGCTCGACGTGGGGTGCGGCACCGGGCTGAGCCTTCGGCTGCTGCGGGACGCCGTCGGGAGCACCGGGGAGGTGGTCGGCGTTGACGCCAGCGCGGCGATGCTGGCCCGAGCGTCCAGGCTGATCGAAGCAGAGGGATGGACGAACGTCATGGTCCTTCGCGGCGATGCCTCCCGGCTCAGAGACGTCGTCGCTCGCGGGCGTGGTTTCGATGCCTGCGTGTTCGTCTATTCGCTTTCGGTGGTGCCCGGCTGGGAGGCGGCCTGGCGGCAGGCGGTCGGGCTGCTGGCCCCGAAGGCCCGGGTCGCGGTTGTCGACTCCACGCTCCCCAGCGGCCGGTGGCGAGTGCTCGCACCGCTGGTGCGCCTCGAGTGCCTGATCGGCGGTGTCGACGCGGACCGCCACCCCTGGGAGAAGGTACTGTCCTCGACCCACGACACCTCGCACCTGGTGCTGCGCGGCGGACACGTGCACCTCGCGGCCGGCACGCTGCCGCCATCTGGAGGCGACGACCCGCCGACCTGACGTGCGAGCACCGCCCGACTAAGGAATGCCTTCGACGGAAGCCCTCCGTCGATCGTCTCGCCTTCGCCTCGCGAGCAGGCTGCCGAACACCGTCAAGAGCACCAACCAGGCCAGCCCGGCCCACAAGGGCCAGGCCCCGGTTTGGGCACCGAAGGAGCCGACCGTGACGTAGGCGGCCGTTCCCGGCAGGATGCCGACCACGGTCCCGACGAGGTAGTCGCGGGTCCGGACGCGACTCAGCCCGAACAGGTAGTTCAGGGCGGTGAACGGCACCACCGGGATGAGCCGGGCGACGACGACGGACCACCGGCCGTGTTCGGCGACCAAGGTATCGATCCGGACCACGGTGGTTCCGGTGAGCCGGGCGACGGCGTCCCGGCCGAGGCGCCGGGCGAGGGCGAATGCGACGGTCGCGCCGACGGTCGCGCCGACCATGACCACCAGCAGCCCCTGCGCCAACCCGAAGGCGACTCCGGCGGCGAGACTGAAGACCGCCTTCGGCAACGGCGTCAGTGTCACCGCCGCGTACAGGGCGGCGAACGCGATGCCGGCCCACCATCCGTACTGCGCGAAGCTGGACCGGAGCTGGGTCTGGGTCGGCAGTCCGATCATTACGGCGAGCACGGCCCCGGCAGCCACCAGGGCCGCCAGCAGGAGGAGGCGAAACAGCCAGCGTCTGTTGGTCATCGCGGCTGAGTGAACACGGTGCAGGCCTGCGGCGGCACGCGCACGGCGACCCGACCGCCCACGGAGACCGGCTCCGCGGCCGGTACATGCACCGTCAGCCGGGTCCCGCCGTCAGCCCGGACCTCGACGACGAGATGCGTGCCCGCGAACCGTGCCGCGACCACGGTCCCCGGCACGCAATGCGGGCCGGTCTCGGTGGTGAGCTGCAACCCCTCTGGCCGTACGACGAGCACTGCCGCCCCGTCCGCCACGCAGGCGGCATGTCGCAGCGTGCCGTCCGCGCTGACGAAGCAGCCGGCCGCCACCCGGCCCGGGACCTCGTTGGTGACACCGAAGAACCTCGCCGCGGCCAACGAAGGAGGCGCGGTGTAGAACGCCTTCGGCGTGTCCTGACCGGCCAGGACCCCGGCCAGCATCAGCGCCACCTCGTCGGCTACCGCGACTGCCTCGGTCTGGTCGTGGGTCACGAACAGCGTCGTGACCTCCAGGTCGTCGTGCAGCCCGCGGACCAGGGCGCGCATCTCGGTCCGCAGCCCGGTGTCGAGCTGTGAGAACGGCTCATCGAGCAGCAGCACGCGCGGTGCCAGTACCAAGGCCCGAGCCAGGGCCACCCGTTGCTCCTGGCCGCCAGACAGATCGCGGACGTGTCGGCTGCCGAGCCCAGCGAGCTGCACGAGCTCGAGCATTTCGGTTGACCTGCGCCGTACCTCGGACCGAGCCAGCCCACCCATCCGCAGACCGAAGCCGACGTTCTGTTCGACGCTGAGGTGCGGGAACAGGAGCGTCTTCTGGAACACGATGGACACCGGTCGGCGCTCGGGCGCCGAGCGCGCCATGGAGACGCCGTCCAGCCTGATGTCGCCCTGGTCCGGGGCGAGCAGGCCGGCGATCATCGACAACACGGTGGTCTTCCCGCAACCGGAGGGCCCCAGCAGGGCGGTGAACGCTCTCGCCCGCAGCGCAAGGCTCACGTCGTCGACCGCGACGGTTTCGCCGTAAAGTTTGCTGACCCGGTCCAGCTCGACCACGGGGCCACTCGCGTCACTCGGCCTCACAGTCGTCCGAACCCTACCGTCACACCGGGCGAGCCGGTGAGCATCCGGCCGGTCGCCCCGATGAGCAGCACTGGCGGTACGACGACCAGGACCGCGAGGGCGGCTGCGGCCGTGGAGTCGGCGGACCCGATCGCCGCGAACAGCAGCAGCGGAAGGGTCTGGACCTGCCCCCCACCCACCAGCAGGGTGAGCACGTACTCGCTCCAGGAGATCAGGAACGCGAAGACCCCGGCGAGGATCAGCGCGGGACGCAGCAGCGGCACGGTGACGAACAGCAGGGTCCGCAGCGGACCGGCCCCGAGGGCGCGGGCCTGGCGCTCGTAGTCGACATCGAAGTTGGCGTAGGCCGCGCCGATTAGGGTCGCGGCGTAGGGGACCGTCGGCATGAGCTGCACCAGGACCACGCCGGTGACCGTGTTCGCGAGGCCGTAGCGGACGAAGAACACCTGGAGGCCGAGGGTGATGGCGAGCCCGGGCACGATCACCGGGGCCAGCAACAGGAACTGCACGAGGCGTCGCCCCCGGAAGCGGTAGAGCCCGATCGCGCGGCCGGCCGCGAAGCCGATGCAGACCGACAAGGTGGCGACGACCAGCCCGATGGCCAGGGACAGCCGCAGCCCGTGCAGCACCTGGGTGCGCGGGTCGGCGAGCAGTCGCAAACCCCGGGCGCTCGTCTGCTGGGGGATCAACGCCGGGTACCGCCACTGCCCGCTCACTGACCACACCACCAGCGGCACCACAGGCAGCAGCAGACCGGTCAGCAGCAGCACGACTCCGACGCGTCTCACAGTGACCGCCGGGAGAGCCGGCTCGCGGTGGCGAGGTAAGCCATGACCACAAGGGCGGTCAGCACGGTGATCAGCACCGCGACTGCCATCGCCTCCGGTCTGGCCCGCAGGTCGGTGTTCTGGTAGCCCTGGTAGGCGACGACCGGCAGGGTCGCCGGGTAGGGCTGCCCCAAGAGGTACGGCACCTCGTACGAACCGGCCGTGAAGGCGAAGACGAGCACCGACCCGGCCGCGACCGCCGGGGCCAGCAACGGCAGGGTGACGTGGCGGAGTCGCTGCCATCCGTTCGCCCGCAGCGTACTCGCGACGTTCTCGAGGTCCGCGGCGCCGCCGGCGAGTACGGCGAGCGCGATCACGGTGAGGAACGGCGTCTCCTTCCAGACGTACTCCGCGATGATGCCCCAGCCGAAGCCGTCGTTGGTCAGGGCGGGGAACGCCGCGGGCGAGGCGGTGAGACCAACCGCGTGGGCGAGCCGAGAGAGCAGACCACCCTGGGAGATCAGCAGCAGCATGCACAAGGCCCCGACCAGGTGCGGGACGGCGAGGGTGGCCTGGACCAGCCGGGTGACCACCGTTCGCGTTCGGGCCAGGCGGCGGATCAGCAGTGCCGCGGCGACGCCGAGCACGGCCGAGGCGACCGTGGACAGCAGCGCGACACGGGCGGTGAGGAGCAGGGACGCACGGACCGCCGGGTCGTGCCACAGCCGCCGGTAGGCGTCGAGGGACAAGCCGTGGCCGGGTAGGAACGGCTGGTACCCGAGGCTCTGGGCGACCGCTTGGGCGACCCCGCCGACGAAGAACACGGCGACCACCAGCAGGGCCGGCAGGAGCAGCAGCGTGATCCGGGCCCAGCGCGGCCAGGTCGGCAGGCGCACTCGTGGTGATGAGGTTGGGTGCGGTAGCAGCGTGGCCGGGTTTTCGGCGCCAGACGGGATCGACATCGGCTACCGCTGCAGGACGTTCGTCTTCCAGTCCTGCTCGAGCCGGCTCACGTAGCCGCTGGCCAGCTCAGGCTGGGCGTGCCGGGTGAGGGCCGCGAGGGGAAGCACCGACGGACTGCGCGGCACCTGAGCGAACGCGGCCCGCAGGCTCGCGGAAGCCTTCGCGAGGTCGATCGCAGGGTGGGCCCCTTCGGCTCCGTACAGCGCCAGCTGCGTCTGCGGGTCCTGCAGCGTGTTGGCAAGCACCAGAGCGGCAGAGCGGTGGGCGGCGTTGGCGGGGATGGCGACGAAGCTGTCGTTCACGATGTTGCCACCGGCCAGCACCGCCTCGCGCGTGCTGGCCGGGAAGAGGCCCTTCTTCGCCTGGTCACCGACGGCTCCCGGCCCGTACGTGAAGAACGCGCTGATCTCACCGTCGCCGTAAAGCCTTTCGACGGCGACCTGGGTCTGCGGATAGGTGCTTCCGCCGCGCCACAGCGCGGGTTCCACAGCGTTCAGCCGTTGCCACAGCCGGGAGGCGGCCGGGGCATAGCGCGCCGGGTCGAACGGCCCTGCAAGCGTTCGGGGACCGCCGATCGTGTCGTACAGCACGGTGCGAACCGCCAGCGAGCCGGTGAAGTCCGGTGGTGCCGGGTAGGTGAAGCGCCCAGGATGTGCTCGCGCCCAGGCGAACAGCGCAGACATCGAGGAGACATTCGCCGCGCTGAGCTCGGCGCTGTCGTACACCAGTGCCGACAGCGCCTGCTGCCAGGCCGCCTCACAGCCGTGGACCGGAACTCCGAAGTCGCTGGTCACGGCGGGGCTGGTGAAGTCCAGGTACCGACTGTTGGGGAGTGCGCCCGCCCAACCGCAGAGCCAGAGGTGCGCCTGCACACCCGTCGCGAAGTTCTCGCCGTTGACCCAGACCGCGTCGACCGAGCCGCCGCTGGTCAGGCCGGCCTGCCGCTCGCCGAGCACGGCGTTAACCGCGTCGCTGGTGTCGGCGATCCGCACCTGGTTCAAGGTGACCCCGCGTTCCCTCAGCCGGTCGGCGACGTATCCGGTGACGAACGCGTTGAGGGTGTCGTCGCCGCCGTACATGTACCAGTTGACCGTCTGGCCCTTCGCCTGGGCGAGCACATCGGCCCAGTCCTGCGGGTCCACGACCTTCGGTGGCGACGAGCCCACCGCCCCGGCACATGCGGTCAGGGCGATCAGGCCCGCGGAGATCGCTGTCAGTGGGCGCAGCCACTTCTGCTGGAACCGACTGGTGCTACCGGTGGTCGACATTCGAGCCTCCTAGACCTAAGCCTTGGCGCGCGCTGGTTCGCGCGTCGAGGGCAGGCGCAGCACGGCGACGCCGGTGACGATGCGCTGGATCGCCGTGATCGCCACCGCAGCGGTGAACGCCCACGCGCTGAGCGCGGCGTGTGCGGGGAAGACGCAGATCAGTATGTACACGACGATCGTCTCGGTGCCTTCGGCGAGACCGCCGAGGAACACCAGCGAACGTCCGCTGTGCGCAGCGCCGCCGCGGCGCTCCAGCAGCGACGAGAATGCCAGGAAGGCGGTCCCCGAGACGTAGTAGGCGACCAGCAGCGCGAGGCACGCCAGGCGTGCGTCCGGCCGGGCGATCGCCACCGCGAGCACGAAGCCCGCGTAGATGCTGAAGTCCGCGACGATGTCCAGGAAGCCGCCGAGGTCGGTGGCCCCCCGGCGGCGCGCGAGTGGTCCGTCGAGCCCGTCGAGCAGCCGGTTGGTCAGCCACATTGGCAGGGCGACCCACCAGTGCCCGCTGGCCGCGGCAAGACAGGCCAGCAGTCCGACACCCCACCCGGTCGCCGTGACCATCAGCGGGGAGACGCCACGGGCGTCGAGTCCGGCGGCGAGGCCGTCGAGCGTCGGTGCGAGCAGCCGTCGGGCGCGGGTGTCAAGCATCGCGGCTCCCGGCCCGGTGCGCCGAGGCGATGGTGAGAGGCAGCAACCGTCGGAGCGTCGCGTTCTCGTCGGGGTCGAGCACTCCGTGCTGCACGCACGCCGGCACCAGATCGCCGGTCTCGGGATGGGCCATCGCGTACGAGCACGCCTGAAGCCGTTCCTGCACCGCAGCGATCCGCGGGTCCGGGCTGGTCTCGCCACGGCCGGTCGCGGTCCAGGCCTCGGAAACCTCGGTGGCGTCCATGAACGAGTGCATCACGAACGTCACCGGCCGGACCCGGTGCCGCAGCAGTGACCAGACTCCGGTACGACGCACCATTCGCCAGACCCACCCGCCGAACGCCAGGGCCACCGACGGGTGCCTGGCGACGACTCTGGCCAGCTTGACCGCGAGCACGTGCCAGCGTGTCCCCGAGAACCGGACTCCGCCGAGACGACGCAGGAAGATGTCTCGCACGTGCAGGTCGGCCGCCTGCTCGTCGTCCAGGATCGGGAAGTAGCGAGCACCCAGATAGAACCCGAAGGTGGTGCGGTTGCATCGCTCGTCGCCCACCTGGAGCGCGCGGAAGGGCAGCCGGGTTCCCGCTCCCTCCTCGACTTGCGCCCAGACGTCGTCACCTGTTGTCTCCCCGTAGTCGTCGTGCCATCGCCGCTCGTCGCCGACGAACGCCGCGGGCTGGAAGCTGAACATGGAGTATCCGTAGCCATGGCACGTTCGGATGACCTCGGCGATCTGATCGAGGTTTCGCGGCGTGACGGTCATGTTGTGGGCGAGGTAGTTCCGGATGCCGTACTCATGTCGCAGCCGGTCGAACATTGCCGCGAAGCGCCGCCGGTAAGGGTTCAGCGACGCCTCGTCGGGAGGTCGCTCGATCCCGCGACGGCCGAACATCAGCATGTCGAAATGGCCGGCGAAGGACAGCCGGTCGACCCGGCGGCGACCGTCCTGGCCCGTCGCGAGTCTGGTGAGGTAGTCGTAGTCGAAGTCGCCGTGCGTCATGCTCATCGGCTCCCGGCCGTGGTCCCGCATGACCTGAAGGGCCGCCGCGTGGTCGTCGGGCGGCAGCAGGCTCACCTCGCCGCCGATGAGTTGGGCGTGCGCACGCGGCCCTCGTCGCGCGCGCAGCAGGGCCATCTGGTCGCGGACGGCGCTCACCGTGTGCGCCCCGTCGACGGCTACCCGGTTGGCGTCGCGGGAGTGGTAGCACGGAGTGCAGGCCAGGTTGCAACGCGGGAACACGCCGTGGGTCCCCTCGCAGCCGACCGCGTGTTGTCCGAGCAGCTGAGCGGGTGTCCGTGCCGATACGGGGAGCTCGGCCCAGCGCCTGCGCAGGACGGCCCTCGTCTCCGGATCCACCGGCCGGGTGGCCAGCTCACCGGCGCGGAGCCGCCCCAGGCGGCTCATGCGCGCCCGTCGGCGGACGGGTCGCGGTGATGTCGGGGGAGGCGCGCGCCACGTCCGACTCGTGGTGCGGCCCTCCGCTCGGACGCCGACGTGTCCCCGGTCACATGCACGTCCAATCGGTGTCTGGTGTCGGGGTCGCCAGCTCGGGAACCCGATGGGAAACCCGGTCACGGCGACCGATCCTTCCCTTGGCCCATCTCGGCCACCGGATTCGACCGCACCGGGCGGCTGCGGGCCGGTCCGGCGCTCAGGCGATGTCACAGCAGCCCAGGGAAGTACTAGTGGTCCGTCTGTGATTTGACTTGTGTGAGTGTTTTTCGTCCGCGGCGTACTTTCTTCAGGATCTCGTCGGCTGCGGCGTGCCAGACGAATGGTGTTGGGTCTTGGTTGCGATGGCTGGCCCAGGTTGTGATGGCGT
>JBBRYB010000051.1:0-19676 GCA_038238115.1 Propionibacteriales bacterium | reverse complement strand
CTTGAGGACGGCGGAGATGGCGATCTGTTGATCCCGAGCGTGGACGTAGGACTCGTCGGCCATCCTCACGAACACCGCTACCCCGTCCGTGACTATTCGGCGGTGGGCGAGTGCATAGGGGTCGTCCAGCTCCTTGCGTACGAGGTCGGCAGCCTTCCGAATCTCATCCATCGGCAGCTTCAGGTCTCGAAGCGCTCAGCCGCAACGGCATCGCGTAGCTGACTGTCCGCAGCTTCAAGGTCGTTCTTGGCCTCGATGATCCTGCAGTGGCTGGCGTCTCGAAGCGTCTTAGGCGCAACCGAGTCCAGTCCGGTCTCGTCCTTCCTGGTCGTCATCTTCATCATCAATCACCGCCTTCACAGCGCGTCGTAGAACTTGGGGCGTAGTCGGTCTGCGTGGATGATGCGCGTCGGCTCAGTGAAAGGAATAGCTACGAGCTCCAGCAAGGTGCCGGATGAGTCCGGACCGATCACCAACAACCTCTCCTCGCCGTCGTACTCGAACTCGAACTCGGCGAGCTTGATGGCGTTCTCCCGCGCATGGAGGATCGAGGTATCGCTGATCCCGTGCTTGCGGCCGAGTCCGCGATCTCCACTCGTCAAGGATACCTTGACGAGTCGGTGCGTCAAGAAGTCATCGACGGCACCCGTTCGGCCAACCAGTACCGGCCGGCAGACTCAGCGGCCACACGTCGCGCTCTTCCGCCGCCAGCCGGTGTGACCGAATTGCCGGATCAGCCGATGAGCGGACTACCGGCGGTCGTTCGCCGCGAGTCGAAGCGTCTTACGCCACTCAGGTTCACCCGCCTGTGGGAAAGACGAGGGCTCGAAGGGGTAAGTCTCGGGGAGCTACAGTGCGGTCTTACTGGTGGTCGGGATCTCGATCGGTACACGGCCCGGGAGTCCGACGCGCTGACGGCACCACGCCGTGGGGATGGATCACCAGCGTCCCACCCACATCCGCTATCGCCGCGTCAGCTGACTTTGCGGCCCCCACTCCCGGCACCATTCCAACAGCCCCGTGGTTCCTGACAGCAACCGACCCCGACCGGGTGCAGTCCAGACCGCGGTCGGCGTTCTCGCAGGTCGGCCCCCTCATTCGACTGGCGGAGGATGGGGGATTCGAACCAGAGTCGCGGTCAACTGGACGCCCTGGCTTGACCTTCGGCATCCGGTCCGCCCGCCCCGGCCACCGACCATCCAAGGTCAGCCAGCACGAGCGGCCGGTTATAGACCGGGCGCCCTGGCTTGTTCCAACCGCCACCTAGTGGCTTCTCGGTGCGGTTCCTCGAGGAGGTCGTGCCACGGGGGCTGTAGCACCGCATGCTCGACGGTGAGGTCGGCACGACCCATTCGGATCAGGCGTTCGAACCACGCCCGCCACACCGCAGCGACCGTGCTGCTCGTCCTCGGCGTCCCAGAGCGCACGGTCATGTCGATCATGGGCTGGTCGAGTACGTCGATGGCCGCCCGGTATCAGCACGTCACCGACCCAATCCGTCGCGAGGTCGCTCACCGGGTCGGTGGCCTTCTCTTCGGCGATACCGGTCGCGCAGACGCATAATGGAGTGCCTCAGCGACTTCGCCGAGGACGGCGTCATTCCGCCCCCATGGGCGGCCCGTTGCCTACCCCTTTACGTAGGAGACCTTCTCGGCGACGAGACCATCACGGATCCGAAACACGTCGATCCCGCGCACGTGTCCGCCCGCCCAAACGTAGCGCCAGAGCACGATGGCGCGGTCCCCCGTAACGATCTGCTCCTCCGTCTCGAAGACGGCGTCGGCGGACTCACCGAAGAACGCCGTGAAGGCGGCTCGGACCGCCGACTGTCCTTCGTGCCGTTCCCCGTCGGGAGGTGCCGTGCTCTCGAAGACGGAGTCCGCGGTCATGGCGGCCATGACCGCGTCCACGTCGTGCCGGTCGAAGGCCTCGCTGAACCGGGCCACCGCGGCGGCCGTGGCACCGTCGTCGGGGACCGGTGCAGCGGGCTTCATCACGCCTGCTCGGCGTAGTGACTGGCGCCGAACCAGTCGACGACGACGACGTCCTCGTCTCCGACGACCCAGGCGTCGTGCCGGGCCGGCAGCGAGGTCACCTGGCCCGGCGTGGCGTCGAACTCCCGGCCCTCCGCCGTACGGATCCGGAGGGTTCCGGCGACGTGGTACTGGAAGTGCGGCGCCTCGCACAGGTCGGTTCCCGCGATCGGCTTGACGTCCTTGGACCAGCGCCAGCCCGGCGAGAGGACGAGTCGCCCGATCTCCATGCCGCCGATCCGGAGGATCTCCGCCCTGCCGTTGTCGAAGGATCGGACCTCGTCCGACTCGGCGAAGTCACGCTGCGCGATGATCTGCTTGGTGTCCATGTCCACTCCTGTGAGGTGACAACTCCCCGCCCCAGCGGCGGTGATCGCCACGCTAGGAAGCGCTCCTTGCGGTTTCCTTGCGGGTGGTCATGATGAGTGAGTGACAGAGACCGGACACCTGGAGCTCCGACTGCTAGGTCGGTTCGCCGCTCTGCGTGACGGGCAGGAGATCCCGCCGGCCGCCTTCGGCGGCCGCAAAGTCCGCACCCTGGTCAAGGTGCTCGCCTCCAGGCAAGGAAACTTCGTCAGCAACGACGCGTTGGCCGAGGCACTCTGGCCGGGCCGGCTTCCCGCGGACCCCGTGGCGAACCTCCAGGTGCTCGTCAACCGCGCCCGTCGGGCGTTGGGGGACTCCTCGCTGATCATCACCGGGCAGGGCGGCTACACACTGGCGGCGAGCCCCGCGTGCAGGGTCGACACCACGCGGTTCCTCGCGGCGACGGTCGACCGGTCCCTCTCCTCGGCGAAGCTGCGCGATGCACTCGCGTGGTGGCAGGGCGATCCGCTGCCAGAAGAAGCGTACGACGACTGGGCAGCCGGCTACCGCGCCCAGCTCTTCCGGGGGCGGCAGCAGGTCCTCGGGCAGGCCGCCGGTCTGGCCCTGGAAGAGGGCGACTTCGACACCGCGGTCGAGCTCGCCGGTCTGGCGGTGGAGGCGGAGCCGCTACGCGAAGTCGCCGTCCTCACGCTGATGGAGGCACTGGTGGCAGCGGGCAACGGGGCGGCCGCGCTGACGGCGTACGACGATTATCGCCGCGTGCTGGCCGACGAGCTTGGGGTCGACCCCTCCCCCGAGGCGGCGGCGCTCTACCAAGGCCTGCTGCAGCGACTCCCGTCCCCGGTCGAGCCGTCGCGGCGGCCGCGGGGTCGTGCCTTCGGCGAGCTCACCTTCGTGGGGCGGGAGGACGAGCTCGAGCTCATCCGAGCCGCACTGGCCACGGACCCCGGGCGGAGCACTGTCGTGACGGTCAGTGGTGCGTCCGGCTCAGGAAAGTCCCGCCTGCTCGACCGGCTGGCGTACGACGTACCGATGATCCGCGCTCGGGCCTACTTGCCCGAGCAATCGGAGCCCTGGACGCTCCTGCGGACGTTGCTCCGGGAGCTGGTGGCGCAGGACATCGGGTACGTCGACGGGCTGCCCGCTCCGATGGCCTCGGTTCTCGGCTGGCTGCTCCCCGAGCTCGACGGCGGTGGGGGAGCCGACCCAGACCCGGAGAGCCGGCGTCTCCTGGTGCTGGAGGCCTCGCTGCGCCTGCTCGAAGGGTGCGGGTTCGTGGTGGCGGTCGACGACCTCCAGTGGTGCGACCCGAGCAGCCTCGGCGTGCTTGAGGCCGCGACCGCGCGACTCGCCAGCCTACGGACGGTGCTGGCGTTTCGACCCGACGAGGTGGCTGAGCGTGGAGTGGTGAGCGCCTTCGTGGGCCACTCACCCATCGCTGCACGCGTGGACCTCGGTGCGCTGGCGGAGGATTCTCTGCGCGACCTGGTGGACGATGCCCGAGTCGTCGAGGCACTGGTCCGGCACACCGACCGGACGCCGCTGGCGGTGGCGGAGGTGCTCAGAGCGCTCGCCACGGAGGGCTTGATGGTGCCCTCGGTCGAGGGCCGATGGCACTCGACCGACGCGGATGCTCCCGGGCGCGCGGCCGCTGTGGCTCGCGAGGGCAAGCAGCGCGCCATCGTCGCGCGTGTGGCGGCCCAGTCCGACGACGATCGCGAACTGCTCGCTCTGTTGGCGCTCCTCGCGCAGGAGGCGGGAGTGTCGACGTTGGCCTCGGCGAGGATGGCCGCCGAGCCGGAGGTGTTGGACTCGTTGTCACGGCTGTTCGGGGCTGGGCTCGTGCGGCTGGGCGAACAGGGCTGGGCCACCAGCCACGACATGGTCACCGAGGTGATGGCGGACGGACTGCACGTCGCTGCCCGAGCGAGGCTGCACGCCGCCCTGGCCCGGGCGCTCCGGGCGGAGGATGACCCGGCGCTGCTCGCCCACCACCTGCGGGAGGCGGGCGAATCTCACGGGGCTGCCGAGGCGTTCGCCCAGGCGGCGCAACGTGCCTTCGACACCTACGCCCACGACGAGGCCGCTCACCTGGCCGGGCTCGGACTGGGGCTTGCACCGCCGGCACCAGTGGCGGCGCGGCTGCGCGAGATCCGTGGTCAGGTGCGAGATCGGCTCGGTGACCTCCCCGGAGCCCGGGAGGACCTGCGGGCAGCGCTGGCGTCGTACACCTCGGGGCCGCCGCACGCCAGGATCCTGGCCCGGCTGGCGATGCTCTCCTCTGGCGCGGAGGACCTGGTCCGCGCCGCCCAACTGGCCGAGCTCGCGGTGGTGGAGGCCGGAACGGATGCGCCGATCCGGGCACGCGCGCTGGAGGTCGCTTCGGTGCTCGACATGAACCTCGACCGCGGCGATCGGTCGGCCGAGCGGGCCTCGGAGGCCCTGGCGCTGTACGAGCGGCTCGGGGACGCGAACGGCATGGCCCGCATCCTCGACGCCCGGGCGATGGCCCAGTTCCTCGGCGGTGAGGTCGGCGGCGGCGGGGCCGCGCTGCGGCAGGCCGCCGACCTCTTCGAAGACTCCGGCGACCTCGTGCGAGTCGTCACTCCCCGCTCGACAGCCGGCCACGCGTCGGTATTTGCCGGGCGGCCCGAGCAGGGCCTGGTCGAGGTCACCTCTGCCCTGGACCTGGCGCGGACATTGGGTCATCCCGAAGGGCAGGCGTACGCGCTGTGGCACCGCGCGGAGGCGCTCGCCGCGCTCGGACGCGGCAGCGAGGCGGCGGAGGATGCCGCCGAGGCCCTCGCGACCGCTACCCGGATCGGCCACCGGGGCTGGACCGCCACGGCGTGGCGGGCCGTGGGCTTGGCCGCTCACCAGCGCGGTGAGCTCGACGAGGCGCTGCACGCATTCCGGTGCTCGCTGGAGGCCTCGGAGCACCTGGGACTGTTCGCCTCCTGGGCATCGGCTCGTGCCGCCCTGGTGCTGGTGGCACTCGACGCGGCCGGCGAGGCACTCCCGCTCGTACGACGGGCGCTGGGCGAGGGGCCGCCGCTCGGCCACTACGAAGCCCGCTGGGCTCAGGTGGAGGTCGCAGCGGCGCTGGGTGACGCCTCCGCTACCGCACTCGCCCGCAACGCAATCGAATGGTTGGACATTGGAGGCGTCCGTCAGGGCCGAGACCGGCTGCTGGCACTGGCGGAAGAGTCGAGTTGACCAGCTCCGAGGAGTCGTGGCCACCGCTCGGTGCCGGCAGCCGTAGGATGCGTCTTACCGGCAGCCCAAATGAGAGCCTCCCGCCGGACACCTAGACCGAGTCTGGCCAGACACTGATCCTGCTGCCAAGTGTCTAGTCCGAAAATGAAGGGTGAGTGGGCAGGCGACAGCTCCCGGCGGAGCCGGGATGGTTTGTTGCTGGCGGTTCAGGCTGCGGGTTCGAGGGTGACTGTGAAGCCGAGGGCTTCGAGCTGTTGGATGTGGTTGCGCTTCTTGATCTCGGTGTTGACGTTTCGGGTGAAGTGGTCGGCGCCGAGGTCGTTGTAGCCGGCGTCGGCGTCAGCGAGGAGGTGCCAGATGATGACCAGGATGGAGCGGCCGACCGCGACGATCGCCTTCTTCTTGCCGCGGCGTCGCGCGATCCGGCGGTAACGCTCACCGAGGAAGGTGTCGGTGCGTCCGGCGATGACGGCGGCCTCGCCGAGGACCCGTGCGAGGTACCGGTTGCCGTGTCCGGTGGGCCCGCTGCCCTTGTTCTTGCCGGCCGAGGACTTGACGCCTGGGGAGAACTTCGCCCACGAGCACAAGTGCCCAGCAGTGGGGAACCTGGTCATGTCCAGGCCGATCTCGGCGATGATGACCGCGGCCGCGCCCGGCCCGATGCCGGGGATCTCATCGAGGCGTGCGGCCGCTTGGGCGAAAGGGGCCAGGAGCGTCTCGATCTGGGCGTCCAGCACCGCGATGTCGGCGTCGATCCCGTCGATGCGTGCCAGCATCTGGGCCAGCAGGAACCGGTGATGGTCATCGAAGTGACCGGTGAACGCCTCCTGCAGCTTCGGGATCCGCCTTCGAGCAGCTTCTCGACCCCGTTCTTCTCCGCGGTGCGCGCCCCGACCAGGTCGATCCGGTAGCGGGTGAAGTCCCGGAGCTGGCGGATAGGTCGCGGTGGAACGAAGCTGGGCCGCAGCATCTGGCGCTCGGCGACCTTGCACAACCAGACCGCATCGAGCACGTCGGTCTTGGGTCGACCTGGCAGATGTTTGACGTCGCGGGCGTTGACTAGCCACGGCTCCAGACCGTGGGCCTCGAGCAGGTAAAACACAGGTCTCCAGTAGTCCGAGGTCGCCTCCATCACGACCCGCTCGATGCGCAGGTCGACCAGGTGATTGGCCAACTCGGCCAACGACCGGGTCATCGTCGAATGCGTCGAGACCTCCTGCAGCCGTCTCTTCGTGCCCTCAGCCCCGGGGACCCGCACGCAGCACACCAGCTCGGCCTTGCCGATGTCCACCGCGGCCACCCGGGCTATGACCTGGTCCTCATCCACCGACTCGGCCAGCATCGCTTCTCATCTCCCACCTCCATGCAGTCGCGAAACGAAACACGTGCCGCCCGGGGGGATCAGGAGAAGGAACGGAATCTAGTCCTCGTGCTCGACCACAGCGTCGGCAACAATGAAGGGCCTACAGCGTGATCCCCGCGCCCGGCTAGTAGACGCCCTCGACGGAGCATAGAGACACGGCGTCACCGGACGGCACGACAACATTTTCGCCCCGGAACGGGCGCCCCGGAAGGGGCACATTGGCTAGTAGCCCAGTATGACGCGAGCCGATCCAGTGAGTTTCAGACTGTATGTGCCGCACCTTTAGAAGGGGACCTGGGTGGGAGCGGCCCCGCGGGTCTGCCGTGGTCGGGGCCGCGACGACCCGAGACGACCCGGCAGAAGTCGGCGGCGTCCATCACGATCTGTTCGCCGGCGGTGCCGGAGCTCCAGCGTCCGCCGGCCGGACCGGTTAGCTTCAGCCGGTAGGACCGACCGTGGCGGTGAGCCAACTCGCTCACAACGTCGGCCACGATGATGCCGTCATGGTCGGCGGTGAGCACCGGGGTTTGGCCGGTTGCCCGGGCGAGGTCGAGGCGGTGCATCCAGGGGTCGCGCGTGAGGATCACTCGGTGAGCGTGAGGATCACGCCGGTGAGGTAGCCGATGCTCCAGGTTTCTGAGACGCCGTTGACGACGTGCGCATCGGGCAAGCGTCGGCGGCGTACGACGCCGGGAATTCGGCGGCGCCCCCTCGCTGCGCGTGTGGCCGACATGCCGCACCTCGGCACGCAGGTCTTCTTGGCGCGTGGTGTGCGCGCTGCTCGACCTGCACGGCAGTTTGAGCTTCGACGAGGGCCTGACCCGCCTGTTGGCGGGCCTTGGCCGCGCGCGTTTGGCGCGCCATCTCCAGCGGGCTCGAGGCGAACGTCGCTGTCCCGGCGATGTGGGCAGTTGGCGGACGTCCCACTCGGGGCGGTCGGTGGGCACGGCCCAGTTCTTGTGTCTGAGCGCATCCACGGCGTCGGCCACGCGCTGGTACTCGAACTCGGCCAGCCGCATCGCGGTCAGCCTGTTGATCGTGGGCTGAACGGTGTCGTGGCCCGGCCAGGTCGTTTTCGTGTTCGTCATCTCAGCGGCGTCCGGGCGGCGGCGTGAGGTCGTAGCGGGCGATGACGTCTTCGAGCCACGGTGCGTTGCCGAAGACCAGTCCGTGCTGGGCGGCGAGTGCGGCAATGTCCTCCGGGTCGGGCGGTCCTGCCGTGCCCAGCTCGGTGACATCCCAGAAGAAGTGTTCGAAGCCGGCTGGGCTGATGATCTCGATCATGCGCGCCGGCGTGCGCCCGGCATTCCACATCGTGTGCGTCTCACCTCGCGGCTTGGTGATGTAGCCGCCTGCGCCGAGGACGACCTCTCGGTCGCCGGACCGGAAACCGATCTCCCCCACAGTGACGATGGAGTACTCGTCCTCGCGCGTGTGCATGTGGGGCGGCACGCAGGCGCCAACGGGGAACGGGTGTTCCACGACGGACACCTGTCCGTTCGTCTGCTCACCGAAGAGCTTGAAGACCACGCCGATGGTCCCGAGGTCCCGCTCCTCACCTTCCCCCGGGCGTAAGACGGTCAGCTCAGGCGCCTCAACACGGCTCATCCTGCTCACTCTCCTAGATTTCGCAATACACTAGTGTACTACTAAATAGTCGGCCAAGAGAGCGCGGGTGTCAACGCCTTGAGTGAGCGAAGAAGCTTGGCGCCGAAGCGGAACTACCAGAAGGCCAAGCGCGCGGAGGATGAGTGGCGAACTCGCGAACGGATCGTCAACGCGGCGGAGTACCTCCACGGCACCCTCGGGCCCGCCAACACCACGGTGTCCGCCATCGCCGGTCGGGCCGGGGTCACCCGCGCGACCGTCTACCGGCACTTCGCCTCCGAGGAAGCGCTGTTCATCGCATGCTCGCGCCAATGGTTGTCGCGGCAACGGCTTCCGGAGCCGGAGTCTTGGGGGAACATCAAGGACCCGATCCAGCGGCTTCGCACCGGCCTCATGGACATCTACGACTTCTACCGCAGCGCCGGACAGATGATGGCGCGCATCCATCGCGACATGGACGTCGTGCCGTCAGTCGTCGTGGCGGCCCGACGCGCCCGCGAGCAGCTCTGGCTCGACACCTTGCTGGCGCCACAAGCCAGTCGACGCAAGGCGGTGCGGGCCGCGGTCGCGCATGCCACCGCCTTCACCACCTGGCAATCGCTCTGTGGCGCCCAGGGCTTGACCCACAAGTCTGCCGTCAAGCTGATGGTCGGCATGGTCAACCACATCTCTCGCTGACGCCCCCTTGGCGCAGCCCGACCAGCCGCGTCCCATGTCCCCCGACGCCAACCGTTCCTGCTCCAGCGAGGCAGCAACCTGACGCGCGACTGCGATCCCCGCGCATACCGGTGAAGCTCGTAGGTGCGGCCTTCTGCCGCTTGATGGTGCACTCATGGATAGGGCGGGCCGCAAGCTCACCCGAGGCGAGTGAGGAGCCGCACTACCGGATCATCCTTACGAGCGACCTGTCCTGACCTCTCGTCGTACTCCTCACCGCGGCGGTCAAATGCTCAACTTCACGACCTCGGCCATAGGCCGAGCGCCGCCCATCGTGGTCGAGATGACGGTGGCCGTCGCGCCGCGCTCGGGGTGGTGGCTGGACCAGAAGGAGACGCCTGCGTCCCCACCCGACATTGTGATCTCAGGTGAGTCGGCCTTCAGCCAGAAACCGAGCCCGTAGCAGTCGGACTCGCCCGGATCGGGCTCGCTGCGCGGCTTGCACATGTCAGCGAGGGTCTCCACGGTCACGATCCGCCCTGACGTCAGGGCTGTCCAGAACCGCGCCATGTCGGCACTGGTCGTGTACATCCCGCCGTCTCCTGTGGCGACCACCGGCAGGTGGAAGACGTTGGTCCGCCATTGGCCCTCGACCTCGACGTAGCCGAGTGCCGCCCTGCCGGGAAGGGCATCGGAGCGCAGGAACTCGGTGTCGTCCATGCCTGCCGGAGAGCAGACCAGGTCGCGCACGAGGTCCTGGTACGACCGGCCGGAGACGCGCTCCGAGATCAGGGCGAGCACTACGAAGCCGCCGTTGCAGTAGGAGAACCGCTCACCGGCCGAGAACTTCGTCGGGTAGCCGTCCAGGATCGGGAGAGAATTTTCCGTCGTCACCAGCCGGTGAACCGAAACCGGCATCGGGTAGTCCTCGCTGTCGAGCTCGTCCTCATCGAGGTAGTCACCGATGCCCGACCGGTGGGAGAGCAGGTACTCGACGGTGACGTCGTCCCCGATCAGCGGAAGGTCGGCGCCCAAGACCTGACGTGCAGTGGTCGCGAGACTGAGCAGCCCCTCCTCCACCAGGCACATCACCACCAGGGCGGTGAACGTCTTCGACCCGCTCGCCATGCCCAGCTGGTTGTCGATGGTCATCGGGATGCCGTGGCCTCGGTCGGCCAGACCGTACGCCGCGTCGAGCAGGACAGCCCCGGACCGCTCGAGCCGGACGACGCCTGCGAAGCCGAACTCGGCAGCCTTCTCGTCGACCCGGCGGCTCAACTCGCTCATCGCACGACGATAACCGGGCAACGCCAGCCGCCGAAACGACGCTGAACTGGAGGAGTGGCCACCCGGACCGCGCGAGACTGCCAAATCCCGCTGATGCCTGACCGAGAGTGCGTTCTTCCTCCGGAAGCCGTACGAGCTAGGAACCCGACCTATCCGGCCGATGAGCACACTGGTGGCCGCCGGGTCATCGGACAGATGAACACCACACGCCTCGGGCCGGTCGGGGGCCGCCCCCACGGCGCCTGGGCGTTCCATCGACCGTCGGGACGACGCTTGTCCTGAAGCAGGTCCAGTGCTTCGGCGGCCCGCAGATCCGTGACCTTGCCGGTGCGCGCAACGACGAGCCGCCTTTGACGTGACAGCTTTGGTCGGAGGGCGTTTGCGAGCGAGCGGATCTGACCACGAGGCTCACGTTCGCCCGTTGACGGCTGCCCCGGAAGCCCTCCCTTGCGGGCATCCCATCCCACAGAACCGGCGGAGCGAAGCACCGCTCGCAGTACCAATTGAGAATAGAACTGAGACTACGGGTCCTCAGCGCAACCGATCGCGGGTCGGCGGTCTTCGGATCGTGGTTGGCGTTCCCGCAGGTCAACCCCTGATTCGGCTCACTGGGCCAGCGCCACGTTGAGGGCACGCTGCATGGGGCCGCGAACGTCCAGCGCCGAGGCAAGACGGAGCAGATCGCCCGGTCGGGCGTCCCGGAGTCGCAGATACCGCCTCAGCGCGCCGTATGCGAGGTCCTCGCCCAGCCGACCGCGCAACCGCATGAGGTCGGCCACGGTCCGGGTCGAGTCGTAAACCCGCACCCACTCGCCGGCCGCAGCCTCCACCCGGGACAGGCCGAGCTCGAAGGTCGACGCGTCGAAGCGAAACACCTCGGTCGGCGGGTACCCGATCCGCGGCGGCCGGTGCCGGGTCGGCACCGCGATCTGCACAGCAGTGGGGATCTCGTCGCTCAGGTCATGCAATGCGGCCGCGGTGCGGCAGCAGACAATGGCGACCGGAGACCGGTGGGCCACCGCCAGCAGGTCCGGGTAGCTAGCCTCCGGTGCGTCCGCGCGCCGGAACACCCCACGCGACAACTCGACTACCCGGCCGTCGTCACGCCAGGCGTACAGGTCGCGCGGGTGCACCCCACGCGCCAACGCCGTCGACGTCGTGAACGTTGGGGGAAGCAGGGCAGGCTCGACCATGGATAAAAGTGTTACAGGTTACTTGAAGTCGTGCAACATATCTATCCACAACCTGACGGGCCAGGCGGCATCGGCGTCTCACTTGCCGGTGCCGACGGACTCACTTGGGGAGGAGTTGCCGTCCTCTCGGCCACTTCGGCTGCCCGGATCAATTGTCGGGCCTCGTGATGGGGCAGCCCGACCCGCTCGGAAGCATCGCGGATACTGAGCCCGTCGGCCATCAGGCGTCTCAGGGCAGCTATCAGCCGACTCAGGGCTTGGTGGCGTGACTTGACGGCAGCCCGGCCGGCGCGGGTCGCGGCCCCTATGCGCGCTCGCCGTCCGGCGACCTCGGGAGAGCGACGCTGCGCCTCCCGAACGGCGCGCTCAATGTGTCGACTCGTTTCCTGCCGCCGAGCCACCAGTGCTCGATTCGTCTCGACCCCCACCGCCACTCCTTCCATCGAATGCCTGCCCCCTCAAGCGCACGATCGTGCGCGAGTGGACAGCCCCCACCGCCTCACGGTTGAGGGCAGATCGAACTGGCACACACCCACTGCACTCACGTGACCGGCATTCGTCCGTACGAAACACCTAGACTGCCGAGATGGACGCTCGGACGTGCCCTCGGTGCGGAGGCCCTATGCCGTCTCGACGGCCGACGGGACGTCCGGCGACGTGGTGCTCGGACCGCTGCAAGCGAGCGGCGTACGAGGAGCGACGAGCCTCCGCAAATGGCGCCATCGCGGTGAAGATCGTCGACAAGGTCATCGAACGCGACGCCCACGGCATCAACGACTGCGCGAACCGGGTGATGGAGTCTCCGGTCGCCTGCCGCCGGGTCCTCGACCACCTGGCCGAACTGGCACGCTTAGGCGAGCTCAGTGATCCCAAATGGGACGCGTCAGTCCGCTCGCTGACCAAGCTGAGCACCGCAATGGCCCGACGCCGGTAGCGACCCGGGGTCTGGTCGCACACCCCCAGCGTCGGCCTTCCTCGTCCACAGCAAGCCACGATCGACTCGGAACGTCCAGCCGGCGGGTGTGACGCTCGGCGTGTGAGCGTCCCAGGAGTGCGCCCGCACGCCCCCGACCAGCCTGAGCGCACTCACCGACTGCCTCACTTTGGCTCACACGGCACGCCGACTGGCTCACATCTAGTCCACTCGGCAGCCGTCGCGCCCTTGAAGGGAGAGAGAAGTCCGTACGCCGCCGAACCGGTACGACGCCGCACATCGGACCACGGCCCCCGCCAACGGACACGACTGAGACGAGGAGTCCCCATGAACGACCAGCCCGAAGACGAGAACACCGTCCCCACGCTGCTGTTGCGCATCGAGGAGGCCGCCCTACGGCTCGGCATCGGCCGTACCTCGATGTACCGCCTCGTCATGGCCGGCGAGGTCGAGTCCGTGCATATCGGCGCACTCCACCGCGTCCCGGCTCCCTGCCTGCAGGAGTACGTCGACCGACTCCGCCACCGCGACCCTGACCCGGCAGCCTGACCATGCGACGTGCGGCCAACCGTCAGTCGAGCGTCTATCTCGGCAAGGACGGGTATTGGCACGGGCGGGTGACGGTTGGCCGCACGGACGATGGAAACCTCGACCGCCGGCACGTCATGAGCCGGTCGAAGGGGACGGTGATCACCAAGGTGCGGGCCTTGGAGCGGCTCCGCGACGAGCTGCGCGTGCCGAAGGTCGGCCGAGCGTGGACGGTCGAGAGGTGGCTGCTGCACTGGCTGGAGGAGATCGCGCGACCCAACATCCGCGACTCCAGCTACCTGGCGTACCGCGCCGCGATCACCAAGCACCTACTGCCGTCGCTGGGAACCATTCGGTTGGACCAGTTAACTCCGGAGACCATCGAGGCCGTCTACCGTCGGATGATCGACGCGGGCGCCAAGCCCGCCACCGCACACCAAGCCCACCGGACTCTCCGAGCCGCGCTCGGTGAAGCGGAACGGCGTGGGCACATCGCCCGCAACCCAGCCCAGCTGGTACGGCCGCCCCGCATTCAGCAAGAACCCGTCGAGCGCTTCACCCTGGAAGAGGTGCAGCGAGTGCTGGCCGCGGCACGGGAGTCCCGCAACGGAGTGCGGTGGGCCATCGCGCTAGCCCTCGGCCTCCGACAGGGCGAGGCGCTCGCCCTCCGCTGGGACGACGTCGACCTGAAGGCCAAGACGCTGCGCGTGCGCGCCACCCGGCTGCGTCCCGTCTACGAACACGGATGTGACGGCACCTGCGGCAAGACCGCCGGATATTGCCCGGATCGACGCCAACGCAACGGTCCAACGGGTGCCACCAAGTCATCCGCGGGCAACCGGATCGTCGGCCTGCCCGATGAGCTCGTCACCCTCATCGAGTCTCATCGCCGAGCCCAACTCTCCGAACGAATCGCGGCTGGCTCGCTTTGGGATGAGGACGGCTGGCTTTTCGCCACCAGACTTGGCCGTCCCATCAATCCCAACACCGACTACCTCGAATGGAGGAAGCTCCTGCAGCGCGCTGGCGTGCGTCACGCCCGTCTCCACGACGCTCGCCACACCGCAGCGACCGTGCTGCTCGTGCTCGGCGTGCCTGAACGAACGGTCATGTCGATCATGGGCTGGTCGAGCACCTCGATGGCCGCGCGGTATCAGCACGTCACAGACCCAATCCGCCGCGAGGTCGCAACCCGCGTGGGTGGCCTGCTCTTCCGAGAGGGTGCTTCAGGAGACGCATAGCGCAGCGCGCTATCGGCGAGTCCCCACAGGCACGGCCGGCGAGCGCTGGTGCGTCGCTTTGCCCACTATGACGCAGCTGCTCGACGCGCCTGCGCGCTCCCGATTGAGCAGCGGGATAGGTCGGCTCTGCATATCTATGCAAGCTCCGATCGGAGAGCGGTCGGTTGCAGGGACAGCTTCGGGATCCTGCCTGATCCAGCTAGATTCGGAACCTCTCGGACGGAGGACCGTCCCGCGAAGGATCGGCTAGCGGACGGGGCCGCCCGTGGCAGCGGAGCGGGCGCCCAGGCGAAAGCTCGGTCGTGGTGGCCCGCGTCCTGCCATACGGTCGGTTCGGTGTCGATTGCTGATGCGCAGGACCTCGCGGATTTTGGTCGCTTCCCCGCCCGTCGTGCGACCGCGGCTCTCTATCGACAACTCGGTATGGTGCCCAGGTCGCACCGCTTGGAGAGTACGGCAGCGCTCAAGGGAGAGGGGCCAGGCGACGATGCAGGCGTCGGAGGTCCCGCGTGCAGTGGCTGCGGCCATGTCGACCGCGTCATCACTTGACCTGACAGTCGACGACGCGATCGTTCTTTATGACTCGAACAAGCTCACTCTGCGTCTGCTGCCTTGTGACGTCCTGGCCCGTGTGGCACCCGTAGCGCATCAAGTCGCGCAGTTCGAAATCGTGCTTGCTCAACGGCTCGCCGAATCCGGGAGCCCGATGGCTGCTCTTGAGCCTCGGGTGGAGCCACGGGTCTACGAGCGTGATGGCTTCGCGGTCACGATGTGGACGTACTACGAACCTGCGACGCTTCGAGAGGTCTCACCACGCCGACTACGCTAATGCGCTCGAGCGGCTGCATGCCGGCATGCGCAAAATCGATGTCCCTACGCCGCACTTCACGGATCGGGTCGAGCAGGCCCAACAACTCGTGGGAAGCCGCGACCAGACTCCGGTGCTCACCGACGCAGACCGGGAGCTCGTCGGCAAGACGTTACGAAGCCTGAGACAAGTGATCGGCGAGCGCGGCGGCGCCGAGCAGCTACTGCACGGCGAGCCGCACCCAGGCAACGTGCTCACCACGAAGAACGGGCTGCTGTTCATAGACCTCGAGACGTGCAGCCGTGGGCCTGTCGAATTCGACCTCGCCCATGCGCCTGAAGAAGTCAGCGAGCACTATCCGGGTGTCAATCAAGACTTGCTTCGTGAATGCCGGATCCTCGTGCTGGCGATGATCACAACGTGGCGCTGGGATCGGGGCGACCAATTCCCAAACGGGCGCCAGCTGGGCACACAGGGGCTCAGCCAGATCCGAGCAGCGCTCGATCGCAACGGGCCATATACACATGGCTGATCGCAGGCCTTCGAGATCGTGGCCGACTGGCTGTGATGTCGGGATCTACCGTGATCCCGGCCTTGGCCGGCCGTGGGCAAGATCCAGCCGCACATGTCGATGGTGAGGTGGCGGCGGCCGCAAGGGACAGTAGCTGCGCAGTAGCCCGGTGAACGATCCACTACAGAGACGGACGTCGGTGCGTGGTGAAGTACAACTCAGCCCTTGGGTGGGTGCGGGTCGTTCCCGTACGTTGCGGTCTCCGATCGTGCCGTCCTTCTTGTGGATCAGGTGTTCGACACCATCCTTCTTGGCCGCCGCTCGGCCGGCAGCCTGGGCCTCGGCCTTGGTGTCGTGCGTGCTTGAAGCGCGTTTTCCGCCCTCGCGGCGGTTGGCCCACCCATCATCGGTTGGCACTGTGTGAACGTTCTTCTTGTCGGCCATGACAGTTCCCTCCGGCGCCCTGCCACGAGGGAGCCGTCGACAGCATCATCACACTTCGCGACGACTGTGCGCGCGAAGCTACTCAGCCGCTGCCCGATTGGGGATCGCCCAACGGGAACGTTCAGATCAGCGATCAGTTGACGGGCAGTGGCGGTGGTATGACTGTGAGGTCGCGAAGCGAGCGACCCGCAGCCCGATAGTGCGTTTTATGGCGGAGGCACCATCGCGGCTTCATGCAGCCGAGTCGCGACGGTCGACAGGAGCGCATCGACCGCCGATTCATCGAGCGTTCCGTGCTCACCGCGCCGAAGAGCCACTGCTGCATCGATCAAGTCTGGATCGGGCCAGCGAGCACGAGCCCAGGCGGCGCCCTCTAGTTTCGACCCGAGGACGTTCTCCTCAGAAAATCTCCATGCTCTGCAGGCGTTGAGGACTGAATACAGGGTCGCCTTCTCGTGAGCGCGATGCCACTCCATGGACGCGTACATGGCCTCCAAGAGGGTGCTGTGGTGAACTTCAGCGAAGATCTGGGATGGCTCGGGTCCGGTGATCGCGAGACCGGACCGGTGCGCGATTGCCCGGTCCAACACATACCAGAAGCCAGATTCGACTGACGCGTCCAGGTGCACCGCGGTACGCATTCGTGGCCCGCCGTTGGCATTGACCTCGAAGTCGGCGCCCGCGGGCGGCGAACCAACGACTTCGCGGCGGTAGAGCGTGAACTCCAAACCGCGAGCAGGGCACGCCGCGCTCGCGTCAACGACGGCTGACGCGACCTTCTGCTTCTGCGGATCGGTGAGGGCATAAGCCGCAACAGCTGCGATGTCGATGTCGCTCTCGCCGGGAACAATGCCGCCGAGGGCTACAGAGCCGACGAAGTACACCCCGACAAGGTCAGGGCCAAGAGTGCGAGCGAGAACTTGCGCTACTTGATCACCAAACACAGCGACTTCCGATGTGGCCATCCTCCACATCATCGGGCATGCGCGAACACGGCTGCCACCCTCTTTGACATGACGGGGCGGTTCAGACCGTCAGCATCTGCGTCAACCTGGGCGGTAGGGGCGCATCGCCGGGCAGCAGTTCCGGTCAGGGAACCCATGCGGGACACCAGGCGATCTGCGCCGTCCACCACGGTCTCGTCGCCGAATGTCCTTCGGCCTCTGGGACGTCCGGACAAGGCGAGGCGCGGACACCGAGGTTGTGCGGGGTGACCACCGGGGATGCCTAAAGTCGGGCGAAGCAACCCCTGACAAACCAATGACACACGGGTAGTCGTCATGGCTGATGACTGCGGCTACGCCGTTGCCAGAACAGGCGGCGATGCTGACGTTCGGGTGCGTTTCGCCGCCGGGTGCCCGCGGTTGCCGTTGGCGATGTTTGAGGAGGTCCACCCGCCGGCCCCGTCCTGGCCCGATAGTCCGTGCGGCTACCTGCGGCTGAGCGACGCCTACCAGGAGCAGGCAGACCGCGCACGAGAGCTCGGTTGGCCGGTCATCGAGTTGGCCAGCCACCACTTGTCCGTCCTTACCGACCTCGAGCTGGTCGTCGATCCGTTGCTCGACCAATTCGCCCAGCTCCAGCGGTAACTGATGCACGACCGCCCGCTCAGCGATCCGTGAGCGGGCATGTTGGCTAGCGTCGACCGCTCCGTGCCGACCAGCAAAGTAGTTTGCACGGTGTGAGCGTCAGCGAACCCATGGCCGCCCCACCTCTCCGTAACCCGCTGCGCTTCCCGGCGTTCCGGTGGCTCGTCACCGCACAGACCGTCAACGCGTTCGGTAGCTCGATCACGCCGGTTGCACTCGCCTTTGCCGTGCTCGACCTCGGCGGGTCAGCCACACAACTCGGTCTCGTCGTCGCGGCAGAGGCGTTTGCCGAGGTCGTCACGATCCTGTTCGGCGGGGTCTTGGGGGACCGGCTGCCGCGAGCGGCGATGCTGCAGGGCTCCAACGCGGCCAACGCTCTCGCGCAGGCCGTCGTGGCGGCTGCGCTGGTCGGTGGGTGGGCGAGTGTCCCGTTTCTAGCCGGCCTCGGTGCCGCGTCCGGATGCTTGTCGGCGCTGGGGCAGCCAAGCGCGCAAGCGATCACGACACAGACGGTGCCACCGCATCACCTCACTTCGGCCATCTCGATCCGGCGGATCGCCACCAACACCGCTGTCGCGCTGGGATTCTCGGTCGCTGGCGTGCTGGTCGCGGCGTTCGGCTCGGGATGGGCGATCGCGATCGACGCCGCGACGTTCGGGTTCGCGGCGGTGTGCTTCACCATGCTGCGCCTGCCGCAGCTTCCTCTTCCGCCACGGGAATCGATGCTGCGAGACCTGCGCGGCGGTGTAGCGGAGGTGTTCCGCCACGCGTGGCTGTGGGTGCTGATCACACAGGCGCTGATCTACCACCTCTTCTACGGCGGGGCTCAGGGAGTGCTCGGGCCTATCGTGGTGAAGCACTACTACGGGGAGGCAGCCTGGGGGTGGGCGCTGGGTGCGCTGATGGCCGGGTTCATCGTCGGCGGTCTGGTGACCTTGCGCTTCAAGCCCCGCCGTGGCCTGCTCGCCGGCACCGCACTGCTCACGCTAACCGCCTGCTTCCCGCTCGCGCTCGCCTTGCATCCCACGCTCGGCCTGCTGCTCGCCGGCGCTTTCGCGCACGGCTTCGGCCTGGAGATCTTCAGCGTGAACTGGGACCTGTCCATTCAGCAAAACGTCGACCCCACCAAGCTGTCACGGGTCTACTCCTTCGACGCAGTCGGCTCCTTCGTCATGCGCCCACTCGGTCTCGCGCTGACCGGTGTTGTCGCGGGAGCCACCGGCTACTCCGCCTGGCTGCTGGCCATCGCAGCCGTGATGCTCGGCAGCACCTTGGTCGCGCTCACCGTCCCCGGCGTACGCCGGCTGGAGCGTGTCAGATAGCGACTCAGGCCGGCAGTTCGCCGGTTGCAGCGGATGTCACCGCTGTTCAGGCGAAAGAGCGGGGTCGTGGGCACGGCGACCGGCTCCAGCGCACGACCGCGACCAGGAGGGTTTGCTCCTGGGCATCACTCGGGGGATGGGGCGCCGCGCAGACATCGGATGCACGGATGGGACTCGCTCGACGTGGAACGAGGCGCCCGACGGTGCGAGCACCACCACGCGAACCAGCACCTCGGAGTTGAGGGCGACGATCTCGAGGTCATACGGGTGTGCCGCAAGCCGATCGGTGACCGGGCACCCCCCCGGGAGACTGGTGCCAGAATGATCAGGTGAGGAATCTGCCGCCCGGTGTTGCAGCGCTGTGCGAAGAGCTTCTGGACCTCGGCTGGGTGAGCGAACTGTTCGTCAGTGGTCCGTCCTCGGGGCCGGGCGGCTCTGGTTGCCCTTCACCGGGAACTGGACAGCGGTGCCGCGGCTGGTCTGAGCCTTGGATGCGTGTACGTCCACGACATGTCGTTGACTGACCTTCGTGCGCTTCATCCGACCTGGACGCACGGGATGCTCGTGGATCGTGTCCTGTCTGGAATTGCGCGAGCCGAGCTCGTTCGGGAGGGG
>JBBRYB010000050.1:0-19718 GCA_038238115.1 Propionibacteriales bacterium | reverse complement strand
GGTCAGCCGCACCGAGCGTCCCGAGCGATCCAGCAGCTCCTGCCCGAGCTCGCGTTCCAGGCGCCGGATCTGCGCGCTGACGCCCGGCTGAGCCACGTGCATCCTCGCCGCAGCCCTGGTGAAGTTAGCCTCCTCCGTCACAACCAAGGATTTCCTAATGCACTCATCGTAAGCGGTCTGATTTGCGATGACCCGTCGGTGAACGGTCGAATAGATTCCGGTAGCTGCTCACCATCCATGAGCTGATGTGCGTTTCTCCCAGCTCATGCAGGAGGGCCTTAGCCACGCTCGCGGGCGCGTGTCGGGAAGTACTGGCTCGACGGTGGGTCGATCATGCTCTGGCCCGGCGAAAGCTCACCAGCCAGATGAACCCGTTGGGCAGTCCGTAGCGTCCGCTCGTCCGAGCGAGCGCCGGGTGTGGAGTTTGACAGAGTGACTGAGCCGGGATGCCGTGCACAAGATCGATGCCGCGATGTGCGAACCCCACGGCCTCTTCGTCCCGAACTGCGGGCATGGGGGTCAAACAGGGGTTGTTTTCGCTCGTCGTGGGCCACTGTCGGGCGCATCAAGACGGTATTGGTCAGCCTGTTTCGTGCCAAGCGATGTCAACGCGGTGGGCCATCGCACGGCGGAGCCGGGTTTCATGATGCGTGGTGCATTATCATTCCGCCCAGCGAGATCGAGTACTCCTTCGCCTGGTCGTCGTAACGGACGCTGTATGTCGTCGGAAAGTAGCCGTTCCACTGGTAGGCGTGGGGCTGTTTGAGGTCCTCGCGAATTGTCTGCTTCGTCAGCATCCATTCACGCGTCATCATTGGTTCGATAAACGTATACCTGCCGTCCCACGTCCCGTTGAGCAAGATCTGCGTGAAGTCGTACTTGCCCGGCACTATTCCGTTCGCGCTGTCGGTCCAGTGCAGACCCATGGCGGGCACAGTGTTCTCGGCTGGTGAACCGGGAGGCGGGACGTAACCCACCGGAACATACTTCGCATCGGGCAGGTGTGCGGCCCGCGCCGCGAAGTCCGGGCTGCTCGGATCGATCTTCGCCACCGCTGCGGAGTCGACCATGTAGAAGTGCATGTCAAAGTGCGGCTTGCCGAATAGCGCCGTCGGCGCATGTCCGTGCGGGTTCCAATTGAGCATAGCGTGATCGAAGACCGTCGCCGAGGCCCGCTGCGGCAGGTCGAGTATCAGCATCCGGGGAGGAACGGTGTCTTCGTCCGGAAGTCCGTCCAGCGATGCCGCCGACACCCGAATACCGACCTCAGTCGGCTTACCGGAATTATCAAGCGTTACATAGGTCTTGGCTGTACCGTTTCCAATGCTCTGGGGCGGGCCGAAGAACATGCCGCCCTTGCTCGTTTGACCGTTGCCGCACCCGGCGAGAAGCGTCAGGGTCATACATATGGCAAGGATCGGCCCCACCCGGCGACGCAGGAATGCATAGCGCAGCTCCTTTCGGGCCATGTAGCACCAGCACCCGCAGGAAATGTCGGAGTGGACGTCCACCCTCATACCTGCCCACCGCCGGCCGCAGTGACCGGGGTAACCGAAAAGGACGGCCGAGTGTTGACCGTGTGCGGGTCACCTGCACCGAGATCCGCGTAGGACTGGGAGATCTCGGCCAGCTCCACGACTGGGATCACCTGCTCGATCAAGTCGAACCCGCCCGGCGCGCGCTCGTCGGCGAGATCGATGATCACCTCCGGTCCCATCCTTCGGTTAGTCTCCTGCAACGCCGTCATGGCCGGCCTCCGCTCGGCCTCGTAGATCAGCAGCGCGTCGTTCAGGTCGCGGTGCCCGGCCAGGGCCTTCGCCAGTACCCGGCCGTCCACGATGGACTGGGTGGCCCCGTTGGACCCCATCGGGTTCATCGCGTGCGCCGCGTCGCCGAGCAGGGTTGCCCGCCCGCAGGCCCAGCGGGGCAGCGGGTCGCGGTCCACCATGGGATACTCCAGCGCCTGGTCGGCCGAGCGGATCAGGCCGGGCACATCGAGCCAACCGAAGGCTAGGTCCGCAAAGTTGGCGAGGAATCGCTCCGGTTCGACCGCCCGGTTCCAGTCGGCCCGGTTGGGGATCTGGCCCTCCTCGGCGCGGCGCGCCACGGCCCAGTTCGTCAGCACAGGGGCGCCCGGCGCGATGGGCGTCGACATCGGATAGACCACTGCTCTGCGACAGCGGTCTCCGGCGATGATCATCGTGCGTCCGTCGAGGAAGGGCTTTGCCCACGTGGTGCCGCGCCAGACGACGAGCTGGTTCCACCTCGGCCCCCCCTCGCGCGGGTACATGACCGCGCGAACGGCGGAGTGGATGCCGTCGGCACCGACAAGCAAGTCGGCGCACATCCGGGTGTTGCCGCCGACCCGGTGCGCGACGGCGACTTGCACGCCACCATCGGGCGTCGACTCGAACTCGGTGACCCTGGCGTCCGAGATGATCGCGTCCGCGCCCAGCCGTTCGCGCACTGTCTCCAGCAGCACGCCCTGCAGCCGTCCTCTGTGAATGGAGAGCTGCGGCCAGTGATACCCCGCCGAGATCCCCCTCGGCTCGGTCCAGATGACACTGCCGAACCGATTGTAGTAGGACAGGCTGCCTGTGGACACGGCGATCTCGTAGAGCCGTTCGGCTACGCCGAGCTCGTCGAGTTCGCGTATCGCGTTGGGTAGGATGTTCAGGCCCACGCCAATTGGCCGGATCTCCGGCGCTGATTCGAGCAGGGTGATCTCGTCGAAGCCTGCGGCACGCAGGCTCAGCGCCGCGACCAGCCCGCCGATGCCCGCACCCGTGATGATGATCCTCATGACCCGACCTGGGCCACCTGGCCGCGTGTGGGCGCGTGTCCCAGGCTCTTGGCGAGCTGCACGTTCTGCTTGGTCAGATTGATGATCTCGCGCAGCAGATCGACGCTGGCGCCGCCACTACCGGTCGGGTAGAGCCGCAGGTCCTCCTGGTACGCCTGCCGGGCGATACCCAGGTGCCTGCCACGGAAGACGATGATCGTGCGCATCATCCTGGACATGGCGAGCGCGCTGGCCCGCAGGGAGGGGCTGGACAACTCCGCCGCGACGTGGTCGTCGCCGTAGGCTTGGAGCAGGCGGGTCACCATCGAGGGCATGGCCACCCAGGCCTCGTGCAGCTCGCGCCACCTTGGCAGGCTGTAGGGAACAGAATGGTGCAGGAAGTCCACATAGCCCGGCTCACTGCGGTCGGACGCCCACACCGCCTCGTCGATCAGCCACAGTGGAACCTGCGCTGCGGCCGGGCCGAGGTAGCGTCGCCCGTCCACCTCGATGTCCTCGAAGTACGGCCGCAGGGTCCTGGCGAAGAACCGCGGGCTCACCTTGTCGATCACGAGGTCGATCGAGTCGACCATCGGGCGCAGCTCCCGGTCGAGCGCGTCGACTAGGATCGCGAACTTCGGGTCGGTGGGTTCAAGTTCGCCGAGTAAGTCGCACAGCTCCAGACCAGCCCGCAGGTGTGGGAAGACGAGCCGGACAGAGGTCTGCAGGTGGTTCTCCTGCTCCTCGCCGGTGTACATCCGTCTTCGCGCGTCGGTGGGGTTCCATGTGCAGTAGTGGTGCACGGTGTCCCGGGGGATTAGGTCGGTGCGGGCGCCGAGTTCGAGCAGGATCGGAGTAGCCTCTGGGGCCAGGTGCAGCGGTTCGACCTCGTGTCGCTTGAGCGAACCGAGGAACATGCCGAGGTCGCGCATCACGGCAAGACACTCGTCCATGTCGTAGCCCGCTAGCGCCTGGGCGTCAGGTAAGAGGGCGCGCATGGTTGTGGCCAAAGCCGGGACGTCGGCGGCACGATTCATCTCCCGCAGTCGCAGGCAGGCTTGGTCAGCGCCTAGCGGGTCGATAGAACGCACCCGGTCGACCTGGATGTCGTTACCGTGCAGTAGGGCGGCACTGAGAGGCATCGGTAATCTCCTGTCGGATGGCCGCACGGAACGGCCGGGTTCCCGCGGCACGCGCGAGAGCCGAAATGCGGATGAGGACCGCGGCCTGCCGTCCCCTACTAGCAGCAGCGCGGGGCCTACGAGTCGAACCAGCGCCTCTCGGGCAGCATGGCGGAGTGCGCTGCGGAGCTGCGAGATCGATCTGCGACCTGCGGCTCGTCACCGGCCTGCTCGGGCTGAGTGAGCACGACGTGCACATTCGTGGACGAGATGCTCTGACCGTTCACGGCGACGACGGCGGGCCGGTCCCGGCGAGGCAGGTCGGTGAGAGTGGTCGGCACGACCAGGGGCACCCGCTCCCAATCGACCGCCGGATGCGGAGTGCTGAAGTGCAGACTGGCAGGGACAGTGCCGTGCTCCAGGCACAGCACCGCCTTGATGAGACCGGCGACGCCCGCCGCAGCCTCGGTGTGGCCGATGTTGGACTTGATCGACCCCACCAGGCAGGGTCTGCCAGGTGGACGTCCTGCACTGAGTACCGAACTCAGGGCGCCGAGCTCCGCCTGGTCGATCCGGGTGCCCGTGCCGTGGGTCTCTACGTAGTCGACCTCGGATGGGGCGATGCCCGCGTCCTGGTAGGCCCAGCGCATCGCCTGCGCCTGTCCCTCCTCTGACGGGTGGGTGATCGTCTCCTTGGTGCGGCCGTCGTTGCCGACAGCGCTGCCCGCGATCACGGCGCGCACCCGGTCGCCGTCGGCAAGCGCACGTTCGAGCAACTTGAGCACCACGGCCCCTGCGCCTTCGGCACGCACAAAGCCGTCCGCCGCGGCGTCGCCGAACTTGCAGCGTCCGTCTGCGGAGAGCGCCCCAACGCTGTCGAGCATGGCGCCCGTGTGCGGGCTGAGGAGGAGGTTGACACCGCCCGCGATGGCGAGTTCCGCCTCACCGCACTGCAGACTGCGGCAGGCCAGGTGGGTCGCGACGAGCGAGGACGCCTGTGCGGCGTCCACTGTCACGCTGGGTCCGCGCAGGTCAAATGCGTAGCTGAGACGCCCAGCGAGCAGACCTCGCTGGTGGGCGCCCGCGTAGTCGCGCAGATCCAGACCCGATCGCGCCACGCGCAGGTCCCAGTAGTCCGACGCGGATTGCCCGGTGTAGACGGCGGTGCGACTGCCTGCCACCGCGCCCAGATCGAGGCCCGCGTCGTCGAGCGCTTCCAACGCCACGGTCAGCAGCACCTGCTGCTGCGGGTCCATCCGCTCCGCCTCGTCGCAGGTAATGCCGAAGATGTTCGCGTCGAACAGGTCGGCTGCGCCGATGTGTCCCGCCCAGCCGAGCCCGGTGCCCTGGCGCGCGGGCCCCACCGCGTCGCGCGCTTGGACGAGGAATTGCCACAGCTCCTGCGGCCCCCGCGCGCACGGCAACACGCATCCGATGCCGATGACGGCGACGGCCGTGATGTCGCGGGAACCGCCTATCCCTTCGGAGGAGATCATGGCGTCCTCTCCGGGTCCTTACCCCAGTCGATTGCCATGGCCGGGCCTGCCGGAACGTGCCCGGATGCCACGATCAGGCCCTAGCGGCCGCCCAGACGTCCCAGCGTTGGACCGACACCCACTCCGTGATAGGCGTTAGCCGCACGTCCAGCATCCGTTCGACCTCGGCATGGTCGGCGACGAACAGCTCCGGATCGTGGCTCTCGGCCGCCCACTTGTAGATGCCTGATACGCCGGCGGCGGCGGCGTCGCCGATGACCTCGCGCAGCCCAGACTCGAACTGGTCCACTTCCAACGGAAAGTAGGAGACGTCCTTACCCAGCGCGGAGCCGAACGCCGCGGCTAGCTCAGCGCCGGTGACCACATTCGGGCCGCCCAGCGGCAGGACTGTGCCTTCGATGCCGGGCCGGTGCAGCGCCGCCGCAGTCGCGGTGGCTAAGTCGGCGTGCGAGAGCCAAGCGACCTTCCTATCGGCGGACAACGGGTAGGCCAGCACGCCGTCGTTAACGAGTGCCGGACCGTTCCACGGACTGAATAAGTTGTCCAGGTACACTGGCGGGCGTAGCACCACGATCGGCAGCCCGCTCGCTAGCAGGATCTCCTCGGCGGCCCGGCGGGTCTCGTAGGCCGCGTATGGCGTGACCTCGGCGGGCACGGGAGTGTTCGTGTTGTAGACGAGCCGGGCAACCCCGGCCTCCCGCGCCGCGGCGACAACGTTGCGAGCGTAAGCCATCACGAGTTCAGCGTCGTAGACCAGCGGCAGCACGACGGACGCGCGTGTGACCCCGTCGAACCCCCGACGGACGTCGTCGAGGTCGGCGAGATCGCCAATGACCGTGGGGAGTTCAGGCGTCCCGGGAGCCGGGGACATGCCGCTCCTAGTGAAGCCCCGGACCGGGTGGCCCTGAGCCAACAACTGGCGGGCCACGGCGGCACCCTGAAATCCCTGCGCTCCGATCACCAAGTGCTGGCATTCGTCAGACATGAGTTGGCCTGCCCTTCTGGGTTGGTGGTCTCGCGGTCCAGCCTGCGGGCCGCGATGAGTTGGTTCAATGAGCGGTGGTGCCGGGTAATTGAGGAATCGTCCGGGTCGGCCCGTAGTTAACAGACGCCGCCGCGGACCGCGCCGAAATGTTCGTCCCTTGTGGAGCGGCGGGCCGCAATGTCGCGGCGAGCAGCGCCGAGGCGAGCGCTATACCCGCGGACACCAGGAACGCTGCGGCGAACCCGTCGGTAAGCGCGGTTAAGTTCCCGGGTCCGCCGTCGGCGAGGGTGCGTGCAGCGGCAACCCCGCTGAGCACGGCGAGGCCGATAACTGCGCCGAACTGCTGGCTGGTGTTGATCAATCCAGACGCGAGGCCGACCTCGTCCGGCGTGGCCTGCATCGTGGCAGCGGCATTGGTGGTGATGGTCACCAGCGGCAGCCCCACCCCAAGCACCAGGCTGGGGAACAGCACGTCCGCCACGAAAGAGCCGTCCGCGGACAGCAGCGACAGCCAACCGAGGCCGACGGCGATTACTACGTACCCGGCTACCATCACAGGTCGCAGACCGAACCGGGCGATCAGCCTGCCAGTGTTGGATGCCACCAAGATCACCGTGATGGACAGTGGCAGCAGGCCGAGTCCGCCAGCCACCGGCGCGTAGCCGAGCACCGTCTGCATGTAGACACTGACCAGGAAGAACATCGGGAACATCACGAACTGGGCCAACCCGGACAGCAGGTTCGCGGTGCGCAGGACTGGCCTGCGCAGCACGGACGACGGTACCAGCGGCATACGCACCACCCACGCCTCCAGCAGCACGAAGACAGCCAGCAGCAGGACAGCGAGGCCGCCGGGCACCAAAGTCCACGGCGAGGTCCAGCCGTCCACGCCGGTGTTCACCATGGCGTAGGCAAGTAGGCCGAGACCCGCAGTGATCGATAGCGCGCCGCCGAGGTCGAACCCCCGGCGGTCGCGATCGGGCCTGCTCGGTTCAAGCACCTTGAGCGCCAGCGTGGCCAGCAGCAACCCTGCGACCACATTCAGCCCGAAGGTGGACCGCCAGCCCAGCCAACTGGTGAACACCCCGCCGAGCACGGTGCCCGCGGCACCACCCGCGCCCGCCATCGCGGCGAACACCCCCAGCGCCTTGTGCCGCTCCGGCCCGTCCGGGAACAGGCCGAGCAACATGGCGAACGCCGCCGCCGCTGCGACGGCAGCGCCGACACCCTGGACGGCCCTGGCCGCGATCAGCCAGGACGCCTCGCCCGCAACCGCTCCGGTCACGGAGCCTGCGACGAGGACGCCGAGGCCGCCAACGAACAACGTCCGGCGGGCGAACAGGTCTGCGGCCCGGCCGCTAAGCAGCAGCATCCCACCGAAGGTCACCAGGTACGCGTTGGCGACCCAGGACAGGCTGGACGCGGAGATACCGAGCTCGTGGCCAATCGACGGCGCGGCGACGTTGATGATCGCCGTGTCGAGGATCAGCAAGAACTGGGTGCAGGCGAGAAGCGCGAGTGCGCGCCCTGCGGCTCGCTCCATAAGGTCTCACGTCCCTCTCAATTGTTTCGGGTCGAAAGTCGGTGGAGGTCACACTCACGCCACCCGGCACTAGCACGACGTTGCCGGCTCATCTGCCAGCTCGTAGCCCTGCATGCACCTCTCGGTGAGCTGTTCGAGCAGTCCCGGGTTCCCATCGCGAACAATCGCGGGAAAATAAACGTGCGGTGCGCCGTGATAGAACCTCTCGTACTGCTCGTGCCTGCTCGCGAACTCTGATCCCAGCGCGTCCCAGGCGAGCTTGAACAACTTCATTCGCTTTTCAGCCGGGTGTCCTGGCGAACGGACATACTTGGACACCAAGCCGCCGAGTTCGGGGTGGCGTAGGTCAAGTCCTGAGGCGGGCAACTGGATCAAGCCGCCCCCCGCGAGCAGTTTGACCTCCTGGATCACCTTTGGGTAGACGTCCCCGGCCATCGCCCGGTGCGCGGAGGCGATCTCGTTATTGATCCGCACGCCCTGGCCGCCCGGTACCGGCTCGTACGCCGCCTCCGCAGCGAGCACCATTGACTTAGCGACGATAAGCCAACCCATGATCTTGCCGATCTGGTTTTGCACAGGTGGGAGCTCGTAGGTGTTGTTCGCCTTGGCGATGAGAATCGCTAGGCCGGACAAGAACTCCAGCTTCGTCCAGAACCGGGTCGCCGCCTGGTGCACGAAGTTCGCATACGCCGCAGTGCCCCACCATTGCAGGAGCGCGGCGCGGACGTCCCGATAGACGAGCACCCGCTCCCAGGGCACGAACACGTCATCACACACCAGCAGGGCGTCGTTCTCGTCGAACCGTGCGGACAGCGGGTTGTCGAACACGCTGCGCGCGGCCGCCTCGTAGGAAGTCCGGGAGATGAATTTAAGGCCGGGCGTGTCGATCGGGACGGAGAAAGACAGCGCATACTCGACGTCCTGCTGGGCCAGCGGCTCGATGGTACCAACTATAATCTCGTCACCGAAGACCGCAGCGGTGCCGATCATCTTGGCGCCCCGCACCACGATGCCGCCGTCGAGTTCCTTGACAGCCCGCACATAGAGGTCGTCCTCCTCTTGTTCGGAGGCGGGCTTAGTGCGGTCGATCTGAGGGTTGGTGATAGTGAACGCCTGGTACAGGTCACCATGCGCCATCCGCTGGTAGTACGCGGCGAGGTTCGGTCTGCCGTCGAAGGACTCGGTGGCGAAGACGTCCGGCACGGACTGGAAGCCGGCGATGCCGGATGCCATGTAGTCTGGCGAACGGCCTAGGAAGCCGAAGCTATTCTCCGACCAGACCTTGTACGCTTGACGGCGCGCTACGAGATCGTCGTAGGTATATGGGATTTGGTAGGCACGGTGCACCCGGGGTCCGCCGTCCTCACCTGTCACCGTCAGGGTATTCACATGCGACGGATCGTGCGTGAGGTCGTAGAGGTCCGCAATCGATCGGGCGGTGTTGCGGAACGCCCGATGCGTCGGAACGTCCTTGATCATCTCGCCGTCTAGCCAAACCTGACGTCCGTCGCGGAGCGATTCGAGATACTGCTGGCCGGTGCGGGTCATACTGCCTCTTCCACTGCGATGGGCACTTCGGGTGGACGTCGTTGCGCGCGCGACGGCTTCCGTGGCATCGACGGACCGCGGGATTCGGCTCACGCGCCGAGCGGCTGCGGCGCCTGGGTGGTCCCGACGAGACGGGCTCGCCGGACGTCGTACGGGGAGCGGGTGTTGACGCTGCGCCGGTCGAACGCAGCGAGCGCGGCATAACGCTCGGAGACCTGGTGCAGGGTCGCGGCGGGCAGCACCTCGTCGACTGAGGTGAAGCCGCCGGGAGCGCGCGCCGCAACGATGTCGATGACCGCCTCGGGTCCCATTTCGCGGTTGGCGAGCTGCACCCGAGTCGTCACCGGGCGTCGCTCTTGCTCGTAGCCGGCCAACGCCCGTTCGATATCGGGGATCGTGGCCAAGAAGTAGGCGAGCGCTCGTGCGTCGATGACGGCCTGTGTGGTGGCGTTCGAGCCCATTGGGTGCATTGCGTGCGCCGCGTCGCCAAGGAGGGTGACAGGTCCCTTGGACCACGTGGCCAGCGGTTCGCGGTCGACCATGGGGTACTCGAAACAGCTCGCCGCTCTGTCGAACAGATCTGTGATCACGGTGTCGGCCACCTGCCAGTCCGCGAACCCAACAGCGAACTTGGCCGCCGGTACCCGACGATTCCAGTCGGCGCGGTCGGCGCTGAGGTCGTCGAGCCGCTGGGAAGCCGCCCAGTTGAGCAGCACTTGGCCGTCGGTGCGCGGCGGAGTCAGGGCGTACACGACCACCTTGCGGGTACCGTCGCCTGCAATGACCATGCTGTTTGCGCGGCGGATCGGCGGGGCCCAGGTCATCCCGCGCCAGACCACCATCCCGTTCCAGACGGGCTCGGCCTCCTCGACGCTCAGTGCCCTCCGCACTGCCGAACGGATGCCGTCCGCTCCAATCAGCACGTCGGCGGTCAATCTCTCGGGGGTGCCGTCACGCAGCACGTCGACCTGGACCCCGGAGCCGGTGGACACGCCGACGACTCGGGTTCCGGTGCGGACCCGAGTCGCGCCGAGCCTGGTCCGCACCGCGTCGGCCAGCACCATCTCCAGTTCGCCGCGATGGATGGAGAGCTGCGGCCAGTCGTACCCGCCGCACCGGCCTCGCGGCTCACGCAGGATCAGGTCGCCGTGATTGTTGTAGTAGCGCACCTCAGTCGTCTGCACGGCCCGCGCTGCCAGGGCGTGGTAGAGGCCCAACGAGGCAAGTTCACGCACTGCATTAGGCAGTAGATTGACGCCTGCGCCCATCGGACGTAGCTGCGGCGCGACCTCCAACAGATCGACTCGGTCGACCCCGCCGTCATGCAAGCTGAGCGCCGCGGTGAGGCCGCCGATCCCCGCGCCCGCGATCAGCACTTTCACGATGAGGCTCGTCGGGCTCGGGACACGCCCATGTGCGACCGCGACATGAATTTTCCTCCGAGTACCCGATGGCGAACCAACAGCTCAAGGGTGCGCAGTGGCGGGGTGGGTTTCAATGAACCGCCGACCGACGACCCTTAACGATCGTCCAGTGCTCAGATTCGATCTGCAGCCAAACTCGAGCAGTAGATCGTGATCTTGCGACGGGGAGGTTGCCGTACGTGGGATGGGCATCGTGTGATCACCGTCGTTGGGGCGCGCGATGACCAGCACGACTCCGTGATCGACTACCTCGACGACCCCTACACTGTGCTGGTCATGAGCTCGGCTGGCGTGGACCACCCGATACTGGGCAAGGTCCCCGTGGAGGACGATGTCACGCGCGACCGCGCTCCGGCACTGCCCGATCCGAGCGCGATCACCCGGCCCTCGGCTCGGTGGCAGGCAGGATCGTGGTTGTTGAGACCCAATGTTCGGCTTCGCGCAAGCGGTTCAGAATACTCCATTTGAGAACAACGATCGCGTCACAAAGTCCCGGATAACGGCTAGCTGCGGATTCTGGTCAGAGCGCCAGCCGGCTTTTTAAAGTCGCTGGCGGTACTCGCCTGGGGTCATGCCGAAGAACTTGCGGAACGCCACGTGAAAGCCAACGGCACTCTTGTAGCCGACCTTCCCTGGCAGCGCGCTCTGCGGAATACTGCTATTAGCCAGCAGCCGCGCCGCCTCCCGCATACGGTACGACGTCAGGTGGCTGGCCGGACCCTCGCCAACGAGTTCGCGAAACCTGGCGGTGAACGCCGATCGGGACATGTTTACCTCATGCGCGAGCGACGCAATGGTCCACGGCTCAGAGAAGCGAGAGTACATGATCAACAACGCCTGGCTGATGGCTGGGTGTTCCAGCGCGGACAACACCGCCGGCCTGTCCATTATCCCGTTGAGTAACGGGCGCAGGATGAGTACGAACGCCATCTCGAACGCCCGCAGAGTGATCAACTGCGATCCAGGGCCAACCCCGTCGTGCTGCGCGATAAGCAGATTCACCGCGTCCCGCAGTAACGGCTCAGACTCTATCTTGGCACGATCGAGCACCATCATCCACGGCAACGCGCGATAGAGCGAGGTCGCGGCACTCGGGTCGTAATGCAGGCCCGCACACAGGATTCGGGTCTTCGGGCCGTCGCCGCCGTGCGTCAGCCGGGCCGAGGTGCCCGGCTCGCGGCCAGCGAGCAGGGTCTGCAGTGGAACACCTGGGCGGTCCGGCCGATCCGAGAGTCGGTGCGCTACGCCGGTTGGGAAGATGGCGAGATCGCCCTCGTGCAACTTGGTCGGCATGGCACCTTCCGTGCTGATCCAAAAAGAGCCGTCGACCACGTAGTGCAGTACCGCGCAATTGTGTTCGGAATCACCCTCGATCGACCAAGGCACTCTCAACAGCCACCAGCTGTGGAACACACCGGTTAATCGGATCGGACGGAGAAGCTCACTCAGCAAATCCTGCTCCCCCGTATGCATCGACATCTATACTCCCACTACTTGGGTTAACCAGCACCTCTCGTCAACGCGATCGTGCCAGTGCCGCGCTGTCGACCCGAGATCGCAGCGCCACAAACAACGCCTCGGCGAGCGCGACACCACGGCACCCCCCTCCGCGCTCAGCCGAGCCTGCTGCTTGAGCAGCGGCGATCAGCTCCTCGCGCCGCGGGCGTCACGAGTATCTGAATCGTTCTACTAACTCTTCTGATGCGAATTCAATTACGCGAAGCCACGCGTGGGGGGATGCACTAGCCCGTCGCTCACCCGCTGTATTGTACCACGTTCGAGTGACACCAAGCGGTGACGAACATTCGAAGAATCTTTCCGGTGTGAATGTTTAGGCGGCCGGCGCTCACACCGCTGTACGGGTGCCCGCTCACGGGTCTGGTTGCGTGGGTGGTTGTAGCCCATTCCATCACGGCCAGGATCTTGTCTCTGCTCCGCCATGGCAATACTTCGTCCTAGTGCCCGCAGCTTCAGCATCTCGACGCCCTCCTCCGTCCGGCGACCGAAACCACCAACCATATGAAAGAGGACGAGGAACGTCCGGTAAGTACGTCATGTCCGACCCCGATCGGGTGAACTTCGCGGGCGCGGGAGACGCACCAGCAGTGACCAGTACCGCCCGTGCGTCGCGCTGATCACTCCACTGCTCGACATCCGCAGGTCTGCCATGGTCACCTCTCTGGGTTGTGTCTGTGTCCAAGCTGGCCCGCCTCAGGTATGCAAGGTTTGGCGCGACACACCGAACTGGGTCGCAACCACAATCTCGGTTCACCGCGCGCTGGCGGGCTCATGCACTTCTTGGCGCGTCCTTACGAACACCCCAAGTTCGGCGGCGAAGCCACCAAGGTACTGGTCCGGACATGCAGTGCCCGGGCGCCCATCGGGGGGCTGCGGCGTCGCGGAAGGTGCGTAGCTGGGCGGCGCCGGTGGCGTAGCGGGCATCTTGCAGGAGTTCGGCAGCGTGCGTGGCGACAGCCAGGGTTCTACTACTGCGTTAATCGTAGGCTTCTGAGCTGCGAGGACTCGTCTGTCCGCAGCCCGCCGGTCAAGCCGGATCAGGGCAGTCCGTCCCCGGAGTCGGTGTCAGGGGGCCTCTGATCTCTTCACGCGCCCGACTCTCCCTCCACGGGAGGCAGCGCTGTCCGTGACCCGGCTGGCCGTTGACGGTCGTCCGAGGGAGTGTGAAACGGGGAGTTCCGAATACGCAACGCTTCCACCGCACATCGCTCAGTGACGATCGTCTTGCAGGCGGTTTTCACGATGCGGCGGTCGTCTAGCGCACGCAGAACCCTGGGCAGCGAGTATCTGCCCGCAACCAGCACCGCAATGACGCCAACAGCCCATTCGGGGAGCGCGGACGCGACGTGTGTGATCACACCTGTGCTCGACCCCCCTGCCGTATTTGGTCACTCGCTGTGTCCGCTTCTCGTCTGACGAGCACGACCACGGTCACAAGCAAGAACCTATCTTCCGAGTTAAATCCTTGTCGAAGTCAGATACTATGCTAAGTTCCGACGTAACAACTACTCGGGTATCATAGACACCTAGCGACCACGGCTAACCTGCTACAGGAGGACCACATGTCGGTATCGTCGGCCCTGGCGGATCTTGATCTCAGTGACGTCACACGCCCGCAGAGCTACGAGGCATACCTCGCCATGCGAGCGCCTCAGGGGCGGAGGGAGCGCTACACGCTGCAACTTCAGCTAGGTCAGGTGCCCTTCACGCTACCGATCCCCGACCCACAGAGACCGATGCCCGGAAACCGACGTGTAGACGAAAAGCACGCACTAGAGTTCGGCGACTACGTAGCGGCCCACCCCGACAGCTGGGTGTGCCCACCGCTACTACTTCGTGTGGACGAAGTTGCTGCGGAACCCGGGCCACCCCTGTACTTCACAGCGAAGGCAGAGCTGCCCGGCCGGCTCTGCCTCGGCGTTCTGCACGTCCAGCGAGGCTCTATGGTGCACTTCAAGATTCTCGACGGACAGCATCGGGTACTGGGAGTAGCGAGAAAGCTAAACGAACTCACCATCCGCATCGATGAGTTGGAACAGGAGGTCGCAGAGCGCGAAGACAGCGACGACACCCTCGCGGGTATGCGACTTGACGACGCCCGGGAACAGCTCGACCAGGCCAAACGGGCCCGACAGGAATTCACCAACGCGACCTTCACCATCGACATCTACGTCGAGAATGACGCGGGCGCCTACAAGCAAATGTTCTACGACATCGCGCAGAACGCCAAGGGTATGACGCAGAGTGTCAAGGTTCGGTTCGACAGCCGCAAGGTGGTCAACCGAGCAGTCGCGCTCTCGTCGGTCACTGAGCACCCTCTGCTCAAAGGTCGGCTGGAGATCGAGAAGGACCGCGTCGAGGGCACTAGCTCAAACCTCATCAGCGCAAAGATCCTCGCCGATATTATCCGCACCATCGCCGTCGGTTACATCGGCCGGATCAGCTCCAAGCAGGAAGCCGAACTAACTGAAGAGCAGCTCGGCGAGGAGACAGTCCGGTACCTCGACCTCCTAAGTACCGCCTTCGCCTGCCTGACAGCAGTGCGGAGCGGTCAGGCAGAAATACCTCAGATGCGCAAAAACGGGACTCTATTGCTCTCGGCAACGATGTGGCGGGTACTCGCTGGTGTGTTCCACGTCCTTAAGGAAAGCCACACCCACGAAGAGATAATCGCATTCTTCCGCCAGCTAGACCCGCTCATGGATACTTCGAACGGCCTAGCAGAGGTCTGGTCCCGTACCGAACAGTTCGAAGTCAACGCACCCTCAGGCCGCCGCGAGAGCGGGGTCGCACTGGTCAAAATAATTTCCGGTTGGTTCGGAATGACCACTGACCAGATCCGCGACTGGAGCCCACCAGTAGACCTGTTCGCTGAGGACCCTCCAGCAGGACAGCCCATAAGCCACTGAGCTGAACGAACCCGCGTCTTGACTCCTACACTTCAGGTCACGATGCCTGTTCGCAGGTGGGCCACCGAAGCACCGAAGTGCGCAACTATGGGCCAGGAGCCGCCGTAGTGCTGATGTCGACGTCGCCAGTGGGACCAGGCAAGGGGGTCGGTGAGTCGGCGGGTGGGTTCATTGATCATTTTGGTGAGGTCACCACCAACGTTCGCGGGGTTCGTCTGGAAGCAGGCGTAGCAGCTGGGGTGGCACGCTGATTAGCTGGCCCTCGCTCGCAAAGCGCACGTAGAGCACGTCAGGGCCGCAACCAAGGAGTTTCTAATGCACTCATAGTAAGGTGTCTGACTGGCGGTAACCCGTCGGCGGACGGTCGAATAGATTCCGGTAGGCGCTCACCATCCATCGCCGAGTCAGAGCATGATCGACCCACCGTCGAACCAGTACTTCCCGACATGCGCCGCGAGCGTGGCTAAGCCTGGATCCGTGGACGAGCTTCAGCATTGATCGTTTTGGGTGGTCGCTGGGGTTGGTGATCAACTGGTCTGGTGGCGGCGTGGTTGATTGACTGGGCTGTCCAGCTTCTCCGGTGTGGTCGGGCCTGGGGCGCCGGGTCGGATGGGGGGTCACGCGGGCCCGGGTGGGGCGTGTGTCGCGCGGAAGATGTTGTTCCACAAGCTGAGCCATGGTTGGGCGTGGGGCAAGTGCGCGGGCAGCCGTAACACCGGTCGTCGCCGCGGTTTGACCAGGCGGGCGGGCACGGTGACCAGTTGGCGTCGCAGGGTTGCGCCCCGGGCGGATGCGCGCCCGCTTAATGTTGCTGCCGCGCGCAGCAGGTTGTGGCTATGGCGGCGCACAGCGCCCAGGCTGAGTTCGCGGCGAAGTGGCCGGAGGGTAGGTGTGCCAGCGGACCTTGATGAGGTCGGAGAACGTGGTCTCGATGATTGTGTGGCCTCGGTGGGTGATGTCGGCTTCGGTGGTCGGCTCGGTGTTGTTGGTGAAGAACGGGTGGTAACGCCATACCGGGAATAGTGGGTCTTGGTGGTTGCGGTCGCGGATCCGACGCACGATCAGTCTGGCGGTGACCGGGTTGGGGGTGCTGGTGAACGCGGTGAACTCCACCTCGGCGACTTCGGCGTCGGAGATCAGCTCGCCGGGGTCGAGGTCGGTGACCGCACCTGGGTAGCGCACCGGTGTCCAGGTCTCCTCGGCGATCGTGGCGGTCACCGGCCGGTTTTTGGTCAGCACTACGGAGAACCGCGCTCCGGCGTCGAGGCATGCCTTGATCACGGCGCTGGTGCCGTAGGCCGAATCACCACGCACCAGCAGTTCCCCGGTCACGCCCGCAGCTCGGGCGGTGGTGATGGCCTCGGTGATCATGCTGGCTGCGCCCATGCCCGAGCCGGCCTTGGCCGCGCGCAACCGGATCCCGGCGACCACCGGCGCGGCGATAGGGGTGCTGATCGTGGTGGCCAGCGGCGAGAGGCCTTTGCGCAGTACCTGCTTGCCCGAGACCTTGGTGTGCCCGAAGCTGGCGCCTTGTTTGGCGTAGCCGTAGACCGGGCGCAGCAGCGAATCAATGTCGATGAACGTCCGTTGATCCGCGCCGGCGCTCGACCGGGTCGCCGATGAGGTTGTTCTCGTAGCAGCTCACTGCGGAGAGGCCAGGCCGTGCTCGGCGAGCAGCGCCCAGATGCGCTCGCTGTCGATGGGCCGGCCGTCCACCTCACAAGGTGGGTGGCATGGTGCGGGTGGTCGCCACCGGACGACCACGCCGCGACCTCCAGGGCGTCGTAGCCGGCTGACGCGGCCCAGTCAGCGACCTCGTCGAGCGTGAGCCACGGAAGACAGGCGGTGAACAGACCGAGCTGCATACGTCTCCTCGAGCGGCGGGGAAGATGGTCGCGAAGTACGGGTGCCCACCTTCAGCGCGTAATCGATCTGAGCCGGCGTCACCGCGCAGTAGATGCCGCGCTCGTCGGATCGTCAACACCTGCTCGTCGTCGCGGGTCGGCGCGTCTATCGCGACGCGGTTCAATGGCGAGACAGCGGCGACGCCGCGAGGCTGGCCTGGGCGCTGGTGGTGGCCTCAGTGAGTGCGTTGAGAGCTGAGGATCGTTTCGAGTTGCGAGCGTTGCCACGGTGACCATGCTGTCACTACGGTCCGGGCGAGGGGAGCTTGAGCTGCCCTCAGCGTCCAGGCGGGCCGGCTAGGCGGAGAGCGGCGGCTGGCTGACGTGTAGCCGGGCCGCGGCCGGGCGAGTGACCGCTCCTCGGCCACTGGCCAGGAAGTAGGCCAGCTATTTCAGGTCCATGGTTTTCCGTATGCAAAGCGGCAGATCAGCGCTTTGCGTCGAGTGCGAGTAAGCGGCAAGTACCTCCACCGCCGCCTCCACCCCGACCGACGTCACCCGCAACGTCTCCTGCGGAGTCGCCTTATACGTGAGCGACCACGACGGTATCTCAGGGGAACCCGGGCCGGGGGCGCCGGGAGCCGAAGCGTCGGGGTCCGCCCCGCTCACCAAGGAGACCCGGCCGGGGGGTCACGTTAGGTGGGCCAGTCGCGCACCACGGTGTGCAGCACGGCCCCGCACCTGCTTGGCCACCGGCAGCCCGCCGGGCACGACCAGTGACCAGCGGCGGCGCCGGACCGCTGCGCATGAGTCGGCGAACCCGCCGAGGTAGATCTCGTCTTGCCACTCGACGGTTTCCCGCACGCCTCGCAGCGGCCCGTCCTCACCGGGCGCGATCCGCTCGAAGGTGAATCCCCGGTCCTTGGCAATATCCAGCAACCGCATGGCCGCCGCGACCTCCGGGCTATCCATCAGCCGTCCCGGCGAGCAGCAGGTCACGCGGTTGCTCTGGCTGGATGCAGATGTGCTCGACGCTCAGCGCGAGTCAATCTTGATGCCGCTCCACTCGCCCCTCCACGGGTGCACTCATGTCGGACGGGGACCGCAATCCGTCCACGCGTTCACCGCGCGCACTCCGAACAGCGACGACGCCCCGGATCGGTCAAGCTCGCGGCGAGCACCTCGACTCCACACAACGCGAGGTAGCGGCCCGAGTGGCGATGCGCCATCACCGACTCGTCGCTCACCACGTGCTCCACGTGGGTGTACGCGTCGGTGATTCCGACCGGGCGCGGCCGCGCTGCTCGGGCATCTGGGTGTGCGCCGCGTGGCGCCGGTGTCTTCCCATGGGGTTGGCCCTCCCTGTGCTGACCCGCCCGTCGATCACGTACGCACCGACTGGAACCGGCGCTAGGAACGCGGCCGTTCAGATCGGCCCCGCCTACCCGAGCGACCCGATCAGTGTTTCGAAGTTGTGCAGATCTCGTCGAGTCGACTGAGCAACTTGCCCATGGTGGCGAGCTGGGTCGATATCTGGTGAAGACGGTGGTCAATGGCGGCGAGTCTTCCCAGCACGTCGTCATCAGTCCGGCGCATCGACTCGCCGATGGGATCCGCGCTCATGGCATGTTCATCCCCGGTCGAGGTGGTGGGCAAGGCCGGCGGCGGGGGTACGCGGCACCGCGACGACCAGGACGCCACCGCGCCGACCAACACCGCCCGAGATGCCCGATTCACATCTGCATCGCAAGTGACGCCTACGTCGGCATCGTGAGCGGCGGCCAACAGTCAGCGCCGTCGCCGCCCCCGGTCGCACCATGGCGGTCGCCGCACAAACCAGCACCAGCCATACCATGATCACGCGATCGGAGAAACCACCGCATATCTCGCCCCTCAGCGGGGTTGCTTGCTCTATGGCGGCAGTGCCTTTGATCTGCCGGGCCAGGTATGTGACGCAAAGGACCAGGTTGCCGGACATACGGGAGTGAAACCTCCTAACCTCGGGCTTTGACCCGTAGTTGATCTGATGAGCGACATGCGGGCTTGACACGCGCGGAAGTGCCTGCTCAACAGGGTTCGATCGGAGATGTCGAGGCTGGCCGGGACCTGCACCTGCGCTATCGGGACGGGGTTCGTGATGCGCGACGGGTGTCCGAAGTTCGATCCGAAGCACATCGTTATTGAGGAAGAGCGCCACGCCGAATAGCCGCGCGAGGGTTGCCGGTCGCCACGTTTTCGGCCTCGCGCCGCGCCAGCTCGAGCATAGAGATGACCTGATCGACCTTCTCTGGCTCCATAATCGCTTCCCAGGTAAACGGGGGTGAGATCGACAGCCACACTGTGCCTTGCACTACGGTCACGACTACGGTCGCAGCAACTCCTTGCATGCTCTTGACAGGAACCCTGCGGGTGTCCATTCACGGGTTGGGCTGTGATGTCAGGCCGTTGAGACTGTGGGGAGCCAGGGGTTGCCGGTGAGGGCGTTGTGGATGGCGTCGATGGCTTGGATGCCGTGGTTGCGGGCGCTGACCAGGTAGGAGCGGCTGCG
>JBBRYB010000049.1:0-20143 GCA_038238115.1 Propionibacteriales bacterium | reverse complement strand
CGCGATGTGGGCCTACGACACCGGCCGGGTGGGGGACTGAAGCCGCCGTCCAAGGACTCGGAGAAGCCGTTCCGCCAAGCAAGCAGGATTCGATGAACGCGGTCTCGTCAAGGAGATGCGGCGCCAGCCGCGCATCGCGTGGGCGGTGAGCTGGGTGCCGTTGTCCATCCCAGTATTCGCCAGTCCATCGCACCGGTTTCCGTGATCAGTTCCTCCAACACCACGCGGGTGTCGTCGGGGATCTGTTGGTCGGCAGCCGACATGAAGCTGGCCGCGTAGTGAGTCTTTCCGCGTATGACTGTCAAGCTCGGGCCGCCGCGCTCGACGCACTTGTCCATTCGTCCCGCGAGCGGATCCCCTTGCGTGAGTCCGAGTATTCGGAGCGAGTGGAGGCCTGCACGTGCCTTTCGGAAGATCCGCGCTTACTCCGCGGTGTGACGCTGGTTCAGTAGCGGCTCGAAGCCGAGCCGCGGGGGAGCCTAAGCGCGTCGAACCATCGCGCAGACTCCGGCAGCATTCGGCGTCAGCGGATTTGACAGGTCATCGAAATGTCATCGGAAACGATGGGCAACTGGCCCGAGACGTTCCGATACAGTTGGAGCCGTCCTATGGGGAATCTTCTCAACCACCCGAGGTTTCCAAGGGAACCCAAGACTGGTAGTAGTCCGGGACAGGCCTCTGAATCACGTCCAGAGGTTGCAGGTTCAAATCCTGCCCCCGCTACCAATGTGATGTCTCGCGACACCGTTGACAGGTGTCTCGGGACATCGTTGCATTTCAGGGTTTCTTTGGTTGGGGTCCTGGGGGTCTGCCGAGCGGCTGGTAGTCGCGGGCGGGGTCGAGGGTGAGTTCACGGAGGAGTTCGCCGGTGTCGGCGTTGACGACGCGGATGTAGCGGTCGGCGATCAGTGCGATGAGTCCTTTCCGGGCGTTCTCGCGTCCGAGACCGATGTGGTGGAGTCGACTGTTGTAGCGGATGGTCAGGACGCCGGTAGCGTCGGCGCGGTCGCGTCGGGTTCGGTAGTGGCTCGGGATCGAGGGTTTGGTGGGTTGCGCCTTCGGGCGGGCGTTGTAGGCCTGTTGTGGTGTCCGGCGGCCGACGGCGCGGTGGGGTCGGTTGGTGTTGTAGTAGTGGAGGAACCAGTCGAGTTGGCGCTGCAGGGCAGCGATCGTGGCTGCGGGCGGCTGGGCCGCGAGCCACTTCTTCTGGGTCTGGTGGAACCGCTCGACCTTTCCGCAGGTCTGGGGGTGGTAGGGCCGGGAGTGGTGGAATCGGACGCCGAGCAGGTCGAGCTCGACCTCGCGGGCGACGCGCCCGCCGCCACGGGGTTTGCCGGTGAAGATCGCGCCGTTGTCGGTCAGCACGCTGGCGGGGATGCCGTGACGGCCGACGGCGCGGCGGAAGTCGATGAGCACGTCGGGGCCGGTGGTGCTGAGCCTGGCCCGCGACAGCAGGTTGACTCGGGAGTGGTCATCGAGGATGGTGTGGATCTCGGTGCCGGTGCCATCGGCGAGCTGCCAGTGGGTCACGTCGGCTTGCCAGCGTTCGTTGGGCTGTTCGGCGGCGAATCGTTTGCCTGCGCCTTTGGGGCGCTTCTTGGGGTGCGGCGTCACGAACCCGCGCCGGGTCAGCACCCGCCAGATCGTCGAGGTCGCCGGGAGCCGTTGAACTCCTTGGGTCTGGAGGTGGCAGCGGATCGTCTCCGCGCCGGCGTCGAGGCCCTTCTTCGACAAGTCCTTACGCAGCCGGACGATCCGGTCTTCGAGGTTCAGGCTGATCGATCTCGGATTGGAGTGTGGTCGTCGTGACCGGGGTTCGAAGGCGGTCGTGCCCTCAACCTCGTAGCGCCTGACGAGCTGCTGGACCCAGTAACGGCTGATCTTGTAGTCACGGGCGACCTCGCTCTTCGAACGGCCTTCGACCTTCACCGACACGATCACAAGCTCGGCCAACGACATGGGGCACCTCCGCGGGGCTAGGTGCCAACAATGTCGCGGGACAGGTGCCAACTAAGTCGTTGAACCGGACACTGCCCCCGCTACCAATAAAAGCGCAGTTCAGAGCCGGGTTCGTGGGTGATCACGGACCCGGCTCTGGCGTTCGGTGTCCGCACCACGTCTGCTGACATTGCCGCGAGAGAGGCCGAGACGGGCCTCGTCGCGAAGATCAGCGAAGGCTAGCGAAGGTCGACGGAAGCCGGATCGGGCGACCTCTTTCCCATTTGACCCAGAGGTCACTTGCCAATAGCGAACTTCCGGGGTCTGTGCGAAAACCACCATGACCTGCTGCAGGGCTGGGTCTTGAACGTGTAGCTCACTGGCCGGTGCGCCGTGACGGCGGATCACTTCGCCGTGAGCGTGATAGTGCGGGAGATAGCTGGCGGTCAGGAATCTGCGTGCATTGAGTTTTGGATCAGGTTTGGCGTTTGAGAGCTGAGCCCAACTGTGTCCGGGACTGAATGTCGAGTTTGCGGAAGACGTTGCCGAGGTGCATTTCGATGGTCTTGGGGCTGACGAAAAGTGCTTGGGCGAGTTCCCGGTTGGTCTTGCCGGTGGCAGCGAGGGTTGCGACTCGCCCCTCGGTGGGAGTGAGCCCTGCGAGTCCAGTTCTGCTGCGCCGGCGGGGGCGCGCCCCAGCCGCGATCAGGGCGTCGTGGGCCTGTCGGGCAAGGGGTTCGGCCCCACACCGCCGTGCCTCCTCCAACCCTTCCCAGAGGGTCTGTCGGGCGGTCACCGGGTCGCCGAGTTGGTGCTGCAGGGTTCCTAGGGTGAGGGAGGTCCGGGCCCGTTCCAGGACGGCTTGTGAGTCGGCCAACACCTCCCGTGCATCCTGCAGCAGGCTGAGCCCTTCCCGGTTTCGGGTGATGCCCGCGACCCGCAAGGTGCGACCGAGCACGCGTGGCGATCCCCATGCCCTCGCTCGTTCGACTTCCTGGTCGGCGTAACGGATGGCGGAGGCGGGTTCTCCTAACCCCAGGTAAGCCATGGCAGCCTGTGACCGCCAAGCGATGAATGCAGGGTTGCACCCTCCTAAGGACTCATACCTGGTGCCGACCTCGAGGGCGTCGCGAAGGGCCTCGGCATGGCGTTGCTGTGCCAGGCGTAGACCTGCCCGTGTGTGCAGATACCAGTCGTAGTGAGCCAGCGGGGGCAGCGGTTGTGGGCAGGTGACCTGGCCGAGGGTGGCTTCGGCCTGGTCAAGTTCGCCGCGTTCAACGAGGGCGTCGGCGAGGCGGGCGTAGCCATGTATTAGACCTGCGCTGAGCCCATATTCCTCCCCGGCGGCAATCGCTTGACGTTGGTCGGCTTCGGCTGAGACGAGGTCCCCGGCGAAGTATGCAACAATCCCGCGTAGCCAGGAAGCAATGGCGAAGTCGAACACCGATCCTGTGGACGTTGCATACTCAAGGCGGTGGTTGCACGCCGCCCGCGTTTGCTCGTAGCGGTCGGCTACTGCGAGTACGAGTCCTGAGTAGGCGAAGATCGCTGCGGTGTCCTCGCCGGCCGGTAGGGTCAGACCGCGGTTGGCCAAGGCGATGCAGCGGTCCATCGAGCTCCCGGTGCGGGCCTCATGCCACGACAAGACCGAGGCCAGCGGTGGGTCGTAGTCGTTGGGAGCGAGCCCGCTGAGCGCATCGGCTCGTTCTCGGGCTGCCGGGTACAGGGTGGAGTCGTCGACGGCGGCAGCGAGCAGCCCGGCATCGAGCGCCTGTCGCAGTGAGCGATCAGCGGTGTCGGGCAGGGTTGCAATCGCGCGCTGGTAGGTGGCTACCGCATCGGCGTTGCGCTGAGTGAAGAACAGCGCCGGACCCAGGGCCAGCGCTACCTGGGCCCGTTGGACGGGGTCGGTGAGGAGCGCTTCGGCTTGGCGCAGATGGTTCACGGCTGACTCGGCGTCCAACAGAGTCTCAATTTCGCCAAGTTGCCGCAATGTCGTTGCCCGCAAAGACGGTGTCAAGGCTTCGTCGAGAAGCCTCCGGAGGTAGGCGGCCGCGCTGCCGCGCGCGCCAGCATCGAGCGCTGACGCGGCGGCTTCCTGCAAAAGTGATAGTGCGTCGTCGTAGCGACCCGGTGGGATGAGTTGTATCTGTGCCGCGATCAGGTGGATCGGGGCCTCGTTGCGGCGGAGTACGAGGGCGGCCGAGACGTGGGCGTCGGACCGCTGCGACGGTGTCATTGTCTGGTAGACCGCCTCCCCGATCAGCGGGTGGATGAAATACAGCGGCCCGTCGGCCCGAACCATTTCGGCGTCTTCCAGACGTCGAGCGGCCGCTTCGCCAGCATCCTCGCCAAAGCCGGCGAGTTGCGTGGCGTACTGGAGGAGGGTGCCGTCTCCCAGTACGGCGATCGCGCGGGCGAGCATCACTGCCTCGGTCGGCAGAGCTTCGAGCCGGCGGGCGACGAGTCCAGCGACCGCCCGCGCCCCGATCTTGTGGACGTCGACCGGATCGGAGATTCTTGTCCCTGCTGGAGTCCGCAAGGCTTTGAGCAACTCCATCAGCAGCAGGGGGTTGCCTGTGGTGGCGGCATGGCAGGCTGCGCCGATCTGAGTGTTTCGAGCCGCCCCAAGATGCTTCGCCACCAGTCCACGGCTGGATTCCTCGGCTAAGGGTGCCGGCCGGATGGAGACGGCATGCGGCGCGGCGGTGATCTCGCCAGTGAGTTTGTCGTCTTGGGTACGGTCACCTGTTCGGATGGCTACCGCGAGCGCCACCGGGGCAGTGTCCACGCGGTTCGCCAGGAAGGCCAGCCATTGCACCGATTCGAGGTCGCACCATTGCGAATCGTCGACGACAAGACATAGGGGGCGCTCGTCGGCGAGTGCCAAGACGAGCCACCACAAGCCGTTCAGCGTCGCGTCGATACGCGGACGGGTGTGTGGGTCGGGGGCGTTTTCCAGGATCGGTTGCGCCTGACGCGCGGGACCCTGAAAGAGGTGCGCACGCTCGCTACGGTCGAGGGTTGCCACCAGTGGGTCGAACAGCTGCCGCACCACGCCGTAGGGGGCCGACGTTCCCTGCTGATGTCCGCGGGCGGACAGCACCCGAAACCCGGCGTCTCTTGCTTGCGAACGCAACTCCTCGAGCAGCCGAGTCTTGCCGACTCCAGCCGCTCCCGAAACGACCATCAGGCTGCCGGTGCCCTGCGCCGTGGAAGCTAATTCGGCTCGAAACGCAGCGAGCTCGTCCTCGCGCTCGAGCAGGTCGATGTCTGACACCCGCCTCACCACCTTGCCGACAAAACTCTAGGGGGTTATCCAGGGTGTGGCCCCATGGTGCGGTGTCGTTGTGGGCTCCAGGCTGACTGACATGAAGATCGCGGTTCTGGGCGCGAGTGGCGGCACGGGACGCTGCATCCTTGCCGCGGCGCGGCAGCGTGGCCATCTTGCCCGGGCGGTGGTTCGCCGCCAGGTTTCGTTGCCCGAGGGCGGTGCTGAACCGGATATGGTCATCGCCGACGCACTCGACCTGCCGTCGGTCACCCGGGCTGTGGGCGGATGCGACGCCGCTGTTTGGGCGGTGGGAGGCCACGACGTCCTGCGCACCACCTTGTCGGGCAAGCCTCGCCAACGGGCGCTGTGCACCGACGGCACCCGGGTACTGCTGAGCGCGCTGCGCGACCGGGACGTCGCCCGGCTCGTCGTGATCAGTTCATGGGGTGTGGGCGATAGCCGGAGGCGTCTGCCGCTGACGTTCCGCCTGTTTGTGGCGCCGCTGCTCCTACGGGCGGAGTTGGCTGACAAGCAGCGACAGGAGGAGCTTGTACGCTCCAGTGACCGGATGTGGACGATCGTGCGTCCCTCCCGACTGACTGATCGACACGGCGACAACCGTAGCGAGGTCGGCTCGCAGCTGCGTTACGCCGCGGCGTCATCAACAAGCCGTGAGCAGGTGGCTGACTTCGTGGTGCGCTGCCTGGACGAGGCGGCGTACATCCACGAGACGGTCGAGATCAGCGGCTGGGGAGGTTCCTCATGATGACGGCCGTGTCTGGGATGGCCTCGGTGTTGCTACCGGCCGTCAATGTTCGGTGCTGCTGCGCTGACGCGCCCCGCAGCCGCGTCCTTATGCCTGGCTACGGCTTGGTTAGCGCATGACCATGACCGAGCCTGCATCGACGGCCGCTGCTACGGCGGGACCGGTCTGGCGGCGCGGAGACTTCCCGAAGCTGTGGCTGGGCCAAAGCGTGAGCCTGCTGGGCGACCAGATCACCTTGCTGGTCCTGCCTGTCCTGGCCGCGCTCACCCTGCGCGCGTCAGTCGCCGAGGTGGCCGGAATCACGGTTGCTGCCCGGCTACCGTTCCTCGTCATCGGCCTCCCGGTGGGAGCCTGGGTCGATCGCTGGGACAAACGCCGCGTCTTGATCTGCGCTGATGCCGTGCGTTTCGCCGCCGCCGCGGCGATACCAGCGGGCGTCGCGTTGCAACGGTTGACGATGCCGCTGGTGCTTGCCGCGGTACTGATCTCCGGCGTCGCCACCGTGTTCTTCCAAGTCGCCTACACCTCCTATCTTCCGTTCTTGGTCACCCAGCGAGGGCATCTCGGCACCGGGAACATGCTGCTCGTGCTGTCTGAGTCGCTTTCCCTGGCGGTGGGACCGGGGTTAGCCGGCATCATGATTTCTTGGCTCGGGGTCGGCGACGCCCTTCTGCTGGACGCCGGCACCTGCGCGGTGAGCGTGGGCACCCTGCTGGCAATCCGAAGCCGTGTCGTCAGCAAACCACTCAGGTCAGCGCCAAGCCGGGGCCTCTACCGCGACGTCGCGGAAGGGCTGCGCTTCGTTATCACCCACCCGGTGCTTCGCCCGATCGCGTTCTGCAGTGGGTGGTACGTCCTGTTCTTCATCATAACCGAGTCTCTCCTCGTCCTATATGGGCTGCGCAGCCTCCACATGACACCGGCCATGATCGGGCTGGCCCTGGCCGCCGGAGGCGCGGGTATGCCGGTGGGCAACCTGGTCGGTCGCTGGCTGGCGGAGCAGCTGGGACTGGGGCGGGCATTGTTGCTGTCAGCTGTCGTGGCCGTGTCCGGTCCACTGTTTTTCCCTCTCGCTCCAGCCCACGGGGCCATGCCCTGGCTGATCGCAGGCAGCGTGTTGTCGGGGCTTGGACAGGGCAGCTACAACGTCAACTCGATCACCACCCGACAACTGCTGACACCTCCTGAGCTACTCGGTCGGATGAGCGCTGTCTTCCGATTCGTGGTCTGGGGGGCCATGCCGTTGGGTTCGGCGGTAGCCGGGGCGGTCGGCGGGAACCTGGGATTGCGGAACGCGATGGCTGTCGGTGCTGCCGGCCAGGTCCTCTGTGTGCCGTTCCTGCTCAGCCGCGGCCTGCTGAGGACGGCTCCCGGGCAAGGTCGCCGAGCCGTCGCGCCATGACCGGTCCGGACCCACGAGCGGAGAAGAGAACTGTGATGGACGTACTGGGACTGTTCACGTTGGTCACCGTGGGATTCACCGCCTGCGCGGAGTTCGGTTCGTACGCCTTCGTTCATCCCGTCATCCGCCGACTCCCGACGGTGCACCACTTGACCGTCGAGCAGGGGCTGCTGCGCACGTTCGGACGCGTCATGCCTCCCCTGATGACGCTGAGTGTGGTGCTCACGAGCGTCTACGCGCCGCACAGCGGAGGGGAGGGTGGTCCGTCGTTGTGGCGTTGGCTCGCGGCTGCCGCGGTGAGTGCAGCTCTCGTCGCGACGATCATCTTCAACGTTCCGATCAACCTGGCCACCGGTCGCTGGGACCCGGACAACCCACCGGCTGACTGGAAGTCGACCAGGAACCATTGGGAGTTCTTCCAAGGCCTACGTTCATGGCTTCTGCTGGCTGGGTTCGTGCTCCTCAGTGTTGGGTTCTCGCGATGACGACAGTGGGTGATCTCCGTTACCGGACGAGGCTGCTGTGGATCGCTTGCGTCACCACCACTTTGGCGGCGCTCCACTTCGTTGACCATGTGCTGCGCGGCAACATGGTGCAAGCGGAGCATCTGAAACCGGCGTGGAACCACAGTGGGTGGCCATTTGAGCAGCAAGTTACCCCGTTCACGATCAGCCTGATCGGTGTCACGGCGATTCTGGTTGGCGGGATCATCTTCACGATCCGCGGTCAGCTGTGGGCCGGTTACTGGCTGGCTGCAGCGGTCATTCTCAGTGCCCTGGTAACCCAGGTCCACCTGATTCCTGGCGTACATCAGGAGAGTCCCTCCGAGATCTACCACTCCTGGGTCGGGCACCCATGGATCGGCAAGTTGGCGGTCCTCAACACGTTCGCGATCATTGCCTGCCTCCTCGCCATGGCGCTGAATGCGTACCTCGTTGGACGCGCGACCCGGAGATGGCTGTGATGGCGCCCGCGACAGCCGGCGGGTGCGACGAAACCCCGCGCCGCACCCAGCTGTTCGTCAGACACGGTTCGGCGAGCCGTCCACCCGTCAACGCGAACGCGGACTCGGCATGAGCCCGCAGGGGACCGTGCTAGTGGTCGGTGGCACCGGACTACTAGGCCGAGAGGCTGCACGACGGGTTCTGTCCGAGGGCTTTTCTGTGCGGTTACTGGTGCGTAACGCCGCGCGGGCCCGGCAGTGGCTGCAGAGCAACGGGCTCGCCGCCGAGGTCGTCGAGGGTGCTGTGGAAGATGTCGACGCGGTGGACCGGGCCGTCCGCGGCTGCCGCTTCGTTCACATCAGCCTGGCCGCGACAGGGTCAGACCTCGCGGAGCTCGAGCGAGTTGAGCACCTTGGCACCGTGGCCGTCGCGCAGGCCGCCCGCCGCCACGGCGTCGAACTGCTGAGCTACGTCTCCGGCAGCCTTGTCCACGTCGACTACGGACCGAAGCTTCCCGAGCATGCCGCGAAACTGGGCGCCGAAGCCGCCATCGGGGCCAGCGGCGTACCTCACGTCATCTTCCGGCCGACCTATGTCACAGACAATCTCCCTCGGCATATCCGCGGCCATCGAGCTGTCGTGATCGGCCGGCCGACACCGCTGCACATGGTCACTGCAGCTGACCTTGCCCAGATGGTGGCCCGTTCCTACCAGCTGCCCGGAATCGCGGGCAGTGACTTTTACGTGTTCGGTCCAGAGCCGATCACGACGAAGGAGGCACTGCGAATCTATTGCTCCATGGTCGCACCGGACAGGCGGGTGATAGCGGTTCCCCGACTGGTGATGGCAGGCGTCGACCGGGGCTTCATGCACGGCCAGCTGAAGAACGCTCTGCAGCTGATTGCGCTGCTCAACCGGCTGGGCGAACAGGGCGACCCGACCGAGGCCAACCAGCGCCTCGGCGCTCCGACCACCACCGTGCGCGAATGGTGCACCAGTCAAAGCCTTGCGCATCCAGCCGGCTTGTGACTGCGTCAGGAGGTCCCATGACGATCATTCAGATCCAGCTATCTTCATTGCCATCCATGACCAAGACCGGACGGGGCACCACAACCGCGTGTTTGGCTATGAACTCCGGTTCCAAGAGACCGGTGACCTCGAAGACTCTTGCCTCAGACATTGCAGGAGACATGTATGACTCCGACGCTTCGACGCTATCGAGGGGCCGCAGACCTCGATGCCCTGCGACAGTTCCTGATAGCCGCCTGTGCCGCGGTCGACGCCAGAATCTACCTCCACCCTGGCGACGTGGTGTGGAGGATCACCGACACCCTCGCGAAGTGTGATCCTCGCGACGTCGTCATGGTCTGGGCAGAAGACGACCAATCGGTGGCAGGGTTTTCACTGCTTTACCCGATGTACTCGGCGTACAACCTCTGCGTTCACCCGCGACACCGCGGTGAGGACGGCGAGGCCGAGATGCTGCGGGGGACGGAGATCGCCCTGCACCGGCTGATCGCGCACGAGGCGGCAGGCCAATCCATCCAGGCCTGGGACGTCTTCGACGACGACCAGCCGCGTGCGTGTCCCTGTTGAAAGGCAACGGCTACGTCATGGTCACCGACGACTGGTGTGTCGCCACCAGACCGCTGGCCGGTGACATCCCAGCGCCGCAGCTGCGCACGGGATACAGCCTGCAGCACGTCGTCTCAGGGACAGCCGTCGAGCGGCGCATCGCACACCGCGCGGATCTGACCGTCGACGACTACGAGAAGCTCAGAAGCGCACCGGGTTATGACCCATCCCTTGACTTGGTCGCCGTCTCCGCCGCTGGCGACGTGGCCGCGTACTGCATCTGTTGGCTGGATCCTCGAAGCCGCGAAGGCGAAATCGAGCCGTTGGGTACCCGACCCGAACATCGACCGCGCGGACTGGGCCGCGCGGTGGTCCTGGAAGCGCTACGTCGCATGCAGGCGGCCGGCGTGCGACAGGCGATGGTGTGCTACGACCGAGAGAACCTTCCAGCCGAACGCCTCTACAGTTCCCTCGGGTTCCACCTCGATGCCCGCGTCAATGCCTACACGCGAGACCTAGCGGGTGCCGTGTCGACCTGGCCAGCGAATCTGTTGATCCCACGACCGCGACCGGTGCAGGTCATGTGTCCGACGCCCCGTAGGGGGGACCTCTTACGTCGAGGTCGACGGCCTGGCCGCCTACCGACAGAAGGCCGAGGGGCTCGGCGGCCACACGGTCGTCCTACCCACCGAGCTCGCAGAGTTCACGCTCACCTTCCCGTTTATCGCAGACCCTGGGGGCCACCTCATCGGGCTGTCCGAGGGCGCGCGGGGGGGGGGGGGTGCAGTAGCCCGGCCCCCCCTAGTCGCCGGGCGGGGCCGCAGGCGGCCCCCAGTGCCGATTAGTTGTCCGGCGCCTTGCCGTGCCGGCACCACCCGCTTCTACAGAAGGGACCCACAGTTGAACGTAATGCCCGACCAGGCGGACATGCCGCCCGCACGTCACTTCGTCTACCAGCTCATTGCACCGCGGCCGAGCCTCTCTCAGCCGGCGGTAGTGCGCCTTACCGTACGTCTGGCAGATGCGGGGCTACTGAGGCGCAAGGCAATCGGGCGCCGCGTGCTCCTGCGGGCAACACCCGCTGGCAGGGGGGCCGCCGTAGGCCTGCAGAATCGTCGCGGAGCAGTCCTCCGCCAGGCTTTGGGCGCCCTTGGCGACCCGGAGCAACAGTCGCAGTTTGGTGATTTGCTCGCGGCGATCGCCTCACGCTTGCCACAGCGTCCAGGCGACTACCTGCGCATCTGCCGGGTGTGCGCGCCAGAGGAATGCGGCGCCGCGGGTAGTTGCCCAGTCTGGGTTGGGCAATCCCACATCGAATAGGGCCTGTCGGGCCACTGTCGAGGCTGGACTCAGCTTCGATTAGGCAGAGTGCGGTCCCCGCCGTAGACGTGTCCATCTGCTAACCGGACCGGAGCTGCTGGCATCGATCCACATCGAGCCAACCCCAGGCTCCTCGGCCGCAACGGCGGATCTGGACGACAAGCTCGTGGCTCCACCCTTCGACCAAGCGCGTGTATTGGTGGTCGACGACGAGCGCAGAGCGGATCTGCTGGATCAGTGCTTCGTTCTTTGGGTAGAGCATGCTTGGCCTCCGCGCTGACTTCGACGTGAGTGGCGGCGCGCCTCAGTCGGGCTGCCGTCTTCTGTGGCGGACTCGGTCGTGGGTATCACTGGTCCGGTCGGCGCCGGGGGTTGCCTTGGGGCGGGCGGTGTAGGTCGTGGTCGTTGTCGCGTGGTGGGGCAGGGACCGGTGTGGGCGTCGCTGGTTGTACTCGTCGCGGGAGTGGTCCAGCAGGGTCTGGAGGTCGGCGGTCGTGGTCGGCTGGACGGGTTGGGCGCGCAGCCACTTCTTCAGGGTTTACTGGAACCTCTCCACTTTGCCGCAGGTGGTGGGGTGGTTGGGTCGGGAGTTCTTCGACACGATGTTCAGGCGGCGCAGCTCGTGCTCGAGGTGGTTGCGTCCGCCGGGTCGGCTGGCGAGGCGGACCGTGTAGACCATGCCGTTATCGGTGAGGGTGGATGCCGATATCCGTGCTGGCCTGCGGCTTCGCGGAAGGTTGCCAAGACGATGTGAGCAGTCACCCGGGCGTGGGCCGAGACGTGCAGGGCGTAGCGGGAGTGGTCGTCGAGCCAGGTGATGATCTCGCAGTCCGCGGCTGGCGTGCCGTCGGGATTGGTGAGGCGGCTGTGGGTGAAGTCCGACTGCCAGCACTCCTCTAAACGGCAGCTGAAAGCTGACCCACCCTTGGCGATCACCTTGGTCAGCGAGCGCTGCGGAGGTGGCGAACAGCCCACCCGGCATGACGACAACGCTGACAGCAGCAACCTAGGAATGGCAAGATTCCGCACGATCCGCTGTCACTAGGTCGGCTCCAGGCTGAGCCGGCCGTTGTTGTGGGGTAGCGTCCGGGGAGATGATTGAGATACGCCTCACAAGGACGGGCTGGAACCGAGGTAGTGATGCAGTGCTCTCAGTGTGGATCGAATAGTCCAGCGGGAATGAGGTTCTGCGGCGTGTGCGCCGCACCGCTGGCGGCTGAGTGTACGTCCTGTGCGGCCATCAATCCGGCGGGCATGAACTTTTGCGGTGCCTGCGGCGCGTCGCTGGCTGGGCTACCGACGACCTCCAGTGGCCCGCTACCTCTGTCACCACGTCTTCCCGCGGTCGCCACTGACAACCGACTGGCGCGGTCCGCCCCGGTGGCGGAGCGGCGGGTGTGTTCCGTGCTCTTCTTCGATCTGGTCGGCTTCACCACACTCTCCGAGTCCCGGGATCCGGAGGAGGTTCGCGAGTTGCTGTCCCGTTACTTCGACGTCGCTAAAACCGTCATCGGGCGTTACGGCGGAGTGGTGGAGAAGTTCATCGGTGATGCGGTGATGGCCGTGTGGGGGACGCCGTCGGCGACTGAGGAGGACGGTGAACGGGCGGTACGAGCGGCGTTGGAGTTGATCGACGGTGTGGCCCAATTGGGTCGGGAGGCTGGAGCGGAGGGCTTGGCTGCCAGGGCAGGGGTAGTGACCGGCCCGGTGGCGGTGACGGTCGGCGCCACCGGCGAGGGCATGGTCGCGGGTGATGCCGTGAACACCGCCGCCCGGGTGCAAACAGCCGCTCGTGCAGGGGCGGTGCTGGTTGATGAGGGCACTCGCCGGGTGGCTGAGGCGGCGATCAGTTTCTCCGCCGTCGGCGAGCATCTGCTGAAGGGGAAGGCCGAGCCGGTGCCGTTGTGGCGGGCGACTCGGGTGGTGGGCGGCACCAGGGGGTCTCAGCGGATCGACGGGTTGGAAGCCGGCTTCGTGGGCCGTGGCTCGGAGCTGCGGTTAGTGAAGGAGCTGTTCCACGCTTGTGAGCAGCGCCGGACGCCGCGGCTGGTGTCGGTGACGGGCGCGGCGGGCGTGGGGAAGTCTCGCCTGGGCTGGGAGTTCCGCAAGTACATCGATGGGCTGCTGGTCACGGTCTGGTGGCATCAAGGCCGATGCTTGTCATATGGGGATGGGGTCGCGTTTTGGGCGTTGGGTGAGATGGTCCGCCAGCGGTTGCAAATCGCCGACGAAGACTCCAGTCAGACCGCGGCGGAAAAGCTAGCAGCGGGTTTGCGGCAACTCCTCGACGACCCAGCGGAGCGGGCATACGTAGGCCCACGGTTGGGCCAGCTGCTCGGGGTGGACTACGGCGAGGCCGGTCCGGTGTTGGCCCGTGAGGAGCTGTTTGCAGGGTGGCGGTTGTTCTTCGAACGACTCGCCGCCACCGGTCCCGTCGTCATGGTGGTGGAGGACCTGCAGCATGCTGACGCCGGCCTGCTCGACTTCCTCGAGCACCTCCTGGACTGGGCACGCGACGTACCAATCTTCGTCCTCAGTTTGGCCCGCCCGGAACTGGAGGTCCGCCGTGCGGGGTGGGGAACTGGTCGGCGTAATAGCACCGCGTTGACATTGGACCCGCTCGATGATCCGGCGATGGACGCGTTGCTGGACGGTCTTGTCCCGGGCATGCCGCTGGCGGGGAAGAGCGCGATCGCCGACCGTGCCGAGGGCATTCCCCTGTATGCCGTGGAGACCGTCCGGATGCTGATAGACCGCGACATCGTGCAACCGATCGACGGTGTCTACCGGCTCGTCGGCGATGTCGGCGAGCTCAGTGTGCCCGGAACCCTGCATTCGCTGCTGGCTGCCCGGCTCGACGCCCTTGACCCGGCTGAGCGGCGGTTGGTCGCCGACGCCGCTGTATTGGGCAGCACCTTTCCTGCCGAGGCACTGATCGCTGTATCGGATCAGCTGGAGCCGCAAGTACGTCGCCTGCTTGCGGAACTTGTTCGACGTGAAGTTCTTGGAGTTCGCGCTGACCCGCTTTCACCGCAACGCGGCCAGTATGGCTTCGTGCAGACAATGTTTCGTCAAGTCGCCTACGACACATTGTCGAGGCGGGAACGCAAAGCTCGCCACCTAGCCGTGGCCGCGCACCTTCGGACTTCCTTCGCAGACGATGGTGAAGAGGTCGCCGAGGTCATTGCCAACCACCTGCTCGACGCGCTCGCCGCGGTGCCGGACGACCCTGACTCTACGACGCTACGCGAAGAAGCAGTCGCGATGCTCACGAGGGCGGGCGAGCGCGCACAGCGAACCGGAGCGCTCGACACAGCCGCATCGGCCTTCAGCACCGCCGCCGAACTACAGAAACAGGGGGGTGGCGAGGGGGCCGACGTGACGGCGGCAGCATTGGGGGAGCGAGCGGGCGCCGCTGCGAGTACGGCGGGCGACAGCGCTGCAGCCCTCGAGTGCTATCGACGAGCGGCGGAGACGTATCGCCAGCACAACAGGGCCCGCGACGCCGCTCGCGCCGACATCGGTGCGGGGAGGGCACTGCGCAGACAGGGACGCTACGACCAAGCCCGTCCCTTGTTGGAGAATGCCGTCAAACAGCTTGACGGGGATCCCGACTCTGACACCGTGGAGGCCCTAGCGGGACTGGCCACACTAGAAGCGTTCGCCGGCAACGCGGTCGAAGCAGACCGGCTGTCAGCCGCAGCGCTTACTCACGCGCAAGCTCTGGACTCGCTGGACGTGACACTTGGGGATCTCCTCACACTCCGCGGAATCGCCCACGGCCTCGCGAGCCGACCGGTGCAAGCTGTGGCGAACTTGCGGGAGGCGATACGACGGGCTGAATCTGCTCAAGACGGTGCCGGTGCCGGCCGAGCCTTCCTCAACCTTTCCGATGCACTGCTCACAACCGACCCGACGGAGGCGGCAACTGCGGCCGCTGCCGCGACTGCACACTGCCAGCGGGTTGGTGATCGGTACAACCTTCCCGTGGCCGTGAGCAACTACGTGCAGGCGCTGCTCTTGACAGGGGATTGGGACACGGCCGAGGCGTCTTTCGCCGACCAAGACGACCAGGACTTCCTGCCTTATGCCGGGGTGCTCTTGCGCGCGTTCCGCGGCGACCTCGAAGGAGTGGGTAAACTGCTACCTGCCAAGGAACAGGACTGGCTCAGCACCGAGGATCCTCAGGAAATCGCCGTCGCGGCCTCCGCGTTGGCGGCAGCGGCAGCGGCCTCGAAGGAGCATGCTCAGGCACTGACGCAAGCTCAGCACGCCTTGAGCCATGCAAATGCTCTCGGTCTGCGCAACGAAGGGATCCGCTGGGCTTGGCAGCTAGCTGCCGATGCCGCTCTGGCGCTCGATGATCTCGCTGAGGTGGGCCGGCTTATCGAATGGCTCGACAACCATTCGCCCGGACTAGTACCGGCTGTGCTCCGATCCGAAAAGCTTCGCGTCCGCGCCAAACAGCTTGCCTCTCGGCATGACCCGAGGGCCACCGCTGCCTTCGCCGACGCCATCCGGGCCCTCCGCGAGCTCAAGTCGCCCTACCACCTGGCAGTCGGGCTGCTCGATCAGGCGGAACACATCGCGAACGTAGACCCCCCGACCGCGCAACAGCTCGCTGACGAAGCCGACGCAATCGCGCGTCAACTCGGCGCCGAGCCCCTCAAGCAACGTGCGGGGGGGCTTCTCGGTCGCGACACCGGCTCCTCGACCACGACCGGCGCAGTCGGGGCAGATTTACGGTGATCGAGACCGAGTCTGTCTGTCTGTCTTCTTTGCCTTGCCACCATGCCGGCGCCGACTTGTGGTGGAACGAACGTTGGACATCTGCGCCGGGCCCACCAATTACAGCACTGGATCACTGCCGCGAAGAATCGCGAAGCTGAGCGAAGGTCTACGGAAAGGTCAACGACGCCGATCTCTGGAGCATTGGCCCAGAGGTCACCGAGGCCAGCACTGCTGAGGGGATCGCATGGTCGTGGGTTTGGTCGGGTTCACTGAGCATCTTGGGTTCGCTGCACAACGGGCGGTAGGGCGTTGCGTCACCCGCAGCATTCCGCCCACTGTGACGCAACTGGGTCACCGATCTGACAACGGTCGAGCGGTGGATCCTGCTGCGATTCGAGCCTGTCGAGGATGCGCCTTTTACAGGCGCGAGGGCGACGGTCGGCAATCGGCGGCCTAGCCGCGCTGTACCAGAGGCCCGAGCCATGGCATGGCAACCCCGGCGTCGAGAAAGTCTGGGTGATCCTGTCGAATTGCTGTGAGTCGGTTCGTCATCGCGGTGAGGTCGCACAGGCGGCCCGCCCACATCCAGGAGGGTCTTGATGAGTCGTTACCTTGTGCTGCTGCCCGCACCGGAGGCGGACTGGGCTCTGCTGCCCGAGTCCGAGCACGAGAAGGGCATGAAGTCGCACGCCCAGTTCCACGAGGACCTGGCCGTAGGCGGCCACAAGTTGATCGCGGTCAGCCCGTTAGAGCCGTCGGCGCAGGCGACGTCCATGCGGCCGGACGGGAACGGCGAGGCGCTGGTCACCGACGGTCCGTTCACCGAGTCCGCCGAGCAGATCGTCGGCTTCTACCTTCTCGAAAGCGACGACGAAGCCGACCTTCGGGCCGCGTGCGAGCGCTTCGCCGCGCGTGGCGAGCTCATCGAGTTCCGCCGCCTGGCCGAGTGAAGGAGCGCGGGATGACCAAGTTCATGGAGATCGAGGTGCGCCGGACAGTCGACCTTGCCGAGCGGCTTTCGTGAGGCGCTACGTCGTGCTGGTGGCCTACGAGCCGGGGAGCTGGGAGTCGACGTCGGAGGCGCTCAAGCAGGAGTACTTCGCGACGCACCACGCGTTCGAGGAGTACGCCGACGCCCACGGCCGCAGGTTCGGCTCGGCGTCGCTGGCCGGTGCCGACACGGCGACCACCATCCGGCACATCGACGGGGCCGTGACCGTCGCGGACGGTCCGTTCGTCGAGTCCGTGGAGCAGGTCGGCGGCTACTACGACGTTGAGCTGCCCGACCTCGACTCCGCGATCGCGGCCGGCCGGCTGCTGCCGGCGTCGTACACCGTCGAGATCCGCCCCGCCGTGACGATCGAGCGCTACGAGCCGGTGTGACCGTGCCAGCCAGGATGGTCCTAGAGACGGTCGTCCAAGAGGAGTGGGGGCGGCTTACGTCCCTGCTCCTCGCGCAGTACCGCCGGCTGGATCTGGTCGAGGACGCCCTCGGTGACGCAGTGGAGGCTGCGGCGCGGCGGTGGCCGATGGACGGGGCGCCTGACAGCCCGTCCGCGTGGCTGCTCACCACGGCGCGGCGACGGGCGGTCGATCGGCTCCGTGCGGAGTCGATGGCGCAGCGCAAGGCGCGGCTACTCGTTACCGACGCTGAGCACCTTCAGGAGGGACCGGCGGCGATGGCCGACCCTGGTGGCCTGGTAGAGGACGACCTGCTCCGCCTGGTACTGATGTGCACGCACCCGGCCCTTGCGCCGGAGGCGGCCAGTGCCCTGGCGCTACGCCTGGTGCTGGGGGTCAGCACCCACGACATCGCTCGCCTGTTCCTCGTGAGCGAGGCGACCGCGGCCGCGCGGATCACCCGCGCCAAGAAGAAGATTGTCACTGCGGGCATTCCGTTCGCTGTCCCGGCCGCCGACGTGATTCCGCAACGGCTCGAGACGGTCGCCCAGACGGCTTACCTGGCCTTTACCGCCGGCTACACCCCGGGCAGCGGCCCCCACCTATTGCGCGCTGACCTGGCCGGCGAGGCAATCCGGCTGGTGCGCGTGGTGGTGGGCCTGTGCCCGAGCGCGCCAGCCTCCGTGGCCCTGCTGGCGCTGACGCTGTTGCAGCACTCGCGCCGCGACGCACGGGTCGGCGACGACGGCCGACTGGTGTTGCTCGCGGACCAGGACCGGCGCCAGTGGCGGCGCGACGAGATCGACGAGGCCCTGACTCTGCTGGCTTCCCCGGTGCTGGCCGGATCGGTCAGCCCGCTTGCCGCTTCCTACGTCGTCCAGGCACGCATCGCCGCGGAGCACGCCAACGCCGCCTCGCCGGAAGAGACCCGCTGGGAGCGGATCGCCGAGCACTATGACGTGCTGCTCGCCCTGTTCCCATCCCCCAGCACGCGACTCGCCCGAGCGGTCGCGGTCGCTGAGGCGTCCGGACCCGAGGCGGGTCTCGCCGCGCTCGACAAGGTCGAGATCCCCGGCAGCCACCGCGTCGCCGCTGTCCGCGCGGAGCTACTGTCCCGGCGCGGAGACGCCGGCGGGGCCAGGGCCGCCTACGGGGAGGCGATCGCGGCGTGCCGCAACGACCTCGAACGGGCTTACCTAGTCGAGCGGCAGCGTGCACTCCCAGGCCTCAACCCGCCGTGACGACCTTCTCTCGGACGGTTTTACACGTGGGTGTCTACGCCTGAAGGCGGTGCCATTCAAGAGGCCCCTTCACGTGTTTCCCTCCCTCGACCAGACTGTCAAGCAGCTGTCAACCACGGCGGGCCAGGGAAGCCTCCCATTTGGCGGTGATCGCGAGAGCGTGTGGCACCGGGTGGTCGCCTGTTTCAACGGCCATCTCGAGCGCGTCCAGGGGGAGCTCGGTGGGCATCCGGTCGGCGGTGCGCCAACCCACGATCCGCCGCGAGTAGACGTCGGTGACGAACGCGGTGAACCCCATTCGGGTCGGGGTCGCGGCATAGGTGAAGTCGACCACCCACAGCTGGTTGGGCCCGGTGGCGCTGAACTCGCGGGCGACCAGGTCCGGTGGCCGCGGCGTCGACGGCGTCGGGTCGGGCTTGGTGGCGATGAACTGTCGGCCGCTCACGATGCCGCGCAGCCCTTGCTCACGCATCAGCCGCGCCACGGTGCAACGGGCTACCACCACCCCGTCGCGCTTGAGGTGCTGCCAGACCTTCCGCACGCCTGCGACGCCGCGGCCTTTGTCCCGGTCGGCGTGGACCCCGGCGACCAGCGGTCGCAGCTCGGCGCCGCGGACCGTCCGAGCCGAGGCGGGCCGGTTCTTGGCGGCGTAGTAGGTGGACGGGGCGATCTTGCAGCCATGCGCGATGAGCACTCGGCAGATCGGCTCGACCCCGAACCGGTCACGATGGGCGTCGATGAACGCGCTCACCACGGCAGTCGCGGGTCGAGCTCCCGTGCGAAGAAACTCGAGGCCGCCAACAGGATCTCGTTGGCCCGCTTCAACTCGCGGACTTCGGCTTCCAGCTCCTTAATCTTCTTGCCGTCTAGGGTTGTCGTGCCCGGGCGCCGGCCGGCGTCGATATCGGCCCGCTTGCACCACCCTCGGAGCGTGTCGGGGACGACTCCGACCCGCAGCACCGCCGCGTTCACGACAGGCTCGGATCCTCCCCACGCGCCTCGACCACCAATCTCATCGCACGCTCCCGCAGCTCATTCGGTACTTCCTCGGTGCTGACATAGGGTCCGCCCTTTCGTGGGATCAGACCCTCCATCAATTCCGGGATGCTTCTATGTTTGTCAAGCGACCAGCAGCGGCGGAGTGGCTGTCAGCGCCCGGTGGACTTGCCGGGTGACGTAGCGCTTCAAGCATCGGGTGATCTCCGGCTTGGTTCGTCCTTTGGCGGTGCGGCGTTCGACGTAGTCGCGGGTGGCGGCGTCCATCCGCATCCGGGTCAGCACGATGGTGTTTATCGCCCGGTTCAGCTGTCGGTCGCCGCCGCGGTTCAGGCGGTGGCGGGTGGTGTTGCCTGATGATGCCGGGATCGGGCAGGTGCCAGCGATCTGTGCGAGCGCGGCCTGGGACCGGATGCGGCCTGGGACCGGATGCGGCCTGGGTGGGACCAGACCGTCATGATCACCGCGGCAGTGACGGCGCCGACGTCGGTCATGTCCAGCAGCACCGGAGCGTGGTCGGTGATCAGCTTCGTGACTTGCCCGCGGTTGGTCTTG
>JBBRYB010000048.1:0-21170 GCA_038238115.1 Propionibacteriales bacterium | reverse complement strand
CAGCCCGACGTCAGCGCGCGGCACCTCGAGTCATCAAACGCAAGATGCCCAAGTGGCACGTCAAACGAGCCCACCACGCTGACTGGCCACAACCGCAGCACCCACCCACCTACCACCCGATCATCTAACTGAACGGTATTGACCCTAACCCCGGTCTTTCATGGAGGTAGTTGGACGGCTGTGCGTCGAGGTTGACGGCGTGGGCGCTGCCTGGGTTGGTTCCGGGGTCGGGCAGTAGGCCGACTGTCGCTGTCGGGTGCGGTTCTCCGGGTCCTCGGGTTGCGGGCGGGCGGGGTGTTCAGGCTGGTGGTGGGATCGCGGCGATGTTGGCGAAGACCGCGACGAACGCTGCCGCCCAGGGCCAGGTGTCGGGGATCTGTAGTAGTCGTCGTCGTCCGGTGTGAACGAGGCGTGCTGGTGCGTGCAGGAGCCGGTAGCGCAGCGCTTTCGGTTCGCAGGGGGCGAGGACCTGGGCGTCGCCGGTGAAGGCGAGGAGCCGGGTCCAGGCGGTGAGGTCGGCGGCGATCATGGTCGCTGTCAGCCAGGCCTGGTTGATGGCGAACTCGCGTGAGGGGAACCGGCCCAGGCCGGTGTCTTTGGCGATGCGGATCCGGTCCTCTACGCGGGCGTGGGCACGGTGGCGGGCCTCGAGGAACGCCAACTGTCCGGTGGTGGTGTTGGTCGCGATCACTTGGTAGCGCCACCCGTCGCTCTCTTCGAACAACGACAGCTGCGCACCGGGGGGGGTCGTTCGCGGCGCACGATGAGCCGCATCCCGGCTGGCCATGTCGAGAGGTCCAGCAGCCCAGTGAGCTCGGCGACATCACCGCCTTCACGGACCCCGCCGTCGGCATCACTGGCGGGTGTCCACACGACTGCGGGGACGAGGCTGATCGCTTCGCGGATCTTCTCGGTGACCGCGTAGCCGACGCTGTACTCCACACGGCGCCCCCGGATCTGGCCTTGTTCGGTGAGCCACGCCAGGAGCCTGTGGGAGGCGCCCGCGCCATCGCTACGGACCAGCAGGTTCTTCCGCTGTGCGGCGGGGACCTGGGTGATCGCTGCAGTGAGGACCTCGACGTGATCGGTCGCGGTGTTCGAGCCCGCCTTCCCGGTCCGCAAAGACGCGGCGAGGAACTCATTCGTGTTGTCGCACCACACACCGATCGGGTGGTACCCGAACGTCTTCTTGAACGTCGGTGTCGCTTGCTCCTTCTCACTGTGGGCGACCACGATCGTGGCGTCCACGTCGAGCACGACCACCTCGCCGAGGTCGGTGCCGGCCACCTTCGAAGCAGGAAAGCCCTCGGGTGAGGCGTTCATGAGGGCCCAGACGTGGCGTCGGGTCCTGGCCCTGGCCACAGCGATCTTCTTGACCTGCCCGGTACTGATCTCATCGAGTGCCCGCCAGACCGTGGCCTGGGAGGCCACCGCACCGAGCACCGGTGCCTGGTGGCGCAGGACCTCGATGTCGGCGATCGCTTCACCGCCATCAGCGATCATCACCGCCACATCGACCAGGACCCTGCCCCGGTCGTGGACCGGGGTGAACGAGCGCCGTGCCAGTGCCTTGGAGAGTTGCCCGGTCAGACCCGTTCGATCACCTACGAGACGCAGCCCGACGCAGCCGGCGTGGGCCACCACGCCGACACCGCCACCGGTTACTGACAGACCACTCGACCACGAACTACGCTTCACCTGCAGAGTGCCTTCCAGTTGGAGAACTTGTTCCGTCGCAAGACCAAGTTTCCCCTGCTGGGCAGGCACTTCTGTGGTTCTACGCGCCGATCACGCCGCCGGCGCGTGAATGATCCGGGCTAAGTGGAGGAACAGGTCGCGCAGCAGCGGCAGGTCGTGGGCCTCAGCCACACGCAATTTGCACAGGCATGCCTTCCGCGCGAACTCGACAAGGGCCTCGCGGGCTATCGGTTGGGAGACTCTGCCTTCGCTGAGCAGCTCGCTGACCTCCGTGCCTGCAACTGCAGATCGAAACGACGCTGCGAGAGCGCGCCCGATAGGCGTCGGAGCGTCGACCGGGAATCCATTGGCCGGAGACGCGACCACAAGGGACCCAGTCAGCTCCATGGCGGACCGGTAGTAGAGCCCGTAGCCGCCGAGCGGCTCCTTGATGTAGTCGAACTGCGGATCGAAGTCGGAGTCGCTGACCTTCGGGCTGATCCGCCTGCTGCCGTTCACGTTGCCGGCGATGGTGGCGTGTTCGGGCGCATCGCAGACGTGACAGGCCATCGAGAAGACGGCTTCGCGCGGCCGGTAGAAGCTAACGAAACTGGCGCGATTGCGTGGCAGGTCGGCCGCCCAGAAATCGTCAAGCACCCACGAGTAGAACGACCAGTACCGAGGGTGGACCGTCAGCACGTTGAGGCCCGGCGACAGTGTGGGGAGGATGCGGTCGGAGCTGACCGAGCCCAACCCGAGGTGATCCTGGCCAGACTTCGGCGCGAAGGCCCGAGCGCCCCACGCGGGGCCGGGCTGGTCCCAGCCCCACCCCTCGCCCCGCGTACTCGAATCCGTCACGTCACACCAGGCTGAAGTAGCGATCGAAGAACGCGACGAGTCGGGCCAGGACGGTTTGCTTCTTGAGTGCGTGGTTGCCGTCGGCCGCGAACCGGGAGACGGGCGGCAGGATCTTCGTGATCGCTGTGCCTGCAGTGGGAATCGCGCCGTCACGGAACGCCTCCTCGACGAAGGCACGCGTCTCCTCGGGCTTGAGCCCCTCCGCCACAATGAGTTCTTCGAGTTCCTCCGCCTTCTTCGCATCAACGAACCTGCGCCAGTCCTCGCTGGTGTCACCGGTGACGTTGACCGAGTCAACGAAGGCAAGGATGAGGTCGCGCTTGTTGCGCAGCGTGATGCTGGAGTCGATGGCACGCAGGATGTTCATCAGCGCGGCCATCTCGACGTCGGAGCCGTTCCCGCGGGCCTCTCGCCACTGCTCGACCAGCAGCAGGATGTAGTCGACGTTGACCTCGACCTGTTTGATGAGCTCGATTTCGAAGACGACGTCGTCGTTGATCGACTCCTTTTCGGCTGCGTCCTGGCCGCGGAACTCCGCGTACAGGTTGAGGTAGATGCTCCGGTAATCCTGAAAGTCGCGCTCGGTCAGGAGCTCGTGCCCGACGAAGTCATCAAAGGACACCAGGATGTTGCGTAGTCGCAGGATCGCGCCGAACAGTGCGATGAACTCCTTCTGCGCTGCCTCGCCGACGATCGGCCGTCCGAGAGGGAACAGAGTCGTGAGGTCGGCGACGAGCTTGGTGTATTCGGCGTAGTAATCGGCGTAGGGCTTGAGCAGGACGATGCCCTTGGCGTCCTTGTTGCCGAAGAGCGACAGCGCGTCGTTGGTGGCCTGCTCCAGGTCGCGGAAGCTGACGATGTTGCCGTAGGTCTTGACCGAGTTGAGGATCCGGTTGGTCCGCGAGTACGCCTGGATCAGGCCGTGTTGGCGGAGGTTCTTGTCGACCCAAAGGGTGTTCAGGGTCGTGGCGTCGAAGCCCGTCAGGAACATGTTGACGACGATCGCGAGGTCGAGCTCTCGGTTCTTCAGTCGCTGCGACAGGTCCTTGTAGTAGTTCTGGAACCGATCGGCAGAGGTGTCGAAGCTCGTGCCGAACATGCCGTTGTAGTCCTGGATCGCATCTTCGAGGAAGTCGCGGGAGCTGGCATCAAGGTCGCTGGTCTCGAACTCCTCCTCCCCCAGGATGTCGCCATCGAGGTCCTCGTTGGCGGCGTAGCTGAAGATCAGGCCGACCTTGAGGCGCTGGTACCCCGGGACTGTCTCCTCCCGCACACGCTGCGCTTCCTCGAACGCCTTGTAGTAGCGCTTCGCTGCGTCAATGGACGCGGTCGCGAACATCGAGTTGAAGCCGGCGACGCGCCTCTCCCCCAGCCGGTAGGTCGAGTTGCGGCGGGTCTTCTGGTCGAAGTGGTCGAGGATGTACGACGTCACCGCTCCGACTCGCTCCGGACTCAGCAGGGCTGCCTCGGTGTTGATCGCGGCGACCTGCTTGTCGGTCAGGTCCGCCGGGATCTTCAGTGTGTTGACGTAGTCGATACGGAACGGCAGCACGTTCTTGTCATTGATCGCATCGACGATCGTGTACGTGTGGAGTTTGTCGCCGAATGCCTGCTCGGTGGTGCGCAGTTGCGGGTTGCCGCTCGCCCCAGCGTTCTCGGCGAAGATCGGGGTGCCGGTGAAGCCGAACAGGTTGTAGCGACGGAAGACGTTCGTGATGGCCATATGCATATCGCCGAACTGGCTGCGATGGCACTCATCGAAGATCACCACCACATGCGAGCCGAACACGTCGTGCCCTCGCTCATAGCTGACGAACCTGGCGAGCTTCTGGATCGTCGTGACGATGATCCGCGACGTCGGATCCTCCAGCCTCCGCTTGAGGTGCGCAGTATTGGTCGTGCCGTCGACCGCGCCCCTCTCGAACCGGTCGTACTCCCGCTGCGTCTGGTAGTCGAGGTCTTTCCGGTCGACGACGAAAAGGACCTTGTCGACGCTCGGCAGCTTGCTCGCCAGCTGGGCGGCCTTGAAGCTGGTGAGCGTCTTGCCCGAGCCGGTGGTGTGCCACACGTAGCCGCCGGCTCCGATGCTCCCGAGCTTCTTGCAGTTGGTGGAAGTTTCGATGCGCTGAAGGATCCGCTCGGCTGCGACGATCTGATACGGGCGCATCACCAGCAGGTTGCGGTCGACGTCAAAGACGCAGTACTTCGTCAGGATGTTGAGCAGGGTGTGCTTGGCGAAGAACGTCTTGGTGAACCCGGTCAGGTCGGCGATCGCCCGGTTGCTCGCATCGGCCCACCAGCTCGTGAACTCGAAAGTGTTGGACGACTGCTTCCTGCCGCGCTTGCCCCCGACAGTCTCACTGACGTGCCGCTCGCGGGTCGTGTTGGAGTAGTACTTCGTCAGAGTGCCGTTGCTGATCACGAACAGTTGGACGTACTGGAACAGGCCGGAGTCGGCCCAGAAGCTGTCCCGCTGGTAGCGGTTGATCTGGTTGAACGCCTCCCGGATGTCGACACCGCGGCGCTTGAGCTCGATGTGCACCATCGGCAGTCCGTTGACCAACACGGTCACGTCGTAGCGGTTCGAGCGGGCGCCGTCGACCTCGTACTGGTTGATGACCTGGAGCCGGTTGTTGTGGATGTTGGACTTGTCGATCAGGTAGATGTTCTTGACCGTGCCGTCGTCGCGCTTGAGGACCTGGATGTGGTCTTCCTGGATGCGGGCCGTCTTCTCGACGATCCCATCGTTCTTGCCCGCGACGGACTCGTTGAAGAACCGTTGCCACTCTGGGTCGGTGAACTCGATCTTGTTCAGCGTTTCGAGCTGGGCGCGCAGATTGGTCTCCAGAGCGGAGGAGCTGACGATCGGCAGATACTCGTAGGCCTGACCCTGAAGCAGCTTGACGAACGCAGCTTCCAGCTCAGCCTCGCTCTGGTAGCCACTCTCCTTCCAGTCCTCAGGCACGAACTCCGCGACCACCGTGCTCTCGTCACTGACCGAGATCGGCTCGAAGTGGGTGGCGCTGCCCGCCGCGCCAAGCTCGGGGAACTCGGTCACGCTGCTTCCTCGAACGTGAGCAACTTGTCCCTGTAGTACTCGTACTGCTGGCGGCGCGCGGCGATCTCGGCCGGGAGCCCGATCGACAGGTCGTTCACGATCGCGTCAAAGTAACGAAGTCTCTTCGCGATACGACGTTGCTCCGTGAGCGAGGGCAGCGAGATCTCCCAACCGAGGAAGCCCTGCGAGTCAACGGCGGCCATCGAACCGTCTGTGCGGACGCATTCCGATCGGATTCGCTCGCTGTCTGCTTGAAGTGCCTGGAACACGTACTCAGCGTCAACGCCCTCACCGGGCACAAGGACTCTCATGTCCTGGTTCACCGTCGTATCCACCTTGATCAGGCCGACGGGCAGCTTACGTCGAAGGATGTTGGACCGCATGACGACCGCGACCGATGGTGCAGGCACAAGACGCAGGGAGGTCTCGCTCAGCGCGAGCTCGGTGATTCGGCCTCGGATTGCGTCCGTGCTCGTGTTGCTCACGTCCATCGAAGCGAGCCAAGGAATCGTGCCCGATTCCCAGTAGGCGGGGTTCCCCTTCGAAGGGGTGATCCCACCCTGCCATCTGCCGAGACTGGATAGGGGAACCACGGCTGCTTGGACGCGATCGAGGATAATCCGTCGGTAGTACGCATACTGGCGAGAGCGAAATTCAAGCTCGGCTTTCAGCTCGGCTTTCAGCATCTCCATTTTATCAAGAATTGCAGCAATTTCGCGCTGAATCGCCAGCGGCGGAACGGGAATCTCAATGCGGCGGAATCGCTCTTTGGAGATGTTGATTCGAGTTACGCCGCTGGCCGTCTTGATGATCTGCTGGCGAACCTCGGCCGAGTGGAACAGGTGCTTGGTGAACTCGGGATCAAGTTCCTGCACATCGCGAGGTCGGAAGCCAAAGCAGAAGCTGTTGAGATACAGCGGATCCGAAGGCTCGACGGTGACACCCGATGCCATGCCCGACCTCGTTGGCACTCTCGGAGGAAGCAGTGAACAACACGTCGCCGTACCGGACACGGTTCTGGCGCTCCCCCTCCGCAACTCGAACCATGCTGTCCGGCGCAACATCCGCCGAGAGGTTGTTGAACACGTTTACGTAGGTCACGAACCGCGCGTTTCCAGCCGAAAAGTCGGCCTTCGACTTTCCCGTAAGGCCGTTGTAAAGCGCACCAAGCTGGTCGAGCGACTTCGACTCGACTCCTTGCGGACACAGTTCGGCGATCAGCCGGCTAAGGCGGCTCACGGAGCATCTCCCTCGAGGTCGGCAACGATGGCGTCGATCTCGGCTCGGAGCTTCGTCTGGCTCTCGACGATCCGGGCTATCTCGGCGTTGAGCTCTGTGATGTCGACGGCGACGCGGGCATCCTCGGCCTCGACGTACGAGCTGACCGCGATGTTGTAGCCGTTCTCCGCGATCACGTCGTGGTCGACGAGTGTGGCGAAGTGTGGCACGTCCTCACGGTCGCTGAACGCGTCCAGGATCGAGTGCTGATGCTCAGCCGCGAGCCTGTTCTTGTTGCCCTGCCGGGTGAACAGCGCCGACCCGTCGATGAACAGGATCTTGTTGTCGGCCTTGGACTTCTTGAGGACGATCACGCAGGTCGCGATCGTCGTACCGAAGAAGAGGTCAGGTGGGAGCTGGATGACGGTGTCGACATAGTTGTTGTCGACGAGGTACTTGCGGATCTTCTGCTCCGCACCGCCACGGTAGAGCACTCCGGGGAACTCGACGATCGCCGCGGTGCCATTGACGGCGAGCCAACTCAGGATGTGCATCGTGAAGGCGAGGTCAGCCTTCGACTTCGGAGCGAGCACACCCGCTGGCGCGTAGCGCGGGTCGTTGATGAGCAGCGGGTTCGCGTCGCCGTCCCACTTGATCGAGTAAGGAGGGTTGGAGACGATCGCCTCGAACGGCTCTTCGTCCCAGTGGGCGGGCTCGATCAGGGTGTCGCCGTGGGCGATCTCGAACTTTTCGTACGGGATGTCATGCAGGAACATGTTGATCCGGCACAGGTTGAAGGTCGTCAGGTTGATCTCTTGGCCGAAGTAGCCCTGTCGCACCTTGCCGTGGCCGAGGACCTTCTCGTACTTCAGCAGCATCGACCCAGACCCGCAGGCCGGGTCATAGACCTTGTTGACTTCGGTCTTGCCCACGACCGTGATCCTCGCAAGGAGCTCGGCGACCTCCTGCGGCGTGTAGTACTCGCCGCCGGACTTGCCGGCCGCGGAGGCATACATCTGCATGAGGTACTCGTAGGCGTCGCCGAAGAGATCGTTGTTGTTGTCCCGAAACGCACCGCCGAGCGGGAGATCGCCGATGGCGTCGAGGAGCTTGACGAGCTTTTCGTTGCGCTTGGCCACGGTTGGGCCGAGCTTGCTGCTGTTGACGTCGAGATCGTCGAAGAGACCCTTGATGTCTTCCTCGGAGTTCGCGCCGACGGCCGAGCCTTCGATGTTCTTGAAGACGCGGCTCAGCGTCTCGTTGAGGTTCTCGTCGGGGCGGGCCTTATCGCGGACGTTCGCGAAGAGGTCCTGCGGGAGGATGTAGAACCCCTTCTCCTTGACCGTCTCGTCACGGCCGAACTCCGCGTCAGCACCTGCCAGGTTGCGATAGTCGAACCCTTCGTTGCCCGCCAGCCGCTCCTGCTCATTGAGGTAGACCGTCAGGTTCTCGGAGATGAAGCGGTAGAAGAGCATCCCGAGCACGTAGGTCTTGAAGTCCCACCCGTCGACGCTGCCGCGCAGGTCGTTGGCGATCCGCCAGATGGTCTTGTGGAGTTCTGCCCGCTCGGACTCCTTGCTCGTAACGCTCACCGGGACAGTCTCCCAGCACCATCCGACGAATCCCGACGAACAGCCCGCTACGTGTCGGTCCTGGCTGACAGGATCGGTGCTGTGAGCGGCAAACACATCGAACTCTTCCTCGTCGACGGCACGCCTGGCGGGCTGACGACGGCCGAGATCCTCAACTGGACCGGCCAGGTCCTCAGCGCACCACGCTCCGAGATGAGCACGCTCGTTCGGCGACCTGAGGTCGCCGGCACCTGCATCTACCTGCTGTTGGGCCCTGACGAGCAGGGGGGCAGCCGCTGCTACATCGGCGAGACGGATGACCTCAAATCGCGACTTCGCAACCATGACGCCAACAAGGAGTTCTGGCGCAGGGTCGTCGTGGTCACGTCGAAGGACGCCAACCTGACCAAGGCCCACGGGCGGTACCTGGAGTCGCGGCTGATTACGCTGGCCGTGCAGGCCGGACGTGTCGTCCTCGACAACGGCACCAATCCGCCGCTTCAAGCGCTGCCCGAGGCTCACGCCTCGGACATGGACTACTTCGTCGACCAGCTCCAGATTGTGCTTCCCGTGCTCGGAGTCGATGCCTTCCGAGGCCGTGAGACCGTTGCAGTCGCACCGGGCAAGCAGGAGCAGTTGGTCTCCCCCGTATTCCACCTCGCGAACCGGAAGTTGGGCGTCGATGCGCACGCCCAGCAGATCGACGGCGAGTTCACGATGCTCAGCGGTTCGAAGGTCGTTGCCGAGTGGCATGGCATCGGGAAGGCTGACAGCACAATCAAGGCCTACGACTCCTACCGAGCACAGCACCAGAAGCTGATCACAGATGGGGCAATCGTCGTTGCGGACGGCATCGGCGCGGTGGTCAAGGACATCGTCTTCGGCTCCCCTTCTACCGCGGGTGCCATCGCCCAAGGCCGATCGTGCAACGGGCGGATCTCCTGGATCGCCGACGACGGCACCACCTTCGGCTCTTGGGAGAGCCGCGGCGTCGATCCACAGGATGCGTAGGGCCGGTCATAGCCTCAAGGCGGCGACCGGATCGCTTCGCGTCGCCACTGCAGCCCCCGGCTCGGCGCGACGTAGCGAGGCGAGGGCTCGTGCGCGGTCGAGGCGCTGGACGTCGGTTGCGGGCTTGGGTCCGAGGAGCGTGCGGTCCTCGATGCCGTACCGGTCGCGGTAGGCGGCGACTGTGATGGCGGCCTGGTCCCAGCGCGCACGTGAGACTCGACCGGCGGGCCGCGGACCGAGTGCCCTCGTCCACGGCGACTTCCCCCGTATCGCCTCCTCAGCAAGGTTTCGCGCGCGCTGTTCGATCAAGTTGCGGCGCTCGTCGAGCGCCTGACGCATGTCTGGTGCCATCGGCCCGAGCGCTTCGGGGATGAGGCCGACGATGAGCTTGGCCGGACGTCGACCCCGACCGGTCCCGGCGGGCTTGGTGGCGAGCGCGAGCCGGTGGCGGAGCACTGCGGCGACGTCCTCGGCATCGTCGAGTCCATATCGGGCGACGGCCGCTGGGAGCAGCTGTTCGATGTCGTGGCCGTTGGCTTCGGCACGTCGGAGTTCCGCAGTGAGTGGACTGAAGGCTTCAGACTCGATCGCTGAGTCGGCCTCCTCTGGCGTCAGCGAGCAGGAGCGGATGAGCGATGCCCAGCGGTCTCGCTGGGCGGCAGCGGCGATGGTCTCGTACTCGGCCGCGAGTTGGGCGATCGATGTCCACGCATCCTGCTCGGTCTTGATCATCTGGTGCGCCGACAGTTCGGCGCCGCTGTTGGCGAGGACGCCAAGCAGAACCGACTTGACGGTCACGCCTTCCCCGTCCGGCGCCCCGTGGTTGTCGTCCACTGTGTCGGCGATGACGTAGGCGTGGTTGTGCTCGCGCCCGCGGGTCATGGCGACGTACAGGTTCTCTCTGGTGGTGTTGTCGAAGACGACGACGTGCGCAGTGTCGACGGTGAGGCCTTGGGCGCGATGGGCGGTGATGGCGTAGCCGAGGTCGACGTGTTCGGCGACGTAGTCGGCGGGCAGGACGACGGCGGCGCCGCGCTTCCTGGCCTGCCGGCGTACGACCAGGGAGCCGTCGTCGCGGACGTCAGTGACGGTCCACCGATTGCCATTGCGGACCCAGCCAGAGCGGAGTGTGCGGAGCCGGCGGTCGTTCTTGCGGGTGATGATCCAGTCGCCAACCGAGGCACGGGTCCCCTCGATCAGTGGGACCTCTGGGCCTGCCGGGGTCCTCCCGGCCGCGAGGCGTTCGGCTCGGGCTCGCGCGTTGAGCTCGACGACGGCCTTGGTGTTGTCGGTGACCAGGACGCTCGCCTTCCCGGCTTGAGTGTCGTCACGCCAGGCTTGGTAAGCGGCGTCGATCATGGCTTCGGTGTCGCCGTCGGTGACCCGCTTGCGGATGAGGTACGCGTCGATTGCCTCGGGGTGGCCGTGGCGTAGGTCGAGAGAGGCGCCCTTCTCCCACTCGTGGGTGAAGCGGTGGATGTCGACGAGCTCGGGCGCGTCACCACGGGCGTCGGCGAGCATCGCGAACGCTCCCCCGGCTTCGACTGACTGGAGCTGTGCCCAGTCGCCGACGAGCAGCACCTTGGCGCCTGCTTCGGCGGCATGGGCGGTGATCCGGTCAAGGCTGAAGGTTCCGGCGAGCGTCGCCTCGTCGATGATGACGAGTTGGTCGCTCTGGAAGCGGGCACCGCGGTCGTGTTCGTAGAGCCACTTGGCGGTGTTCTCGCACGCGATGCCGAGGTCGTCGGCAAGGACCTGGGCTGCGGCGGCACTCGGTGCGAGACCGACGACGGCGCCTCGTCCGTGCTGCTGGGTCCAGGCCCGGTGGAGGGCGCGCATCGCGGTGGTCTTTCCTGCACCGGCCGGGCCGATGAGCAAGTCGACCACGCGGCCAGAGACGGCGACCTTGGCAATCGCCTGGACCTGCTCGGGGCTGAGCCGGTGCCCCTTGACGGGTTGCCCCGTGATGGCGTCAACGATCTCGATATCGACGGTAGGGCCGCTCACAGTGGCGGCGCGTTGGAGGAGCCTGTCCTCTGCGGCGAGCAGCTGCTCAGACGAGAACACGACCGAGTGCTTCGGGCGGAACCTGCTAGTGCCGTCGTTCCTCAGGAAAGTCTCGGGGGTCACGGCCAGTTCCGGTGGGGTGAGGCGGAGCGAGCCGCGCTCGGCTGCGTCCACGACCAGGCCGGTGACGGCCTCTCGGTCGGTGACGGTGGCGAAGCGCCAACCGATGGTCTGGCGTGAGGCTTCGGCGTACAGGTTCGCTCGGCGCCAGGTAGCGCGCTTCTCCCCCACCGCGGCAACGACATCCCGGCCGACCTTCTCGATCAGGTCGAGCGGAATGTCGTCGGCGCGCAGCAGCCGCCTCGGCGGGTTTGCCGTCAGGCGTCGGGCCCAGGTCGTGGGGTCCTCGCCGACGTTGCGAGCCGCGCGACCTCGCCACTTGGCGGTGAGGTCGCTGAGCGAGTGGATCTGTTTCTCGGGCCGATGGCTGAGGTTGGCTCGTTGACGCAGCTTCATGATCGTGGCCGGGCGAGGACGGCGGCCGTGGTTGGCGACGTACTCCTCGATGAGCCGGTCGGTCTCCGCGTTGATGTCGCGGGAGCGGCTGGAGAACTGTTCCACCAACGATTGCGACACGCCGGTGATCTCCCAGGCTGGGTTCCGATCCCGTCCGCGTGGACGTCGTTCCCAGTCGACGCCGAGCGCGCGGGTGAGGTGGTCGCTGAGAATCGCCACGTGGAGTTCGGAGGCGGCGACCGTCCACGCGTGCAGCGGGGCGCCGTCGATGGTGCGCCAATGGCCGTCGCGGGTGGCCTTGACCCGATTGCTGATCACCACGTGGGTGTGCAGATGCGGGTCGTTGGCGCGGGAGTCGTAATGGTCGAACGCGGTCGCGATGACCCCGGTGACGTCGAGTTGCGCGACACCGCCCCTGGGTCCCTTGGCGCCGCCGCGGGTAGCGATGACCTCCCGTTCCAGGAAGTCGATGGTTTCCGCGACGGCGGCATGGTGGCCGTCAGCGATGATCGCCTGCGTCCCGGCATCGGAAACTCCCCACAGCACGCTGGCCGACTTCGGGATCGAGAACGTGAGGTCGTAGCCGGCGACCGGGTGTCGGCACTTGCCCTCCTCGGGCACCTTGTACGTCCGGTAACGGCGGCCGAGATCCTGGCCGGTGACTGGATGTTTTGCCTCGCCGATCAGCAGACGGAGTTGCTCCTCGGTCACTTCATCGCCGACCGTGATGTGGCTCTCCAGGCTTGCTATTCCGGAGCCCATCCACCTCCCAGGCGGGGTGCCGTCCTCGGTGTAGTAGCGGGTCAGCGGCGTCGAGAGTGACCGGTCCCCGTCGCCGGCAGCGACCGTGCGCAGGAAGTACTCGTAGCCCTTGCCGGCACTCATCTTGCTGATGGTCACGGTCACCGCGCCCACCTCCTTCAGGAGGTAGGTGTGCAGGCGCTCCCGGACGGCGCCGGGACGGGCGCGCACCTCAGTTGCAAGAGGCGTGAAGGGAAAAGGAGGTCAGGTGAAGGAGGAGGTGGGAGCAGGAGGAGGAAGAAGACCAAGGAGAGGATGAGCAGGATGAGGCAAGGGGGTAGAGCAGGTAGGTGGGTGGAGACGGGTAGTGAAGGGCGCAAGGGAAGAATGACGCGTGTGAGCACACTGGCCGACGCCGTACTGCCGCTGATCCGGACGCGGTCGGACCTCCACCGGTACAGCGCCGCCAACGCGCACGGCCGGGACATGCACGAGGCCATCGACATCCTCGAGGCCGCGATCCCGGCGACTGATCCGGCCGAGATCTACTCGGTCACTCACAAGGCACTCGCGTCGTCGCTGAAGGTGATCGCCCGGGCCGACGACTCCAGCGGGATCATCGGCGACGCATGTCGTCGACTGTTGGAGCTCCAGCCGAGGGCAGCCGCCGCGGCCAGGACGCCGGTCGGGAAGTTGATCGACTGGATAATGAAGTTCCAGTTCGATGACGACGAGGTCGACTACTTCGAGCTCGACCCGGTGGCGTATGCGCCGGCCCTCGGCGAGGTCGGCATGGCGGCGTACCGGAAGCGCCTGGCGGAGGTCGAGACGAGGCTCGGTCCGCGTCCGTCCGAGGACGAGCGCTGGACGTCGGGCCACTCGCATGAGTGGTTCACCCTGGACTGGAATGCCCAGCGGTTGGCCGTCCTGGATCACGACATCGACGCGATCATCCGCACCCATGCGAAGGACCGGAAGGTCGCCGCTTGGCTGGAGGACACCGCCGAGGCGTTCGAGGAGATCGGCGAGATCGACCTCGCCATCGACTGGGCGAAGCAGGCCACCGACTTCGACCCCGGTCACCAGTCCCGCAAGGCCGCGGACTACTGGTGCGGCCTCCTGGAGGCACACCGGCCAGCCGAAGCGCTGGGCGCGCGGCTCTCGGTGTTCCTCAAGTGGCCCTCCTCGACCTCAGCGGCCCGGCTGCACAAGGCCGCCGGCAAGGCGTGGCCCAAATACCGCGACGAGGTGGTCACGACGCTGGCCGCGAGCCCGAGCGACGCGGTGCTCTTCGCACTCCTGAGCTTGAAGGAACCCGAGTTCGCGTGGAACCTCGCGCACTCGCTCGCCCTCGACAGCGACCACACGTGGAGCGCGCTGGTGAAGGTTTACGAAAAGGTCGACCCGCTCGCCGTGCTGCCGATCCACCAGCGTCTGGTCGAGAACGAACTTATCGAGGCCGGCGCACAGCACTACAGACTCGCCGCCCGGCGGCTCGCGAAGATGCGCGAGCTCGCCGCCGGATCGCCGGTCTCCGTTGATGTTGACGAGCTGATCGCCGACCTTCGGGAGACCCACCGTCGACGTCCACGCCTACAGCAGGAGTTCGACCGCGCCGGGCTCCCGTGATGCGCGCGCGGTCCGCGGCGCGTACGTCTGTCAACGGATTGGCCTACTCGATCCCTCGAAGCCTGAGCGGTCGGACTCCCGAGGGGCTCATGGCGAGGGCCCACGGTCCCGCACCGCGCTTGGTGATCTCCCTATGGAGGCGCTGCTCATGCTTGATGAAGAGGTCGACCTGAGCCTGCGGTCCCATGTCCTGCTTGGCGCCGAGCCAGACCGAGCGGAGCCCGTGCTCGTGATACGCGCGCAGCTCCGCCGGCCGCGTGCGAATGTGCCTGTCGCGGGTGATAACGATCAACTCAAGTTCGGCCACGATCGGCATCCAGTCGAGGTCCAACGTTCCGAGCGGTACGTTCGGCAGGTCCTCGTGTCCCGGGTAAAGCACGTCGTCTCGTCCGCTCCTCCGGAGGAGCTTGCCAAGGCCCAGGGTGTTCTCGTCGGTGAAATACACCGGCCCGGGGCTTGCAGCCATCAGGCTGCGCGCTCGCTCCCGGCGATCAACTCGAAGCGAATCGCCTCATCGACCTGGTCCGGAGTGAGGTCGTACAGGTCAGACAATTCCTCGCGACTGGTCCCAGCTCGGTAGTCCTCGGCCAGCGACTCGGTGCGCACGTTGCGAATGGCGGGTTGCCCGAACGCGCGGCTCGGGTCCATCACGACGTCCGGAGTGCGCGCATCAGGCTTGAGCGCGCTGACGATGCCTTCGACGTAGTCGACGGCCGAGCCGAACCGTTGCGCGGACTCCGCGAGGACGAGCTGGCCATTGCGCACCACCACGAGCTGGAGCTGACGCTCCAGCCCGACCTGTTCCTGCACGGCCCGGACGAGCTCTCGGCCATCGACGTCGAGGAACGGACGCGCGTGGGCGAGCGGGTAGCGGCCGAACTCCCGGCGCAGCTGCACGATCGCCGGGCGAAGCCGTTGCACCGGTACCGCTCGACTGCGGAACTCGGCGAGCAAGCGCGCCTCGACCATCTCACCCCAGGTCACCTCGTCGCCGCCGGTCGGCCCAGGGCGGAGAACGGGGTCGTAGAACCTGCCGCCACGCTCATACCCCTCCAACCAGCGCTTGGCAGTGCCCGAGTGCAGGCCGACGAGACGGTCTACATCCGGATAGGAGTAGATCGCGCGATCGAGCATCAAGTCAGCCATGCGAACGATCTTCTCACTGCCTGGTGACAACGAGCGAGCCCGTTGTGTCGTGTCGACGCTGATTGCTTCCATGGCCGCCAGCCGCGATCCGCGATCCCTACCGCTCATGGCGAGCCATCATCGCTTCGCCGAGCTCGTCACGCTCCGCCGCCTTGAGGTAACCCTGCGCGTGGCCACGCTCGATCGCCTGGCGCAGCAGGTAGGTCGGCGTGCCGTAGACCAGGCACTGGGCGATGCCCGTCGCCGGGGTGACCATCGGGATCTCCTGCCACCAGCCGACCTGCCTCGGTTCCAGGTCCTCGAAGTGGACGACGTAGTCCTCACCGCCAGCACGTCGGAAGCGTCGCTGCTTGCCGACGGTGAGGTGGATCCGGTTGGGGTTCACGTCGCTGATGCCGTAGGCGTCCAAGGCCGTCTCGTGCGACAACGCCGCCTCGGGCACCCGGGTCCACAGGACCGCGAGCATGAGGTTGTCGTGCTCCCCGACCGGATATTGCGGAAAGCGGTAGACGCCGTGCGCGGCGCGCTCCAAGGTGCCGCGATGGACGAGCATCTGGAGCGCGTGCTTGTCGATGCCTGCCTCGGTGGCCTGTTGAGCGGTCACGAAGCCGTGCTGTGCGGTCGCAATGTCCCACAGTTCGTCGCGTGCCAACGGCCTCGTTGTCATGGCAGAAGTGTCACGGAACCGTGACACTATTGCCACGCTGCTCAAAGCGTCCCGCAACCGTCTTCGCGGGCGAACACCTGATCGAGCAGCTCGGCGGTCAGCGGGTTCACCTGCTCGTTGCGGCGAATGTAGTGCTCGATCGTCACCTTGGGGTCGGTGTGTCCGAGCAGCTCAGCGGCGAGGTTGAGACTGGCCTGCTCGTTGATCACGGTCGCGACCGTTCGCCGGAACATGTGCGGCGTGACGCCCTCGATGCCGGCGTCGCCCAGGACCTTGCGGAGTTGGCGCCGTACGTTTGCCGTGGTCAGCGGCGTCCCTTCACGGCTGTGGAAGACCAGCGCGTCCAGCGAGTGGTCGGCCATGATCGCCAGCCGCCGACGGAGCGCCTCGGCGGTGAAGGTCGGTAGCGCAATCACCCGGTTGGAGCGGTCCGTCTTCGGGTGCTCCTGACGGTAGGTCCCGACGCCGCGCTCGGAGATCACCGTGCCGCAGATGCGCAGCGTAGCCGGCGTCGTCGTCAGGTCCAGGTCGCGTCGGCGGATCGCCAGGACCTCGCCGATCCGTGCCGAGGTGCCGAGCATGACCTCAACGATCTGGCCGAGCTGCCCGTCGGGGTTCGGCCCCGACGTCCCCAGAGACACCTCCCAGGCCTTGATCACTGCCCGGATAGCGTTCACCTCGGTCGCGGTCAGCGCGGTCGGTGTGCGCTTCGGTTTGTGGAGCCGAGAGACATGGTCGATCGGATTGCGCGCCAACACCTCGTGCCTGACCGCCAGCGCGAACGACTGCCGCAGCACCGTCCTTGCCCGCTTGGCCGACGAATACGAGCTGTTGCCGAGCTGCTTGAGCAGGGCGTCGCAGCGGGCTACGCCGATCTCGCGCAGGGTGAAGCCCTTGAACGCCGGCAGCACCAGCCGATTGATGTCGCGCTCATAGTTGAACCGGGTCGCCGGCGCGATCCGGCCTTCCAGGTCGAGGTCGGCCAGCCAGTAGTCGACCAGCGCCAGAAACGGGCTGTCCGGCGTCAAGGTCGTGTCGACGGGCTGGAACGCGTTGCGCTGGGTGAGCTTCTTCTTCAACGCCACCTCAGCCGCCGGCCTCGAAAAAGCAGTCGCCTGGACCAGCCGCGTCTGCCCGTCCCAGTCTCGGAAGCGGGTGCGCGCCTCGACCTTGCCGTTGGCCCGACGGATGAAGGCGATCTCGCCGTAGCCGCCGATCGGGATCCGCGGCCTAGGCATCAGGGCCACCCTCGTGTCGCTGCTCCAGCCACTCGGCGATGTCGCTGACCGCGAACCGCAGGTGCTTGCCGAGCTTGAAGGCTCGCGGCGCCCGGCCGGACAGCCGCCAGTCGTAGATGGTCTGCACGGGGACGCCGAGGTACTCAGCGAGCTCCTCGACCCCGATGAGGGGCTCCAGCCCCAGTTTCGTCGAACTCATGCCCAGTAGGTGGGAGAGCACTGCCGAGCGAGCCCGAAGCGACCGGAACCAACGGCGCTGACGCCCGACTGGGCGGCGCTGCACACCTGTCAATGTGATGGGTAAACGATGGGATCGCATGATTCCCCCAAAGAAAAAGTCCAGGTCAACCTGTGGCTGACCTGGACTTTCTTTGTAGCGGGGGCAGGATTTGAACCTGCGACCTCTGGGTTATGAGCGGGCCGGAGCGTGCTTGAGGTGTCGCTCGCGAAAGGCTAGAATCCCTTATATACAAGGGATCTGATGACATCCCATGTCGCGTCGTATCGGCCCGTGCCATCATTTGCCATCAAGTTCTGATGGCAAATTGATGGCACGCCAACGGCCCGAAGAGTTGGAGGAACGAGCACGTGGGGTACGCCCGCAAACGCACCAGCAAGGCCGGGACCCGCTATGCCGCGGTCTACCGCGACGCCCGCGGCAAGATACGGCAGGCCGGCACGCACGAGAAGAAGAAGGAGGCCAACCTCGCCTGGCAACGAGCCGAGGCGGTCGTCGCGTCCGGACGACCCGGCGACCCGAGCAGCGGGCGTATCTTCGTCGCGACCTATGTGAACGACGTCTGGTTCCCCAACCATGTGCTCGAGCCATCGACACGTGAGGGCTACCGGTACTGCCTCGACAAGCACATCCTCCCCTGGTTCGGCTGCATGAAGATGTCCGACGTCCTGCCCACCCATGTGCGTCTTTGGGTGACCGAGCTGACGGCCCAAGGAGTCTCTCCGGCGCAGATCCGGCACCTCAAGATCATCCTGTCTGCGATGTTCACGACCGCCCTCAACGACTTCGTCACGGTCATCCACCCCTGCCGTGGGGTCAAGTCGCCTACCGTCGCTGTCAAGGAGTACCGGATCGTGAGCCCGGGTGAGTTCGCCCGCCTCCTTGCTGCCTTGCCGTGCGAAGCGGCACGCCTGCTTATCGAGGCCGCGATCGGATCAGGTGTTCGGTGGGGGGAGCTTACCGAGCTCAGACCTCGCGACCTCCAGTTCGACAGCGGGATCCTGACCGTCACCCGCACGGTCAGCGAGGTCGACCCGAAGTACCACCCGACCGGGGGCCACTTCTACGTCAAGCCGTACCCGAAGTCGAAGCACTCCCGGCGACTCAAGCTCGACCCGCTCCTCGTCAACGCGATCGCCACCCACATGCGCCAGTACGACATCGGCCTCGACGACTTGCTCTTCGGCTTCTCGCACTTCCCCAGCAACCCCTGGGCTCCGGCCACCCTGGTCGACGCCAACACTCTCGGGTTGACCGAACCCACAACGACGGGCCGCCAGTACCGGCACGGAACACTGAGCGCCTACACGGCAGGACGCTGTCGGTGCGGCCAATGCAAGGCCAGCTTCGCCCGCTACCGGGCGCAGCGACGTACCGAGGGCCTCGATGACCCACGGGGAACCCGAACGCGCGACACCGACGGCCACCTCCCGCGCGACTGGTTCCGACACAGGATCTGGCTGCCCACCTGCAAGAAGGCCGAACTGAACCCACCACCGCGCTACACGACTTGAGGCACGCGCACGCTTCCTGGCTCCTGGCCGGCGGAGCAGACCTACAGGTCGTCCGCGAACGGCTCGGGCACGCCAGCCTCGCCACCACCAGCAAATATCTGCACACACTCCCAGAGGCCGACGACACAGCCCTCGTGGCTCTCCGGAAGGTCCGGTCGTCATAGGGTCGGACCGGTACGGCGACTCTCCCCCGAAACCCTCCTGCTTCCCGATCGGGAAGCCAACCGTCATCGCGACTCGTTTCTGCGCTCACTTGACGCTATACTGCCCGAACGGTAACTCTAGTGAGGTCGCATGATAGAGCGGCGGAAGTCTCGCACTCCACTACCCGTTCGGGTATCTCAGAGAGGAGTTCTCGCGGCAGTCGTGCACGCTCGGCGCGAGGAGCTCTCACTGCGACAGGACGAGCTCGCTGAGCTCGCCGGGGTAGGCCCAAGGTTCGTCAGCGACCTGGAGACGGGCAAGGACACCGTGCGTCTGGACAAGGTTCTCGCCGTCCTCGGTGCCCTGGGGTTGCACCTGCAGGTCGAGCACGGCCACGCACCGACCGAGGTGAGTGCCGGGGCACGGGTCTCAGAGATCTACGGCTTGGCGGGGCGCACACCGAGCAGCCAGGGGAAGACATGACCCAGCTGCCGAGCGAACAAGCTGTGGAACTGCAGAACTACCCCATGGTCGACCGCGCCGACGTCTACAAAGACGGACAGCGGGCCAGCCGTCGGGGTCGGTAAATGTGGAGGTCCGCCCGGACGGGGAGTCGAACGGGGCGACGGTGATGGGGACGCCGGCGGCAGCCAGTCGATCGCGCAGGGCCCGGGCGTCGTCGGCGCGCAGCCACAACGCGACGCCGATTTCGCGGGCACTATTGGTGAGTCTCGTCGCTGACTAGCTCGCGCCCCGTGCTGTTGGTATAGTCTCGTAAGCGATGCTCCCTGCCTTGCTGGCGGTCCATCGGCGCGTCACGTGGGCTGGGAGGTAGACAGCGCGATGCCCGTCAATGGTCTGACTGGACGGGCGACGCGGCTGGGATTCTCTTCGGCGCTGGCGCAAGCGATCAGCGCCGCGGCGAGCGTGGATGAGGCGTTCGAGGCCACCTTGCGGCTATTCTGCCAGGCCGGCGGCTGGGCGTTGGGGCAGGTGTGGTTGCCCGCCGCGGACAACGCCGTCTTGACCTGTGGGTCGGTGTGGTACGCCACTACGCCTGGTTTGGACCCGTTCCGTCAAACCAGCCTCGGGCTGCGGTTCACGCCCGGCATGCCGCTGGTGGGCAAGGTGTGGGCCGACGGTGAAGTGCGCTGGGCTGAGGACATCGGTGCTGACCGGGACCACTTCCGGCGAGCCGAGGCGGCCGCGGCACTCGGCTTGAGCACCGGACTGCTCGTGCCGGTGGTGGTGGAGGACCGGGTGATCGCCGTTCTCGAGTTCTTCACCCACGATCAGCGCTCCGACGACCCGGAGCTGAAGGACCTGGTGCGTTCGGCGGCGGCTCAACTTGGGTCGCTGATGGCGCAGAAGCAGGCCGAGACCGAACTGCGGTTGAGCGAAGCCCGTTTCCGTGCGGTGGCCGAGACCGCCTCTGATGCGATCGTCTCGATCGATAGCACCGGGGTCATCAGTTACGTCAACGCTGAAGCGGCCCGGATGTTCGGTCACCACCCCGATCAACTGCTGGGTGCGCCGGTCAGCGTTATCATCCCCGAGCGGTTCCACGAGGCCCACTGGGCCGGTATCGCCAGGTACCTGGCCACCGGGGAGTCGCGCCTGATCGGTGGCACGGTCTCAGTCACGGCTCGACGCCGAGACGGATCGGAGGTGGCGGTCGAGCTGTCGCTCGGCACGTGGCAGGTGGACGGGTCACGGTCGTTCAGCGCAATCATTCGAGACGTCTCGGAACGGCTCCAGGCGCAACAAGAACTGGAGCGAGCCCAGGCCCTGGAGCGAGAAGCGGCCATCCGGTTGCAGGAGCTGGACCAGCTGAAGAACACCCTGCTCGACGTGGTCTCACATGACTTGCGCTCCCCGCTGGCCGCGATCCGTGCTATCACCACCGTCTTGCAACGTGACGTCACTGCTTCCCAGCT
>JBBRYB010000047.1:0-22090 GCA_038238115.1 Propionibacteriales bacterium | reverse complement strand
CTTGCGTCTCGCCGTTGGCGCCGGCTCGCGGTCGCACAGCCAGGTGATGACCGCCCGGCTGATGAACGCGCCGTTCGGGCGGTTGCTGGTCGCGCTCGTGGGAATCGTCATCCTCGTTGTCGCCGTCGTGCACGCCAAGCGCGGCTTGACGTCGTCGTTCACCAAGGACCTGCAAGCCGGCGCCACCTCGGGCGAGTCGGGCACCGCCATCGTCCGGCTCGGACAGGTCGGCTACCTCGCGAAGGCTGTCGCCTTCCTGGTGCTCGGATCACTCTTCGTCTGGGCGGCTTGGACGTACGACGCGAAGAAGGCCGGCGGGCTGGACTCAGCCCTGTCCACCCTGCTCGACGCAGGGGTCGGACCATGGCTGCTGGTCGCGGTTGCCCTGGGCATCGCGGCCTTCGGGCTGTACTGCTTTGCCTGGGCGAGATACGCCGAGACCAGCAGCTAGGCGGTCGGGCGACGTCAGCCCAGGTGTGGCGAGGGCATCGTGCCCGGGTGTAGGCGGTGGTTCGTCCGGCGCCCGTGAAGTGATGACATCAGCGCTGGTTGCGTCGTCGCTCGATCTCCGCGCCTTCGCGCCGCAGCTTCGCCCACCGCAGCGGTAGGTCGACGATCTGCGCGCTGCGCGTGGCAGAGCTGACCAGGTCCAGGGCCGAAGTGATGATCAGCCGCTGTGCGTCGACGTGGAAAGGCACACCGAAGTGGTGGCCCATTCGAAACGGCACGAAGACCGCACGCGGTGGCTTGACGTGCTCGGTGACGTCGCGAGCGACAGTGACCGAGACGGTGGGGATGCCGCGCCTTTCGATAGCACGCTGGACCAGTCCGACCGACTGGTGGCAGATCGGTCAAGCCGGCGATAGCAGGGCGAGGTCGGCGTGTTCGTCAGCCACAGCCTGTGCGAGGTCCTCGGCGAGCGTGCGCTCAAGCAGATCGGCGTCCATGTTGTAGCCGATGAAGGAGAAGAAGTTGTCGGTGAGACCGCCGACGACTGCCTCGCCGGCGAGCTCCTGAAGCCGCTCGATCGGAAAGATGACGTTGAGGTCGCGGTGCGCCCCGTCGGTCGGGTACTTCAACTGGTGGATCTCCAGCTCCTCAGGCCGCGAGTTGGAGGGGACACGGCGGAAGGTGTAGTCCCCGACCGGATGGACGACATCGAACGGCAAGGTTCCCTTCGGCTGCACACCTGCCGTGCTCACGAACGCCAACCTCGACTCCGCGAGCGGGCGACGAAGCCGCGCGAGTGGCACTAGGTCGGTCTTGGTGATCATCGAGCCCGGGTAGCGCTCGTTGACGGTCTGCCATAACCCGGGTCTCAGCTGGCCGGGCTCAGAGGTCGCCGTCATGGATCCACTCTCCTGACTGCTGCACAAGGTGGAAGTGCAGTGAGAAGAACAGGTGCGCAATCGTCGCGCGGTCCTGGTTGCGAATGGTGTCGAGGACAAACATGCGGTCGACCTCAGGCATCTCCAGCAGTTCCTTGAGGGCCTCCACCCACGCCTTGTCAATCTCGCCGCGACCCTTGGTCTCATCGCCGTCCCCGAGGTGCAGACGCACGTACCGAATCAGCGTCTCATGGTCGCCGGCCGCAACCGCCGCCCGCAGGTGCGAGAGGGACAAGGCAGCTCCTTCCCAGGCGGAACGTACACGCTAGCTCACGTGCCGAAGTACAACCTACGGCCTACGCTGAGCCTGCACTTATCCGGCAGCGTCGTCAGGAGAAGACATGCGCGTGGCTGCAGCCCAGGCGCGGCCGCACTGGCTGGATCCCGCCGCCACGACCCGTAAGGCAGTGGTGTGGATCGAGGACGCCGCGGCCGCCGGCGTTCAGCTTGTCGCCTTTCCTGAGACCTTCCTGTCGGGCTACCCCTTTTGGTTGGGGCTGACGGGAGGCGCGCGGTTCGACGACGACCGGCAGAAGCGAGCGTACGGCGCCTACCTCGAGGCTGCAGTCGAGCTGCCGGGACCCGAAATCGCGACACTATGTGAAGCGGCACGTGACCTCGACGTGTTCGTGTACATGGGGACGACCGAGCGCGGCAGCGGCTCGGCGCGCGGCACTGTCTTCTGCACCCTGGTCGGCATCGACCCCAGCACGGGAATCGTGAGTGCGCACCGCAAGCTGATGCCGACGTACGAGGAGCGGCTGGTGTGGGGGCAGGGCGACGGCCACGGGCTGCGGGTGCACCATACCGCGGGGGCGCGGGTCGGCGGGCTGAACTGCTGGGAGAACTGGATGCCGCAGGCGCGCCACGCCCTGTACGCGCAGGGCGAGGACCTGCACGTGAGCGTGTGGCCGGGCAATCCGCGCAACACCGCGGACATCACCCGATTCATCGCCCTTGAGGGGCGGGTCTGGTCGCTCGCCGCCAACGGGCTGATCTCGCTCGATGACGTCCCACGAGACTTTCCGCTGCGTGACGAGTTGGAGGCGTTGGGGATCAGGGACTACTGCCGCGGCGGGTCGGCGGTCGCGGCACCCGACGGGACATGGCTCGTGGAGCCCGTGGTCGGTGACGAGCGCCTGGTCATTGCCGATCTAGACGTCGGCATGGTCGCTCGGGAACGCCAGAACTTCGACCCGACCGGCCACTACAGCCGACCCGACGTCTTCCGCGTCGAGATCGACCGTCAACGGCGCAGTCCCGTCCACTTCCACGACTGAGCGGCTCGGCGGGAACGCCCGTTGCCGACCAACCATCCCTGAGCAGGCCGAGCGTCAGGCGCCTTGGCCGATGTTCTGGGCCAGTCCACCGTCCATGGTGAACGTGGATCCGGTGCAGTAGTCGGCGTCGCTGGAGGCCAGGAGGACGGCAAGGCGGGCGATCTCCTCCGGCTCGGCCGCGCGTTTGAACGGGATGCTCTGCACCTGCTCCTCGAGCAGGTCGGGATCGTCGATGGCTGCCTGGTTGAACGGGGTCAGCACCATACCTGGTGCCAGGTTGTTGACGTTGATCTTCAACGGGGCGAGCTCGAGTGCCAGCGTCCGAGTGAGGTTGCGGACGGCGCCTTTGGAGCAGTCGTAGTCGGCGCCGCCGGCGTTGGGGATGTCCTCGTGGACGGAGGTGACGTTGATGATCTTGCCGCCGCCTCCGTGCTTCTTGCGCTCTTGTACGAAACGGCGGCAGCAGAAGAACGGACCGTAGACGTTGGTCCGGATGGGCTTGTCCCACACCTCGGTGGACAAGTCGGCGACGTCGCTGCCGGACGCGTCGACGCCTGCGTTGTTCATGAGGATGTCGACCTTTCCGAACTCTTCGACTGCTCGATCGAACGCAGCGGCCACCTGGTCCTCGTCGCTGATGTCGGTCCGGACGACAATGGCGGTCCGACCGGCAGCTTCGACCTCCCGCCTCGTTGCGTCAGCCCCGTCGGCATCGTGGAGGTAGGTGATCACGAGGCCGGCGCCCTCGTTGGCGAACGCCACGGCGGTTGCCTGGCCGATGCCGGAGTCGGATCCGGTGATGAGGGCGACCTTGCCGTCCAGTCGTTGTGTGGTCATGACGTCTCCTTGTCGTTGTCGGATGATGGTTCGTTCGGCCGGGAGGCCTCGGTGATGCGCCAGGCGGCGTTGATCAGCCCGACGTGGGAGAACGCCTGGGGGAAGTTCCCGAGCAGCTGACCGCCGTGCGGGACAGCTTCCTCGGACAGGAGCCCCAGGTCGTTGGCGTAGCCGACCGCACTCGTGAACCAGGTCTCCGCCCGGTCCACTTCGCCGGCCAAGGCGAGGCACTCGGCCAACCAGAACGTGCAGATGAGAAAGCCGCTCTGGTCGTCGGGCCATCGTCGTACCAGACCCCCGGCGCCGAGCTCGCGTTCGATCGCGTCGATCGTGGCCTTCATACGCTCATCTCCTGCCGGCAAGAACCCGACCAGCGGGAGCAACAGCACGGACGCATCGAGATCGCCCGAGGCGAATGCTCCGGTGTAGGCGCCGGCCTGGGCGCTCCAGGCCTGCTCGAGCACGGCTGCACGTATCTCGTCCCGTGCGATCGCCCAGCGGTCGGGATCGGCGGTGGCCCCCAGGCGGTCGGCGAGGGCGATGGCCCGATCCAGGGCCACCCAACACATCACCTTGGAGGAGACGTACTGCCGCTGCTGGTCCCGCGCCTCCCACATCCCTGCGTCGGGCTCGGCCCAACCGGCCGCCGCCCGGTCTGCCAGCACCACTAGCAGCTCCTGAAGCCCTTCGTCCAGCTCCTCGAGGTGATCTCTCATCAGGTGGACGGCGTCGAGCACCTCGCCGAACACGTCATGCTGCAGCTGGGTCCACGCTTGGTTCCCGACCCGGACCGGCCGGCTGTCGTGATAGCCGCTGAGGTGCTCCAGCGTGTGTTCGTCGAGATCCCGCTCACCGGCCACGCCGTACATGATCTGGATAAGCTCCTCGCCGATCTTGCCGGCCGAATTGGTGAACCAGTCGAACACGCGTGCTGGCTCGTCGGGGCACGCCGCGATCCACAGCGAGCGGATCGTCAGGCTCAGGTCACGCAGCCAGGCGTAGCGGTAGTCGAAGTTGAGCGTGCCACCCATCCGTTCCGGCAGCGAGGTGGTGGCTGCGGCCACGATCGCCCCGGACGGCTGGTAGGTGAGCCCCTGCAGCACGACGGAGGTCCGGGCGACGTGGCTCGCGAAGCGGCCCTGGTAGCCCTGATGGAGCTCGCGCCACGACTGCCACGCCTCCAACGTGTCCTTGACCGTGGCCACCCCGCCCGGCTCATCAACCGACGGCTCTCCGAAGGAGGGACGGTACGCCGCCTGGAACTCCACGACGTCACCCGCCGCGACCACCATGCGTGCCCAGGCTGACCCGTTCTCGCACCGCAGCGGGACCGGACTTGTCAACGTGAGCTGCGCTGGTCCACCGCGCGCGACGACACCTCCGTCGACAGGCGTCATGTGCGGCTGGGTACGGCCGTACTCCATACGAGGGGCGAAGTCGACCTCGAGCTCAACGGTCCCGCGCACGCACTCCACTACGCGAAGCAGCGTATGGACCGACTGGAGCCCGACGTCGTGGCCGCGCGCCCCCGGACGCAGGGCAGCGGCATCGGTCAGCGTCACCTCGCCACTTGCCGTCCGGAACACCGAGTGCAGGACGAGGGAGTCGCCGACGTAGTCGCGTTCGACGTCGAAGTCGTCCATGGGGCGGATCACCCAGTGGCCGGCCTCTGGATCGAGCAGACGCCCGAACACGGATGGCGAGTCGAACCGAGGGACGCACCACCAGTCGACCGAACCTCGGCGATCGACCAGGGCAGCGGAATGGCAGTCCGACAAGAACGCGTAGTCGGCGATCGGTGGCTGTCGTCGCCCGTCCCATGAGGCGTCTGGGATCGGCACTGTCAGGCCCCTTCGGTGTCACCCGGCGACAGAGCGCAGGCGTTGATGCAGTACCGCTTCCGCTCCGGTCCTGGGCCATCGTTGAAGACATGGCCAAGGTGCCCACGGCAGCGGCGGCAGTGAACCTCGGTGCGGGGGATCCCGAGCCGGTAGTCCCGGTGCAGCTCCACGCCCCGGGAACACTATCGGCGAAGCTCGGCCAGCCGGTCCCCGAGTCGAACTCCGCATCGGCTCGGAACAAGCCGGCGTCGCAGGCGGCGCACCGGTACACGCCTTCTGAGTCGGCGTTTACCGGCTTACTTCTCAGACGTTCTTGATCGCACGCCAGTGTGATCCGGCGCTTGTTCCGGCCCGGTTGTCGAGTCCACAAGTCTGACGATGACAGCATTGCCCGCTGAGCCTGGCAGCGGCCCGTCCTTCCACCAGCCCGCGAAGCCGGACAAAGTGACGACGTCCGCGCAGGGCCGCTAGAACTGCTCGTCAGCGGCAGCGAGGACGTCGGAGGCCGCTGGCCGGTCATCGGGCGAGCGAGGTCGCCACAGTCGAATGACCGTGCCGTCCCGCAGGACGGCGTCTCCGCCGAGCTGGCGGGTGTCCTCGACGGGACGGGAGAGTTTCTTGCCACCTCTGACCGCTCGGGCATAGGTCAGCAGAGTTCTCGGTGCGTACACTCGCCAGAGGCGAGCCCTACGAAACCCTAGTCTGGCGTAAACCAGTCGCGTGGGGTCACTGAGCACCAACCCGGGCCAGCGCAGGTGCCTAGCCAGCGCGGCGAGCCGGTCCGCCGGACTGAAACCGATGAATATCAGCCCCACCGAAGGGTTGCCATGCTGTTCGTGCACCTCGACCAGGTGCGCCTGACAGGGGAGTCAATGGCGGTGGCGCATGAGGACAAGCACGTGCACCCCACGGAGCGTTCCCAGGTCGAGACTCGCTCCGGAATGTGCGTCGGTGACGGTCAGCCCCGCCAGGCTCACGGCCGTGTCATGGCGACGTGGCATCGGATCTCCCGGTTCGTGCGTTGTGGATTCCTACCCAGTATCTCCGGCTCTCGGCCGTCCGCTAGCCAGAACAGGGCTCTCGACTGCAGGCACTATGGGTATCTCGACACGTTGCAGTTCACCGTGGTGACCTTCCTCGCCGCCACCGAGCTGCTCGAGCCTTCTGACCAGGAAGCTACCCATGATGATGCTATCCCTGTGGAACCTACTGGAGCGGGCCACCCGGCCCGTGCATCCGGTCACGGAACGTGTCCTCGCCGAGCGTTGGGCCGCCCTGCCCCCAGGCGTCCGGACAAAGCAGCAGATCCTGGGCCGCCACGCGGTGGGGTGCGAAGGGACGCACGGCGTCGTCCCGAAGTGCAACCTCACCTGCACGCCCTGCTACCACTCCAAGGACGCCAACAAGGTGCGCGTCGACGGGGCGCACACGGTGGCTCAGGTCGAGGCCCAGATGCGTCTGCTCGAGGAGCGGCGCGGCCCCCGGGCGCACGCCCAGCTGATCGGTGGAGAGGTCTCCCTGCTGAATCCCCAGGATCACGCGGCAGCGCTCGCCGCCATGCGCGCCCACGGCCGCGAGCCGATGTCGATGACCCATGGTGACTTCGACGCCGACTATCTCCGAGCGCTGGCGCTCGACGGGATCGGGAATCCCCGCTTCCGCCGGCTGTCCTTCGCCGCCCACTTCGATTCGCTCATGCGCGGGCGCACCGGGATCCCACGGCCCAGGAGCGAGGTCGAACTCAACCCCTTCCGGTCACGGTTCGTAGAGATGTTCCGGGAGCTGCGACGCGAACACGGCGTGCAGTTCTACCTCGCCCACAACATGACGGTCACCCCCGCAAACCTGAACCAGGTTGCCGAGGTCGTGGACGAGGTAAGCAGCATGGGGTACTCCATGCTGTCCTTCCAGCCCGCGGCCCATGTGGGAGACGAGCGGCGTTGGAAGGGGGACTATCGGGCCGTCGGCATCGACGACGTCTGGGACCGGCTCGAGGCCGGCCTCGGACAGCGCGTCGCCTGGCAGGCGTTGCAGTTCGGCGATCCCCGCTGTAACCGGAGCGCGTTCGGCGTTCGCGTAGAGGACCGATGGGTCCCGCTTTTCGACCCGGACAGCGGCGACGACCTGGATACCCGGGACCGCGCCCTGGCCCATTTCGGCGGGGTGAACTTCGGCGGCACGTCGCCCGCCCTGCTGGCGGCGAAGCTCGCGCGCGTACTCGCCCGGCACCCGGGGGACGCGAAGGTCGCGCTGGGTTGGGTGCGCCGTCTCGTCCGGCGGTCCGGCGGGCCACGACGGGTCGCGGCGGCCTGGCGCCGAGGTCGCGTTACACCGATGACCTACGTGGTGCACAACTTCATGGACGCCGCCGACGTCGCGCCGGCGTGGCGGCTGATGCGGCAGGGTGGGGTCGCCGAGGACCCGAGGGTCCGGGCGACGCAGGAGCGGCTGTTGGCCTGCACCTATTCAATGGCACATCCCGAGACCGGCGAGCTCGTCCCGGCGTGCGTCCAGCACTCAGTCCTCGACCCCAGCGAGAACGAGCAGCTTCGCCGGCTGCTCCCGCTGACGGTGCTGAACTGAGGTTGCTCTTGTGGATCGCTGCGGGTCTCACGGCGATGCCCCGGCGCCTGACTGTGACGCCTCGACGTCCGTAGCCTCAGTGGGGTTGAACGTGTGGCCATCGGATCGGACCCCTGTGCCAGGCAAGTGCGGCGATACGTCGGCGCCGGGCACAACGGACAAGGCGTGCGGTGGCAGGCGGATCCCAACCCGGTCCCCTTCCCGGATGGGATGGCCCGGAGGTGTTTCGGCGTGTACCTGCACCCCGGATCGATCAGACGAGGAGATGTTGGGGGCGACCACTTCTATCGTGAGCAGCCGCCTGGCGCCGATCGGGCGGCTGGCGACGACGACGCCCTGGGCGAGGGCGTCCGGGGCGTCGCCGTCGGTGACCTGTACGGACTCCTGGCGGAACACCAGGACACCGGGTCCCTGGGGTGGGCGTACGTCGACGGGCAGCGCGAGGCTGCCGAGGACGGAGTGGTGGTGATGGCCGCGGACCTCCCCGGGCACCTCGTTGCGCCCGCCCATCTGCCGTGCTGTGGTCAGGCTGGTGGGGCGGCTGTAGATCCGGTCGACGGTGTCGTGCTGCACCAGACGACCTGCCGAGAGCACTGCCACACACTCGGCCAGGCTCGCCGCCTCTGCCTGGTCGTGAGTGACCAGCACGATGGTCGGGTCAAGAGCGGCGCGGACTTGCCTGACGAGGTCGTGCATCTCGGCCCGGAGGGCGGCGTCGAGGGCGCTGAACGGTTCGTCGAGCAGCAGCACCCGGGGCCGCGCGGCCAGCGCGCGCGCGAGGGCCACCCGCTGCTCTTGTCCACCCGAGAGCTCGCCTGGGTGCCGGCTGCCGAAGCCGGGGAGCTGGACGAGGTCGAGGTACTCCGCCGCGTCGGCACGTGCGCGTCGACGGGAGACGCCGTGGACCCGTGCAGAGAAGGCGACGTTGTCCAGGACGTTTCTGTGCGGGAACAGAAGCGGCCGCTGGAACACCATCGCCATGCCGCGTTCCTCCGGTGCCACGTCGAGCACACTGGTGCCGTCGAGCAGGACATCTCCGTGGTCGGGCCGGTCGAGCCCGCTGGCGAGCCGAAGAACGGTGGTCTTCCCGGAGCCGGAGGGCCCCACCACCGCGACACACGAGCCGGCCGGAACGCGGAGCGTCAGGTCCGACAGTGCGGGTACCGGGCCCCCGTAGTCCCGGGTCAGGTTGTGCAGGGTCAGGGTGGCGCTCATGCGGCTCCTTCGACCAGAAGGGGAGACGAAAGGGCTGGGCCGGTGCGCTCGGCCGTACGGCGGCGCTTGGGGGTGAGTCGCCGGCTGAGCAGACCCGCGACGATCAGCAACACTGCCGGGGCTGCGATCGCGACCAGGGAAAGAGCTGCGACGGTGGGCTCGTTGCCGGTCCCCGAGGCGGCCGACGCCACCAAGATCGGAAGGGTGACGTAGCGTCCGCCGCCCAGCAGGAGGGTGACGATGTAGTCGCTCCATCCCACGAGGAACGCGAGGAAGGCGGCGCCGACCAGGGCGGGAGCGAGGAGCGGGAGACGGACCCGCCATCGAACCGCTCCCGGCGAGGCTCCTAGGGTCCGGGCCTCGTCCTCGAAGGCGACGTCATAGGCGGCATATGCCGCCCGCATCAGGAACGTGGTGTAGGGAAGCGCGGCGACCACCAGAACCAGCACGATCCCAAGGAAACCCGGAACGTGCAGCCTCAGGAGCACGACGTTGAGTCCCATCACCATGGCGAAGACCGGTAATGCGACAGGAGCGAACAGCAGTCCCGCGGCGAGCCGCGGCCAGCGGACCTCACGCAGCGCGAGGGCGCGGGCCGCGACTGCGCCGGCCGGCGTGGCGAGGGCTGCGACCGCGGTGCCCAGAGTCAACGACCGCAGCACCGCGGCACCGCCTTGCGAGGCGAAGACGCTCGTGACGTTGCCGAGGCCCCAGCGTTGCGGCAAGCGGGACGTCCCGGGCCAGGACTCGGCTCCTGCCCACAGGACCAGCGGCAGCAGTGGGGTCAGGAACCACGCCAGCAGCAGGATCAGCAGGAGCGCCCCGAGGGCTCGTCTCGTCCGGGTCATCGCCACGGCGCCGTCCGTCGTACCAGCGCCAGCGCCGCCAGCGCTGCGGCGCCCGCGAGAGCGGTGGTCGTCATTGCCAAGGCCATCGCCTCGGGACGGGCAGCGAGGTCGGTGGAGGTGAACAGCCGGTAGGCCATCACCGGCAGGGGCTCTGGGTAGGCGGGTCCGAGCAGCCAGGCGACCTCGTAGGAGCCGAGGGTGTAGACGAACGTGATGGCCGAGGCGAAACCGAGCGCAGGCGCCGCGAGGGGAAGGGTCACGTGCCGTAGGCGGGCCCAGGGGCCGGCGCCGAGCAGGGCGGCGGTCTCGTGGTAATCGGCCAGCCGGGTGGCGAGGGTGGCGGTGACGACCAGCGCGATGAACGCGGACTCCTTCCAGGCGTACTCGAGCACCACGGCGGTCGGCCAACGTCCGGCGACCAGCGACGGCCATGTCTCGGGGGAGGCGCCGAGCCAGCGGCTGAGGAGACCGCCGTCCGCGAGCAGCAATCCGACCGAGGCGGCCCCGACCAGGTGGGGGACCGGGACGGTGGCGGCGACCAGACCGGTCAGCATCCGCCTAGCGCGCGGAGAGCTCATGGCCGCCACCGCGCTCGCCAGGCCCACGGCGGCGGCCAGAGCTGTGGAGCCCGCCGCGATGAGCAGGGACAGGCCGGTGGCCGTCAGCAGCTCCCCGTGTTCGTCGGCGTAAGCAGCGAAGCTCAGTCGTGGCGCGCCGGTCAACGGCATCAGCCCCAGGCTCTGCAGAGCGGTGGCCCCGAGACCGGTCACCACGACGAGCAGCACGGCGAGCACCGGCGCGGCCACCAGGAGGGTGCCTCGCCATCTTCCCTGAGGGGTCCCCCGGATCACTGAACCTCAGCCAGCACGTTGCGCCGCCACCCCTCGTCGAGGGCCGGCACCCACGCCGAGGACAGCTCGGGGTTAGCGTTGCGGGAGAGCACCCGGTACGGCGGGACCACCAGCGAGGCCGCCGGCAGGCCGGCGAAGGCCTTCTGCTCGGGCCTGGGTAGGCGGGACTGGTCCAATACGGTGAACTGCCCCCACACGTGTGGGTCGGCCTTGATCAGCTGTTGCTCCGGGGACAAAGCGAGGTTGGCGACCACCATCGCCCCGGCCGCGTTGCCCGAGGTGGAGGGGATGGCCAGGAAGCTCGCGTTGCCGAGGGTGCCTTCCTGCAGGGGGAGGACCCGCGTCGTGGCCGGGAACGTGCCCTTGGCGACGAGATCGGTCAGGGTGGCGGGGCCGTAGGTCATCGTCATGTCCACTTGTCCCTGCGCGAACAGCTTGTCGAGGGCGACCGAGTCACGTGGGTAGGTGCGGCCAGCGCCCCACAGCGAGGGAGCAAGGTCGCGGAGCCGCTGCCAAAGTGCCGGAGAGAGCTCGTTATAAGCCGCTTGGTTGAACTTCGCCGGCACGTTCCCGTACCCCCCCGACACGGAGTAGAGGAGCTGCCGGACGAAGGCCGAGCCGGTGAAGTCCGGGGGAGCGGGGTACGTGAACCGTCCCGGGTGCTGCTCGGCCCAGTCGAGCACCCCCGCGAGGCTGTCGGGTGGGTCGGGGATCTTCGCGGAGTCGTAGACCAGGCTGAACTGCGCCTTGTGCCAGGGCGACTCGCAGCCATCGACGCGGGTGCCGAAGTCGCTGGTGAGCAGCGGATCGTCAGGGGCGGTGAAGCGCATGTTCGGCAGTTTGTCAGCCCAGCCACACTTCCAGGCACCGGCCTGCAGACCCGTAGCGAAGTTGTCCCCGTTCACCCACACGAGGTCTACCGACCCATCGGTACGCCCGGCCTGCCGCTCGGCGATCACCTGGTTGAGGGCATCCTTGGTGTCCGCAACCGGGACCCGTCGCAGCGTCACGCCTGCATTCTTCGCTGCGGGAGTAAGTACGTCGTCCACGTAGGCGTTGCCCTGCGGGTCGCCGCCCCACATCCACAACGAGACGGTCTGGCCACGAGCCTCGGACCGAACGTCCGCCCAGCTTCCGAACGAGTCCGCGGTCGCCTTGGTCACCCCCGGGGCCGAGCAGGCGGCCAGCAGCATGCTTCCTGAGGCCATCGCCGCGCCGTACCTCCAGAGGTTACGTCGAGGCGCCCGTGGCGCGGAAACGAGCTGTCGAGAGCTGGGCCGGTGCTGGGCGCGTGACACGTAGGCTCCTGTCCTGGGGACAATCTTCCTGAATTGGGAACACGGCGACCGGCTCGGGGACTTCCCGTGGTGATCAAGTGTCGAGAAGGGACTCCGATTCCCAGCATGCGCCGCGCGTCGACCCCCGGCATCCAGTGGCGGCTGGCGACCTTCCTTGCGCTGGTCGCGGCGTCCGTGGTGGTGGCCCTGACCGTCGACCTTCCCAGCGTGACCGAGGTCCGGCATACCATCGACTCCTACGGTTGGGCGGCCCCGCTGGTGTTCGTCCTCGGTTACGCCCTGATCACCCTGGCACCGGTGCCCAAGAATGTGCTGTCCGCGGCCGCGGGGCTGATGTTCGGCCTGGTGAGCGGCGTCTTGCTTGTCTTGGTAGCTGCACTGGTTGGTGCGCTCGTGGCCTTCGGTCTGGGCCGACTGCTCGGTCGTGACGCGATCGAGCGACTCATCCCCACCCGCGTGCAGCAGGTGGACGACCTAATCGGTCAGCGTGGGCTGCTGGCCGTCGTGCTGGTGCGCCTGGTCCCGGTCGTGCCGTTCACCGCCGTCAACTACACCGCCGGCCTGACCCGGATCCGGTGGTGGCACTACACGGTGGGCACTGGGGTGGGCATCGTCCCCGGAACGGTGGCCTATGTCGCGCTGGGGACCTACGGCACTACGCCAGGGTCATGGCCGTTCGTCGTCTCGGCCGCGGCGCTGGGCGTCCTCTCCGCGGGTGGGCTGCTCGCGGCCCGCGCCCGCCGATGGGGCAACGACCAGGAGATGGACCAATGATGGACGGTGCCGTGCGGCGGGCTCTCGAAAAGCCGTGGTCACGCACGGCCTCGGCTATCGACCGGCCCAGCATCACACCCGACCGGCTGACCGTGGCGGGGCTGATCGTCGGGCTCACCAGTGCCGGTGCCGCCGCGGCACAGCTGTGGTGGCTGGCGTTGGTCCTCTGGCTGCTCTCACGTCTCGCCGACGGGCTGGACGGGCCCCTGGCCCGCCGCCGCAAGCAGGCACCTGCGATCGGAGCGGATCCTGCTTCGGAGGCGGGCGGCTTCCTGGACATCACCGCCGACTTCGCGGTCTACGGCAGCACGGTCGTCGGGGTGGCAGTCGGTGTCACCGCCGGGCACGGTGCGCCGTGGTGGCCCTTCCTGCTGGTCCTGCTGGCCTACTACGTGAACGGGACCGCCTTCTTGGCGTTCTCCTCGATCGCCGAACGCACCGGGCGCACGATCGAGGACGGACGCTCGCTGTCGTTCCTGGGTGGCCTGGCCGAGGGGACCGAGACCATCGTGGTGCACAGCGTGTGGCTGCTGCTGCCGGCGTACGCCTGGGAGATTGCCCTGGTATGGGCAGCGGTGGTGGCGGTCGGTGCGGCGCAACGCGTCGTCGGCGGCTACCGCGACCTGGCCTGAACCAGCCTCCGTCGAAGCGACGAGCGGACCCAACGCCGCCGCCCGGTCGAGAGCACCGAGATGGAGCGCGCCACGGCTGGGCGGCGCAGCCGTGCCTGGATGTCGTCGACGCTCGCGTTCCAAATCCCGTCGTTGTACGTCGGGTAGGCGTGCGTCGTACCCGCCAGGTCACGGGTACGCATGCCATGCCGGACCGCAACGCTCAGCTCACCCAGGGTTTCTCCGGCACGGGGCCCGACCACGGTGGCGCCGAGGATCCGGCCCTTGGCGTCGACGACGAGCTTGGTAAAGCCACCCACCTCGGACTCCGCGACCGCTCGGTCGAGGTGGGTGTGGTCGCGCACCACGACGTGCAGGTCGGGGTCGATGGCCGCTGACCCGATGTCCACGCCGACGGCGGCGACCTCCGGGTCGGTGAAGGTGACCCGAGGGACGGTGGTGTCGACCCGGCGGCGCAGCCCCAGGACGGCGTTGCTCGCGGCGAGGCTGCCGTTGACGCCGGCCGTGTGGGTGAACTGGGCCTGGCCGGTCACGTCCCCGGCGGCCCAGATGTCCGGGTTGGTCGTGCGCAGCCGGCTGTCGACCCTGACGTATCCGCGCTCGTCGACTTCGACACCAGCGCGGTCCAGGCCCAGGCCTCGGGTGCCGGGTCGACGCCCGAGGGAGACCAGCAACCGGTCGAACTCGACACGGTTGCCGCCCTCGAGCACCAGCACGCCCGCGTCGGCGACGGACTTCACCCCCACCACCGGAGCGCCCGTGAGCAGGATGACCCCGTCACGCTCCAGCGACGCCGCGACGAGCTCGGCTGCCTCCGGGTCCTCGCGGCTCAGAATGCGTTCGGTGCCCTCGACGATGGTCACCCGGGAGCCGAGCCGGGCGAAGGCCTGGCCGAGCTCGCAGCCGATGTTCCCCCCGCCGAGGACGGCGAGCCTGTCGGGAAGCGTGTTCAGGTCCCACACCGAGTCGCTGGTCAGCGGCTCGGCTTCGTCCAGGCCGGGGATCGAGGGCACCGCAGGGGACGAGCCGGTGCAGACGATCGCCTGGGCGAACTCGACCAACCGGCCGTCGACGGTGGCACTGTTCAAGCCGATGAAGGTCACGGCACCGCTGTCCACATGCGCGCCCGCCGCCTGCAGGGCCGCGGGGGAGTCGACCGGCTCGATGGTCCGGATCGCCGAGCGGACGTGCTCCATCACCCTCGCGAAGTCGACCGAGACCGCGTTCACGTCGATCCCGAGCCGAGCCCCGTTGCGGGCCCGTGCGGCGACCGTGGCCGAGGCGAGGAGCGCCTTCGAGGGCACACAGCCGGTCCACAGGCAGTCGCCCCCGGTTCTCGCCCGCTCCACGAGGAGCACTCGTGCACCAAAGCTCGCCGCCGTCTTCGCGCTCACTATCCCGGCGGTGCCGCCGCCGACGACCAGCAGGTCCCACGCGGTGGTCACTGGCCGCCCTCACTGGTGATTCGGTCGAGCGTGTCGTGCATGCGGGCCAGCGCCGCCTCGTCAGGCAGCCGCTGCTGGGACCAACGGGAGAAGGCCCGGTGGAGGGCGCGGTGCTCGGCGGTGACGCGCGAGCACTTCTCGCAGACCGCGAGGTGGTCCTCGAGACGCTTGACCTCCGCTGGCGTCAGAGGCGCCGCCGGGTCGTTGTCCAGGTAGCGGCCGATACGCCGGGCCGACCTGAGGCAGGTGAACATCGTGTGAAGGGACGAGATCACGGTGTCCTCCCAAAAGAGCTGGCGTTTGCCCGCAGGTGGGCGCGAACGCGGTCACGGGCACGGCTCAGCCGCGACATGATGGTGCCGACTGGCACTCCGAGCGCCTCCGCGGCTTCGGCGTAGGTGAGTCGGTCCGCGTCGATCAGGAGCAGGACCGTGCGGAAGCGGCTGTCGAGCGACTTCACGGCTGCCTCCAGGTCCTCGTTCAAGATGTCATCCAGCACCGTCTCCTCGGCGCTGATGTGCCGTTCGGCGCCGAATGCCGGACGTGGATCGCCGACACAGCGCCAGTCCTCGACCAGGTCGGGTCTGTGCCGCCTGTGCATGTTCACGTTCGTGTTCCGCAGGATCGTCAGCAGCCACGCGCGCGAATGCCTGCCGTCGAACCGGTCGAGCGCCCGGAACGCCCGGATCACCGTCTCCTGCACGAGGTCCTCGGCGTCAGCCCGCGACCCGGTCAGCGTCATAGCCACCCGGAAAAGCACCGCGAGCTCGGGTTCCACGTAAGTCTTGAAAGCATCAGCGCGCGACGTCTCGGCGCCATCAGGCGTGTTGCGGCGAAGCGGCTCCACGTACAAGAAACCCTTCCGGTGAACCGAACCCTTCCCGAGCCAGCGCGAGAACTTCACGAGCGACGACGTTCACGCGGGACCGAGGCTACGGTGCATTCCATGTCCAGCGAGCACGCGCACCTGGCGAAGACCTGGTTCGCCGGGCTCCTCCGGGACGGATGCTCACCGTCGTCGAAGCAGCGAGTCGTTCTCCCGGATCGCGGCCGAGGCACTGCGGGGGTGACCCTCAGCAACGGATCCTCGTCCGTCGCCGAAGAGTTGGCCGACCAGCTGCGCTGGTCCGACCACGCGACGAGATTATCAAGGCGGAGTCAGGATGTGGCAGATAGCTGTCTCGGGGCAGTCCCCCGGTTGCAGGCGGCGGCTCCGTTGGAGGAGATGCTCGAGGTCCGACTTCAGTGCGGAAAGTTCGCGCTGGCGGGCGTGTACGTCGGCGAGCTTGCGGTCGAGCAGGGACGCCACGTGTGAGCAGGGTGCGTCGCCGTGGTCGCGCAACTCGATGATGCCTCGGATCTCGCCGAGGGTGAGACCGGCAGACTGGGCGCTCCTGATGAACTGCACACGGGCGGCTGTCGACCCGTCGTAGCTGCGATACCCGTTGGGCTCCCGTCGTGGGCACGGCAGCAGCCCTTTCCGCTCGTAGAACCTGATGGTCTGGCCGGGCAGACCAACCATCGCGGCGAACTCTCCGATCAGCATCTTCCCAACCTCTCGCTTGACCTTGAAGCCTAGATCAAGGTCTATGGTCGCTAAATGGACATCGCACTTCTGCCTTTTCGTCCGGCTGGTGCGCTGAGTGTCGAGCAACTGCGGGTGGTGATGGCGCATGGCTAACCGCACCCCGGGAATCGGTTTAGCCGCCGTGCTTGCCGGTGCATTCGGCATCTGTTGCGGCCTCCCGCTAATCGCGACGCTCGGTCTCCTTGGGGTACTCGCCGGGTTGTCGCTGGCCAGCTGGGCGTTGATCGGTTTGGGGGCCGCGGCCGTCGCGTTCGGCTTAGGCCAACTGTTCAGACGTACACGCCGATCGGGTCCCGGCTCATCGATTGCCGAGCCGACCGAGTCCCCATCAGCCGGTGGACAAGTCGAGGCCGTGGACGTGGACCATTCACAGGAACTTTGACGTGACGAAGAGCTACGACCTGATCGTGATCGGTGCCGGCATGGCTGGCGTCGTCGCCGCCACCAAGTGCGCCTCCCAGGGCTGGGACGTCGCGATCGTCGACGCGCTTCCGTACGGCGGCACCTGTGCGCTTCGGGGGTGCGACCCGAAGAAGATCCTGCGGCGCGGAGCCGAGGTCATCGACAGCGCGCGACAGATGCGCGGCAAGGGCATCGACGACGCGGGACTGACGATCAACTGGGACGACCTGATGAGGCACAAGCGCGGCTTCATCGATCCGGTGCCGCGGAACCTCGAGCGCGACCTCGCGAGCCATGGCGTAGAGACCCTTCACGGCCGGGCACGGTTCACCGACAAGAACAAGCTGGAGATCGACCGCACTCCTTACGAGGGACACCACTTCCTGATCGCGTCCGGCGCGCGTCCACGTCCTCTCCACTTCCCGGGACACGACCACCTGATCGACAGCACCGACTTCCTGAACATCGAGGCGCTCCCTGCCCGGATCTTGTTCGTCGGCGGTGGTTTTGTCTCGTTCGAGCTCGCCCACATCGCGGCACGTGCCGGCAGCTCCCCGACGATCATCGACCGCGGCCAACGGCCGCTCAAGGGTTTCGACCCCGACCTGGTCGACCTCCTGGTGACCCGCGGCACCGTGGCCGGAGTCGACGTACGACCCTCCACCACCGTCACCGGGGTCGTCGAGAAGACTGAGAACGGCTACCAGGTGAGTGTGAACCGGTCCGGCGTCCCTGAGACAATCGAATGCGACCTCGTCGTCCATGGGGCCGGCAGGGCCGCGGACCTGGCAAGCCTTGACCTGGACGCGGCAGGCGTCGACTGGGACGAGCATGGCGTGGCGGTTGCGAACCACCTACAGAGCACCAGCAACGAGGCGGTGTACGCCGCCGGTGACGCAGCCAGCAGCCCCGGCATGCCCTTGACTCCGGTGGCGGTCTTCGAAGGGAAGGTCGCCGCGTCCAACATGCTGAAGGGCACGACGACGGTCCCTGACTACTCCGACGTCCCGACAGTGGTGTTCACCATTCCCGAGCTGGCCCGGGTCGGCATGCTGGAGCAAGAGGCCAGGGACAGCGGCATGGATGTCGACGTCCGGTACAGCGACACCAGTGGCTGGTACTCGAACTACCGCATCGGAGAAACCACAGCAGCCGCCAAGATCCTCGTCGACCGCTGCGATGACCAGATCATCGGCGCGCACATGCTCGGACCCGAGTACGGCGAACTGGTCAACTTCATCGGACTGGCCATGAAGCTCAACCTCACCAGTCGTGAACTCAAGTCCATGACCGCCGCCTACCCGACCGTCGGATCGGATCTGGGGTCCATGCTCTGACCGACCCAGGCTGCGACGAGTCGACCTCAGGGAAGGGGTGATGGACCGTGCGAGCAACGGCTTGACTCGGCTGGGCCGGCAGGCGTCAGCTCCTTGAGCTCTCCCACCGGGCCGCAGACCAGCATGGCTGACCAGCAGACGGCGCTGAGCGGCTTGCTGCGTCAGCCGGGCTACCGGCGACTTTGGGTTGCGCGGACGGTGTCGGCGTGGGGCGACGCGTTCAACACCGTCGCGCTGGCGCTGCTGGTGTACACCCTGACCGGCTCGGGACTGGGGGTCTCCGGGGTGGTGGTCGCGGAGATTCTTGCGGTCCTGGCCCTTGCTCCGGTGGCCGGTGCCGTAGTGGACCGGCTGCCCCGGGTGCGCGTGATGGTCGTCGCCGCCCTGGTTCGGGCCGCGTTGGCATTCACTTTGCCGTTCGTCGGCGGGCAGGTCGGGGCCGTCTACGCGGTAGCCGTCGGCCTGTCAGCGGGAGCGGTGTTCTTCAACCCCGCCGCCCAGTCAGTGCTTCCAGGGATCGTCAATGAACGAGACCTGGTCGCAGCCAACAGCGGGTTGTGGACCGCCGCGGTGGTCTCCCAGGTCGTGCTCGCGCCGCTGGCTGGGATCATGATCGCGGGCTTCGGCTACACCCTCGCGTTCTGGATCAACGCCGCCAGCTACCTCTTCTCCGCCTTGGTCCTGCGCAGGCTCCCGGTCCCCGCCGGGGCTGCGAGCACGGCCCGGATCTCCTGGTACGGCGACGCCCGCGACGGGATCGCTGCCATCTTCGGGCACCGGCTGCTTCGGGCCCTGGCCGCCAGCCAGTTCCTCGCGGCGTTATCGGCAGGCGCCACCGGTGCGCTGCTGGTCGTCTTGGCACGGGAGCACCTGATGCTCAAGCCCGGTGACTACGGGCTGCTGCTTGGCGCCATAGGGATCGGAGCGGCTACAGGTCCGCTGTTGCTGTCCCGGCGCGCCAACAATCCGAGCCGCCTCGCCTTCATCCTAAGCCCGTTCGTACTGCGTGCGGTCGTCGATGCCCTGCTGGCCACCGTGACCGGACTGGTCGCGGCGATGGGCGCGATGGTCGCCTACGGCATCGGCACCTTTACTGGCGCGGTGACCTTCAACTCCCTGCTTCAAGCCCAAACCCCCGAACAGCTGCGCGGCCGCGTCTTCGCGGGCTTCGACATGCTCTGGCACTCCGGGCGCCTCCTGTCCCTGCTCGTTGGCGGTGTTCTAGCCGACGCCCTCGGCATCCGCGCGGTCTACTACCTCGGTGCCGCATTGCTACTGGGGGCCGCAGGTCTCGGATGGTGCGGCCTACGCCAGCCAGCATGAGCGGATCTGCGCTGGGGGCTCTACCGACGTCAGCGTCAGTAACCTCGCCGTTGACGCCGCGGCACAGGGTGGCAAGATTCCCGTTCCCTGCAGAATCGTGGAGTGACCGTGCTGCCCGCACCGCCCCGTCATCCCGGGTGCCGCCGTGGCGGGTCTTGGTCGCCTACGTCCGCCTCGACCGAGGCGGTCTCAACCTAAGTGGTGTACTCAGCCTGGCAACGTCCGCAACGGGGCTTGCTCTGCCGCTGGTCGTGCGTGAGTTGATCGGGGCGCTGTCGGCGGAGTCGAGCGACCGGTACGCACCAGGAACTTCTCGCAAGCGACACGCTGTACGCGGATCTGGCCACGACCCAGTTCCTCGCCGCTGAGATGCCGGAATTTGCTTGACCTGACCGGCTGGTCGCCGATAGCCCAGTTCCGCCCACTCACCTCGATGGGAGAGCTCGGGCTGGTTCCTGCCCAGCCTCGCCTTCGGGCAGCAGACGGCAGCGGCCAGCCAGCAAGGTGCGCTGCACGAGCTGGCCCGTTAGTCGTTCGGGACGCCAGCAGCCCTGTCCACGCTGCTCGACGCAGGGGTCGGACCATGGCTGCTGGTCGCGGTTGCCCTGGGCATCGCGGCCTTCGGGCTGTACTGCTTCGCCTGGGCGCGGTACGCCGACACGAAAAGCTAGGCCAGGGCTGCAGGGTCAGGCGCCGGGATCGGTCTGGTGGGCGGGCTCGGTGGCGAGCCGGGCGGCGGCTTCGATCATCACTGCGTGGACGAACGCCTGCGGGATGTTGCCGCGCATCTGGCGCTGAGCTGCGTCGTACTCCTCCGAGTAGAGCTGGGCGGGTCCACAGGCGGCCCGGGTCCGCTCGAACCAGCCGTGGGCGGCAAGCAGGTCGCCCTGCTGGTGGCACGCGAGCGCCATCAGGAACCCGCAGAGCTGGAAGGCACCCTCGGCCTGTCCGAGCGGGCGCTTGTCCTGCTGGAAGCGGTAGGCGTATCCGTGGACTGTGAGGTCACGGACATAGCCGGCCAGCGTCGCGATGGTGCGCGGGTCGTCGGGCGCGACGGCGCCGCGAAGTCCGGGGAGCAGCAGGGCTGCGTCAAGGCGCCGGTCTCCAGGGGATCGCTGCCACGCGCCCGTTGCCGGGTTGAGCGCGTGGGCGGAGGTATCGGCGAGGATCTGGTCGGCCAGGCTGAGCCAGCCCACCGCCTCTGCGTTGGAGGGGTGGGCGGCGGCGATGGCCCGCAGCCCCGCCGCGCAGCTGAGCCGGCTGTGTGTCCATGGTTGGTTGTCGATCTCCCAGATGCCCGCATCCGGCTCGGTCCAGCGGGCGGCGATCGCGTCTGCGGCGACGCGGGCGGCTCGCCAGCCCTCGGTATCGAGCCGGTCGGCGCGAGCAGCCGCAGCAAAGAGGCCCAGGGACTCGCCGAAGGCGTCGAGCTGGAACTGCTTGTTCGCCCAGTTGCCGATGATGTCCGCACCGCCGGGGTATCCGGGCAGGCCCAGCTGGCGTTGGTCGGGCACGGGCGCACCGCTCGTCGTGTACGCGGGCGCGAGCTGATCACCGTGCTCGAGCAGTCGGGCGCCGATGAACTGTACGGCGTTGTCGAGCAGGTCATGTCCGCCGATGGCGGCGCCGGCCACACCCGAGTAGCACTGGTCGCGTATCCACACGTACCGGTAGTCGTAGTTACGTCCGGCTTCCGCGCGTTCGGGCAGGCTGGTGGTCGCGGCGGCCACCATCCCGCCCCCAGCACTGGTCATGCCCCGCAGGACCGCGTAGCTGTGTCGGGTGTCCGGAGGTGCCAGGCACTCGTCGAGGGCCGGGACCGCCGCCTGCCAGCCGGACTCGGTCGCCTGCCAGGCGTCGGAGGCATCGACGGGGCCTTTCGTCGGCGGTCGCTCACTGATCTCGAGGACCAGGTCGTGATGCGTACCCGCCGGCAGGTCGAGCTCGAGGGCGACGAGGCGTCGGCCGCTTCTGTTGACCACCCGTGCGTCCTCGGCGCCGGACCAGCGCAGATGCAGGCCGGCCGTCCGGGCGGTCCAGATGCCGTCCTCGCGGGACAGGCCGGTCAACGTGCGGGCGCCGTACGTCCCGCGCGGCTCCAGGACGACGCGCACCTGCGCATCACCGTCGACGGCGGTGACGCGGCGAAGCAGGACGGCCCGGTCGGGGTCGGCGGGAAAGGCGAGCGCGTCGCGGCAGCCGATGATGCCGGAGCTGGTGGTCCAGCGGTGGTGCCAGATCAGGGTGTCCGACTCGTAGTAGCCACCCCAGACGAAAGGCGAGACAGGAGTCACCGCGTAGGCACCGCGGCCGCCGATGAGCGCGCTGAACACGGCGTCGCTGTCCCATCGGGGTGCACACATCCAGACGAGGTCGCCCCGCGGACCGACGATTGCGCCGCGTTCGCCGTCGGCGATCAGTGCATACTCGCGCAGCACGTGCGGCGGG
>JBBRYB010000046.1:0-22185 GCA_038238115.1 Propionibacteriales bacterium | reverse complement strand
GGCGGCGGGACTCGACCGTGACATCTGGCAGTTCCCGGTGGTGCTGCTCGCCGAGGTCCACTCTGTCGGCGTGCAGGGCGACGGCCGTACCTACGGTCACCCCGTCGTGCTGCGCCCGGTCACCTCGGAGGACGCGATGACGGCCGACTGGGCGCGGCTCCCGTACGACGTGATCGAGCGCATCTCCACGCGGATCACCAACGAGGTTCGAGAGATTAATCGGGTGGTCGTCGACGTGACGAGCAAGCCCCCAGGCACCATCGAGTGGGAGTAAGCCACCAACTCTGACCTGGTCGTTCGGCTGCCTCGCTTGTTGGCGAGAAGATGATCGCGTCTCGTCTGGCGAGACGACCAGCCGGTCGCCGCAGGGCGCGACAGGTCTGACGTCTTGAAGAGCGCATAGTTCAGGAGGGCCTGACGGACCGCAAGAACCCGCGCCACTACCGTGTCAACGGTCTTTGATCGCGTCGCCAAGGAACACTGACAGACAGGTGTGCTGAAGGGTCGCGGTGGGCCGTGCCCTCTTCGCTCATGCTGGTCGCCCCAGCCTCGATGGACCGCTCGTTAACGGCGCGTACCTGCCCGTGATGGTTTCGACGGCCTGGTGGGAGGACTTGCTCGTCCCTGCTCGCCTTGGCCCAGTGCGTCCTGCCTTCTAGGTAGAGGTCACGAGCGCGAGACGGCAAGCCGTGCCTACGACTCCCACCGGCTTGAGCCTCACACGGACCCAAGTTCGATTCTCACAAGTGCCGCCCGCGCACGGTCCTCTCTTGCCGGGAGTGGACACCAGCGTCCCGGAGTGACCTGTCTGACCGTGGGCTCCGCCCCTTCGAAGGGCTGAGGCACGAACATGCGAACGGCTCCCAACGGAGGGAGCCGTAGCGCCGTCGCCTCACCGATTCGAGCGGGAGGCGAGCACGAGCATGTCACTGGATCAGGCGACCCGGAACTGCCGACACTGTAGTTCTATCTATGGGAAGAAACTTGACCACTCTCCGGTCTGGACTCCCGAGGGTGGACCTTGGGGGAGGTTGGCGACGAGTGGGGACTGTCCGAGTTGCTTGTATGAGGTACTGGACACCCGGACTGGTGAGTTGTTAGTGCTCGCCGGGGGCCGTTGCAAGCGGAACGACTGTCTCGCATGTGGCCCGTGGAAGGCTCGGCTTATCGAGCAGGCACTACACCTGGCGAGACCCGCGTGGTTAACCACCCTCGGACCCGTCCAGTTCGAGCCGTCCGAGATCAGCCGGGCAGTCGCCATGTTCCGCCGGCAGATCAGGCGCACCTTGGCCCCTTCGTTCGAGGATGCCTACTTCGTGGAGCCCTACCACTTGACGAGCGAGTTGCACGTCCACATGTACTCGTGGGGGGCACCCCTGGACGACACGACTGTGACGAAGGCAGCCCTGGCGACCCGGTTGTCCGATGACACTCACGTCCACGTCCAGCCGATCACGAACCATGCGCGTCTGGGCTACGGAACGAAGATGATCACGACCCCCGAGGACGACACGGAACGAACCGCCTTCCTCAAGGCCAACAACGGGCGTTTGGTGCACGCTACTCACCGATTCTGGCGAGGCCCGGACGACGCCCCGGCCAACCGGGGCTACATCGGTGCTGTCGCTCGGGCGCGAGCATGAGACGCCCCCGCTTCGCGGGGGAAAGACTCGCCCAACGTCTGATGGCGCGCAGTGCCGCGCGGCCGGCATTGCCCTGCTGGCACATCGGGTGACCTGTTCCCCTCGCCGTTTCTCCCTTCCAATGTGTGAAGACACCCATCACCCCCCGAGGAGAACCGGTGCCATCAGCACCTCACCGCCCACCGATGACAGTTCAAACCGGCTCCGCGCACCTCAACGTGAGCCCCAGGTTCCTGCGCAGAGAGATCCAACAAGGTCGGCTGCCAGTGATCCGACTGGGGCGGATGATCCGGCTCCAAGTGGAGGACCTGGACGCCTACCTCGACGCTCACCGCCTCGTTAGACCCGACAACGACGAGCCATCAGCGGTCAATCGTGACCGTCTCGAACCTGGGGAGGTGGTCGTAAACCGCATGCCGCCAGAGGTAGTCACTAGTGAGTGTCCGAGATTGGGCTCGACCTCGACCACGCATACGGCTTCCACCCGCTCGTCAGGTTCGCACGTCGGAGGCGGCGTTCTGTGACCGGGCCCGGCAGGCGCGCGAAGGGCTCCAGGGGGCTGGGAGACCGACAGACGACCCAGTGCGGCAACTGCAACCACCCCAAGCCGTTTCACGGCGTAGACGGGACGCGGTGCCGAGCGACAGGCTGTCGCTGCATGGCGTTCGACCGTCCAATGCAGCGGATCTGCGCAGCATGTGGGCACGCAGCCATCTCTCACCCAGGCGAGTACGGATTGTGCTCGGTGGGAGGCCGATGCCCATGCTCAGGTTGGCGGTCGCTGCCTCCTCCCGGAATCCCGGCCCGAGGACCTGAGTGACCTGTCCGGCGCTCCCCACCACCGTCGCAAAGACCCGAGAGCATCCTGCGGGCTGAAAAGGGCCGATGGACAGCATCAACCGCACGCCCCGCCTGTCGGGCTCGCAGACGCGGGGAACTTGCGGTGCTCCGACGCGGTCGGCTGCACAGGTTCCACATCGAGGACTTGGACGGATATCTCGACGCCCGCCGCGTTGGCCCGCAGGGGCGCGACCGGTCGGCATTCCGAGGGGATCATGTTGAGGTGGATGCACTGATCGACAGTCCTGAACCCAACGAGGGACAGATACAAGTAACTTGCCCGGCCCCAACCGACGACCATGGCGACGTCCAGCGCCGCCGGAACCGGCACCGAGGAGATGATGTCCGAGGCGTCCTGGCTCGGGATGTGGCCACCCCCACTCAGCCGCCCCCCAAGCCTCCTGGGAGGTCTCAGCGACCTCAATGCCGAGTCTGCTGCCCCCACCCCGCCAACCTCCACGGCTCAGGGCCGGAGAGGTGGCGGCAAGCGGATGCCACTGCCTCGTCCTCGACAGCCCCTACGAGCGCGTCTGCGACTCTTGTGGCTACGAAGGCGACCAACACCGTCTAGAGCACTACGGATGCCCAGACCCGGTTACCCGTAAGGCTCTCCGCGCACCGAGCGGGGTCACTGCCGTACACGGTCATGGGGCGCGGCTCGGGTGGCTCAGCCGGGGCATCACTCCAGCACGATATCGACACCGGCCAGTGGCGCGAGATGGCGTTTCAGGTCACTGACGGCCTCCCGCCGAACAGCAACTGGTTCACGGTGGACGATTTCCTCCAGCGGCTCGCCGAGGCTGGGCAACTCGAAGAGGACCCGGTCCATGCGTTCCGCGCGTCGCTGCAAACAGCGATAGTGGTCCTGGCGCGGGTAGCCGGTGAGGGTTCAGTGGCAACTGGGGGCCGGTGTTGACACTCCGACGACGCGTCGATGCCAGTAAGTCGTTTTCTACATAGGGTAGACTCTCATTTCATGCGAACCACCCACTCGCTCGTGCAGGTATGCCTGGCGATGATGGCAGACCCTGACGCCCGCTACTGGGGCTACGACCTCACCCGACGCACTGGTGTCCGCTCCGGTGTCCTTTACCCAATCCTGGGCCGCATGCTTGATGAGGGCTGGCTATCGGACGGCTGGGAAGAGTCCGATGAGATCGAGGGAAAGCGCCCGCCCCGTCGATACTACGAGTTGACAAGCCTCGGCAAGGAGTCGATGGGTGCGCTGTTGCGCAAGGCTGAGCACGACAAGAGGTTCGGACTAATGTGGAGGCCCGCGTGGTGAACCTGCTCTCCTGGCACGCGTTGGTGCTTCCCCTGGTGATCTTCGGGTGTGCACCTCGGCTGGCTCTGCGCATCATCGTTCGCGCATGGCACCCGGAGGACCTTCGCCGTGAGGAGTTGCTCGCCGAGTTCTACAGCGTCCCCAGGCTGGAGCGCCCTCTGTGGGTGGCCGAGCAGTTGGAGGCTGCTGTATGCGAGGGACTCCAGAAGCGGTTCGCGTGGGCGATAACGGGTCGGCTGATCTACCGCTGGCACCTTGGTTCGGGGGGAGAGATGAACCGACTCCACCCCGACACGTTCTGGATTCCGGATGACGAGGAGAAGGCCGCGCTGGAACCAGGAGATCATGTTCGCCTCATCTTCGAGATGAGTGAGGACTGGGGCCGGAAGCGTTGGGGCGAACGGATGTGGGTCAACGTCGTGTCCGTCGAGAGACGGAGAATCATCGGCACGCTGCGCAATACACCCGCAGGCATCCCCAAGTTGTACCCCGACCAGACGATTAAGTTCTCCCGCGACGACATCATCGACATCGTCTTCGACCCCGATCCCGACGAATGCATCTGTCGGTCCTGCGAGTCGAAGCCCACCCACAGCCATGAGAACTAGCCGCCGCTGGGCTCCCTACCAGGCGGAGTCGCCGAGATCGAGTACATCGGCATCCATGCTGACCTCACGGGGATACCGCTGCCAGGAGAAGCCTGATCCCGTGGCGGGAGTGCCCGGATCGACGCGCGCCGTCCAGTCTTAGGACGGCTCCCGTGGTGCTTAGGGCTACGCAGCCGACGACCACGGCCCACAGACACACTCCCCAGTGCGTCGTACGCGCACGGCGAGGACGTGTCACAGTCGTGTCGGCATGGGTCAGTAGATTGAGCGTCATGGAGGCAGGTTCAGGCTCAGCACCCGCACGCCGATCGTTGCTGATCACAGATCTGGACAACACACTCTGGGACTGGTTCGAAGCCTGGCATTCCGCCTTTTCCGCAATGCTTGGCCGTCTGAGCGAGATGAGCGGAGTGCCGGAATCTGTCCTTGAAGGGGAGATCAAGAGGGTCCATCAGGAGCGCGGGACCGCTGAGTACCCGAATCTACTGAACGAACTCCCCTCGTTGCGCGAGGCTGCGAACGAGCGCTCACCTGCGGTCGTCTACGGCGACGCGCTTCACAAGTTCTACTCGACTCGCAAGAAGACAACTGGGCTCTACGCTGGTGTCGCTGAGACGCTGGATCAGTTGCGACGCATGGGCGTGATGATCGTCGCGTACACCGAGTCGGTCCCCTACCCGACTGAGTGGCGCATCAAGCACACGGACTTGGACGGTGTGATCGACGTGCTGTACTCCGCCGAGGACCATGACCTACCCAGTGGAGTGACAGTCGAGAGCCTTCGGTGGCACCCACCCGAGTACTACGGCCTCCGAGTAACACAGCACCGACATGTCCCTCGGGGGGCCTCCAAGCCAAACCCCGAGGTGCTCCGCTGGATCCTCGCTGAGTGCGGACGCCGCCCCGACGAGGCTGTCTACGTGGGCGACAACCTGATGAAGGACGTGGCGATGGCTCAGACGGTCGGGGTGCTGGATGCGTACGCGAAGTACGGCGAGGCACAGAGCCGACCCGAGTACAACCTGCTGCGCCGCGTAACCCACTGGCCGACGGCGACGGTTGCTCGTGAGCAGGAAGTCGTGACCAAGAACGAGGTAGTCCCCACGATCACGCTGGACCAGTTCTCCGATGTCTTAGCGCTCTTCGCGCTCAAGGCCGCACCGGCATGACTGACCCAGGCATCTCGGACAACGATCGGCTCGGTCACTACGTCGCGTTGTGGAAGCAGGCCGTTGCAGTTCAGATGCACTTCAATGACCTGGAATGGCGGATTCGTGGGCTTGCTCTCACGGCGTTGACGTTCGCTCTAGGAGCGGCTGCGTTGGCAGCGAAGGATGGCACGACCATCGGCTGGGCAAGCGTCGGCTCCCTACTGCTGGTTCCGGGCCTTGTGCTGTGGGGGGCGTTCTACTACGTCGATCGGTACTGGTACCACCCGCTCCTCAAGGGCGCGGGCAAGGAGGCAGAAGCGCTCGAAGCCTCGATCCGAGGCTTCCTCCCCGACGTTAAGGGCCTCTCGAACTCCATCACAGCCTCCAGCCCGCACGACCGGTCTTGGGTGGTTCGCAAGTTTCGCCCGGATGCCGAGAAGGTGCGCTCAGACGGCAAACTAAGGCAGTTCTACGCGTTGGGTGCTGTCGCGATCCTCCTGCTGGCCGTTGCTCTCCAGGTGGCGACATCGTTGTCGGATCCCAACGAGTCCCAGCCTGATGAACCACCGGGCTTCCAGAAGTCTAGCCAGGCTGTGAGAAGCGTGTTCTTGCTGTGACGTGAAAGTTGATCGGGCTGTTATGGAGAACGCGCCCTACCATCACGGCGAAGAAGCGGGCGGGAGACAGTCCCGGTGGGACCTCGTCTTGGCGCAAGGACACAGAGGGCAACGCCGCGAGGCGCTGTCCCACATCGATGTCCACGATCGGGATCTCTTCCATCTCATCTCCGGGTTCACTGCCGAGGAGTGCAGCATCGACGTCGTCGTCGTCCTCTGGTGGCGCATTGCCTTCCCACTCAGGAATCACTAGACCCACGGCGTGGTAAGCGTCATCCTCGCGTCCCAGTTTGCCCAGCAGGTCGATCAGCCACGCGGCTCTATCCGGCTCCTTGGTGAGTACTGTGGACCTCAGCCCGTACAGGAACCCAAGTGCGGCCTGTGGGTGACGGAGCCGGAGGTTCTTCGCATCCCCGTACGACTCCTCGACGCGGTTGGCCGCGTTTTTCCCGAATGATGAGTCCATGCGCTTGGTGGAGATGAGAAGTTCAGGACCCGTCTGCCATGACGAGATCACCACGTCTACCTGCTTGACGTAGTTCTTCCCGAGTATGTGGGCGCTCGCACTGGTCGCGCCCCCCGAGAGGCCCCGAGACAGCCGGTCACGTAGTTCGGCCTGCACGGTCCTTGGAAGGCTGGCAACGAACCTCGTAACCTCAGAAGGAAGCACTCGGGGGGGGCGCCACACGCGGCCAGACCGCGTCAGGGTCGAGTCCTGCCCGTCTCAGTTCGTACGCAGCCCACACGTCGAATGCAAGGGCGGGTACTCCAGACTGTGATGTTGCGTTGAGAGCGAGAGGGACACCAAGCAGTCTCTGGAGCGTCTCGTAGTCGGGGTCGAACTCTACCCCCGTGGTCGATGTCCTCCAAGGGTTCGTGTCGCGCAGGGGCGCCTCGGCCACGAGGGCATCGAACAGGATCCAGCCGAACGCGCGCTTCGTGACTTCTTTAGCCAAGGGAGGCCTCCCGTCCACGCCCCACACGTCGAGCAGCCAGCGAGGCACGGGCTTCCTGCATCGACTTAACCTGAGGGGCGGATAGTCCGAGTGCTCCTACCAACAGAACGTCGTCCACGAGATCAACCGCATCCAGGAGACGCCCACCACGCAGCAGGGCAAGGACCCGCCTCCGGATCCTGCGGAGTTCTTCACCACACCCCTCAACCATGCCCACGACGGGGATCGGCAGGCGGTCTGCCTCCTTCGGTTCGATCTTGAGCATCCCGCCCCCGTAGGCGCGCCCGACCGTCTCGGCGCCGAGGAGGGTCACAGTGTTCAGCGACGCCAGAGCCAGCAACTCCCTGCCGACCTGCACTAGTCCTTCGCGGAGGTAGATCCCGTGCACGGAGTTGACGTGGTGCACTCGCGCCCGGTTGGCCGTGATGCGAGGTGTGTCGGCGTTCATGTACGTGAGGAACATGTGGGCGGGTCGCAAGTACGGAGTCCGCCACCAAGGCTTGCGAACCCGGCACTTGTACGCCTGGTCTACGCCGACAGCCTTCCCGTGCGCCAAGTACCGCTGGGCGGCCTTCGAGGGTGCTTCGGGGCGCAGAAGCCAGATGGCGGATCCCAGGGCACCCATGGACTCCCACGCTCTCGTCGTGAACGAGAGATCACGAAGGTGGCGTGACCCAGGTGGCGAGAGCCGGAGCAGATCGGTGGGCTCCAGACCCAGATCACGGACGCGCTGCGATGAGAGCGCGAAGTAGCGGTTGTTGCCGGTCACCATGCCGAGCGTCGTGTCTCCCCAGTCCTCCAGGACACCGAATCCCTCGGCCCCAGTTGCCGTCACGTAGATGCCGTGCGCCTCCTCCGACAGCATTGAAGGCATCCACCGGCCCTCAGGGCGGAGAGGTCGCCAAATCCTCGGGATCGCCGATTCCGAGAGTGCAGCCGCGTTTTGAACCTGGAACAGTTCGCAGGAGTCGGTACCAGCCCCCTCGGTGGGGTCGTATCCCTCAGCCAGCAGCAGGACGACCTCCTCCATCACGCCGGGAAACACGCGTTCCGCGAAGGTCACCAGACGCACGGATGCGAAGTGCCTCATCAGGAAGGCACGGACACCCGACGCGTAGTTAACGGATAGCAACTCGGCAGGCAGTACCAGGCCGAGGCGCCCTCCTGGCCGGAGGAAAAGAGCCGAGTGCACTGTGAAAGCAGCCCACGAGGACGCCAGCCCGCTGAGGGATACCCCGGCGCGCAGTGCCGCCTCGCGAGCACGTGCACGCGCGTCCCCGGTGAAGTCCTGATAGCGGATGTATGGGGGGTTTCCGATCACGCTGTCGTACATCGGGTCAGGGGCGAACGAGAAGAAGTCGCCGGTCCGGATCCTGGCAGGGACGCCGGAATCGCGTAATACATGGGCTGCTTGCGCAGCCGACTCGGGATGGAGTTCGATCCCGTCGAGCGCGCCGGTCGCCTTGTCGCCCCCAGCGAGGGTCTGTAGCCGGACCACCGCGGCCTGCAAGAACGCCGCTTGTCCGCAGGAGGGTTCGAGCACGCGATCTCCTGGCGCCCGAATGGCCCAGTCGGCGATGTAGCGTGCCATCGGTTCCGGCGTGAAGAACGCACCACGCGCCTTGCGCAGGTCCGCCGTATCACCCCGCGCCGTCATGCGTACCATCCTTCCCCAGACCGACTCAACGCTTCTCGGCGACACCCTGGGGCGGCGGAAGCGGTTGCGAGTGGAGGCTCCCCTGGGTGGGTCCGGGGACGGGATCACGTCCTGGTCCGACGACTTAGCCATCCGCTCTCTACGGGCACCATGACCCCGCCATGGTGCCCGCCTGACAGCGCTCTGCAACGTCGTCCAGTCAGGCTGTGGAGACCTTGGTCTGATCGCTCCCCAAGCACCTGTAGATCGTCGCTCGGCTGACGCCCACCATCGCGGCGATCTCGGCGACCGTGTGCTGCCTCTCGACGTATAGGCGACGGACGACAGCGGCCTTCTGCGGGCTCAGAGCGGGCTTGCGACCTCCGACCCGCCCTCGGGCTCGTGCAGCCCTCAGACCGGCCCGTGTGCGCTCTCGCACTAGGTCCCGCTCGAACTCGGCCATGGCGGCGAAGACGTGAAACACCAGCCGCCCGGTCGCCGTCGTGGTGTCGATGCTCTCCTCGGTTGACATGAAACCGACCTCGCGCTCCTGGAGAGCCAGGACGGTCGCCACCAGATGCCCGAGGGAGCGCCCAAGCCGGTCCAGCCGCCACACCACCAGGGTGTCGCCGGGCCTCACATAGTCCAAGGCGGCGGTCAGTTGAGGCCGCTCTGCTAAGGCACCGGACGCCACGTCTGTGAACACCCGAGCACAGCCAACTCGATCCAGAGCGTCGGTCTGAAGGTCCAGACTCTGGTCCTCAGTCGAGACGCGGGCGTAGCCGATCAGAGTCCCGTTCAGGGAGTTCGCAGGCTGGTTGCTCGTTGGCTTGGTCACACGTCCAGTGTCTCACAACTCATTGTTCGATGGCGAATCGAGACATAGATTCCGGACATGGGTTGTGAACGCTGATAAGCGTCTCGACGATGACCGGGCTGGCCCTTCCACAACCGGTCGTTTGAGAGACGAAGCCGCGCACAATCAGTGGATCGAGGAGGCCACTCGGGGAGTGGATGTCCAGCCGCTATGCGGCCGGTAGATTCACGCCGTGTGGGACCGGGGAAGGAAGCAGAGGGCCTGGTGAGCCGTCCCGGATGCCAGCGTTGGAGAGATCGAAGATGGCTCTGCCGTAGAACTCGGCTGTTGCGAGGTTGACGGTGCAGCCGCAGAACTCGGCCTCGTCGAAGGACACCCTGCCGTCGTAGAATCGCACCCTTTCGAAGGAGATCGTGCCGTCGGAGAACTTGGCCCTTTCGAAGGAGATCGTGCCGTCGGAGAACTTGACCCTGGCGAAGGAGACCGTGCCGCCGGAGAACTTGGCCCCGGCGAAGGAGACCGTGCCGCCGGAGAACTCGGCCCCGGCGAAGGAGACCGTGCCGCCGGAGAACTCGGCCCCGTCCAACGAGACCCTTCCGCCGGCGAACTTGGCCACGTCGAAGGCGACCGTGCCGCCGGAGAACTTCACCCTGTCGAAGGAGACCGTACCGCTGGAGAACTTCACCCTGTCGAAGGAGACCGTACCGCTGGAGAACTTCGCCCTGCGGAAGGAGACCCTGGCCCCGGAGAACGCGGCCCCGTCGAAGGAGACCGTGCCCCCGGAGAACGCGGCCCCGTAGAAGGAGACCGTGCCGCCGGAGAACGCGGCCCCGGTGAAGGAGACCCTGCCTTCGGAGAACTCGGCCCCGGCGAAGGAGACCCTGCCTTCGGAGAACTCGGCCCCGGCGAAGGAGACCGTGCCGTCCGAGAACTCGGCCCCGGCGAAGGAGACCGTGCCGCCGGAGAACGCGGCCCCGGCCAAGGAGACCGTGCCGCCGGAGAACTCGGCCTCGGCGAAGGAGACCCTGCCGTCCGAGAACTCGGCCCCGGCGAAGGAGACCGTGCCGCCGGAGAACCTCGCCCCCTCGAAGTCTCCACCATCGAACGTCGCCCCCGTGAAATCGAGGCCTGAGCCACACCAGGAGGTTGCGGCACCAGAACGGAGATGGGCCGTGATCAGACGGACGACGGTCTGCCGTACCTCACGTTCACCGGGCTCGCTTGACGCCGGATCATAGGGCAGTCGAAGGTACGCACAGAGCACGTCAATGCACTGTTGCCGTTGGTCCTCCCAGTCGTCAGCCAGTCGTGCCATCGCGTACACGCCGGAGAGTCGAACGGCGGCTTTGTCGTGACCGAGGAGCCCAGCAGCCTCTTGGTAGCGGTCGCTGAAGAGCCGTTCGTCGTCGCGATGACTCGCGGCCTCCTGGACGCGAGCCCTTCGGTATCCAACGATAAGCGCCACTGCAGCTCCTACCCCAGCAGCGAGCCCCAGAGCGACCTTGACTAGATCCTCCAGGAGTCTCTGCTGACCTGCATGTTGGACCGACGGCCTCAGAGGAAGACCTAGCAACCACGACAGGAACCAGTAAAGTCCAGCCGCTGCCAGCAACGCGACCACCACGGCGATGGCGGCCTGCCAGGCCAACGGCATCATCCTCGGGGTAAGGCCCGGCGAGCCAGGCGGGCGCTTGGCGTCCACTGACCCCCGCCGGAAGAGGCTTCTCATCCATCAATGATGTCGTCTCGACCAGGTCTATGGGCGAAAAGTAGGGTCCGAGTCGTGACCCTCTGGCTTACTCACTCCATGGCTGATCTGTACACCAAGAACGCTCGACCCTGAAGCGACAGGGCGCCAACATCTACTCCAGATCTGGTGCGCATGTCGCGCGAGTCCGGGGCAGCAAGATCCGAGGTTCTTCGCCAGCATCCTCGGCTACTGGGTATCGGAGGGAGGCACGCGGAACGGGGCTGACCCCTTCGTTATCGCGCTCGCTCTCGCCTGGAACGGAACTGTGGTCAGGCAAGAGATCCACCGTAGCCAGACCAAGCCCGCGATTCCCGATGTGTGCGAGGCGCTGAGCATCCCCTGGATGACACTGCCCCAGTTCGTCAACGCTCAGGGCTGGACGCTGGTACGCCAGCAGTAGGCAGAGCCTGGCGAACGGCAAAGCCGGAGCCAGGATGACGGCTCCAGGGCACCGCTCCGAAAACCGACCCTGCTGGCTCGGACGCGAACAGACCTGTTCCGTGGGGTCAACAGCCGCCAGGACTCAATCCGTGTCAACCGAGCGCACAACACGCCATAGCCTCGACGCTCGGCAACTACTTGGCGTCGGCGCGGCCTTGGGGTTGGACCGGCATGAGCGTCAGTGCTGGATCGAGAATCACAGCCGCTGAGGCGAAGCGACGCTTACGGTCGCGGTGAGCCGTGATGTTCCACTCTCCGTGCGCCGCTGAGTCGGGATGACACCGCCAGGAGCGGGGCGGTCTGGCCTCCTGAATCAGTGCAAACTGGGCTCCGGACTGGTCGCGGATCTGGGCCAATCGGTCCCAGGCGTCGGGGTTCCCCTGCACGTTCCACGACACGGTCACGATCTCGGTGCTCATCATCAACTCCTACCGCCGCGCGTACCAACCGCCAAGATGTCGGTGCGCTCAAGCCCGTCCCTGTCAGGGCCGGTGCGCAACCCTGTCTGGCCAGACATACACAGACCCAGTGCTCCCCGACCGACTTCGCCATCTTGTTGTCCACCATGAGGCAGTATCGCTCACGGAACTGCATACCTGTCCACAAGCGGTGAAGGCGGGTAAGTTGCTCAATGCGTTTGATGTGGCGGCGCGGCTACCGGGCAGACCGACGGTAGAGATCCAGGCCAAGACTGCCTCCGGTGACGGAGACAAGACCGCCTGGATTCTGGGAACCAAGGCGCAGTTGGTCGCGAAGTCCGTACACGAGTGGTTCGCCCTAGTGATGCTTCCGTCGCTGCCGAAGCCCCCTCGAACCTTCATCGTTCCCCGCAATCACCTCTCGGCGGCGACGTGGGTGGCACATCAGACCTGGCGCACGGACCCAACCGTTCCGGAGGGCCGCCGGAACACGGATCTGGCGCTCGCTCGAATCAATGCGACCGTATGGAGGGGGTACGAGGACCGTTGGGATCTGCTGGGTACGCCGACCTCAGACGTCCCTGTTCTGCTTCCCTCGTGGATTCGCAGTCGGTCAAAGGAGGAACGAGTGGGGCTGCCGCCCGGTCATCCCTGGAACGAGTCCCTGCCTGACGGGTAACCCAGAAGCCAGCCATGCCGACTGGCATCTACACGCCGATCAATCTGAGGTGATCGTGTGGCTGCGCGCCTTGAAGAACTCGTGGCAGCCCCTTCGCTCAGCGACGGGATCGGTGGTGTGGTGTCCCGGTCCCACTTTGACTCAGCGACCCTGTCCAGTCGCTGCGTAAGAAACTTGGGAGGAAGCCCGATGGTCGCCCCGGCGTACGAGTAGTTGACTGGTGCGTAGGTCCGTACCACCGCCGTCGCGAGCCAGTCGTGCAGTCGCTGTGCATGTTCCTCCAGCGTCCCCGTTATGGGTCCACATCTTTCCTGGCCGCACCGATTCCCGGCGGTCACTGTAGCCTGTGCTGCTGAGGAGGATGGGACCCTCCGGAACGAAGTCAGCAGCGTACTTTCGCCCCCTTCGGTCGTGCAGACTCCGGATGGGTACTCGCTGGTCCGGAGCGAGCATCTCCAGGTCCGTCACCTCCCAGAAGACTGCGCAGTGGCGAGACTTGTCCTCCGGCCCCACCTGGGTTGACGGAGGCCAGTACCTACTGCCGTCTGGATGGAAGCCACCCACCGACTCCACCCCCGGCATACCGCGCCCGCCAACTGACCACCGGGCCGAGCGGCGCGTCTGAGTGACTGGCGTAGATCAGGACCGGAGCGCCGGGACCGGCTTCCGCATGAAGGTCACGGAAGACCTCCCAGGCCCGTGAGCCGAACGCGACCTTGCCCTCCTGCCGGCACACCTCGATGCCATCGCTCAAATGGTCCATCGGCACCGGCGCAAGGAGACCCGCGACGGGCACTCTGGCCATCGTGCGTCTCCCTATGTCAGTCGGGTCGAAGGTCAACCCAGGATGCGGACGTAGCGTCCGCGAACGTTGATCCGCTCAACGAGTCCGAGGCGACTCAACTCATCCATCGCTGACCGCCTCGCTCGCCTGGTTTCCGTCGGTGTCAGGTCGTACCTGCTGGCGAGGTACGGCCAGATGGCCGTCGGTACCTCGTCACCCACCTCCCCGAGGGTGTGGATGTAGTCGTAGACCGCCTTCGTGTACTCGTGCATCTGGGAGTCTCCCGTCTCAGTGCCCACGGGTGGTCCTGGGCGGCCCCTCCTGGCGCTTGCGCTGACGGACCTGAGTCTCACACGATAGGAGCGTGGTTGAACCCATGCACCCGGAGATTCGGGGCAACAAGGCGGTCGGGGACGCCGCCATCGCCTACGTAATCGAGTCCGAGCGACGGCAGGGTCGGACGGCCCTTGACACTCGCCACCGAGGGGCACCGGCTAACGTTCAGAGCGAGGCCGGTTGATCGAGGTGAAGGCCGCTGGCAAATCTGCCCGTGGATTCGACATGTGGCTGGAAGTTCGCCACGTGGAGGAAGCGAGGGAGCGGCCTCGCTCGCGTCTGCTCGCTGGTGAGTCTCGCTAGTGCGGCCTCCACTCGTAACCAACGACCGTTAGTTCACCTGAGTCAGGGTCGAAGGGGAGAACCCGGAACACGCCGGAGTCGGAACGGACGGCGTCGCTCTCGTCAAATCCGATTCCTGACCAAATGCCCACAACACATCTCCCGGGATGTGCTCGCGCGTGCTCGACCTCTCCCCGTGTGACGAGCACGGTTGCACCTCCCGACCGCGTTCCCTTCGCTTCTAAATACAGCGTCTCAACGCCCCTGGTCGCCACGGCGTCGTACGGCGAGTCGATATGGGTGTCGATCACCTGCCACCCCCGACTCCGGTAGTAGGCCATGAGTCGCTCTTGAGCCGCCATCTCTACCTTCATGCGAACTTCCAACTCGAATTGACGGCCCTGCCCTGACATCTCTTCAGGATCGACCGGCCTATCGCCCGCCGCCGGCGGCTCATCCGGCGTGGGATCGTCGCCCGGCGGCGGCAGAGACACGGATGAACCGGTATCGATCCCGGGGCCTTCGCCGAACTCCGCAACCGGACCTAGTGCGTTGCCGGCCTGCAGTGCATAGGCGTCGCTGACTGTCGCGATCCACTTGCCGCATCGAAGCCTCACCGTGCCGGCCGATGGCGCTCCGGCTCTACCGCGCGACCAGGAGTCGTACCCAGCGTAGGTCGGTCTTTCTGTCGATCGGAGGTATTCGAGCACCCAGCGCAAGCAATCCTCGCGCGACCAGCCCTGCGTGTAGTCGGTGCGGGCTGCAATCGGTGCCTCGACTCCCGCTTCCGCGCATGCTGTGGACCAAGTCCCGAAGACCTGAACGACACGGGCACTCGACAGTCCGTCACCGCGATGGTTGTCGTAGAACGGTCCCGATAGCGGCTCACCGCCTGGGATTGACGCGATGCGGCGCAGGTCATTAAGGAGTCGGCCCCGATCCGTTGCCGGCGTGACGATTTTTCCACGTCGACGGCGCGCTGACTCCGCTGGCCCAAGGACAATCTCGGCCTCTCGCACCGATAGGCCAGCCTGCCCCGCCAACTCGTCCAGTGGAAGAACCGGGTCATTGCTCGCCAGGTCGCGCGCTCGATGCACCTTGAACTGTTGCCGCGCCGCGTCGCGGGCTGCCTTCAGGTCCTTGGCACTGAGCCCGGTGTGCTTCTTGACGACCAGCCGGACCCATTCGCGTGAGACTCCATGCGCCCGCCCTATGACACTAAAGTCCTCACCATCCAGGGCTCTCCGAAGCATCTCAGACTCACGCGGGGCAATCGGTACGACCGGTCCCGCTAGGTCGACTGGCATAGGCTGCCCCGCAGCCTCAGCAGCGCGGCGCACAGTTATGGCGTCGATCTCATAGACGGCACAGACCGTCCGCAGGGAGACGCCTCGTCCAATCGCCGCGACGATCGCTGTATTGCGGTCCGACACCGTGGAGGGCTCCATACTCGTATGTCTATCAGTGGTCATGTCTCGGACCAGGTGTCGCGGATCTCACGATGGCATCAGGAGCCGGGCGTGACGGCGACGCACGCTGCCACCTGCTGCTGGACCTGGGTGTAGAAATCGACGTTCAGCGTCGGCGCGACCCAGAGTGACAGAACCACGGCGAGGTCAACGCGCTCTCCCTCAAGCCGCCAGCCTGCTCTTTGCAGTGAACGGTGAGACGGTATTCCCAGGCCCGACACCGATGGCTCGGTTCACTTCCGAGACCGCGTGCTGGAGGGTGCCTCGCTTGGAGCGTTCGCTACTTACATCCAACGCGGTGCCAAGGTCTGTGAAGCCTGTCGGCTTCGAAAGGTCAGGGCAGCGCATCGGTACTGGCGATGCCGCCAGTTGACCGAAGACTCCTGGAGCACCTCCGGAGAGAAGTCGTGGGCTTCATGGTTAGTGCCGGGTCCAGAACGACTACCTGAGGCGAAACGACGCTGACGGTTGCGGTGAGCCGTGAGACGGAACTTGTCGCGATCGGCTGCATCCGGATGACCGCCAGTCCCCCTTGGGCGGTGGGCCGGCCCCTGGACTAGGGCGATCTGGGCGTCGTGCTGCTCGCGGATCTGCTCCAGTCGACCCCAAGCGTCCGGGTTCCTCCGCATGGTCCATGACACCACCACGATCTGGTTGGTCACTGGTTTACTCCATGGCTCATGATCGGCATCAGGGCTGGACATCACGGGGTTATCTGGACACCCATGCTTGCACATCTCTCACTGGCCCTGACGCTGCTCGGGTGCGCGGAGCGTCTCGAACGGAAGGCATCGGTTGTTGTGCCGATGCGTGGTCAGCGAGTTGTACGGTGCTCAGATGGCGAATAGGTCAGAGCCCGCAGCGGAGCCGGTGGAGGCCAAGTTCGTCGCGGCCTGGGGCGTCTTCGCCCAGACGTGCGGACAGTACCTGGCTCCGGAGGCGACGTACCAGGCGTGGTTCGCTCACTATCTGATCAGCCAGTTCGGCGTGGACAGGGTGGCGCGAGAGCCTGGGATCAAGCACAAGCACTTCAATCACCGTCTGTGGAGCGAGAAGGTGGGCGGCTCCCACGTCCGGTTGGATGCCGTGGTGACGAAGTCCCCAGGGGTGCACCTGCGCCGGTATTCGGGCAAGCGACTCGATAGCGACACCACAGGCCTGGATGTCTTGTGCCGCCTTGCCGTCATCAGCGAACTCAAAGTCGCCGCCACCACCGGCGACGGTCTCTCCCATACCGAGGTCGCCCGCGACGTGTGGAAACTGTCCCTGCTGCTTACCGAGTTCGAGCGGACCTACCCCAAGTGTCGTCCACCATTGGCGTTCGCGTGTGTCCTGGACAACCACCCGACCAAGCGATACTCGTGGCACGCCATGGAGCGCGCCATCGAGCGACTTGGCCAGCACCCCGCCGTCAAGGTGCTCACCCACACGTCAGATGTCCGACCATCGATGACCGTGCCATGACAGTCCAGTACTCGCACTCCAACCCCCGTGTGGGATGGACGGCGGGGCCAAAGTGAGGATCGACTACGACGCCTTCCTCCGATGGGCTTACCCGAATCCGATGAGCAACCTGGTGCGTGGGCATCTAGCCGAGTACCTGGTCGGCCACGCGCTCGCCTGCAAAGGGGCTCTCCGGATTGAGTGGGAACCCTACGACCTGCTCACCGCCGATGGGGCACGCATCGAAGTGAAAGCAGCGGGACTCCGGCAAGCATGGGAGAGCCCAAGACCGTCACCACCAAGGTTCGGCGTCGGCCCGGCATCCGGCAGTGACGTGCACGTCTTCGCCCTTCATACGGGCGTCGACAACGACTGCGACCCGACCGACACTGACGAATGGCGGTTCTTCGTGTTGCCCACCGACGCGCTTCTGAGTCATCGCTCTATCCGGCTGGCAGTGCTGCGAAGGATCGCTGAGGAGATCGGCTGGCCGGATCTGCCGAGGCAGGTGGAACAGGCCTCGGTCAGTGGCGCGACAAGTTTTCCAGTCCCTGTGACCCTGCGTGGCCAGCATGCCGAGCCCCCAGCCGCCACGCATGGCTGGGGGGGCGATCACTCGTCCCAGGGCTTGACGGTGACCTTCGAGGAGGCGCTGGCGGACGTTGTGGCCGAGAACGGCGAGGCTATCGAGGCTATGAAGGATCGCTGACCCCATCCGCGCGGGCTCCGCCCACGTCAGCGTCATCATGCCCCGTCTGCTGTTGGCTGCGTCTTGAAGCCCGGATCTCCTCCAGGTCGATGCCCAGATCCGCGAATACCTCGTCGGCAGAGCGGGTCGGACCCGTGTCGGCGCGAGCCTTCCGGATCGCCTGGAGCGTCTCCGGGGAGAAGTCCGGGTGCACGTCCTCCGGAGCAATCGGCTCGCCGTCGCCGGGTGTCACGCGTGAAGTCTAGGAGGTCCAGTCGCCAACCAGGGTCGCTTCGTGATCGACTGAGAATGAGCGCATCGGGTCAACGGCGTCAGCCCGTCTCGCCGTTCCTCGATGGGAGAGGGATGACGGTGGCGCACCAAGGGGCGAGGAAGTCTCCGCCACGTAGCCAATCAACGCGAGGCTTGCGTTCCACGTCGAGGCCGAGATACCTCCCGTTTGTCGCGGAGTTCTTGTAATGCAACCACGCCGAGACCACCGTCAGGGCCGAGTCGCGAGGATCACAGGCTGGACTCCCAGTAGGAGTGTGGCCGGCTCGGCATCTCAGGGTGAGGAGGGAAGAGTGACGAGTATGAGAGTCTGGAGGTCCACGTCGTCTCGGGCGCGGACCTCAGGCAGGTGGGACCCCTCCAGGGACGCTGCCGCCATGGCGACCTTGGCCTGTTCCAAGGCGGTGCCCACGGACTGCGCAGAAGCGATGGCGGCATAGAACCGGGCAGCGAAGACTACGGCGCTAGCGTCGTAGATCGAACCCGACATGGCGATGATCGTGGGAACCGTATGAAGCAGCGGATCGGCTCCTGCAAGGCTCTCGCAGGCGTTCAAGACCACTAGTCGAGGAGGCTCGTCGCTCGCGCCGAGCAGACGCGCAAGCAGGCCGAAGTCGAGACTGTCTCCGACGGTGGTCCCTTCCGCGTCGCCCATCAGCAACCCGAGCGAGTTGGCGTGACCTGAGAAGTGCACGACATGAGGCCGGTGCTCGTTCAGGCCGTCCAGCAGGTCCATGCTGGTGGCCGCTGGAAGGTGTTCCAGGGTGACCAGGTCGCGGTACTTCGAGCGCCTCAGGGCATCCTTGACTTGTCGAACCTCAAAATCCACGCGCAGCCATGCGCCCTGGGTCTCTTCCATGCCGTCGGGATACCTCGTTGTCGTCTCAACAGACTGAGGATTTGCCGTGAGATACAGCACGCGCAGCGGTTCCGGCTTCGGTGGGAGCGGGTGAACGAACCGCACCTCAGTCAGTGGACGGGATAGCCGGGCTATGTCTTGAGCATGTGCCCGTTCGCGCTGGCGTCGTCGCTCGTCCTCCCGGTCGCGCTGCTGACCCTGGCTCTTCTCCCGTTGGCGTCGTCGCTCGATCTCCCGGTCGCGTTCGCGTTGCTCCGCCTTGTGGGCTCCAGCAAGGCTGGTCTGCTTGGTTGTGATCGCCCTGTTGTTGTCCGCGATCTTCTTCTGCACTTCCGCGACCTTCTTTGTCTCGTCGGCGGACTTCTTGTCCTCGCGCTCGGCGGCGGCGGTCGATGTACGGCGGCTCGACTCAGCCGTCGCTCGGCTGGCGTCTTGGCGCTTCTTGGTGGCCGCTGCCGTCGCCCTATTCACCGCCTCCTGATGACGAGCGAGGTCCCTCGTGAGGCCCGCGCCCTTGGTTTCTAGCCTGTTGATCTCAGTCTTCAACGTGTCGCTTTGAGCCATGATCGCCTCCTACGACGAAACCAGTGTTGGACCGGTCGTCTCGAAGCCAGAGTCGCTGGGCCAGATCACATCGATGCCCACGGCGGCTGCCAGGTGTTCCAGGTCTGGACGAGGCCGGGACGGCACCAGGATCGCCTTCTTCGCGCTGGGCTGGAATCGGGAGTAGTCAGCCAACTGGCCGATGGCCATCCGGACGCCTTCACGCGTCACCGAGCCCTTGGCCTCGATCAACAGGTCCGCCGTCACGTCGTACAGGTCGGCGAACAGAGGGCGGTACTCCCCCTTCGGCACGATCTGTAACCGGCAAACCTCGTGACCATTGCCACGCAGATACGCGGCGAGAGACAGGACAAGTTTCGCCTCTCGCCGCTCCGCCTCGTAGGGAGCGCGACTCGGATCGACGTAGGTCCGCTCCGTCCGCTGCTCCTCCACAGGAATCTGCTGCACCTCGTTGGAGTTGAACACGTCCGCGATCTTGCTTGCTGTAGTAGCCGAAGCCTTGGTCGTCCTGGGACGAAACTTGAAGACGATCACCTTGCGGAGCGGTCCGCCACCCGTCTCTGGGGCATCGGTTTCGTACCACGGCTCATCCGCGTCGAGGGCGAACTCGTCCACGTACTCAACAACACCCCGAGCACCCTTGAAGAGCCGCAGCGCCCGGCCCTCAGACTCGTGGTCCAGGATGCTCCGGTTGCCTGAGACCATGCGCTGGTCGCCGTACTGGCCTTCCCCGGTGTAGTGGAAGCACCCATCTGGCTGCCAACCGTCGTAGTAGCCATGCTGCTCCCCCGACACGGGGTCGGTGAAAATGAAGACGTTCGGCGTCTGCCTAGACGGACCGATTCCGCCTTGCGTACGGCCACCGAACTTCTCGTGAAGTGCCTTTCGCTGGATTTTGTCACCGGGTGCCCGGTCCCAGTCTGGTTGTGGCATGTCGTGAGGTCCTCCTCGATGCGGGGGGTCTCTGGTCCCTTTCTTGTGGAGACTCTACCAGTGACATACGAATCGGACGCTAAGTTTTGGCATCCGATATTGCTCTTCGCGGCGGTTGTCGATCATCAAACCAGGCCACCCAGGGCCTGAGACAGTCACTCGGAGGGTCTGTAAGGCGGTCTGGAGGCCTCCATCCCAGCAACCAGGCCAAGCGCAGGATTCTCGTGCGTGTCTTTGGGTAGGCGCCAAAGGGACGGTTCACCCAACAAGGGAAGCGTCATATTTCAGCCCTCGCGTAGCAACTGCTCCATCGCCGCATCGACGGGCTCCTGCGCCGCCTGGTGGCTACCTGGCGCTGTGTAGATGCCCGCTCGGTCAAGGGCGTCCGCGCGCGCTGCCTCTCCTCGACGGGAGGGGGATGATGACAGCGGACCTGGGGGCGAGAAAGTCTCCGCCACGCAGCCAATCGTCTCGACGCTTGCGCTCCACGTCGAGGCCGAGGTACCTCTCCGTGGTGGTGGAGTTCTTGTGGTGCAACCACGCCGAGACCACCCTCAGGGCTGAGTCGTAGCCGTTCGCCGAGTACTGATCGAACATCGCCCGGGCCGCCGCCCGTCGCAAGGTGTGTGTGCCTTCGTTGAGCGTGGGGCGGCCCGTGGCCGCCAATGCCGCCTTCACGACACGTTCAGGATGTGCCATCGGTCGGATCGTCGCCCAGGTGTCTGGTGCGCGGTACTGCACTCGCTCGCCGGTGGGTTCGGTCCGCCAGCGGTAGCCACGTGTCTGACGGGCTGGAAACATGTGGTCGTCGAGACCGAGTGGTCTCCCAAGGTCAACCGCGTACGAGCGGAGCCACCTCCGGAGTTCGAGATCCAGAGTCGCCGTGATTGGCATGTGGTCTTCAACAGCGGACTTCGAGATGTAGACATAGATGGAGCCAGTGCCCAGATCCACATCGCGTACCCGGAGACTCAGTACCTCGTTGCGACGCAACGCGGTGTGGATGAGCGTGGAGATCAAGGCTCGGTCTCGATCGCAGGACGCGGCGTCGATCATGTCGTTGAGGCCCGCCGCGTCAGGTCGTTGTCTTAGCCTCACCGGCTCTTTGAGGATGTCTACTTCGTCAAGAAGGTCAGTCTTGAGCCATCCACGCTTCAGGGCGAAGATGCAGAACGTGTTCAGCCTGGAGCGGTAGTAGTTGTGCGTGCTGTTCTGGACCGGCGCTCGGACAGAACCGTCCCTTGTCTGGTGTTCGGCCCGAAGCCCCTGCTCGCCATAGAACCACTCGGCCACCCGCTGAGGGCTCATGCTGCGCATCTGGCGGTCGCCGTACCAGGCCACGAAGCGCCTCAGCACGTATCCCTCGTTGGTCACCGTGGTGCGTGCCATGCCCTTGGCGAGGCGGTAGCGAAGGTACTCCTCCACCGCCTCCGAAAGCCTGATCTGGGTCGGCACCTTGGCTCCTCCGGCTCACGGGCTTCGATGCCCGTGACCAGAGCCTACGAGGGTCGATGGAGTGTCAGAAGTAGGTTGCCAAGGAACCTTGGACGCGGCATCGAGTGGGAGTGAGTCACCGGCTCCGACCTGGCAGTCCGACTTCGCCTACTACCGGCTGACCCGCCCGGTGGCTCTGCTACAGGTAGGTGTACCGGTCGGCGGTGACCTGCGCACTCTTGCCTCCGGAGGTGGTCACG
>JBBRYB010000045.1:0-22772 GCA_038238115.1 Propionibacteriales bacterium | reverse complement strand
GCCTGGATCGAGGACGGCTACAACCGCAGACGCCGACACTCAGCACTCGGCATGCTCAGCCCCGTAGCATTCGAGAAACACATGCCTCAGACGGCAAAAGCCGCCTGACCGCGTGTCCACCAAACGGGGTGAGGCTCAGTCCTAGGCGGTGAGCAGATTGGTGCAGTCCCGCGCTATCGCTGCGGGCCTCGACGATATCCCCGTCAGCGGCCACTCGCTGCGCGCTGGCCACGCCACCACCGCCGCCGCCCAGCCCCGCCACCAGGCACTCGACACCGCATCGAGCACTACATCCGACCCTCGGAAGCAGTGGAGACCACCACCAGCCGCAACCTAGGACTCTGACCTGCTGCAGGCCGCCGAACAAGACGGGGACCGCCGTCCCGGCCTTGCCTGCTCGCATGTGCGGACCGCAGCGAGCCCGGCGCGCTCCGCGCTCGACGCGGTGCGCCGCGTCGTCCGCAACCTGGCACTTGCCGCGCTGGAGGGAGCGGACCCGGTCGAAGCTCTTCCGGCCGCACTGTCTCGCACCGCACGTGGTGCAGTGGCCAACGTCGTCGAGCACTCGGCTGCGCAAGACGCCGCCATCAGCCTCACCTACCACCCCGACGAGGTCCTCCTCGCCGTCCGCGACGACGGCACGGGTTCGCGCAGAGGAGGGAGAATCTTGGCGGACAGGTCACGATCGAGAGCGCGCCTGGCGATCCCGGTGAGTCCTCGTGCGCAGCCCCGATCAGGGCGGCGCCCGTCGACGACCACTCCGTCGTCCGGTCGGGGTTAGGGGCGCCCTGAGAGTGTCGGCCCTGGTGTCATAGCGTCGGCGCACCACGGGACGTGTTCGAGGCTGAGATCCATCAGTACGGTGTCCGGCCCGACCATGCGCCACCGCACGCGGCGAGACGTTCCTCGCTCCCTCGGTGGCCGCCATCCTCGCCGGGCGCGCCGCCTCGCCCAGCCCGGTCATAACCGACGCTCGATTGCGGCAGCAACCGCGCCGGCGCCGAGTTGGACTGAGGTGGCTGCGGCTACGGTCGAGAGCGCCAGACGTCCGCCACCCAGGGAGACACCCCCGTGCCCACCTTCTCCGGCATCAACCACATCGCCCTGACCGTGAGCGACCTGACTGTGAGTCTGGCGTTCTACGAGTCGGTCCTGGACGTGCGCCCGCAGGGCACCATGATCGATGGGCCCTTCCGTCGGTGCGTGCTGGCGCTGCCCGGGCCCACGCACGTGGGCCTCACGCAACACGACAGCGGCAGCGGACGTGCCTTCGACCCCACCACCCCGGGCCTCGACCACCTGGCGTTCGCCTGTGAGTCCCGGGAACAGCTGACGTCCTGGGCCGAGCATCTCGACAGCCTCGGTATCAGTCACAGTGGCGTGCAGGATGCGGCGTACGGGAGTGCCCTCAGCTTTGGCGACCCGGACGGCAACGCTCTGGAGTTCTTCGCGCCAGCCTGAGCTTCACTGACGGCCCGCGCACAGATTGGTCTTCCTGACCCGCGTTGCTATGGTCGGCTTCGTGAAGACGGAGCAGGCATTCGATCAGGGTGACACGCCCTGAACCGGTGCACCTGCCCGCGCACGTTCCGTCCGGTGCCGCGCTGCTCGCCATCGAGCTCAGCGAAGAGGCCAGCGGCATCAGGGGCCTCGACATCCTGCGTCGCAGCGTCGACCGCGCCCCGCCTGTTCGTCCTTGAGCCGCATCTCTCCAGGCCCCTCCCTCCCTCACGTAGCGGGGTGCGCCTGCGCCTTCGCGCGTTGCCTTCCTCGCATCGCGCCCTTGGTTGTCAAGGACGAGAACATGACCACACACATCGATTCCACACGCCCCGAGACGGCCCCCCACCTGGCCGATCACCTGCAGAGCCTCGAGGTCACACTCCAGGCGCAGCTCGAGACCATGCCCACCCCGCGTCTCGACGACGTCGCCGCAACGCACCGCGCCGGCATCGAACGTACTCTCAAGGAAGTCCGCACGGCGCGGCGCTGTCTCGCTGATGGGCGCTACGGCTCCTGCCAGACGCCATGCGCCGACCCGATCTCCGCATGGCGTCTGGAGGTGCGGCCGTGGGCGACTCGGTGCAGCCGGTGCGCAGAACGCCCTGAGTGGTGAGCGGGGACATGGGTGCGCCTGGGCCACAACATGTCGGCATCGTCGGGACGGGCATGGTGGGTCTCGCGACCGCCTGGTTCCTCCAGGGGCGCGGCGTCCAGGTCACGCTCCTCGAGCAGGATCACGTCGGCGCAGGATCGTCGTGGGGCAACGCCGGCTGGCTCACTCCGAGCCTGACCACCCCGCTGCCCGAACCCGCTGTGCTGACCTACGGGATTCGGGCGGTGCTGAGCCCCGCCTCGCCGGTCTATGTGCCACTGCGTCCGCAGCTGAAGCTGCTCCGTTTCCTTGCGGGGTTCGCGTGGCACAGCACCCACCGCCGGTGGGGGTCGGCATGCGCCTATGCGCCCATCAACGCGCTGGCCCTGGACGCGTTCGATCGGCTCGAGGAGGGCGGGGTCATGGCACGCACCCACTCTGCCGATCCGTGCCTGGCCTGCTACCGCACCGACGAGGAGCGCCGGGTCCTGCTCGAGGAGCTCGAGCAGATCGCCGCCGCCGGTCAGGACGTCAAGTACGACGTCATCTCGGGAGAGGAGGCGCGCTACGAGGAGTCCATGCTGTCGGGGGTCTTGGGCGCCGCGATAACGCGTCCACGACCAGCGCTACATCAACCCGCCCGAGTTCGTGGACGCGCTTGCCGCGTCGGTCCGCCTCCGTGGCGGGAAGATCGTGACGGGGGTCGGTGTCGAGCAGGTGCGCGACGAGAACGGGGGAGTGAGTGTCATCGACGCCGATGGTTCAGTTCAGCGCTTCGATGCGGCCGTGCTTGCGAACGGCGCCTGGCTGGACGAGCTGGCCAAGCCGTTCGGCGTACTTCGGGCCCTTCAAGGCCGGGCGCGGGTACAGCTTCAGCGCCGCGGCCAAGCAGATGCCGAGAGGCCCGATCTACTTCCCGGCGCAGCGGATCGCGTGTACGCCGCTGCACTCACCGGCCGGTGACCGGTTAAGGATCGCGGGGATGATGGAGTTCCGTTCCCGGTCAGCTCCGCTGGACCCGCGGCGCATCGAGGCCAGCGTGGGAGCGGTCGGGCCCCTGCTGGACTCGGCGGGCGCTCGAAACCCGCCAGGACGAGTGGGTGGGATCGCGGCCGTGCACCGCCGACGGGCTTCCCCTGGTCGGGGGGACCACCTCCGGGCGCGTGTTCGTCGCCGGGGGACGCGACATGTGGGGCATGGTGCTGGGCCGGTGACGGGCAGCCTGCTCGCGGACCGCATCGTCACCGGCACCAACCACCCTGCGCTCACCCCCTTCGCCCCGCTGCGCTGAGGCATCCTGCGAGCCAGTGGCGCTCTACTGGGGCCCGGCGGATCGGCGGAAGAGCCGGACGGGGCGGCTCGACGTGCTATCGCGCGCTGGACGATCTGGGTCCTAGCTTCATGCAGCCGTACCTCGGCGGGGTAGGTCTTGGAACTTCGCTCGCACCCGTAAACCTTGCGGACGATGAGCCGTGTTGCCCGCGGCCGCACGATTGGGCTCCTTGGCTGGCGCACCGAGCGCTGACTGACTCTCGGCAGCTGCCGCTGGCTCTTGACATTCCGTATCGTAGAAATATAATCCATCATACGGAACTGGCGAAGCCTTGTCGGTTCGACCCCGTTGAAACGAGGCTCATGCGATGGCCAGCCCACCCACTAGTCCCGGCTACTCCGTCACCATGCGGGTGGGGGCGCCAGCAGGCTTTCGCGCCACCTCCCAGCTCGCAGCCGCGGCTGCTGAGCAGGGTGCCGAGATCACAGCCCTCGACATCGTTGAATCCACGCACGAGCACGTGGTCGTCGACATCACCTGCGACACCTCAGGCGAGGAGCATGGAGCCCGTGTTGCGGCAGCAATCGAGGCGCTCGAGGGCGTGGTCGTGCACAAGGTCAGCGACCGCACCTTCTTGCTGCACCTCGGTGGCAAGCTGTCTGTGGAGTCCAAGGTCGAGCTGCGCAACCGTGACGATCTCTCTCGCGCCTACACCCCCGGCGTCGCGCGTGTCTGCCTGGCAATCGCCAAGAACCCCGAGGACGCTCGCAGGCTGACCATCAAGAGAAACACCGTCGCTGTGGTCACCGACGGGACCGCTGTGCTGGGTCTCGGTGACATCGGACCGGCGGCCGCACTGCCCGTCATGGAGGGCAAGGCGGCGTTGTTCAAGCGGTTCGCCAATGTCGACGCGTGGCCGGTATGCCTGGACACCAAGGACACCGAAGAGATCATCATGATCGTGAAGGCCATCGCGCCCAGCTACGGCGGTGTGAACCTCGAGGACATCGCGGCACCCCGGTGCTTCGAGATCGAGCGACGCCTCCGCGACGAGTTGGATATTCCGGTCTTCCACGACGACCAGCACGGCACTGCGATCGTCGTCCTTGCCGCACTCATCAATGCCCTGCGGGTGGTGCAGAAGTCGATCGACGACGTGCGCATCGTCGTGTCCGGGGCCGGAGCGGCGGGGCACGCCATCATCCAGCTGCTCCACAGCCAGGGCGCCGGTCAGATCGTCGCGTGCGACCGCCGGGGAGCCCTCCACCGTGGCGGCGAGCATCACGATGACCACCGCGGCTGGATCGCGGAACACACCAACCCCGAGGACTTCTCGGGGTCGCTCAAGGAGGCCCTGGTCGGGGCGGACGTCTTCATCGGCGTGTCCGCACCCAACCTCCTCACCGGCGACGACATCGCGACCATGGCCGACAAGGCGATTGTGCTGGCGCTGGCCAACCCCGACCCGGAGATCCACCCGACCGCCGCAGCCGAGCACGCTGCTGTCGTGGCTACCGGCCGCAGCGACTTTCCCAATCAGATCAACAACGTGCTGGCCTTTCCGGGCCTCTTCCGCGGTCTGCTCGACGCGCACGCTCGCAAGATCACCAACGGAATGCTGGTGGCGGCTGCGAAGGCCATCGCCGACTGCGTGAGCCCCGAGGAAGTGAACGCCAGCTACATCATTCCCAGCGTTTTCGATCCTCGCGTCGCCCCAGCTGTCGCAGCCGCGGTTGCCCGAACCGTCGAGGGATAGGCATCAACCAGTCCCGCTGATCCTTGAGGAGACTTCATGAGCATCCAGTTGACCGACCTGACTCCCACCGATCGTGCCGGGGAGATCTTGACTTCCGAAGCGCTCGACTTCGTGCACCGGCTTCACGAGCGCTTCGCCGCGCGACGCGACGAACTGCTCAGGGCGCGAGAGGAGCGACGCACGGCGGCGGCGACTGCCGGCCGGTTGGACTTCCTGGACGAGACACGCGAGGTGCGCGAAGCCGACTGGCAGGTGGCCGAGGCGCCGCCAGCCCTTCGGGACCGTCGGGTGGAGATGACCGGACCCGCGACTCCCGCCAAGATGGCGATCAACGCACTGAACTCTGGCGCGAAGGTGTGGCTAGCCGACCTGGAGGATGCCAGCTGTCCCACCTGGTCCAATGTGGTCGATGCCCTGCTCAACCTGCGCGACGCCGCCCGCGGCACTCTGTCTTTCACCGCTGAGGATGGCAAGGAGTACCGGCTACGGGATGACGCCCCCCTTGCCGTCGTCGTGACCCGACCGCGCGGGTGGCACCTGCCCGAGAAGCACGTCCTGATCGACGGCAAGCCGGCCGTCGGGGGACTGGTCGACTTCGGGCTCCACTTCTTCCATCTGGCCCAGGCGCTGCTGGACAATGGACACGGCCCCTACTACTACCTGCCCAAGATCGAGAGTCACCTCGAGGCGCGACTGTGGAACGACGTGTTCGCCTTCGCCGAGCAAGACCTGGGCATCGCTCCTGGAACCATCCGCGCCACCGTGTTGATCGAGACCATCCCGGCTGCGTTCGAGATGGAGGAGATCCTCTACGAACTGCGTGAGCACGCGAGCGGACTCAATGCCGGACGGTGGGACTACCTGTTCAGCATCATCAAGTTCTTCCGTGACGCCGGCCCGTCGTTCGTGCTGGCCGATCGTGCCGACGTGGCGATGACGGCGCCTTTCATGCGTGCCTACACCGAGTTGCTCGTCACGACCTGCCACAGGCGCAGAGCCTTCGCCATGGGGGGGATGGCCGCGTTCATTCCGAGTCGAAAGGATGCGGAGGTCAACGCGGCCGCATTCGCCAAGGTGACCGCGGACAAGTCGCGTGAGGCCGGCGACGGGTTCGACGGCTCCTGGGTGGCGCACCCCGACCTGGTCCCGGTGTGCGAGCGCGTCTTCGACGAGGTTCTCGGCGATCGGCCCAACCAGCTCGACTCACGCCACGAGCACCTCGACGTCAAGCCAGAGGACCTGCTTGACGTGAGCTCTGCCCAGGGACAGAACACTGAAGCTGGGCTGCGCAACAACCTGTACATCGCTGTGGCCTACACGGCCGTGTGGCTTTCCGGCAACGGCGCGGTGGCGATTCGCAACCTGATGGAGGACGCCGCAACGGCTGAGATCTCACGTTCGCAGGTGTGGCAGCAGATTCGCAACGACGTGCTCCTCGCCGACACTGGTGAGACTGTGACTCGTGATCTGGTCTCCCGGAGATTGGACGAGGAGGTCGAGAAGCTGCGAGTTGAGGTGACGGCGGAACACTTCGAGGCCTACTACCGTCCTGCCGCCGACCTCGTGCGGCACCTCTGTCTCGACGAGGGCTTCGTGGATTTCCTCACCCTTCCGGCCTACGAGCTAGTGGCCTGATGACGAAGGCCACGCACGGCGTTCTGGGTGCCGAATTCTTGGATGGTCTCGACCGCGGGCTCGAGCAGACCGATGTCGCTCTGGCGAGCGCCTACCCGGGTGAGGACGAACGTCGGCAGCCGATCCATACGGTGTATGTGCCAGCAGATACCTATGCTCGCTCGCTTCCCGCCGACTGGGGCAGCGAGGCTCGCGCGCTCCTGGACAGTCACGGCGGCGCTGAAGCACTGTGCGTCAAAACGCTGGGGCTACCTTCCGGGCTGGCCATCGAGGTCGCGCCGCGAATCGAAGCCAAGCTCGCGGACAGCCCCATCGAGGACTTGCGGATCGACTTCGAGGACGGCTACGGCGACCGCGGGGACGAAGCCGAAGACACCGAGGTCCTCAGGGCGGCAGCCGAGGTGGCGACGGCCTGCCGGTCTCATGAGATTCCGGCCTTCTTCGGCATCCGCTTCAAGTGCTTCGAGGAACAGACACGGCGGCGAGGAGTGCGGACCCTCGACCTGTTCCTCGGCTCACTCCTGGCCGAGCTGGGTGAACTTCCCGCCGGGCTGGTGCTGACGTTTCCCAAGGTCAGCACGGTCAGCCAGGTCGAGGCAATGGTGACCGTCTGCGAAGAGCTGGAGCGAGCGCACGAGCTGCCGGCAGGGTCGCTGCGATTCGAGATCCAGGTCGAGACCCCGCCACTGATCGTCGGCTCCGACGGTCGGATCCCCGTTGCTGCTGCGGTGCACGCTGGAGCGGGTCGCGTCACCTCTCTGCACTACGGCACGTTCGACTACAGCGCCTCGCTCCAGATCGCGGCCGCGCACCAGGCCGCCGACCATCCTGCTGCGGACTTCGCCAAGCAGGTGATGCAGGTTGCCGTCGCCGGCACCGGGGTGCACCTCTCCGACGGATCGACCAACATCCTTCCGGTCGGATCACGCGAGCAGGTTCAGCATGCGTGGACGATTCACGCGGGACTGGTCCGCCGGGCCCTCGAACGCGGCTACTACCAAGGCTGGGACATGCACCCGGGGCATCTGCCGACACGCTTCGCGACCACGTTCGCGTTCTACCGGCAGGGATACCCGCAGGCCGCTCGTCGTCTGGCTGACTACGCCCAGAAGATCGAGGGCGACGTCATGGACGAGCCGGCCACGGCGCGTGCCCTCGCACGGTTCCTCTACCGGGGACTGAGCTGTGGAGCGCTCGATGACGTCGAGGTCCGCGACACCACCGGCATCACCACCGATGGGCTCGCACGGCTTGCCCGTCCCAAGTCCGACACCCAGCACCTCACCACCCACCTCTGAAGGAGCGATCGTGACGAACAACTACTACGCCCCGCACGGAGGTCTGCCCGGGCAGACCGAGCTCACCACGAACCGGGCGATGTTCACTGAGGCGTACGCCGTGCTTCCGCGCGGCACCATGACCGACATCGTCACCAGCAGGCTGCCGTTCTGGGACGACACCCGGCTGTGGATCATCGCGCGCCCGCTCTCAGGCTTCGCCGAGACGTTCTCGCAATACCTGATGGAGGTCGGTCCCGGTGGTGGTAGCCGCCGCCCCGAGCTCGATCCGACGGCCCAAGGAGTGCTGTTCGTCACCGAGGGTCGGGCACGACTGAGCATTGGGGCGGAGGATCACGAGTTCAGTGCGGGTGGCTACGCCTATCTGCCGCCCTCATGCGACTGGACCCTGCTGAACCCCGGGGACGTTCCGCTGCGCTTCCACTGGATCAGGAAGGCCTGGGAATCGGTCGACGGGCTCGAACCCCCTCCGGCGTTCGTCACCAGCGACGAGGAGTGCATCGGCAAGGAGATGCCGAACACCAACGGTGCCTGGATCACTCAGCGGTTCGCCGACCCAGACGACATCCGGCACGACATGCACGTCAACATCGTGACCTTCCAGCCCGGGGGAGTGATCCCGTTCCCGGAGACGCACGTCATGGAGCACGGGCTGTATGTGCTCGAGGGCAAGGCCGTGTACCTGCTCAACCAGGACTGGGTGGAGGTGCAGGAAGGCGACTTCATGTGGCTGCGGGCCTTCTGCCCCCAGGCCTGCTACGCGGGCGGTCCCGGGCGGTTCCGCTACCTGCTCTACAAAGACGTGCATCGCCACGCCCGACTCAGCCGCCAGTTCCTGTGACCGGTCCACACCCACACCCATCCGAAGGCGCCCCCATGGAACGACACCTCTCGCCCGGCGACCGGGCCCCCGATCTGGACCTGCACGACCATCTCGGAAACCAGGTCACCATGGCCGACCTGGCCGGACACAGCCTGGTCCTGTACTTCTTCCCTGCCGCCTTCAGTCCTGGCTGCACGCGAGAAGTCTGCGGCTTCCGCGACAGCAAGGATGCGTGGCAGGCCGCCGGCTACCAGTTGTACGGCATCAGCGCGGGTCCGCCGGAGCGGCTCAGCGAGTTCCGCGACGCCCACGGCCTCAACCACACGCTGCTCTCGGACCCTGACTTTGACGCCGCGCGGGCCTGGGGGGCCTACGGCGACAAGTCGATCGACGGTCAGCCGACCATCGGTCCGCTGCGCAGCACCTTCGTCGTCGGCCCTGACGGCGTGCTGGTTTCCGCCGAGTACGACGTCGACCCCGGAGCCCATGTCACGGCCCTGCTCCAGCGGGTCTCGCCGGCCTCTTGACGTGATCCGCTTCACACGCTAGATTCCACTTACCGGAAGTTACTTCCATGAACCGGAATATTGGAGCTGAAGATGGCCAAGAACGACACCGTTGAGCGGCACCCAGTCGATGAGGTGCTGCCCTTCCCACAGATGCTGGTCTACGGCCTGCAGCACGTCGCCAGCATGTACGCCGGCGTGGTGGCAGTACCGCTGATCGTCGGAAGCGCGCTGGGCCTCACCGGACCACAGCTCACCTACCTGGTCTCGGCGGGGCTGCTCATCTCGGGGGTGGCCACGCTCCTGCAGACGATCGGAGTCTGGAAGTTCGGTGCCAGGCAGCCGATCGTCCAGGGAACCTCGTTCGCGGCGGTCTCGACGATCCTCGCTGTCGGGACGGCCAAGGGCGGCGAGGAGGGCTTGGTGGCGGTCTTTGGCGCGCTGCTGGTCGCTGGCATCGTCGCCATGCTGATCGCGCCGTTGTTCACCCAGCTGCTCCGGTTCTTTCCTGAAGTGGTGACCGGGACGGTGATCACCATCATCGGGATCTCACTTCTCCCGGTGGCCATCACCTGGGCCGGCGGGGGAGCCGGTGCCCGCTTCACCAAGCCTGCGACCTTCGGTGATCCGAAGAACCTGCTGCTGGCGCTCATCACACTCGTGATCATCGTGGTGATCTACCGGTTCCTCCCCGGCTTCTTCAGCCGGGTAGCGATCCTGCTGGGCCTGGTGCTCGGAACGATTGCCGCGATCCCGTTCGGCCTGACCGACTTCAGTCGGATCTCTGACGCCCAGGTCTTCCAGCTCACCACGCCGTTCCACTTCGGTGCTCCCACGTTTGCCGTGGGCGCGATCGTCTCGATGCTGATCGTGATGCTGGTGATCATGACCGAGACCACCGCCGACATCCTGGCCATCGGCCAGGTGATCGACAAGCCCGCCGACCGGCAGACCGTCACGAACGGACTCCGCGCCGACATGGCGTCCACGGCCATCGCCAGCATCTTCAACGGCTTTTCGGTCAGCGCCTTCGCCCAGAACGTGGGTCTGGTCGCCATCACCGGCATCAAGAGCCGCTTCGTGGTGGCGACCGGTGGAGGCATCCTCATCGTCCTCGGCCTGTTCCCGGTCGTCGGATCGCTGGTCGCGCTCGTGCCGCTGCCGGTCCTGGGTGGGGCTGGGCTGGCACTGTTCGGCACCGTCGCCTCCAGCGGCATCCGCACCCTGAGCCACGTCAAGTTCGACGGCAACGCCAACCTGGTCATCGTCGCGCTGGCGCTCGGCATGGGGATCATCCCGATCGCGGTGCCCGACTTCTACGACCAGTTCCCGGACTGGTTCGTCGTGATCTTCGACTCGGGCATCACCGCTACAGCGATCACGGCAGTGCTGCTGAACTGGGTCTTCAACATCGTGGGTCGCAAGGACGGCGCCGAAGGTCCGGTCTTCTCCGAGGCCCCAGCACCGGCGGCCATCTCCGAGGCAGACGAAGACAGACTGACCCAACCGCGGGGCCACAAGGCGGCCCCCCGACCCGACTCCAACGATGCGCCTCGCTGAGGTCCTCGTCCTCGGTGACCCGACAAGTCAGGGGAATCAGTTCATGACAAGGCCACAGGGCGTCACCGGCGCGGTCGATTCGGGACCGATGGGTCTGCAGGCGTTCAACTCCGCGAAGGAAGCGGTCGCCGATGCCGTGGTCCGCCCTTGCCTGGACGTAGACCGCTGGGTCGTCGAGGTCGTGGCTGGTCGCCCCTATCACGACAGGGACGGTCTACTAGCCAGGGCGAGCGACGCGGCGGAGCCGCTCACACCGGACGAGGTCGAGGCAGCTCTCGCTCACCACCCACGGATCGGGGAGCAGCCCCACACCACGTCCACGGAGGCGGATCTGTCCAGGTCTGAGCAGGCCGGACTCGATACCGGCGGAGACGTCCTGGCCCAGCTCGCAGCGGGGAACCGTGCCTACGAGGAGCGCTTCGGGCGGGTCTTCCTGATCCGGGCTGCGGGCCGGTCGAGCGAAGAGATCCTCGCCTCCTTGCACGAGCGGCTCGACAACGAACCGGAAACCGAGCTTCGGGTCGTCGGTCGGCAGCTGCGGGAGATCGCAGTGCTGCGGCTCGAGGGAAGGGTCCAGCCATGAGCTACATCTCAGCGCACGTCCTCGACGCGGTCGTCGGCGTACCGGGGCGGGGGATCGAAGTGATGCTGCGCGACGCCGAGGGCCAGCTCATCGGCCAGGCGGTCACCGACGCCGACGGACGGGTGGCCGACCTCGGGCCTGATCACCTCGAGCCCGGCGAGTACGCAGTCACCTTCGCGACGGCGCCGTACTTCGCGGCCCAGGACCGACCGACCTTCTTCGCGCGGGTGACCGTTGACTTCGCCGTCGCCGAGGGCGAGCACCACTACCACGTGCCTTTGTTGCTGAGCGCGTTCTCGTACACGACCTATCGCGGCAGCTGATCACGCTGCACCGAACTGTCCATCGTCAGCATCCCAAGGAGAACCTGATGAGTGAAGTAGTCCTGGCCGCCAACCAGTACGGCAAGGCCGAGAACCGGGTCGTGCGAGTGACCCGAAACGGCGAGCGACACGAGATCATCGACCTCAACGTCACCTCGCAGCTGCGTGGGGACTTCCAGGCGGCCCACACCGAAGGCGACAACGCGCACGTCGTGCCCACGGACACCCAGAAGAACACCGTGTTCGCCTTCGCCAAGGACGGCATCGAGAACCCGGAGAGCTTGCTCCTGCGCCTGGCGCGGCACTTCACCAGTGAGTTCGACTGGGTCAGTGGCGGACGCTGGGAGGCCGAGAAGTACGGGTGGAGCCGGATCAACGACCACGACCACAGCTTCTACCGCAGCGCTCCCGAGGTGCGGACCGCCGTCGTGGTCCGCGACGGTGAGAAGGACACGGTGATCGCCGGATTCCACGGACTCACGGTCCTGAAGACGACCGAGTCGGGGTTCGTGGGCTATCCCAAGGACAAGTACACCACCCTGGCGGAGACCGAGGACCGGATCTTGGCGACCGAGATCGCCACCCGTTGGCGCTACAACACCACCGACCTGGACTTCGACGCGGTCTATGAGGACGTGAAGGGAATCATCCTCCAGGGCTTCACCGACCACTACTCCCGGGCTCTACAGGAGACGATGTTCCGGCTGGGCGAGAAGGTGATCCAGGCTCACCCAGAGATCGACGAGATCAAGTTCTCCTGCCCCAACAAGCACCACTTCGCCTACGACCTGTCGTTCTGCGACCTGGATAACCCCAACGAGGTCTTTTACGCCGCCGACCGCCCCTACGGGCTGATCGAGCTCACCGCCCAACGGGCGGACAGCGAGCCTGCAGATGCCGCCTGGATGGGAATCGCCGGCTTCTGCTGACGCCCATCTAGACCAAAGCACCAGGACAGGAGGGTGAACCACGTGGCCGAGCCCGTAAAGCGCGAAACCGCATCCGATCCCGAGGAGCTGGCCGAATGGGCAGAGTCCTTCGACCAGATGGTGGCCGTGGGCGGCAGGCGCCGTGCCGCGGAGGTGCTCCGCGCGCTCGCTCAGCGCGCCGCCGTGGCAGGGGTGCCCGCAGACGCCTCGATCACGACGGACTACGTCAACACGATCGGGGTGCAGGACGAGCCGCCCTTCGCCGGCGACGAAGACATGGAGAGACGGTTCAGGCGGCTCGTGCGCTGGAACGCCGCGATGCTGGTGCAGCGGGCCCAGCGGCCCGATATCGGGGTCGGGGGGCACATCTCGACCTATGCCGGAGCATCCACGCTCTACGAGGTCGGTCTCAACCATTTCTTCCGCGGTCCCGACCATCCCGGTGGCGGTGACCACGTCTTCTTCCAGGGCCACGCCTCACCCGGGATGTATGCCAGAGCCTTCCTGGAGGGCCGGCTGGGTGAGGATGACCTGGACGGCTTCCGGCAGGAGAAGTCCAAGGCTCCACACGGACTGCCCTCCTACCCGCACCCGAGGCTGCTGCCTTCTTTCTGGCAGTTCCCCACCGTCTCGATGGGGATCGGGCCGATGAACGCCATCTACCAGGCGCAGTTCAACCGCTACCTGCGCGACCGCGGCATCAAGGACACCTCCGACCAGCACGTGTGGGCCTTCCTCGGAGACGGCGAGATGGACGAGCCCGAGTCGAGGGGACTGCTGCAGCTGGCGGCGAACGACGGCCTCGACAACCTCACCTTCGTCGTGAACTGCAACCTGCAACGGCTCGACGGACCGGTCCGAGGCAACAGCAAGATCATGCAGGAGCTCGAGGCCTTCTTCCGGGGCGCGGGATGGAACGTGTTCAAGGTGGTCTGGGGCCGGCAGTGGGACCCGCTGCTGGCCGGCGACACGACCGGAGACCTGGTGCGGATCATGAACCAGACCCTGGACGGGGACTACCAGACCTACAAAGGTGAGTCCGGCGGCTACATCCGGGAGAACTTCTTCGGCCGCTCGGCTGCGACGAAGAGGCTCGTCGAACACCTCACCGACGACCAGATCTGGGAACTACGACGAGGCGGGCACGACTATCGCAAGGTGTACGCCGCCTACCACGCCGCAACGGTGCGAACCGGACGACCAAGCGTCGTGCTCGCGAAGACGGTCAAGGGCTACGGCCTCGGTGCGAACTTCGAGGCCCGCAACGCGACCCACCAGATGAAGAAGCTGACGGCAGAGGACCTCAAGCTCTTCCGCGACCTGCTGCACATTCCGATCAGCGACGCCGACATCGATCGCGACCCGTACAGTACGCCGTTCTACAACCCCGGGCCCGATGCACCCGAGATCGCCTATGCCCTCGAACGGCGCCGCGCGCTGGGTGGCTTCGTCCCTGAGCGCAGGAACCGACCCCGGTCGATCGTGTTGCCCTCGGACAAGACCTACGACGTGGCCCGCAAGGGCGGCGGCAAGCAGGCGGCGACCACGATGGCGTTCGTCCGAGTGCTGCGCGAGCTGATGCGCGATCCCGAGATCGGGCAGCGCATCGTCCCGATCATCCCGGACGAGGCCCGGACCTTCGGCATGGACTCCTTCTTCCCGACCGCGCGCATCTACAACCCGCGCGGTCAGCAATACGCCGCGGTCGACCGGGCACTCTTCCTCGCCTACAAGGAGTCCGAGTCGGGTCAGCTCCTGCACACGGGCATCAACGAGGCCGGTTCGGTCGCGGCCTTCACCGCTGCCGGCACGAGCTATGCGACGCACGGGGAGCCGATGATCCCCGTCTACATCTTCTACTCGATGTTCGGGTTCCAGCGGACGGGCGACTCGCTCTGGGCCGCGATGGACCAGATGACCCGCGGGTTCATCATCGGTGCCACCGCAGGGCGGACCACGCTGACTGGAGAGGGGCTCCAGCACGCGGACGGCCACTCACCGGTCCTGGCGGCAACCAACCCGGCGATGAAGATCTACGATCCTGCATTCGGCTACGAGATCGCCGCCATCGTGAAGGCGGGTCTCGACCAGATGTACGGCGTCGAGAGCAGTGACCGCGACGTCATGTACTACCTCACGGTCTACAACGAGCCGGTGACGCAACCCACCCAACCCGACGACGTCGACATCGACGGCATCCTGCGTGGCCTTCATCGCGTGGCAGCCGCAGAGGGGAACGGCCCGCGGGTCCAGCTCCTCGGCTCGGGGGTCTCGGTGCCCTGGGCGCTCGAGGCGCGCGACCTGCTGCATCAGGAATGGGGTGTCAGTGCCGACGTGTGGTCGGTTACGTCCTGGACCGAGCTACGGCGCGATGGTCTGGCGTGCCTCGAGCACAACTTCCTTCACCCGGAGGAGCCGCCTCGGACTCCCTACGTGACCAGCAAGCTCGCGGACTCGAACGGCCCCGTGGTCGCGTCTACGGACTACGTCTCGGAGATCCCGGACCAGATCCGGCAGTTCGTGGACCGTCCCTTCGCGACTCTCGGTGCCGACGGGCATGGGTTCTCCGACACGCGGGCGGCAGCGCGCCGCTACTTCCACATCGACACCCACTCGATGGTGGTTCGCGCGCTGCAGCTGCTAGCCGAGGCCGGTGTGGTGGAGGCCCGCGCGCCAATCGAGGCGGCTGAGCGCTATCGGTTGGAGGACGTCACGGCAGGAACGTCGGGGAACGTCGGGGGCGATTCCTGACCCGCAGGATCTCGGGGTCGACGCTCAGCGGCGCAGGAACTGGCCCAGCACGGGCCCGTCGATGTCCGCGCGTCGACCCCCGAGGTAGGTGGCTCGTACGGCACCACTGACCCGGCGTCCGTGGTAGGGACTGATCGCGTTCTTGTGGTGCAGCGCGGCCGCGTCGATGGTCCACGCCTCGTCGGGAGCGAAGACGACCAGGTCGGCGACGTTGCCTGCCACGATCGCGCCCTTGCCCTCGACGCCCATCGTTCGGGCAGGGGCCAACGCCATCCAGCCGATCACGTCCTGCAACGCGAGTCCGCGCGCGCGGGCACCCGTCCATACCAACGGGAGTCCGAGCTGCAGGGAGGAGATGCCACCCCACGCCGTGCCGAAGTCCCCCTCCTCGAGGGCCTTGAGCTCCGGGGTGCTTGGGGAGTGGTCTGTCACTACGAAGTCGATCACCCCGTCGGACAGCGCCGTCCACAACCGGTCAGCGTTCTCGCGGCCGCGCACCGGGGGGCAGCACTTGAACTGCGTGGCACCGTCTTCGATGTCCTCGGCGGCCAGGGTCAGGTAGTGCGGGCAGGTCTCGACGGTGAGGGGCACACCGTCTGCGCGCGCCGCGGTGATCTCAGGGAGCGCGTCGGCGGCGGAAAGATGAACGATGTGGGTGCGGCATCCCGTGACGCGGGCTGCCTCGATGACGATGCTGATCGCGGTGGTCTCGGACTCCGGGGGTCGGGTAGCCAGGAAGTCTGGGTACCGCGAGCTGTGCCAGTCGCCGTCGCTGATCATGCCGGCGTCCTCGGCGTGCACGATGAGTCGACCGCCGAAACCTGCGATCTCGTGCATCGCGGCGTGCAGTTGCGGAGTCGTCAGGTGCGGGAACTCGGGCACCCCGGAGTCGAGGAGGAAACACTTGAAGCCGAAGACGCCAGCGTCCCAGAGCTCCTCGAGCCGGCCGAGGCTCGACGGTACGGCGCCACCCCAGAACCCCACGTCGACCCGGCACTTTCCCTCGGCCGCCTGCTGCTTGACCGCCAGCGCCTCAGTGCTGATGGTCGGGGGCAGGCTGTTCAGGGGCATGTCCAGCACGGTGGTCACCCCGCCTGCCGCGGCGGCGCGAGTGGCGGTGGCGAAGCCCTCCCATTCGGTGCGCCCGGGCTCGTTGATGTGCACGTGGGTGTCGACCAACCCCGGGATGAGCACTTCGTCGTCGGCCAGCTGAACGACAGAGGAACTGGCCAGGGGCTCGTCAACGTCTCCGACGCGCACGATCCGACCGTCGGCCACCCACACGGTGGCCCTGCGCTCACCATCCGGGGTCAGCACCCGGTTCGCCCTCACCACAAGCTCGACAGGCTCTGTCATCTGCACCACTCCTTGGCGATCTGGATGCCGACTCTGCGGAGGAGAGCGGAGGCTTCGGCGATGCTGCGCTGTGGGTCGGGCTCGAGATCCGAGAGGGGATAGACGGCCTTGATCCCGCTGCCTTGTAGTTGCTCGTCGCTGAGACGGCTGACGCCGGCGACAGCGACCACGGGCACACCGGCCGCCCCGGCAGCATTGGAAACTCCCATCGGCGCCTTGCCTGCCAGCGACTGCTCGTCCAGGGCGCCCTCCCCGGTGATCACCAGGTCGGCTCCTTCCAACGCCTCGGCGAACTGCAGCAGGTCTAGCACGAGGTCGATCCCCGAGGACAGCTCCGCGTCGAGGAGGGCCCTGGCGGCAAAGCCGGTGCCCCCGGCGGCTCCTGCCCCCGGGTGGTCGGCATCGTCACGTCCCCGAGCTTCAGCGACCACCCGGGCCCAGCGGGTCAGTGAAGCCTCCAAGAGGAAGACCTGCTCGGCGGTGGCCCCCTTCTGCGGACCGAAGACGGCGGCTGCGCCGCGCGGCCCGAGCAGTGGGTTGTCGACGTCGATTGCGATCATGAGGCTCACCGCCCGCATCAGAGCATCCAACGGCTCAAGATCGAGGGCCGCCACGGTGTCGAGGGCGAGTTCACCACGACGTATCTCCTGGCCCGAGGAGTCCAGCAGTCGAGCGCCCATGGCCTGGACCATGCCGGCGCCTCCGTCGGTGGAGGCGCTGCCACCGATGCCGAGCACGATCTCGGTGGCCCCCGACTTGATGGCCTGTCGCAGGACCTCTCCCAGGCCGTAGGTGGAGGCACCCAAAGGGTCCAGACGACCATCGGGCAGTGCCTCGAGCCCGCACACGGCGGCCAGTTCGATGACTGCCTTGCTGGCCTTGCGGGCATAGGTGACCCGAACGGGTTCACCGGTGGGGCCGTGAGCGTCGACGATGACGGGGGAGAAGCCGCGCGAGAGGGCCGCTGAGACGGTGCCATCGCCACCGTCGGCCACGGGGAACCTGACGACGTCAATATGCGGTTGCGCCTCCAGGAGGCCCTCGGCCAAGGCGTCGACGACCTCGGCGGCAGAAAGGCACCCTTTGAACTTGTCGGGGGCGATGACGATGATCACGTCGCTGCTCAGTCCAGGGGGACTACCGCGGTGGGGGCGTCCTCGCCGCGAAGCGCTAAGTCCTCGAACTCGACCACGTTGTCGATGTCGACGCCCATCGAGATGTTGGTGACACGTTCGAGGATCACCTCGACCACGACCGGCACGCGGAACTCCGAGATCAATCTCTTCGCCTCGGCGAAGGCTGCCGGGATCGCGTCGGGCTCCAAGACACGGATCGCCCTGCAGCCCATGCCCTCGGCCACCTTGACGTGGTCGACGCCGTAGCCGTTGAGCTCGGGTGAGTTGACGTTCTCGAAGGACAGCTGCACGTGGAAGTCCATCTCGAATCCGCGCTGGGCCTGACGGATCAGGCCGAGGTAGGCGTTGTTCACCACCACGTGGATGTAGGGAAGGTTGAACTGGGCTCCGACCGCCAGTTCCTCGATCATGAACTGGAAGTCGTAGTCGCCGGACAGGGCGACCACCGTGGCCTCCGGGTCGGCGACGACCACCCCCAGAGCGGCAGGGATGGTCCAGCCCAGCGGGCCTGCCTGACCGCAGTTGATCCAGTGGCGCGGGCCGTAGACGTGGAGGAACTGGGCCCCCGCGATTTGCGAGAGCCCGATGGTCGACACATAGCGGGTGTCGCGACCGAAGGCCTTGTTCATCTCCTCATAGACCCGCTGCGGCTTGATCGGCACCTCCTCGAAGTGGGTCCGTCGCTGCAGGGTCTGCTTGCGCTGTTGGCAGTCCTTTGTCCAGACGCCGTAGTCCGGGACCTCGCGTGCCTCGACCATCTCGTGCGCAACCTCGACCAGCTTCTCCAGGGCGAGCTTGGCGTCCGAGACGATGCCGTAGTCGGGGGCGAACACGCGACCTATCTGGGTGGGCTCGATGTCGACGTGGACAAAGGTGCGGCCCTGGCGATAGACGTCGAGGCCACCCGTGTGGCGGTTGGCCCAGCGGTTGCCGATCCCGAGCACGAAGTCCGATTCCAGCATGGTGGCGTTGCCGTAGCGGTGCGAGGTCTGCAGGCCCACCATCCCGGCCATCAGGGCGTGGTCATCGGGCAGGGTGCCCCACCCCATCAGGGTCGGCACCACGGGGACGTTCAGGGTCTCGGCCAGTTCCACAAGCAGGCTGGCGGCGTCCGCGTTGACGATGCCACCGCCGGCGACGATCAGGGGGCGCTCCGCTGCGACCAACATCCGCAGGGCCTTGGTCGCCTGCGCCTTGCTCGCGGCAGGCTTGTAGACCGGTAGGGGGGTGTAGGTGTCGGGGTCGAAGTCGATCTCCGTGGTCTGTACGTCGATGGGGAGGTCGATCAGCACCGGGCCGGGTCGCCCGGAGCGCATCAGGTGGAACGCCTGCTGGAAGGCTCCCGGCACCTGTGCCGCCTCCAGCACTGTGACCGCCCACTTGGACACCGGTGCCGCGATCGAGGTGATGTCGACGGCCTGGAAATCTTCCTTGTGCAGGCGGGCCACCGGAGCCTGTCCGGTGATGCACAGGATCGGGATCGAGTCGGCGGAGGCCGAGTAGAGCCCGGTGATCATGTCGGTGCCCGCGGGACCAGAGGTGCCGATGCAGATCCCGATGTTGCCGGCCACGGCCCGCGTGAACCCCTCGGCCATGTGGGAGGCGCCCTCGACATGGCGGGCCAACGTGTGCCGGATCCCCCCGTGTCGACGCATCGCGGCATAGAAGGGGTTGATGGCCGCGCCCGGAAGGCCGAAGGCCTGGGTCGCGCCTTCGAGTTCGAGGATCTTCACAGCGGCGTCGGCCGCAGTCATTCGAGGCATCGGGTTCTCCTGGGAGGCAGCAGGTGGTGTGTTGGGTCGGGACGGGCGAAGCAGAGGTCAGGCGCGACCTGAGAGCTGCTCGACCATCTTGAGGAGCGCGGAGTGGTCCAGAGCGCCGTGGCCCTGAGCTCGTAGGGATGCGACGAGCTCGGCCGTCATCGATCCGAGCGGGATGGCGACGCCCTTGGCGCGCGCGGCGTCGCAAACGATGCCCATGTCCTTGTGGTGCAGATCGATCCGGAAGCCGGGTTCGAAGTGGCGAGCCAGCATGCTGGCCCCCTTGCGTTCGAGGATCTGGTTGCCCGCGAGGCCACCGGCCAGGACCGCGAGCGCCGATTCGGTGTCGACTCCGTAGGCCTCGAGGAACACGATGGCCTCGGCCACGAGCTCGATGGTGCCGGCCACGATCAGCTGGTTGGCGGCCTTGACCGTCTGGCCCGAGCCCGCAGGACCGACGTAGACGATGGTCTTGCCGAGGGCTTCGAGGATCGGTCGCGCCTCGTCGAAGTCAGCCCGGTCACCGCCCACCATGATGGAGAGCTTCGCCTCGACCGCGCCAGCCTCTCCACCACTGACGGGAGCGTCGAGCACCCGGATGCCGAGCGCTGCGCCTTGCTCGGCGAGGGCTACGGAGACGTCGGGCCGGATGGAGGACATGTCGATGTGCAGCGAGCCCTTCTTAGCCTGGGCGTAGATGCCTTCCTCACCCAGCGCCACGCTCTCGACGTCAGAGGAGTCCGGCACCATGGTGATGACGACGTCGGCCTCCGTCACGGCCTCAGCGACCGAGGCTGCTCCGCGCCCCCCGGCGGCGACGAGCTGCTCGAGCGCGGCGGGGCTGCGGTTGACTCCGATGACCGTATGCCCGGCCTCGACGAGATGCTTGGCCATGGGGGCACCCATGATGCCCAGCCCGATGAACGCGATGGTGGACATGTCAGCGAGTGCCTGTCTGTGTGCTGTAGCTCGTGGTGGAACGGCGGGCTCGTGGAAGCCACGCCAGGCTGTCTTCGGTGGTGCCCGTGGGCTTGTACTCCAAGGCCACCTGCCCGTCGAAGCCGGTGGCTTGGATGGCGGTGAGGTGTCGGTCCAGATCGAGCTCGCCGCTCCCTGGCTCGCCTCGGCCGGGCCAGTCGGCGATCTGGACGTGGGCGATCCGGTCCGCGTGTCGGGTGATCACCGAATTCAGGTCGTCACCATTGTTGGCAAGGTGGAAAAGGTCGCACATGAAGCCGACCTGCGTGCTGCCCTCCACGACGACGCGATCAAGGATTCGCACGACATCGTCTGCGGTCCGGATCGGGTAGGGCTTCGGACCGCTCACCGGCTCAAGCAGAACGGTTGCCCCGATGCGGCCCGCTGCCGACGCGGCCAGGGCGAGCATCTCGACGCCCAGCTCGTCCTGCTCGTCGGGTGAGGCGCCCTCGACGCGATTGCCGAAGAGCGCGTTGAAAGCGCCGACCCCTAGCTGCTCGCCGATGCCCACGGTCACCTCGACGTTGTCGCGGAACTGCTGAGCACGCTCAGGGATCGACAAGACGCCGCAGTCGGCACCGGCGAGGTCGCCTGCGAAGAAGTTCAGGCCCGTCAAGCGGACACCGGAAGCGCGAATGGCCCCGACGAACTCGTCCACCTGGTGGTCGGGAGGCACGGGCTGGTCCGGCCAGGGCCACCAGAACTCCACGGCATCGAAACCGGCGGCGGCCGCTGCTGCTGGTCGCGCCAGGAGCGGCTCCTCGGTGAACAGCATCGAGCAGTTGGCGACGTACGGCAATGTGTGCACGGGAATTCCGTTCTATGGAAACGTATTCTGTAATACGGAATCATAGCGAGCACCCTGCACCTGGTCAAGCGACGTGCAGACCCGGCTTCTCCTCGCGAGCTGGCGTGGGCAGGTAGGCTGCTTCCGTATTGCGAAACTTTCTTCCAGATTAGGGTGGTTCATGGCCGCGGAACGAGTGCAGTCCATCGAGCGGGTCTTCCGGCTGTTGGAGCACCTCGCCGATGGAGGCGCGTCGCTCAGCCTCTCGGAGCTGGCCCAACGGACGGACTTGCCGATGCCGACTATTCACAGGCTGCTGCAGGCCCTGATCGGCCAGGGGTACGTGCGTCAGGAGTCCTCGAGGCGGTACGCGCTGGGGCCTCGGATGATCCGGCTCGGCGACGCGGCCAGCCTCAACCTCGGCGCCTGGGTTCGGCCGCACTTGGAGCACTTGGTTGAGGAGTTCGGTGAGACCACCAACATGGCGATGCTCGAGGGAACGGCGTGCATCTACGTCGCACAGGTCGCCTCTTCACAGACTTTGCGTATGTTCACCGAGGTCGGTCGGATCGTGCCGTTGCACAGCACCGGGGTGGGCAAGGCCTTGCTGGCCACCCTCAGCGATGACGATGTTGTCGAAATTTTGGAACGCACCGGGATGGCCAGCGCCACGGCGCACACCATCACTGCCTACCCGGACATGCTGGCCGAACTCGGCAGGATCCGGGATCGCGGATACGCCATAGACGACGGCGAACAGGAGCTCGGGGTGCGCTGCGTCGCCGTCCCGATCGCCGGACTGCCATTCCCGGCGGCGCTTTCGGTCTCTGGTCCTAGCAGCCGCGTTGGTCCCGACGACCCAGCCCGCATGGCCCCCAGCCTGCAGAGGGTTGCCGCCGACCTTGCGACGGCCTTCGGTCTGTCAGAGCAGAACGGCCACAGGGCCACGGCGCGCGCCTGAGAGGTGGAGTGCCCCGCGTCAGGGCCCGCTGGCTGAGGCAACCGTGCCGATGTCTCGGCAACTCGGGCAAGGGACGTTTGCAGATGAGACAGCAGCACTTGTTCACCAATTCCAACATCACGGAGCCTGTCGCAGAATGCGTGTCGGCGCGGCGAGCGCCGGTGTCAGTGGAGACGATGGGTCATGGCCAAAGAGTTCCGTCCGGTGTCGCGCGATCAGGTGTTCTTGTTACCGCCGGATATGCGGGAGTGGCTGCCGGGCG
>JBBRYB010000044.1:0-23463 GCA_038238115.1 Propionibacteriales bacterium | reverse complement strand
GCGCCTCGATGGGTGCACGCTGGTCGTCACCCTCGAGCCGTGCACGATGTGTGCCGGCGCCGTTGTGCTGGCCCGCCTCGAAAGGCTGGTCTTCGGCGCGTACGACGACAAGGCGGGCGCGGTCGGATCGCTGTGGGACGTGGTCAGGGACCGGCGCCTCAACCACCGTCCACACGTCGTCGGCGGGGTGCTCGCGAAGGAGACCGGCGAGGCGCTGCGAGGCTTCTTCGCGGAGCGACGCTGAGTTCTGTGCTTTCGTGGCGCTCCGGTACCCTTCTCGGCGGTGGCGTGTCCGAGCGGCCTAAGGAGCACGCCTCGAAAGCGTGTGTGGGTTAACCGCCCACCGTGGGTTCAAATCCCACCGCCACCGCCAAGTGTTGCCAAGGCGGGAGCGGTCCCGCCCGCGCCCACCCCAAGAACCCGACAACGAGGTCGCCGGAGCGACCTCTCTGTCGGTTCTTGGCGCCAGGGGCCAAAGCGGCCGGTTGTCGGTTCTCTGTCGGTGGGGCTGGCCGGGACCTCGTTCCAGGATCGCTAGGCGCTCACCCGCGGACGGATGTTGTTGTTGTTGTTCCGGAAGAGGTTGCCCGGGTCATAGCGATCCTTGACGTCCAGCAACTGGTCCTGGCCATCCGTGGGTGCCTCAGGAGCTGGCGACTGCACCTCACCGGGCCATGCCGACGGAAGGTTAGCATCGGCAGCGGCTGGCAGACCGGCCGCGCGCCGGGAGTCAGAGCCCCCGGCGCGGATCCACCCTCGATTGCGAATATGTGCGTCGATCGGGGCTGAATGTCCCGGGACGGGCGTCTCCCGACGCGTTGGACGCGGGGGGCCTGCCCACCATTTCGGGAGCGCGCTGCTTGCGGACGCGCACCGTCCGGGTTGGGTGCGACCCTGTACGAGATGCGTTCCGCCGGTGTGCGGCACGCCAGGTTCCGGACCGGCCGAGGAGAAGTGATGAGCGCATGCGTGGTTCAAGCCGCTGACGGCCGCTACCTGGGACGGGTTCGCCGCCATGGTCGAACGGCACAACGGCGTCTTTGGTGGCTGCTGGTGCACGTGGTTTCACACGATGAGCACTGACATGGAGCGCACCTACGAAGCCAACCGCTCGCTCAAGCGCCGCCTCGTCGAGGAGGACCGCGCGCACGCGGCCCGGGTCTATGACGGTAGCGAGGTGGTCGCATGGTGCGAGTACGGGTCCCCGGAAGAGCTACCAAACATTTATCACCGCAAGCAGTACGAGGAGGAGCTCGATGTCCTGCCCGCCTATCGGATCACCTGCAAGTCGTGGACAAGCGACACCGGCGGCAGGAAGAAGTCTGTCCTTTATAACGGGACGAGGACCCTATTCGAGCAAGCCGGGTTCGATTTCGTTCGTCCCAAAGGCGCGGGCAACTGCGTCATGCGACGCACAGTGCCCTGACGACCGGCCACCGTGAGGCCCTGATCACCGCCGGGACGACCCAATGGCCCAGGCACTCGGTGATCCGCGGGGCCGACTCGCGCGTGGGCAGCGCTAGTCCAGGCAGAATTCATTGCCCTCGACGTCCTGCATCACCAGGCACGCTTCGTTTTCCTCATCGGCAGGTAGCAGACGCAGGCGCCGAGCGCCGAGCGTTTCCAGTCGAGCCGCTTCAGCCTCAAGCGCAGAGACTCGCTGGTCGCCCGTCAGCCCCACCCCGACTCGTACGTCGAGATGTAGCCGATTCTTCACCGTCTTGGCCTCGGGCACCCGCTGGAAGAACAATCGTGGGCCGCCCCCGTCCGGATCTTGGCAAGCCCAAGTCGAGCCTTGGCTCTCAACGGGAAGCGAGGCATCAAAAGCATCCCACGAATCAAACCCGGGCGGGATTGGAGGGTCGACGTACCCGAGCACGGCCTTCCAAAACTCCGCAACAGCTCGTGGATTCGCGCAGTCGAAAGTCACCTGCACCTGCTTCACGTTTGCCATCAACCCAGAGTAGGACCGTCGACGTGGTCCATCTGGCGTTAAAGCCTGAATCGTGGCTGCAGGTCGGGCTCTCTGTCGCGCTCGACGTGCTGCAGCATCGCCAAGCGAACCGCAGGCTCATGGCGATGACGGTGCGTCATACCGCCGCATGCGACCTGCTCTCGGACCCCCCCGGGGGAAGTGCGCGAGCCGCAAGTACTCGCGATGATTGGGTGGGTGCAGACCACAGGACGGCACACTGATGGGCGTGCACACACCGGCTCACGATGGATGCGAGCGTCGTCCGTAAACGGTTCGTGTCCTGGAGTAACGGCGAAGCGGATCGAGAATGGGCGGGATTGGTGGCGCTAGCGCGCCATGCTCCAGGCTTGGCCCCTCTCCCGCTCTCCTGAGAGGTTGCAGGGGATTACCCCGTAGTCGTGATGTCACGAGTACCGGGTGTACCGCTCGGCACGCAGCCCCTGAGACCGGCGCAGGTCCAGGCGCTGAGGACGGCTCTGCGTCGACTGTTCTCGGCGCCCGCAGACCTTCAGAGCGCCGAGCGGGCCTATGGACCATCGGTGATGCGACTCTCGTAAGAGAGTGGGCTTGCGAGGGCTACGACCTCGGCGAGTGCCGCGAGCCCGCGCTTGTTGGCAAGGCCCTGGATCTCGCAAGGGACTGGCTTGCCCCAGATGATCCCTACCGCGATCGAGTGACCGATGCGGTGTTGGCCGTGGGGGACGGCAACCTCACGAACGTCTTGTGGGACGGCACCACGTGCCGACTGATCGACTTCGAGGAGTTCGGTACATCAGACATTGCCTACGAGTTGGCCGACATCGTCGAGCATGCGTCCTCGCGTCTGCGACGACTCCTGGAAGTCGGCTCCTTCCTCGTCGGGATGCATCTCGATGCTGCCCAGCACCTCATCACCATCCTCGAGGGTTGAGCCACGTTCGCCTTACGACTCTGTGGAGCCGCCCGCTCGATGCCACGATCCCGGCGGCCCGTGCTTCCAGTTGGCCGTTGGTCCGGAGTTCCTGGGCGCCGTACGCGCGACTCACCGAATGGGTGGTGGACTCACTGAATTGACCATCAGCATGGTGCCACGGAGAACTCGTTGCCGTCAGGGTCGGCGAGCTCGACGCTGCGGTCTCGGTCGCCGAGTCGCGTCGCCCCAAGCGCGACCAGCCGCGCCACCTCTCGTGGGGGGTCGGCCGCAGCGAGGTCAAAGCGCTGCCGATTCCGGCCTGATCACAAAGATCTCGAGGTCGTTCCCGTCGAAGCCGCTGTAGACGATCCACTCTCCGGAGGGCGACCAAGACGGGTACAGATCCGGTCTCTTGTTGTGCGTGACCTGCAGTCTTCCAGTTCCGTCGGGCCTGATGATGTAGATCTCTGGCGGCTCATTCAGGAATGCCGCATAGGCGATCCACTCCCCTGACGGCGACCAGGTGGGGCCAAAATCGACGCTCTTGCTGCGAGTGACCCGGCTCCGGCTGCTTCCGTCGGCGTCCATGATCCAAATGTCTGGATTCACGTCCGAGTCAGGCACGGCGAAGTTGAAGGCGATCCGGTCGGCTGCTGGAGACCACGCAGGGTCGCTGTCGTAGTCCGTATTGTGCGTGATCCGCCGAAGTCCGCTGCCGTTCGGTCGAATCGTGTACGTCTCAGGCAGGCGGTTGATGTACCCATGGAACGCGATCCTGCCGTTCGCTCCAGGAAATGACGCTGGCGAAGCGTCGGCGGCAACTCGGGGGATGTCGAGGGGGCCTTCGGAGCCGAGGGGTGATGGTGACGCACCCGCCGGCACCGCACTTGAGGCCAAGGTCAGACCCGCCAAGGCTGCCACCATCACGAGACGGCGGGATCGCCGTTGTCGCCGATGACCGGAGGACAGACCGTATGGCCCCAGGGCGGGCTCCCTGTTGCGCCCTCGCCAGCGGAATGAGCCGGAAAGGGGTGAGTAGGTCTTCATGAGGTTCCTTTCGGAGGTTGAAGGGGGCTGCCTGCGTCCGGCGCCTACTCTGGTCCGACCTGGTATCCCGTTCGCGCACGATCGGTATCCGCGCGGTACACGGTTGATTGACAGTGGGTCATCGGAGGTCGACAGTCACGGGTATGGGTATCGGAGTGCTCGGCCCGCTGAGTGTCGACGACGGAGCCATCCGGTTGGGCTCTCGTGACCGGGTCGTGCTGGCGGCTCTGGCGATGCGAGCCGGTGAGGTGCTCAGCGCAGATGAACTGGCCGATGCCGTCTGGCACGAACGGCCGCCCGCCTCGTGGAACAAGAACCTTCAGGGCTGTGTGGTGCGGTTGCGCAAGGCCCTCGGGCAGGAGGCGATCGAGACTTCGCCGCTGGGATACCGACTGGCGGTGCGGGCTGACACGGTCGACGGACATCGCTTCGGACAGCTGGTCGAGCGCGGGCGAGAGCTGCTGACTCTCGGGGAGTCCGAGCGTGCCATGTACACACTTGGTCAGGCACTTGGGCTGTGGCGGGGCCGACCGCTGGTCGAGTTGGAGGAATGGGAGCCAGGCGCCGTCGAGGCAAGACGGCTCGAAGAACTACGGCTCGAGGCCCAAGATCTTTGGCTGGAAGCTGCGCTGCAGGCTGGGCACCACCGGGAGGTGCTCGCCGAGGCCCAGGCGATGGTGAGCGCGGCGCCTCTGCGCGAACAGCGGTGGACCCTGCTCGCGCTCGCCCAGTACCGGGCAGGTCGGCAGAGCGACGCGCTCCGGACGTTGCACGACGTGCGACGCATGTTGGTGCAAGAGTTGGGACTCGACCCAGGTCCTGACGTCGACGCCCTCGAGCAAGCCATCCTTCGGCACGAGCCCTCTCTGCTCGTCGACGTCGCGAATACGCAGCGCAGCGCGGCGTGCCCGTACCGAGGCCTGACGCCGTACGACGTCGACGACGCCGAGAGCTTCTTCGGCCGCGACGCCGACGTAGCGGCTTGTCTCGACCGGCTCAACCACCAGGGAGTTCTGGCCGTCGTCGGGCCGTCCGGGAGCGGCAAGTCCTCGCTGGTCCGCGCAGGCATCGCCGCGAGGTTGGAACGTGCCGGCCAGGACGTCGTCGTCGGCACTCCTGGCGTGCATCCACTTGACACACTCGCCGGGCTTCGACCAGCGAAGCGCGGACAGATACTGGTGGTCGACCAGTGTGAAGAGGTCTTCTCCCTATGTGAGGACGCGGCAGAGCGAGACACCTTCCTCGCACACGTTGTCGAGCATGCGAAGACTGCGCCGGTGGTGATTTCGCTCCGCGCGGACCACTTGGGCGGCATCTCCAGCCATCTCGGATTCGCAAGGCTCGTCGAGCGCGGCCTATACCTGCTGGGAGCGATGTCAGACGAGAATCTGCAAGCGGCGGTCGAAGGACCGGCGCGCCAGGCCGGCCTCGTTGTCGAGCCGGGGCTCGTCGACCTCCTCGTCCGCGAGGTCGAGGGTGAGCCCGGCGCTCTTCCACTGCTGTCGCACGCCCTGCGCGAGACGTGGCTTCGTCGTGAAGGGCGCACGCTGACGGTGTCGGCATATCGGGCGTCCGGAGGCATCCGCGGAGCGGTGGCCAAGTCGGCAGAGGAGGTGTACCGGCGTACCGCACCTGATCAACGGCATCTGCTCCGGGACACTATGCTCCGGTTGGTAATGCCGGGCACGGACGGCGAACCGGTGCGCAGTCGCATCGCGCGGCGGCGGGTGGTCAGCGGACCCGCACAGGATCATCTGATCGGCCTCCTTGTCGCCGCTCGGCTGGTCACCAGCGACGACGGTGTCGTGCAGCTGGCCCATGAGGCGCTGGCCCGTGCGTGGCCACGGCTCCGCGGCTGGCTGGACGACGACGTCGAGGGTCAGCGTGTTCTGCATCACCTGACGAACGCGGCTGATGCCTGGGACGCCCTTGGCCGGCCGGACAGCGAGACCTACCGAGGAATCCGGCTCGCGCAGACTCTTGACTGGCGTGACCGAACCGGGGCGGCCCTCACCGGGACCGAGCGAGCCTTTCTGGCGGCCGGTGAGCGGCTCGCCGAGGCAGAGGAGCGGAGCGCGGAGCAGCGGGCTCGCCACCAGGCTCGGGTGAATCGCCGACTGAGAGGTCTGCTCGCCGCGGCGACAGCCCTCCTCGTTCCGGCCCTAGCCGCCGGTGTACTGGCGGTCCAGGAGAAACGGGCCGCAGACGACAGTGCAGCGGTGGCTCAAGCGGCAGCAACAACTGCCGAGGCGGGTCGCTCCGGCGCGCGTGCACTTGCCACTGACGACATCGACGAAGCGGTGCTGTTGGCAGCGGCCGGCGTACGGCTGGACGACACACCAGAGACCCGAAGCAACTTGCTGGCGACGTTGGGGCGGCACCCCGAACTGATCGCCTCGACGCAGATGGCAGGCCCTCGCGTCGTCTATCTCGATGTGAGCCCCGACGGCCACACCGTCGCGACGTACGACGCTGCCAACCACGTGAGGCTCTACGACATCGACCAAGGTGACCGGCTGGCGGAGTACCAGGCCGGGAGCAGCAAAGGCCTCCAGTGGGAGACCGCTGAGGTGAAGTTCAGTCCCGACGGCCACACGCTGGCGGTCACGGTGGCGGCGCCAACGCGGCAGCCGATCATGCTGCTCGACGCGGACACCCTCAAGCCTCTCGACCAGCAACCCGGCGGTCTTACGAAGAAGCGCTGGCAGCTTCTTGAGCTTGCCTACAGCCAGGACGGACAGCACCTCGCAGCCACCATGTTTCGAGTCCAGGGGCATGGACACACGACCCGGTCGACGACCGCATGGGCATCGGTTTGGGACCTGGAGTCGCTCGACAAGGCCACGCGGCTGTTCCGACTGCAGGACGGCAACCCCTTCGTCGCGCTGAGCCCAGACGGCAACACGATGTACACCACCCAGCCGTTCACGATCCATGACCTCGCATCGGGCACGTCAAAGCCCGTGAGCGGTATCGATCCTTTCGGACCGGTGGCGTTGAGCCCGGATGGTCTAGTGCTGGCCACCGCGACAGCGGACGGTCTGGTGCTGCTCGACGCTGCAACCGGGGACGTGCTGCGTCACCTCCAAGGCAACGACGACGGTGGCTACGCCGTGAATTTCTCCGGCGATGGCAGCCTGGTCGCAACGGCGAACTGGGACAAGCGGGAGGCCCTCGTCTGGGACGTCACCAGCGGTGCCCTGAGGGCACAGGTACCGCTGGAGGAGGATGGCGATCTGGTGGACTTCGGAGCGGACGGCTCGACCTTGTACACGGCTGGATCTGACAGCTCCCTGCGGCACTGGGACCTCGACGGCGACCGCCGTTTCGTCGCGCAGGTTGCCTCCACCCCGTCAGACCTCGGCGACGAGAGCGGGGTACAGCCAGCGCCTGGCGGCGAGTTCATCGCCTACCCAAACTATGACCACGTCACGTTCCTCAATGTGGGTGCCGGGACAGTAGGCGGCCCTGTCGATCGGGGCCGCGGCTACCGCCACGGCAACGGGAGCTGGCACCCCGACGGCGTTCACTACGCGTTGGCCACGGGCGGCGAGGTGCGGGTCTTCGACGCGCGCAACGAGGGCGTGACCGCGCAAAGCCGGCCGTCGGGGAGATATGTCAGCGGGCTCGACTACAGCACAGACGGCAGCCGGCTGGTGGTCGGTGAGCTGTCGGGACGGGTGACTATGCTCGACGCGGCCACCTTGGCCCCCGTCGGTCGCGCCGTACGACTCGACGAATCTATACGTTCGGTCTCAGCTGGGCCAGACAATCACACAGCTATTGCGCTGACGGGATTCGAGGACGCGTCTGCGTTCTGGGTCGGCCACACCACGGGCTGGGCCCTTGTCGACCTCGCATCCGGGACAGTACTGAACCAAGGGGATCTCGGCTTCAACGCAAGGATGGTCGCTGCCTCCCCCGACGGTCGGCACGCCGCTCTCGGCGGCGGGGGCGGCGAGCTGCTCGTGCTGGACACCGACACGGGTGAACAGCTCCGTCCGCCGGTAACCGCCCACAACATCGTGAGTTCACTTAACTACTCCACCGACGGCGACCGCATCTTGACCTCTGGCTTGGACGCCACCGTGGCGTTGTGGGACGCAGAGACCGGGCGGCTGCTGTCGCGCCTCACGACTCCGGAGCGCCTTCCGCAGGCGGGATTCGGCGCGGACGAGGACTCGGTGCTCATCGCGGGTCTGTGGGGCGGTGCGGTCTACCAGTGGGACCCCGACAGTGACTACGCCGTCGACTTCGCCTGTCGAGTCGCCGGTCGTGACCTCACGGCGGTCGAGTGGCGCGCAAATTTCGGCGATAGGCCCTACCAGGAAACCTGTCACGTCTGACAGTGAGCGAGCCGCAAACCGGCAGAACGCGTCCTGCGATCCGCCGTCGGTTCCGGCTAGCATGCGCGGGTGCGACGAAGTGTCCGCTCCCGTGGATAGCGCGCGGCGCGAGCGGGATCGACAACGAAGATCCGCGCGCAGATGGCCAATCCGAGATTGAGCGTTGGTGCATCGATGAACGAGTGTGCCGACAGAGTGCACCTCGCACACCCCTCAAGCGCCATCTAAACGAGATAATGGACCATCCAGTTATGCAGGTTGGATCATGCTCGAGAGGGTGGGGGGCTCGGGAAGGAGACATTGCCGATACCTCGCATGAGTGGTCGCGATGCCCATGCTTCTTCCGTGTCCGGGTGCTGACCGGCACAGTCGGGTACGACAGTCCGCACCGACCGACGAGGACGCCACGTGTTCGAGTACTTCCCGACCAACTACATCTGGAGCCTCGGCGTCGCGGCGACGCTGAACAGCGGCGGGGCCATCGACGAGGTGGACCGTGCCTGCCGGCCGATCCGGGACGCAGCCGATCGCGGGGATGCCGGCACTCGTGACCTGATGCTGGCCTGGAAGCGGGTAGCCGACCAGGTCGCTGGGCAGGCGCACGCCGCGGAAGAAGAAGGTCACCTGCGGACGGCGGGACAGAAGTACTTCCGCTCGGCTGCCTACGTCTGCCAGGCCGAGCGAATGCTGAGCTCGAAGGACCCGGAGCGGATCCCCTTCTACCAGCAGGGCCTCGACGTCCTGCAGAAGTCCTTCGACCTCGTCGACCCGGCGACGAGCAGGGTGGCGGTGCCGTTCGAGGACGCCGAGCTGCCGGCGTACCTCACCAAGGCCGATCGCGGCGACGGTTCGCCGGCGCCGACGATGATCATGTGGAACGGCCTGGACTCCACCAAGGAGCACATGTACACCTCGGGCTGGCCGCAGGAGCTGGCTCAGCGCGGGATCTCCACGCTCATGGTCGACTGCCCCGGCAGCGGTGAGGCGTTGCGCTTCCTCGACCTGAGGGCGCGGGTCGAGACCGAGGACTGGGTGAGCGCCTGTGTCGACTACCTCGAGACCCGCGACGACGTCGACCACGACCGGATCGGGCTGGTCGGCTGGTCGCTCGGAGGTTACTACGCGCCCCGTGCCGCGGCGTTCGAGAAGCGGCTCAAGCTCGTCGTCGCCTGGGGCGCCAACCACAACTGGGGCGAGGTGCAGCGGAAGCGCCTCGAGCGCGAGGGCGAGAACCCGGTGCCGCACTACTGGGAGCATGTGCTCTGGGTGTGGGGGTACGACGACATCGACACCTTCATCAAGGCGGCTGAGGACGTCAACCTCAACGGCATCGTCGAGCAGATCACCTGCCCATTCCTGATCACCCACGGCGAGAGCGACCGCCAGATCAACGTCAGCTACGCCCACCAGTCGTACGACCAGGCCGTCAACAGCCCGAAGCGCGAGCTGCGCGTCTTCACCCCCGACGAGGGCGCCACCGAGCACGTCGGCCTCGACCACCTGCCCCACGTCGGCGCGTTCACCGCCGACTGGGTCGAGGACACCTTCAACGAGCTCACATGACCTCGTTGCAGGGAAAGGTCGCGCTGATCACCGGTACGGCGGGTGGTCAGGGTGCCGCCGCGGCTGAGCTGTTCGACGCGGCCGGCGCCACCGTGGTCGGCTGCGACATCGCCCCAGTCGACGGTTCCAAGCCTGTCGACCTGACCGATGAGGATGCCGTACGGCGCTGGGTGGACGCCGCTGCGCAGGCGCACGGCGGGGTCGACGTCCTCTACGCCAACGCCGGCGCCACCCGCTTCTCGCCGCTCGAGGAGACGAGCAAGGAGGAGTGGGACTGGGTGCTCCGCTACGAGCTCGACGTCGTGTTCCTCCCGGTCAAGCATGCCTGGCGCCACCTGAAGGAGTCGAGCGCGCCCGCCGTGGTCCTGGTCGGCTCAACCGCCGCAATCAGCGGCTCGATGACCAACACCCGCGTCGCTCACACGGTGACCAAAGGCGGCGTCGTCGCGCTGACCAAGCAGCTCGCGGCCGAGGGCGCGCCGTACGGCATCCGGGTCAACTGCGTCAGCCCCGGGATGATCGAGACACCCGCGACGCGCGGCGACCTGCTCGCAGCCGACCATCCGATGCGCAACATCGCGAAGGCCATCCCGCTCGGGCGCGTCGGGCGGGCCGAGGAGGTGGCGCGCTGCGCGAGGTTCCTGGCGTCCGACGAGGCGTCGTACGTCACCGGCGCCAACCTCGTCATCGACGGTGGATGGTCTGCCGTCCTGCCGGGACCCGCATAGCGTCCGGCCCCCACCGAGGAAGGACCGAGCTCGACGTCGGCTGGCACGGCTGAGACCAGCGGGTCATGTCCGCGGGCCGCCGTGCATCAACCCGGCGACCGCGCCGTCCGGCAGTCTCGCCAGCAGGTCGGCGTCGAACTCTCCGTCGACGAGGACGAATACCACCTTCGCGGTCACGTCGCCGCGGTTCGCCCAGGCGTGGTCGGTGCCGCGCTGCACGACCACGTCGCCAGTCTGCAGCGTTACCTCGGAGTCGTCGAGTATTAGCGTGATCTCACCCTCGAGCACGATGCCGTAGTCCACCGAGGCAGTCCGGTGCACCGGCGACTGCAGTCCGGCCTCGCTCAGGAAGCCGGGCGCGAACTCGTTGATCCTGATCTTCGTGCCCCGGGCTGGCGGCGGAACGGCGAGCTCGCGCTCCGTCGGGTCGACCTCCTCGACCGCCGTGATGCGGGCGGGAGCGCCGGCGGTGTTCCAGATCTCGTGGAAGGCGACCCCGTCCTCCGGGATCTGCCTGCTGACCGGGACCGGCCCGTCGGAGACGACGACCGACACCCCGTCCGGGGAGTGGCCGGTGACGACACGACGGGGCACGGAGCTCATGCGATCGCCACGTCGAGTCGGGTCCGAAGCTCAGCCACCGTCGTACCGAATGTCTCTGTGACCAGCACGCCTTCGGCAGTGACCTGGAACGTCGCCAGGTCGGTGTAGACCCGGGTCACGCAGCACAGGCCGGTCAGCGGGTACGTGCACCTCGATACGAGCTTGGCGCGGCCGGCCTTGTCGAAGAGCGTCATCATCACGAACACCTGCTTGGCTCCGATGGCGAGGTCCATGGCGCCGCCGACGGCGGGGATCGCGTCCGCCTCGCCGGTGTGCCAGTTGGCGAGGTCACCGTGTTCCGAGACTTGGAAGGCGCCGAGCACGCAGACGTCGAGGTGGCCGCCGCGCATCATCGCGAACGAGTCGGCGTGGTGGAAGTACGACGCACCTGGGGTCTCGGTCACGGGCACCTTGCCGGCGTTGATCAGGTCCCAGTCGACCTCGTCCCCGCGAGCCGCCGGGCCCATGCCCAGCATCCCGTTCTCGGTGTGCAGGACGACCCCGCTCCCCGGGACGAGGTAGTCGGAGACCGTTGTGGGCTGGCCGATGCCGAGGTTGACATAGGAGCCGGCGGGGATGTCGGCCGCCACCCGTTGCGCGAGCTCGGCGCGGCTCAACGGACTGCGCTCGACCTGCTCGACGGTCATCCGGCTGCTCCTTCCTGCGGGACGACCGGCATGGAGGCGCACGCGACGATGCGGTCGACGAAGATGCCCGGCGTGATGACGACTTCAGGGTCGAGCTGTCCCGCCTCGACGACATCGTCGACCTGCACGACTGTGGTCGAGGCAGCGGTAGCCATCACCGGGCCGAAGTTACGCGCGGTCTTGCGGTACACGAGGTTGCCCATCGTGTCGGCACGGTGCGCCTTGATCAGGGCGAAGTCGCCGCGGATGGGATGCTCAAGGACGTATTCGCGGCCGTCGATCGTGCGTTGCTCCTTGCCGTCGGCGAGTGCGGTGCCGACGCCGGTGGGGGTGAAGAACGCGCCGATGCCTGCCCCGGCGGCACGCATGCGTTCGGCGAGATTGCCCTGCGGTACGACTTCGAGCTCGATCCGGCCCGAGCGGTACAGCGCGTCGAAGACGTAGGAGTCGCGCTGCCGGGGGAACGAGCAGATGACCTTGCGCACCTGCCCACTCGTCAGCAGGGCCGCGAGACCGCGCTCGCCGTTGCCGGCGTTGTTGTTGACCACGGTGAGGTCACGGACGGCGGTGCGGATCAGTGCCTCGATCAGCTCCATCGGTTGCCCCGCGGTGCCGAAGCCTCCGATGAGCACGGTTGCGCCGTCCTCGACGCCAGCCACGGCGTCGTCGGTGGTGGGCACGATGGCGACGCTCATGAAGGAGCCTCCGGGCCGGCGGCGTCGAGCTCGGCGAGGACCCCTTCGGCGATCCGGAATGCCGTGTTCGCGTCCGGCACACCGCAGTAGATCGCCGTCTGCAAAAGAAGCTCCTTGATCTCGTCGTTGGTGAGCCCGTTGGTGCGAGCCGCGCGCACATGCATCGCGAGCTCCTCGTGGTGCCCGCGCGCCACCAAGGCGGCCAGCGTGATGAGCGAACGGCTCCGGCGGTCCAGACCGGGGCGAGTCCAGATGCTGCCCCACGCGTACTGGGTGATCAGATCCTGGAAGTCCCGGGTGAAGTCGGTGATGCTCGCCGTCGCACGGTCGACGTGGGCATCGCCGAGTACGGCCCGGCGAACCGTCATCCCTGCTGCGCGGACGCCCTCGATCGTCCACGGCCCGGTGCTGTGGGTGGCGATCAGGTGCGCGACCCGGTGAGGTGCTTCGGCCGGAGGGAGATGCGCCGCATCGTCGATCACGACGAGCCGTCCGTTGGCGACGCCGTCGGCGATCCCGCGGAGCGACTCCACCGGTGTCGGCTCGTCGTACGCACCTGCTACCGCCAGCACGGGAACAGCGATCTCCGACAGCCGCGCGCGTACGTCGAAGCCGGCCAGCGCCTCGCAGGCCCAGGCGTAGCTGAATCGGTCCGCGTCCTGCAAGGCACGGAGCAAGCCGGAGGCGATCTCGGGGTCGCGTTCGATGAACCCGGGTGCGAACCATCGGGCTGCGGAGCTTTCCACCAGCACCGGCGTACCGCTCGAGCGGACCAGCGCCGCACGCTCCCCCCATCCTTCCGCGGTGCCGATCTTGGCCCCGGTGCACAGGAGCGTCGCGGCCAGGATGCGACCTGGCTGGTCGAGCAGAAGCTGCAGACCGACAGCTCCGCCGACAGAGTCGCCGGCGTACCCGAACGAGCCGCCTGGTTCGCCACGCTCGTCAAGCACCTTCTCCACGAGCGCCAATACTCCGAGGGAGAGCTCAGCCACCGTGAAGGCGTCGGCTGCGGGAGCTGACTTCCCGTGCCCCGGCAGGTCCCACGCGACCACGTGGAAGCTGCCGCTCAGCAGCTGCCCGGCGACGCCCCACAGGGTGACAGCGGACGTGCCCATCGACGGCCCGAGCACGAGCAGGGGCTTGATGGGGTCGGCTGACCCGAGCAGGGCTCCCGAGATGACCGGCACGCTCATGGGGTGACTCCGAGCTCGGTGCGGGCCCGCTCCAGGGTTGCGTCGATCAGGAGGTCGTTCGCGCCGAGATAGTCACCAGGTCCGCCGACGAGGGCGGCGCGGCCCTCGGCTGCGATCGAGCGTCCTTCGGCGAGAAGGGCGTCCGAGGCGGCGTCGGCGTTTGCGCGCATCCGTTCGACGTCGACCCGCAGTCCGGTGAGCAGCTCTGTCGCCTGCGCCGCTGCCACCACGGTGCGTCGTGCCAGGGTCCGCAGCGTTGCCCATTCGGTGTGCCAGCCGCCCGCGGGTCGCTCGTCGACGACCTCGGCGGCTGCGAGGTGCAGCTGGGCACCGGCGGCGGGCGCGGTCAGGGCGGCCCGCCTGATCAGAACCGAGAGGACCGGGTTCGACTTCTGGGGCATGGTTGACGATGCCCCGCGTCCCTCGCCGCCGGGTTCGCGGAGCTCGCCGACCTCGGGTCTGGTCAGCACGAGTACGTCGTTGGCGATCCGGCCGAGGGCATCGGTGTAGCCCACCAGGGCGTCACCGAGGCGGGTGACCGTCGCGCGAGCCGTGTGCCAAGGGGGCCGGGTTTCGAGGCCGAGAGCGTCGGAGGCGTGCTGAGCAACGTCGACAGCGACCCGAGGGGCGTCGCTGTGGCCCGCTTGCTGAGCCAGCGCCGTGGTCGCGGCGAGCGTCCCAGCGGCTCCACCGAGCTGGCTCGCATGCGCGGCTGACGCTCGCCTGAGGTCCTCGGAGGCGTCCAGCAGACCGTGCAGCCACGTGGCGGCCTTGAGCCCGAAGGTCAGCGGTACCGCATGTTGGGTCAGCGTTCGGCCAGCCATGACGGATCCACGGTGTTGCTGGGCGAGGCTCGTGAGGGTGGTGATCTGGGTGCTGAGCTCGGCGTTGAGCCGGGCGGTCACCTCACGCAGCGCCAGCTGCAGCGCGGTGTCCAGCACGTCCTGGCTCGTCAAACCCCGGTGTAGCCAGCGAGTCGCGTCAGGTGTCCGTGCACCGACACGGGTGCGCAGCAAGGCGACCAGAGGGATGACGGGGGTGCCGCCAGCTTCTGCGTCGGAGGCGATTGTGGCGACGTCGCTGTCGTCGACCAGGTCAGTCAGGTCGTCCGCGGCTGAGGGCACCGCGACCTGGTGGCCGACCAGGGCGGCGAGCCAGGCGGACTCCACCCGCACCATGGCGTGCATCAGTGTGCTGTCGCTCATCAGGTGACCGGCGCGGTCGTCGCCCGGCCAGAGGAGATCGCTCATCTGATCAGTTTCCGGGATAGGCGAGGAAAACTGTCTCTCGTTCGCCTTGGAGCGTGAGGTCGAAGACCAGGCCGTCGCCTTCTCGACGAGCCATCAGCGTGTCCCGACGGTCGGCTGGTACGGCGGTCAACAGAACGTCCGACGCAAGCGCCGCGTGGCCGGGGAGGTAGATGCGGGTGAAGAGCCGGTTGAGGAGTCCGCGGGCGAAGACGGTCATCGCGAAGAAGGGCGCCGTGCCGTTGCCGGAGGATCCGGGCTCGATGGTGGTGAACGAGTAGTGACCGGTGTCGTCGGTCGCAGCGCGGCCCCAGCCGGTGAACGTGTAGCCGTCTCTGCGAAGCGAGCCAGGTTCGCGGGAGATCATCCCGTCTGCATCGGGCTGCCAGATCTCCAGCAGCGCATCCGGGACGGGAGAGCCTCGGCCGTCGCGGACGGTGCCATGGAGCCGGACGGCCTTGGGGTGCTGGGTCGACACCAGCTCGCTGTCCCCGTCGAATGGGAGCGCGTACCCGTAGAAGGGACCCACCGTCTGTCCGGGTGTGGGCGGAAGCCGAGCACCGGTCATCGGTCGTCCTCCCCTTCCATCCAGGTGCGTTGACTTCCCGTGAGCACGATGTCCCAGCGGTAGCCGGTGCTCCACTCGTGTGTGGTGACGTCGTGGTCGTATGCCGCGACGAGGCGCTCGCGTGCCTCGGGGTCGACGATCGCCTGGTAGATCGGGTCGAGGGGAAACAGCGGGTCGCCGGGAAAGTACATCTGGGTGATCATCCGCTGGGTGAAGTCGGTTCCGAACAGCGAGAAGTGGATGTGTGCCGGCCGCCAGGCGTTGTGATGGTTCTTCCACGGATACGGCCCGGGCTTGATGGTGGTGAACCGGTAGTTGCCCTGGTCGTCTGTCAGGCAGCGGCCGGTGCCGCTGAAGTGCGGGTCGAGCGGGGCCGGATGCTGGTCTCGCTTGTGGATGTATCGGCCAGCTGAGTTGGCCTGCCAGATCTCGACCAGCTGGTTCGCGACCGGTCGGCCGGCGCCGTCGACGACGCGGCCGGTGACCACGATGCGCTCGCCGATGGGGTCTCCGTGGCGCTGGATCGTCAGGTCCGACTCGAGCGGGTCCACGTCGCGAAGGCCGAACACGGGCGCGTAGAGCTCGATGGTCTCCGGGTCCGCGTGGTGAAGATCCTTGGTCGGGTGGCGCAGGATGCTGCTGCGGTACGGCGGGTAGTCCAGGCGTGGCATGGTCTCGGGCCGAGTCGCCGCCGCGTAGTTCGCCGAGATCGCCTCGATCTCCTGAGTGATGTCCTCTTGCGTGGCGGTCGCCGAGTCCGCGGATGCCTCGACGGGCTCCCGGTCGGCTGCATCGGTCACGTCGGCGACGCTAGCCGACTCCCTCAGCCGGGCGCGACGGTACGCTTTCACTGAGCGGAAGAGGAGGACCGTTGGCGGGCAACACATCCAAGCCAGGAGTGAGCGTCGCGTCCCGGGTTCTGGCGGTGCTCGGAGTGTTCGACACTGACCATCGAAGTCTCACCCTGAGCGAGATCGCCAACCGGGCGGACCTGCCGGTCCCCACAGCGCACCGGCTTCTGGGCGAGCTGCTCGCGTGGGGTGCCCTCGTACGCCGGCCGGCGGGTGAGTACGTCGTCGGCCGGCGGATGTGGGACTTGGGGCTGCTCGCTCCCGTCCAGGCCGGCCTGCGCCAGCTTGCATCCCCGTTCCTGCACGACATCTACGCCGCCACGCTTGCGACGGTGCATCTCGCGGTGCGCGACGAGCTTCAGGTGTTGTTCGTCGACCGGCTGTCCGGACACGCCTCCGTACCCGTGGTCAGCCAGGTCGGCTCACGGCTGCCCATGCACGCAACCGGCGTGGGCAAGGTGCTGCTGGCGTTCTCGCCCGAGGAGGTGCAGAACCAGGTCCTGGCCAACCTGACCCGGCACACGGCGTACACCGTCACTCAGCCCGGCCGTCTCCTCGCAGAGCTCCGTCGAGTACCCCGGGAGGGTTTCGCCCAGACCAGCGAGGAGATGAGCCTCGGTGCCTGCTCGGTGGCCGTGCCCATCCGGACGCAGGACGGGCGAGTGGTCGCCTCGCTCGGCCTCGTCGTGCCCAGCCTGAAGCGAGATCGCGCCAAGCTGGTCGCCGCGCTGCAGGTCGCGGCACAAGGCATCGGGCGCAGTCTGCCCGGCTGATGTTCCACTGAGTGGAAGCGCGCGGTCGCGCGGCTGACGGCGGTGCGTTCGACTGGTGCACATGACCTCTCGAGTGACCCGCACGACGGTCGGCATCGTCGGCGGCGGACCCGCGGGTCTGATGCTCTCCCACCTACTGTCCCGGGCCGGGATCGACTCGGTCGTGGTCGACAACCGCAGCCGCCTGGAGATCGAGCAGACGGTGCGCGCCGGCATCCTCGAACGAGACAGCGTTCGGCTGCTGGTCGACAGCGGCGTGTCCGATCGGGTCCTCCGCGACGGCCATGAGCACCAAGGCATCGACCTGGCCTTTGCCGGCGGGCGCCACCGCATCGACTTCCAAGACCTGACCGGGTCGTCCGTCTGGCTCTACCCCCAGACCGACGTCTTCATCGACCTGGCCGACGCACGAGACCGAGCCGGCGGTGATGTTCGCTTCGGAATCACCGGCGCCGTAGTCATCGACGTCACCACCGACTCGCCCGGAGTTCTCTTCACGGACGCCGACGGCAATGAGCAGGAGATCCGCTGCAGCTACCTCGTCGGAGCAGACGGGTCGCGCAGCATCTGCCGGAAGGAGATCCCCGTCAGCACGCGGCGGGACTACTTCCGGGAGTACCCGTTCGCGTGGTTCGGGATCCTCTCCGAATCGCCCAGGAGCGCCCCTGAGCTGGTCTACAACCACTCCGATCGCGGGTTCGCCCTCATCAGCCAGCGCACCGAGACCGTGCAGCGGATGTACTTCCAATGCGACCCGACCGAAGAAGTCGACGCATGGTCCGACGACCGCATCTGGGCCGAGCTCCAGGCCAGAGTGGGAGCGAACGGGTACACGCTTGAGGAGGGCCCGATCACCTCGAAGTCGGTGCTTCCCTTCCGGAGCTACGTGTGTGAGCCGATGCGGCACGGCAACCTCCTGTTGGCCGGGGATGCCGCCCACACGGTCCCACCCACCGGCGCCAAGGGGCTGAACCTCGCCCTCGCCGACGTGAGAGTGCTTGCCGAGATCCTCGAACGTGCGGTCCGAGACAACGATGATGCGGCGCTCGAGCAGTACACCGACCGCGCGTTGGCCCGAGTGTGGAAGGCCCAGCATTTCTCGTACTGGATGACCACCATGCTGCACACGCTGCCGGACGCAAACGCGTTCGACGAGCGGCGACAGATCGGCGAGCTGTCCTCAGTGGTCAGCTCGCGGGCAGGATCCGCATATCTTGCAGAGGCCTACACCGGTTGGTCGACGACCTCCTCCTAGCCAGCGGCCACTCCCAGCGAGCCGAGCAGGGGCTGCGCGATCGCCGCCGAGGACTGGATGCAGACGAGCCCGCCGAGCACCAGTAGTGGACCGAACACCCGATGCCTCACGGCCGGGGACCGCCGCTGCTGGGCACAGCAACGAGGCTCAACGCCGTACGTCGACGAGCGGACCCAACTCCTGACTACCCATACAGACAGGTTCTACGCCGTGCGCCATGATGGGCGGGTGAGCGTTGCCGCTTCCCCGATCGGCTGGATCCGGGAGGTCGTGCTGAACTGCGCGAAGCCGTTGGAGCTGGCGGCCTTCTGGGCGGGGCTGCTGGGTGGCGAGCCCGTCGAGTGGTACCCGGGCTGGGTGACGCTCGAACCGCCACCGCACGGTCAGCGGCTGTCGTTCCAGCTGAGTGCCCATCGCCCGGACTCAGCCCCGGAACCCGGTGGACCGGACCTGGTCCACTTCGACATCCTGGTCGACGACCTCGACGCCGCCCATGAGCGAGTGGTGGCGGCCGGCGCCGTGTTCCAGCGCGACCACATCTCTCGACGTCCTGGCCCGGGCGGTGAGCCAGTACCGTGGCGGGTCTACCAGGACCCGGCAGGTCACCCCTTCTGCCTCGTGGTCCGTTGAGCGATAATCCTCCGACAGGCTACGATCAAAGAGTAAGCGGGAGTACTTCAACCCAATGGGGGCCGTCGACTTCTTCGGGCATCTCACGAAGGGAGATCCCCAAGATGAAAAGACTCGTGCAGTTTAACAACTCGAGAGCAAAGCGGGGGATCCCTACTCTTTGCCGCGATGTGGCCCTGGCCCTGGCCACGGTCACGGTCGCATCCCCGACGGCATCAGCCGTCGGAACACACGCGCTGTCATCTGCCATCACCAGTGTCAAGACTGGTGTTCAACCGATGACCTGCCAGCCGGCGATTGGTGACACGTACGTTCACGCCATTGCCCGTCAGGCAGACGGAACGGTGATGCGCGGTCGCGACCTCTACCTCTACCTGCACAAAGTGGTTAAGCCACTCGTGCTGCATCCGATCGCCTCGGCGCATTCGGGGCCGGGCGGTGGAGTCACCTGGCGGGTTCACCACAACTCGGCTCTGGCCGACTATGCCGTACACCACCATGGCATGCTGAACCTGGAGGCAATCAACTACCGCTTCTCTCCGCACCACAAGTTCGCCCGAACGGTCACGTTCCGCTACTGCACGACCAGCCGGTATCTCGGTTTGATCCACTTGGCTTACACCGCGAACACGGTAGTGCGCGGAGGCAAGGCCGGAAATCCGCAGCCGGACTTGTATCCGCCTTCGGAGTTCGGCGGATCGACAATCGCGCAGGTTCCTGTGGTGCACGTGGAGGGCGCCAAAGGCGTCACGACCAGTGTGAATTTTTCGTCGGATTCCTCCGTTAGTGTCACGGCTGGAGCGGGCATGAGTGGCACCAACTGGGCCTTCTCGGGTTCTCTCACCGTTAATGGAACGCACAGCAGTATTACGGGAGATGAATGGGCCCTGGGGCATGCCGTGGGAGTCGTGTACACGCGGGCTGTCCAGTTCGATCGGCAGCGTGAGTGCACCTATTACAACCCCGGGTACTACGCTGCCATCTGTTCCTTCGTGACGACAGCCAGCTTCGTCGGCAATGACGATGTCGGGCCGCAGCGCGTTCGCTACAACACGTGCCAGTACGCCAACCCGAACTATGTCATCCGTTGGGGGCGGCGGCAGGTGCTCCATATGTTCCCCTACAGAAAGGACGCGGGTCACAGTCTGACTGCTGCATTGAACGTCTCCGCGTTTGACTGGAACATCAGCGCGTCCACTACATGGGGCAGCGGTACCTCGCAGATCTATGACTTCCACAAGTCGGGGTCAGACGTCAACAACTACTACTGCATTGCTGGTATCGGTGGTCCGTGGGATACCATAACCAGCTGGCGGCTCGTCGCCGGTAGCTCTGTGCACAGAGTAACCTGATAGGAATTCTGATGTACCTCCGACAGGTTCTCTGCTGCATGTTCATCCTCGGCTTGTTAGGCGGATGCAGTTCGTCCTCCGAACATGTTGCAGCGGCGACGAGTTGGACACCGCCGCCGGGAGTGTCGACGGATGGGCCTATCGCGTCACAAGTAGACACCAACGCATTGTTGTCAGGCGGTGTTGCCTCTCATGACAAACAGTTCTGGACCTACGACGAGCGGCTGCAGAATTACGGCGACCAACCGGTGCTTCTCGACAGAGTTGCTCTGGGCACCGTCCCGGGCGTATCACCATTGCGCATTGTCAGGGCTGCCATCGTGGGGCCGGATAGGAACGTCGGTGGGGCGCCGCCCTATCTTCTCGACAAGCCGCTTGTGCCTTTAAGGGGATTCAAAGTCCCACCGCAAAGCACTCTCACCAAGAGCGAACAAGAGGCGGGGTACTTACTGGAACTCAAGCTGCAGCCAGGTGAATCACAGAGGTCTTACAACTCATGGAACGACGGGATTCAAGTGTACTATCACGATTTATCTGGACGGCGTTACGTCGCGCTGTTCAACATGCAGTACGTGATTTGCATTTCCTTGAAGAAGTGCCCAGATCCGCCGCATCCGACGCCTACCACCTAGTACCTGGCAGTTTTTCTAGACCACGTTTGACTCCGGCAAGGGCCGGCTCGGTCATCATGGACCGGTGAGCGATTATATTGCCGTCAGAGGAGGTGGGCCATGGCACAAGTCTTGAAGGGCCGCTTCACGGCCGACGTCGGCTCGCTCGGAGACGAGGTGGTCGTCTTCCTGATCGGGATGCGGATCAACAAGCCGTGGAAGGTCCGCGCCTGGTGGCCGGTCTTCGTTGCGATGCCGAGGATGATGAAGTACCTCGCCGAGCATCCGGAGAAGGGGCTGCTCGGGTACCAGCAGGCAGTCCTCCCGTCGCCGCTCCTCGTGCAGTACTGGCGCTCCTTCGACGACCTGGCCCGTTTCGCACGTGACCGGGACGACCCCCACCTCGAGCCCTGGCGGCGGTTCAACACGCGAGTCGGGCGCTCCGGCGACGTCGGCATCTGGCACGAGACCTACCGCGTGCAGACCGCGAACATCGAGACGATCTACGGCAACATGCCGCCGTTCGGGCTGGCTGCGGCCATCGGCGTCGTCCCGGTCAGGCGAGGGCGCGACTCGGCTGCTACCCGCATGGGAGTTAGCCAGACCGACGACCCAGCCCTGCCCGGGTACTGACAACTTCCGCGCACGGGCTCGAAACCGGCGCGCGAAGCCGCCACATCCGCACGGCTCTCGCGCACAGGATCGAATCCGGGGCGCCCAACCTCTTAAGGTCAAGACGAATCGCCGGCCGCTCGTCCAGGCGCCCTTGGGTTGGTCGGTGGACGCCGACACCCTGGACCGGCTGCTGTTGGTCGGTTCTGTCGTGCTCCTGCTGGCCATCCTCGCGGTTCGGGTCAGCTTCGCGGCGGGGCTGCCCAGCCTGCTCATCTACCTGGGGATGGGGCTCGCCCTGGGAGATGCCGGGTTCGGCATCCGGTTCGACGATGCGCAGCTGGCCCAGGCTCTTGGCTTCGCTGCGCTCGTCGTGATCCTCATCGAGGGCGGCCTCAGCACCAAGTGGTCCGACGTCTTGCCGTCGAGGACGATCGGCCTCCTGCTGGCCACGGTCGGCGTGGGGGTCAGTGTCAGCGTCGTCGCTGTGCTGGCCCATCTGCTGCTCGGCATGTCTTGGCAGCTCGCCTGGCTGGTTGGTGCCGTGACGTCGCCGACAGATGCCGCGGCCGTCTTCACGGTCCTGCGGCGGGTGCCGCTGCGTCACCGCCTGTCGGGCGCGCTGGAAGCCGAGTCGGGTCTCAACGATGCCGCCACGGTGCTGCTCGTCGTGCTGCTGACCGCTAACGGCGATACGCAGCACGAGCCGCTCGGGTTCGTGGCGGTCGCAGCGTATGAGCTGTTGATGGGGCTGGCAGTCGGCTGCGCCGTCGGTTTCGGTGGTGCCTGGCTGCTCCGCCGAGTCGCGCTGCCGGCGTCCGGCCTCTACCCGGTCTCCGTCATGACGATCGCGGTGCTGTCGTACGGCGGAGCAGTCGCCTTGGGGGCAAGCGGTTTCGCGGCGGTCTACGTGACCGCCTTGATCCTCGGCAACTCCGACCTTCCCCACCGCACGTCGACACGGTCGTTCGCCGAGGGGTTCGGGTGGTTGGCCCAGATCGGGCTGTTCATCATGCTGGGCCTGCTGGCGTCCCCGGCCCACTTCCGGCTGTACCACATCGTCGAGGGAGTGGTCATCGGTGCTGTGCTCACGCTGGCCGCCCGGCCGCTCAGCGTCTTGGGGTGTGCGCTGCCTCTCCGCATCCCGTGGGCCGAACAGGTATTCCTGTCCGTCGCCGGACTGCGCGGTGCTGTGCCGATCGTGCTGGCGACGATTCCCCTTGCAGCAGATGCACCCCATGCCACGGAGGTGTTCGACCTGGTCTTCGTGCTCGTCGTCGTGCTGACCCTGGTGCAGGCACCGGCGCTGCCGTTCGTGGCTGAGCGGCTCAAAGTCACTGTCGACAGGCTTCGTGACCTCGACGTCGAGCCGCCCCGTTGGAGCGGATCGCCGCCGACCTCCTGCAGGTTCACGTCACGGCGAGATCGCGGCTCCACGGGGTCGAGATCGCAGAGCTTCGGTTGCCGCCTGGCACGAGTGTCTCACTCGTCGTACGCGGCCAGGACAGCTTCACGCCGACGTTGCAGACCGCCATCAAGAGCGGTGACGATCTGCTCGTCGTTACCCGGCGGGCCGACAGGGACGCGACGGAGCGGCGGCTGCAGGCAGTGAGCCGAGACGGGCGCCTGGCTGGCTGGATTCAGCGTGACAGGCACCCCGGGGGCACGTCGAACCGACGCGAGGAATAGCGAAGCGGAAAGCCAGCACTGTGCTCGACCTCAGTGCCCGGTAAGCTGCCTGGTCTCGAAGGCGACGCACACGGTCGTGGCCTTCGGCACGGTCAGCGAAGATGGCGCGTTGGGTTCCAGGCCGACATATGCAGCGCCCACGACGACGTCGACCCCGGGTGCCAGGTTGGGGCCGGGAGCGAGCTT
>JBBRYB010000043.1:0-24757 GCA_038238115.1 Propionibacteriales bacterium | reverse complement strand
GGCGGTCGCTGGCACGGGGCGGATCGTCGACGTGCCAGCGACCGGCTGTGGCGCCACCCGGTCGGCCGACGTGGCGGCGATCGCTCTGCGCACCGAGCTGGACGGGCTTCCGGTCGTCGAGGCGACCGGCGCGAGCTGGGCTTCTGGCAACGGCGTGATGCACGCGTGTGGACACGACGTCCACATGGCCGCATTGGTCGCCGTCTGCCGGGCCGCGACCAGGTTGGAGCTGCCGGTTCCGCTCGTCGCGCTGCTGCAACCGCGTGAGGAGGGTGCCGAGTCCGGTGCGCGCGACGTGGTGGCGGAGGGCGCACTGGACACTGTCGGTGACGTGATCGCGGCGCACGTGCAGCCCCAGCTCAGCGCCGGAGTGGTCGGGGTGACACCGGGCGCTGTCAACGCCGACTCCACGGAGTTCACGATCGTGGTTCGGGGAAAGGGAGGGCATTCGGGCTATCCGCACATCGTCACCGACTCCGTGCTGGCGCTGTCGTCGATCGTGGTGGCGCTGCAGCAGGTAGCGGCGCGTCGGATCGACCCCGTGGTGGGCGCGGCCTGCATGGTGACCCGGCTCGCCGCGGGGACTGCCAACAACGTCGTACCCGACTCGGCGACCGCGAGCGGCACCGTGCGCGCGATGCGGGTGGGCGACCACGACACGGTCCGCGCCGCGATCGTGGAGATCGCCACCCACGTCGCCGCAGCGCACGGCTGCCGGGCCGAGGTCAGCTTCGCCGAAGGCGAGCCGATCCTGGTCAACGACGCGCTCCTCGCGACGTCGACCTCCTCTGTGCTCGCGGAGATGGGGCACCAGCCGTCGTCTGCGTTTCGGTCCTTCGGCTCAGACGACTTCGCGCACTACTGTCTGCACGCCCGGGGCCTGATGATGTTCGTCGGCACCGGCGCGGCGACGGGCGGACTCCATGACGCGAGCTTCCTGCCACCGGACGACTACGTGGCGGTGGTAGCCGACGCCCTGGTGGCCGGTTACTGCGCCGCCGCCTCCTCCCGCCCCCCTCCGCCGACCGCCTCCTCCTCCCGCCCCCCTCCGCCGACCGCCTCCTAGTCCCGCCCCCTCCGCCGAGACGCCAGCAAAGGCCCACGACACGCCGATAGGCGACAAACGCCAGTTTCGACACGCCGACGAAGTCGGGCCCTTGCTGGCGTCTCGGCGGGAGCGGGTGCGAGACATGGCCGGCCGCAAGGTGATGGTGCGCCCTGCGTGGGTACGGAGTCTGTGCACGAGACATCGCACTCGACACGAGACATCGCACTCGACACGAGTCATCGAACTCGAAACGAGGCAGCACACACGACAACAAGACGCCGCACCGAGGAGGAGACGACACCATGACTGGAGAACTGAACGGCAAGACGATCGCATTCGCCGTCGCCAGCGAAGGCATCGAGCAAGTCGAGCTCACTGAGCCGTGGAAGGCCGTGAAGGAGGCGGGCGGAACGCCGAAGCTGGTTTCCACCCAGGACGGCGCTGTACAGGCCGTCAACCATCTCGACCCGGCCGACACATTCGATGTCGACGTGACATTCGAAACCACGAACGTCGACCACTATGACGGCCTCGTGCTTCCTGGCGGCGTCGCCAACCCGGATGCGCTCCGGCTCGACGACAAGGCCGTCGCCTTCATCAAGGGGTTCTTCGAGGCGGACAAGCCCGTGGCCGCCATCTGTCACGCGCCGTGGACGCTCGTCGAGGCCGATGTGGTCCGCGGCAAGACGATGACGTCCTGGCCGAGCCTGCAGACCGACTTGCGTAACGCCGGGGCGGAGTGGGTGGACCAGGAGGTCGTCCAGGACGGGCGGCTCGTGACGAGCCGCAAGCCGGACGACCTGCCGGCATTCTGCTCCGCGATTGTCAAGCTCTTCGCCTGAGCATCGGCGGCGGCGGGGACCCGGCGTCCCCGCCGCCGCCTCTCTCGGAGGCTTGAGGCGCCTGAGACAATTCCCGCGTGGGTATTGCCGCCGGGATCATCGCGCTCTTCACGGCGGTCGTCTTCCTCTCCGCGTTGTCGCGACGGCTCCCGATCCCGGCACCGCTGGTGCTCACTATCGTCGGACTGGTCGCGTCGTTCGTCCCTCAGATCCCCGAGGTGACGCTGAGCCCGGACATCGTGCTGATCGGCTTCCTGCCGCCGCTTCTGTACGCGGCGGCGCTGAACACCTCGCTCCTCGACTTCAAGGCCAACGCGCGTCCCATCGCGCTGCTCTCCGTCGGTCTGGTCTGCGCCACCACCGTGGTGGTCGGTCTGGTCGTGTGGCAGCTCCTGCCGGTGCCCCTGTCGGCCGCATTCGCCCTCGGCGCCGTGGTGGCTCCACCGGACGCAGTGGCCGCGACGGCCGTGGCGCGCAGGATCGGCATGCCGCGGCGGATGGTGACGATCCTGCAGGGCGAAAGCCTCGTCAACGACGCCACCGCCCTGGTGGCCCTTCGCACAGCCATCGCCGCCGGCAGCGGCTCGGTGACGGCATGGGAGGTCGGGGCTGATTTCCTCGTCACCGCGCTCGGTGGCATCGCGGTCGGCGTGGTGGTCGCCATCTTGACGGGACGCGTCCGCATCCATATCCACGACGAGATCATCGACACGGCGGTCTCACTCATCACGCCGTTCGTGGCCTACCTGGCGGCCGAGGCGATCCACCTGTCCGGCGTACTGGCGGTCGTGGTCACGGGTCTGATCATCGGCCACAAACGCCACCTCGTGCAGTCGGCGTCTTCACGCGTCTTCGAGCGGACGAACTGGCGCACGATCGAGTTCATGCTCGAGAACACGGTCTTCCTGCTCATCGGCCTCCAGGTCCGCCAGATCCTGCTGGCGGCCGGGGACAGCTCACTGTCGCTGACCGAGATCGTGTGGCCGTGCGCGCTCGTCACCTTGACAGTCGTGGTCCTGCGGCCGGTCTGGATCTTCCCCGCGACGTACCTGCCGCGGCTGATTCCCGCCATCAGGGCCAAGGACCCCTTTCCGGTGTGGACCTATCCCGCAGCGATCTCCTGGGCGGGCATGCGCGGTGTCGTCACGCTCGCTGCCGCCTTCATCCTGCCGGTCGACACCCCCGAACGAGAGCTCCTGATCCTGATCGCGCTCGTCGTCGTCGGTGCCACCCTGCTGATCCAGGGCGCGACGCTGCCGTTGCTGCTCCGCGGCCTCGGCCTCAGCGGTCCTGACCCGGCGGAAGACGCGCTCCAGGCTGCGAGCGTGCAGCAGCGCGCGACCACGGCGGGCCAGTCCAGGCTCGACGAGCTCGTCACCGGTGAGGACAGCGAGCAGGTCGTCGAGCGGGTACGCCGACGGAGCAACGAGCGGGCCGACGCGCTGTGGGAGCGGGTCGGAAGCAGCGACGAGACCCCGAGCCAGGCCTACGCCAGGCTGCGTATCGCGATGATCGATGCCGAGCGGCGCGAGCTCATCCGACTGCGCGACGAGGGGTCGGTGCCCGATGACGTGATGCGGCGGGTGATCGCCGCGATCGACGTGGAGGAGACGATCTTGGACTTCGGTCGGACCTGGAACAGCGAGGGCCGTAGCGACGATCTCCGACCGGCCGCCGAGCTCGGCGCTTGTCAGCACCTGCGCGACATCCACGAGACCCCGCAACCGACGACACCACAAGGCTGCGAGGAGTGCCTGCGCGACGGGACCAGATGGGTGCACCTGCGGATGTGTATGAGGTGTGGCCACGTCGGCTGCTGCGACTCCTCCCCGCAGAGGCACGCCAGCCTCCACAACGACTCGACCCATCACCCGGTGATCCGCAGCTTCGAGCCCGGCGAGGCCTGGCGCTGGTGCTTCGTCGACCAGGTACTCGGCTGACTCCCCACACCGCCGAGACGCCACCAAAGGCCCTCGACACGCCGGACAAATGCGACACCGCTCTCACGGATCGGCTGGCTTGGTGCGCGCCCTTATCCTGGACACCACGATGTCCGCGCCCGTGTCCGCTGCCGCTCCGGTGCTGCCACACATCAGCTATCCCGCAGAACTGCCGGTCTCGCAGCGCAAGGCCGACATCGCCGACCTGATCCGTGACCACCAGGTCGTGATCGTCGCGGGGGAGACGGCCAGCGGCAAGACCACCCAGCTGCCGAAGATCTGCCTCGAGCTCGGGCGTGGGCAGGCCGGTGCTGCCATCGGCCATACGCAGCCGCGCCGGATATCGGCCCGCACGGTCGCCGAGCGGATCGCCGAGGAGCTCGGCACCGATCTCGGTGACGTCGTCGGATACAAGATCCGCTTCACCGACGCCTCCAGCTCCGCGACTCGGGTCAAGGTGATGACGGACGGCATTTTGCTGGCCGAGATCCAGCGTGACCGCGACCTGCGGCGTTACGACACGATTATCATCGACGAGGCGCACGAGCGCAGCCTCAACATCGACTTCATCCTTGGCTACCTCAAGCAGCTGCTGCCGCGTCGTCCGGACCTGAAGGTCATCGTCACGTCTGCGACGATCGACCCGCAGCGGTTCTCGGCGCATTTCGACGACGCGCCGATCATCGAGGTGTCCGGTCGCACCTACCCCGTCGAGGTGCGCTACCGCGAACTCGAGGACGACCAGACGCAGGGCATCAGTGACGCCGTCGAGGAGCTCGTCAAGGAGGGCCCGGGCGACATCTTGGTATTCCTCTCCGGCGAGCGGGAGATCCGCGACGCCGCCGATGTGCTGACGAAGCTGAAGCCGCAGCGGGTCGGCGACGGGTTCGACGTACTGCCGCTCTACGCTCGGTTGTCCTCGGCAGAGCAGCACCGAGTGTTCGCCCCGCACGGTCGCAGGCGAGTTGTCCTCGCGACCAACGTGGCCGAGACGTCGCTGACCGTTCCCGGCATCAGGTACGTCGTCGACACCGGGCTGGCGCGGATCTCGCGGTTCAGCGCGCGCACCAAGGTCCAGCGCCTGCCGATCGAACCCATCTCGCAGGCGAGCGCCAACCAGCGCAAGGGCCGCTGCGGCCGAGTCGCCGAGGGGATCTGCATCCGGCTCTACGCCGAGAGCGACTTCAACGCCCGGCCGGAGTACACCGACCCCGAGATCTTGCGCACGAACCTCGCCTCGGTCATCCTGCAGATGTCCGCCGTCGATCTCGGGGACATCGCGCGCTTTCCCTTCATGGAGCCACCGGACACCCGAAGCGTGCAGGCCGGCGTCCAGCTGCTCGACGAGATCGGCGCGATCACGATGGTGGCGCCGCGTCGCGGTGGCTCATCTCGGCGGCGGAGCGGCGGTACGTCGACGACCGATCGCCGTACCCAACCAAGCCGGCCGAAGCTGACACCCGTCGGTCGAAAGCTCGCACAGCTACCGATCGACCCTCGACTGGCCCGGATGGTTGTCGAGGCACACCGCAACGGCTGTGTGCGCGAAGTCGTCACCATCGCGGCCGCCCTGTCGATCCAGGACCCGCGCGAGCGGCCCTCGGAGCAGCAGGAGCTGGCAGACGCAAAGCACCGCCGGTTCGTCGACCCGAGCTCGGACTTTGCCGGCCTCCTCAACTTGTGGGCGTTCGTCAAGGAGCAGCAGAAGGATCTGTCGTCGAGCGCCTTCCGACGGCTGTGCAAGGCCGACTTCCTCAACTATCTGCGCATCCGGGAGTGGCAGGACCTCGACGCCCAGCTGCGTCAGGTCTGCAAGCGGCTCGACATCTCCGTCAACAAGAGCCCGGCAGCCTCGGACGCAGTCCATCGCTCGCTGCTTGCTGGCCTGCTGTCGCATATCGGGATGAAGGACGTCGAGAAGCGTGACTACCTCGGTGCTCGCGGAACCCGCTTCGCGATCTTCCCCGGCTCCGCGCTGTTCAAGAAGCAGCCCGCGTTCGTGATGTCCGCCGAGCTCGTCGAGACGAGCCGGCTCTGGGGCCGGGTCAACGCCAGCGTCGAGCCGGAGTGGGCCGAGTCACTCGGCTCGCACGTCGTCAAGCGCAGCTACAGCGAGCCGCACTGGGAGAAGAAGCGCGGCGCCGTCATGGCGCTGGAGAAGGTCACGCTGTACGGCGTACCGATCGTGACCGAGCGCAGGGTCAACTACGGCCGGATCGACCAAGCGACGGCCCGCGAGCTCTTCATCCGGCACGCGCTCGTGCAGGGTGAGTGGGAGACTCGTCACCAGTTCTACCGCGACAACCAGGCGTTGCTGGAGCAGGCCGAGGACCTCGAGCACCGGGCCCGGCGGCGCGACATCGTCGTCGACGATGAGACCCTGTTCGACTTCTACGACGCCCGGGTGCCTGCCGACGTCGTCTCGGTCGCACACTTGGACTCGTGGTGGAAGAAGCAACGCCACAAGACACCCGAGCTGTTGACGTTCACGCTCGACATGCTCGTGCACGAGACAGCCGACGCGGTCGCTCCCGGCGACTTCCCCGACGTATGGCGGCATGGGGCCGTTGAGCTTCCGCTCACCTACCAGTTCGAGCCGGGCGCAACGGCCGATGGAGTCACTGTCGACATACCGGTCGCGGCCCTCAACCAAGTAGGCGAGGACGACTTCTCGTGGCCAGTTCCTGGTCTGCGCGAGGAGCTCGTCGTCGCACTTATCCGTTCCTTGCCGAAGGCGCTGCGGCGCAACTTCGTGCCGGCACCGAACTACGCGCGCGCCTTCCTCGTCGCGGTCACGCCCGGCGAGCAGCCGCTGCTCGACGCGCTCGAGCGCCATCTGCGGCGCACCACGGGAGTCGTGGTCACCCGCTCGGACTGGGCGCTGGAGAAGCTGCCGGCCCACCTGCGGCCCACGTTTCGGATCACCGGCGATGACGGCGCCGTGTTGGACGAGGGCAAGGACCTCGACCGGCTGATGGCCACCCTGCGCAGCTCGGCCGGCGAAGCCGTCTCGGCGGCAGCGTCGAGCCTGGAGCGCGAGGGCGTCACGGCCTGGGACTTCGAGGCGCTGCCCACCGTCTTCACCCAGACCCGCGCGGGGCACGAGGTCACGGGTTATCCCGCGCTCGTCGACGACGGGGACTCCGTGTCGATCAAGGTGATGAGTACGCCGGCTGACCAGCTCGCCGCGATGCGGCTCGGGCTACGGCGACTGCTCGTCTTGGCCGCGCCGACGCCCACCGCCTCCATCACCGCGGACCTGCCCAACACCGACAAGCTCACGCTGGCACTGAACCCACACGGGAGCGTCTCAGCTCTGCTGGACGACTGCTATGCCGCCGGCGTCGACGTCGTCGTGGCCCGCCACGACGGCCTGGTCTGGGACCGGCGTGGGTTCGGGGCCTTGAGAGACGCCGTGGCCGCGGAGGGTCGCCCCGTCACCGACGACGTGTTGCGCCTGGTGACGGCGGCAGTCGTGGCGGACCAGAAGGTCAACCGGAGGCTGTCCGGTCGCGCGGAGCTGGCGTTGCTGCCGGCGCTGTCGGACCTGGCCAGCCAGCGGGAGCGGCTCGTGCATCCAGGGTTCGTGGCGGAAGCCGGCATCGAGGCGTTGCGCCACTATCCGCGCTACTTCGCCGCCATGGGCGTGCGCCTCGACAAGCTAGCGACCGACCCGCGCCGCGACGCCGTCCTCATAGGCCCGGTGCGGGCGGTCCAGACGGCATACCTCCAACGGGTCGAGGGACTGCCCCCGCACACCGAACCGGGCGAGGACCTGCGCCGGGTCCGGTGGATGATCGAAGAGCTCCGGGTGAGCCTCTGGGCGCAGCACCTCGGGACGCCACGACCGGTGTCGGTCCAGCGCATCGAGCGTGCGCTGGCAGACCTCTGAGTCGGCGTCCGCTCCGTGCTGCTCGCTTCGTTTCGGGCGTGCGCTGCGTCCAAACGCAGTAAAGTCCAGCCCACGAGACGCCCGCAGGAGGTGCCGATGAGCCAAGCGAAGAGCGCAGCGCGTCAGATCGACAACAGCGAGTGGCTCGAGCGAGCCGTCCGGGTGGGGCTCGTCGCCTACGGGATCGTGCATCTGCTGATCGCCTGGCTGGCCCTGCAGCTCGCCTTCGGGCATGGCTCCGGCTCAGCGAGCCAGCAAGGTGCCCTGCACGAACTGGCACAGCAGCCGTTCGGCACGCCACTGCTCTGGATCATCAGCCTGGGCTTCCTCGCACTCGCCGTGTGGCAGACAACTGATGCGCTCTGGGGCCACCGCAAACACGACGATCCTCAGCGGGCCATCAAGCGCGTGGGCTCCGCGGGCAAGACCGTGGTCTACCTGGTCCTGGCGGTCAGCTCGGTGAAGACCGCGTTGGGCCAGTCGTCCTCGTCGAGCAAGGACGCCCTCACGGCGCAGATCATGGACCTGCCGCTGGGTCGCTTCATCGTCGGCCTGATCGGCGCCGTGATCATCGGCATCGGTGGCTATCTCGTGTCGAGGGCGGTGCGGAAGTCATTCGAGAACGACCTGCAGCCGCGAGCGACGTCGGGCTCCACCGGTACGGCGGTGGTGCGACTCGGCCAGGCCGGCTACACGGCTAAGGGGATCGCGCTGGCAGTGGTCGGCGCGCTCTTCGTGACGGCTGCCTGGACCTATAACTCCAGCAAGGCTGGAGGACTCGACACAGCGCTCAAGACCTTGCTCGACCAGTCCGTCGGGCCGTGGCTGCTCGCGGTCGTGGCGGTCGGCATCGGCTGTTTCGGCGTCTACTGCTTCTTCTGGGCCAAGGACGCCGACACGTCCTCCTGAGCCCTCGCTGAGCGATTCGTCCTGTCGGACATGGCTGGCCATCCCCGACCTCGGGAGGACGAATCGCTTGAGCAGGACGCCGGCCGCCTCAGCCGCGCGGCGGGACGAGATCGAACGTCTCGTGCTGGCTTACTCCGGACAGCTCCGGCAGGTCGACGACGAGCGAGCGCATCTGTCCGAGCACGACGGCGGCCGACAGGGTCAGCGGCTCGCTCGCGCCGCCGGTGGCGCGAGCGATCTCGATGAGGCGCGACTGGACGGCCTCGGGGGATCGGTTGGCCGCGAGCTCGACCGCGATCTGTTCGGTCGCCGCCGCGAGATCGTCGAGCAGCTGCACGTAGTCCGGCGGCATGGTCTCGTCGAGCCGCGCGCTGACGACGACGCGTCGGATCAGCACCCGGGTGTTGCGCAACGCCCGGTCGAGTGGCCCCACCACCTCGGCGATCGAGCGCACGTGAGGCTTGGCCCGGCGCCGAAACGGTGACGAGCGCACAATCTCCATCCCTTCAGCGGCGGCCGCCCGCAGCTCGTTGAGGGAGGCCTCGGTCTCGCGCGCACGGTCGAGGGCGTCAGAGGCCTGCTCGACGTCCGCGTCGCGTGCGCTCTCCTCGGCGGACCGGAGCAGCCGGGCAAGCTCTGCCGTGACCTTCGCCGCCTCCTCCCTCGGCCGCCGTAGAGGAGCTCCGGGCACAATGGTTGCGGCCACCAGCGCCACGCCGCCGCCGATCAGCGCGTCGACGATGCGGCTCTGGCCGCTGTTGAGCGGGAGAGTAGTGACGACGATGCCTTGGACCGCCGCCTGGTTGATGAGCAGCACCCCCGCATCGAGCAGCACGGCGGCAACCATCGCGGTGGCGACCACCAGCAGGATCTGCCAGGCCCCGCGTCCGAGCACATGGTTGAAGAGATCGGCGATCCCGATCCCGATGCTGACGCCGATCGAGACCTCGGCCACGCGGCGCAGGCGCTGACCGTACGACGTACCCAGACACACCACGGCTGCGATCGGGGCGAAGAACGGCTGGGTGTGGCCGAACACGTCTCGGCCGACGAGCCACGCCACCGCGGCAGCGATCGCGCACTGACCGATCATCCATCCCTTGGACCGCAGCCGCCACAGCCGGGCAGACAGCGACAGCCTCCCGCGTTCCAGGCCCGGTCGCTCAGCGCCGACACGTCCATGGCCTCAGTTTGGCAGCCGGCAACGACCGGCTGCGAATGCGGTCGGAAGTCCCGCACGCCAAGATGTAGCCATGCAGACACGGCGGCTCGCTGACGTCCAGGTCGGGGCCATCGGCCTCGGCGCCATGCCCTTCACGACCGCTCCGGAGCCCGACGAGGCGCGCTCGGTAGCGACCGTGCACGCCGCCCTCGATGCCGGCGTCGCCCTCATCGACACGGCGGACGCCTACACGCCGTCAGATGCAGAGATGGGGCTCAACGAGCGGTTCGTTGCCAAGGCGCTCGCGACGTACCCCGGTTCCACCGACGGTGTCCTGGTGGCGACGAAGGGCGGCCACACCCGCGATGGCGCAAGCTGGGGGCTCAATGGTCGCCCTGACTACCTGCGGGCGGCGTGCGAAGCGTCGCTGCGGCGCCTCGGTGTGGATGCCATCGACCTGTACCAACACCACAGACCCGACCCTGACGTGCCCTACGAGGAGACGATGGGCGGGCTCAAGGACCTGTACGACGCCGGGCTGATCAAGCGCGCCGGCGTGTCCAACGCCGACCCCGACCAGATCCGCACCGCTCACGAGCTGCTGGGGGACGCGCTGGTATCGGTGCAGAACCAGTTCTCTCCGGGGTTTCGCAGCAGTCAGCCCGAGATCGGGCTCTGTGCTGAGCTTGGGTTGGCGTTCCTGCCCTGGAGCCCGCTCGGCGGCGAAAGCGGCGCCAAGGAACTGGGCGGCCGGTACAACGTCTTCGCGGAGGTGGCGCATGCTCACGGTGTGAGCGCCCAGCAGATTTGCCTGGCCTGGGAGCTGTCACTGGCCGACGTGATCATTGCGATTCCCGGAGCCAGCCGTCCCGCCTCGATCGAGGACTCTGCCGCCGCCGCCTCGCTCACGCTCAGTGACGACGAGCTGACCCGGCTCTCCCGCACCGGCACAGACACCGGATCTCGACTTGCTCAGCCTCCTGACCTCGCGTAGCGTCGGCACGGTTCCTCCGCACCAGGAGGTACGCCGTGAGCGGTACGCCTAGTCCTACCCGCCGCGACCGGCCGCGACGAGCACACCGAACGGGGTAGGAGCGGGGGACCCGTGAATACGGTCTCGATGACCACGGTCAGCGAGGCCTTGGGGTGAAGTTTCCGACCACCAACGGTGGCCGGCTGACCGGGCACTGACCTTTCCGCCCGAACCCGACAGCTCACTTCGCAGGCGGCGGGAAGGTTCTTCCTATGGCCTACGAGCCACGTCACCGCGCGCCCAACCGACGTCGACTTCGCAAGGTGGCGGTCGTCGCCACCGCCGCAATCGCGGTTGCGGCGCCACTGTCATCCACCCTCAGCTCCGCCGAAGCCGCCACAGGCAAGACCTGGAACCGCCTCGCCAACTGCGAGTCAGGCGGGAACTGGCACATCAACACCGGCAACGGCTACTACGGCGGTGTGCAGTTCAACTCCGGGACCTGGCTGGCCTACGGCGGCGGCAAGTACGCCAGCCGCGCCGACCTGGCTTCGCGCACGGAGCAGATCGCGATCGCGGAGAAGGTCCTCAAGAACCAGGGCTGGGGCGCTTGGCCCGCCTGCTCGGCCAGCCTCGGGCTGGATGCCGCTGACGCCCGCGGCCATGACGCCGCCAGGCTGAAGGCATCCTTCCGGCACACGTGGCACTACGACTCGGGTCAGCGCCGCTCCCACGTCGCGCCGCTGAAGGCGATCACCGTAAGGTAGCCGGTGCTACCGACCCGTTAGGTAGCCGGTGCCCGACCAGCCGCGGCCGGCGCCGGCCGGGCCCACCTCCTGGCATCAGCGACTCTGGACCAGGTAGCGACCTGCCACCTCGAGCGCCTCGTCGATCGGCTTGACCCCGGCCCGCTCGTGGTAGTGCTCTGCGGCGCTGAGGATGACCAGGTAGGTGATGGTGTCCGTGTCGCGGACATACCCCTCGGCCTGGGTCCACGTCGAGTGAGCACCGCCGACGGGGCGGTAGCTGATGACCCAGTCAGCACCCGGGCCCACCGGCGTCGGCACGTCTCGTGGGGCGGACACGGTGACGTGCTGCAGACCGAGGTCCGAGCTGGCATGCGGTGCGCATCGAGTCTGCCACGCGGTGAGTACGTCGGCCGCCGTCACGGCAGTCTGCTCGTCGGGGAAGACGGCCGTCATCTGGACGGCCGACGCAGTCTCCGACAACGGGCTGGTGTAGTCGGTGCGCTGCTCGCGCACGGCTCCGATCGCGCTCAGGGACGCCTGCATGCACAGGCTCGCAATGTCCTGGCCGGGGCCCTCGGCAGATGACCGTTCATGCCATGTCCACTGGGCGTTGAGGCCGGGTAGCTGGCTCGCCCCGATCTGCGCCGCCCTGGCCCGGGTCAGGCTGCTGTCCGAGGTGTCGTCGGTCTGGGTGGAGCCGTTCGTCGTGGGGCTCTGGGTTGCTGGGCTCTGGGTTGTGGGCCTCTGGGTGGTGGGGGGCTGCGTCGTCGGAGCCGCCGTCGTCGACTGGGTGGTCGGCGTGGTCGTGACCGTCGGTTCTGTGGTGGAGTCGCCTGTGGTCTCGGGCGTGGGCGATGACGAGGTGGCACCGGCCGAGGAACCGGAACCGCCCTGGCTGCAGCCCGCGAGGCTCGCCAGGGCGACCACGGCCGAGAGTCCGGCGTAGAGGCTCCGGGTGTGCCGGCTCGAGCGGCGCATATTCGAGGCCTCGGCTCGGCTCGTCAAGACGCCGAGGCTCCGGACTTCACCGTGATGAGCGTGCTGATGCCGTCGCCAGACATGCCCGGCTTGCACGTGACGTTGTAGCGGCCCGCATCGAGGTCAACGTCGAGGTCTCCCGTGGTGCCGGGAGTGACATTCTCGACCTCGTCGACGACGTCGGTGAACTGACCGTTTTTCTCGGCGTAGATGTAGACCTCCGTCACGTCGGATCCGGAGTTCGTCACCGTGAACGTGGCCGGACCCGGCGGTAGCTCGGTCTTGTCCACGTCGCAGGTCTTGTCGCCTGAGTCGACCGCGTAGGTCGTCCCGCCGGAGGAGTCGCTGCTGCCGCTGCCGCAGGCGCCGAGCGACCCGGCGAGGACAAGGCCAGTGACGAGGGCGAACAGTCGGGACGCGTGCATGGGCAGGGCGGACCTTTCGGACGGAGGTGCGATCCCCACGCCCGGCGGCGGGCGGAGGCGGGGGAGGTGACTGTGGCGGGATCGTGTGGGTCAGCGCGAGACGGACTCCGCGGCGGCTCTTCGCGGTGCCGGGGTGGAGGTGCGGCGTGGCCAGAGCAGCAGGCCGTAGACCGTGACGAGGTAGAGCACCCAGGCGGCGAACTCGACGTACGTCGGTGCGGGATTGAAGTTGAAGGCACCCTTGAGCAGCGTGCCGTACCACGACGACAGCGGGATCGTCGCGCTGATGTCGAAGACGGTGTGCATCAGACCGGGGATGATGCCGGCCTCCTGGAGGTCGTGGAAGCCGTACGCGAGGACGCCGGCCGCGACGAGCACGAGCCCATAGGCGGTATACGTGAAGAACTTCGCCAGGTTGACGTGCACGGCGCTCTGGTAGATGAGCCAGCCGAGAACGGCAGCGGACAGCAGGCCCAGGAAGGCGCCGACGAACGGTGCCGTGCCCGTGGTCGCCTGAGTGGTGGCCCAGAGGAACAACGAGGTCTCGATGCCCTCGCGGGCGACGGCGACGAACGCGATCATGAGCACCGCGGCGCGGCCCATGGCCAGCGCCTGCCCGACCCTGCCCTCAAGGTCTCGCTTGAGGAACCGGGCCGTGCGGCGCATCCAGAAGATCATCCAGGTGACGAGGCAGACAGCCAGGATCGACATGATGCCAGCGAACGCCTCCTGGGCCGCGTGGCTCATGCTCTGGCTCGTGAACGTCAACAAGGCGCCGAACCCGAGGCTCAGCACCAGTGCGACGACGACCCCGCTCCAGACGTCGACCAGGCGCTCACGGCGACCCGACTTGACGATGTAGGCCACCAGGATGCTGACGACAAGACTGGCTTCGAGGCCCTCGCGGAGGCCGGTAAGGAAATTGGCGAGCACGTGAGTTCTCTCCTGCTGGCTGACTTAGGTGAGGCTTACTTTACCCATACATCTGTCGCCTTGCCTACCCTCAGGATCGGGCAACCTGATGCGCAGGAGGCGGCCTGCGCCTTTGCGGCCGCGCGCCGGGTTGTTGGTCAGTCCGCCTGCAGAGCGTCGGCCAGCGCCTGGGCAGTCAGGGCGACCTGCCACGGACGCGCCCCCGCCTGCTCGAGCGCCCCACTGACGGTGTGCTCGGTGGCGGGCTGCGGCGGGTCCCAGGCCAGCCTGCGGATGGCGTCGGGTGCCACGAGGTTCTCCTGCGGCAGGTCGTGCTGCTCAGCCAACACGCCGACGGCCTCACGGCACGAGGCCAGTCGCGCCGCGGCGGCGGGGTTCTTGTCCGGCCACGAGCGGGGCGGCGGCGGGCCGTCCTGCACCATGCCAAGCCTGGGCAGGGCGGCGTCGTCGAGGGCGAGAGCGTCGGCGATGACCGAGGCGAAGTCGCGGAGGTACCGCTGCCCGCCTCGGCTCGCGAAGCCGGGCAGCCGGCCCAGGGCATCGCGCGATCTCGGCGCCGCCTGGGCAGCTTCGACGATGCTCGCGTCGGGAAGGATCCGATTCGTCGTGACGTCGCGGCGTCGTGCCAGCGAGTCGCGCAGCTCCCACATGTCGCGGACGATCGCCAGTCCGCGGCGACCGCGGACGCGGTGGATGCCGGACGTTCGTCGCCAGGGCTCTCGGCGAGCCGGCGGTGTCAACATCGTGGCCCAGGCGGCGAACTCCTGGGCCGCCCAGTCGGCCTTGCCCGCGGCCGCAAGCTGCTCGGCGAGTACGTCGCGCAGCTCGAGGAGCAGCTCGACGTCGAGCGCGGCGTACAGCAGCCATGGCTGAGGGAGGGGCCGCCTCGACCAGTCGACAGCCGAGTGCTCCTTGCGCATCCGGAAGCCGAGCAGCTCCTCGACGAGCACGGCCAGCCCCACGCGCGGATAGTTCAGCAGGCGCCCGGCGAGCTCGGTGTCGAACAGGCGGCCCGGACGCATGCCGAGCTCGGCGAGGCAGGGCAGGTCCTGGCTAGCGGCGTGGATGACCCACTCGGTGTCGGCGACCGCGGCGGCCAGCGGTGCCAACGCGTCGTTGGGCACGTCGCCGAAACCGATGGGGTCGATCAGCGCGGTGCCGGCGCCGACCCGCCGTAGCTGGACGAGATAGGCCCGGTGGGAGTAGCGGTATCCCGAGGCGCGCTCGGCGTCGATCGCGAACGGCCCGGTGCCGGCACCGAACGCCTCCAGGACCGGGGCGAGCCCCGCGACCGTCTCGACGACGGCGGGCAGGGGGTCGCTCAGCTGAAGAAGAGGGACCTCGGCGGGTTCGACCGGCACAGCCGGCCGCGAGTCCGCGGAGGAGGTCATCGAGCGCGTTGACCTCGACGGCTCGGCATGGCGACGACCCCCGGCGGCACGGGTGGCAGCCCGACTGCCGTGCACAACATCTCACCCCATGCCTCGGCGTGGCCGGTGAGCGAGCCGAGCGGCGACCACGACGCCCGGACCTCGATCTCGGCGCTGGGCTGTTCGCCCTCCATGCCACCGAAACTCTCCGAAGCGACCCGCGTCACGGTGCCGCTCGGTGCGAGGAAGCCGGCCCCATGGGCGTCGAGCGACTCCATCAGCCAGGTCCAGCCTACGGCGCCGAGCAGCGGGTCGGTAACCATCTCGGGATCGATGTCGGCCCTGGCATAGGCCACGCACCGAAAGCTCCCCTGCCAGGCGTCGTTGCCCGCCGGGTCATAGAGCAGCACGAGGCGACCGCCACCCAGCTCGTCGCCTGCGACCGTCACGTCCGCCGTCATGGCGGCGGAGTACGGCGCGATGCGTTGCGGTGCAGGCATCTCCTCGCAGCAGACCTCGGGGCGCAGTCGTGCCGCCCTCAACTGGTCCACCGCCGTCCGGAACTCTTCCGGGGGCGCATCGACCTCTTTGCGCGCGACCATGCGCTGAGCCTAGGTGCTGGGCGTGATTCTCGCTGCGCCGACTCGCCGCAGGCCACAGCGGCCGGTGCTGCCCGGTTCGAGCGGTCCTCAGCACATGGGAGGATCGGCCCGTGCCGCCGCCACCGTCCTCCGCGCCGCGTTCCTCGCCGTCCTCATCCACGCCGCCCTCCAGCGTGCCGCCGTCCGACAGTGCGCTGGTCCGGGCAGCGCGCGGATTGCCGACGACCCATGTGCCGGTGTGGTTCATGCGCCAGGCCGGTCGCTCCCTGCCCGAGTATCGCGCGCTGCGCGAGGGCGTCGCGATGCTCGACGCGTGTATGACGCCCGAACTGATCGTGGAAATCACCTTGCAACCCGTGCGCCGCTACGGCGTCGACGGCGCGATCCTCTTCAGCGACATCGTGCTGCCGCTCAAGGCCCTGGGCGTGGACCTCGACATCGTGCCAGGCGTCGGGCCGGTGATCGCGGCCCCGATTACCGACCTCGAAGGTGTTCACAGGCTGCCCGAGTTCGACCCGGACCGGGTGGGCTTCGTCGCATCGGCCGTCTCGACGCTGGTCGGTCGGCTCGGTTCGACGCCGCTGATCGGTTTTGCCGGCGCCCCCTACACCCTCGCGTCGTACCTGGTCGAGGGCGGACCGTCGAGGGACCACGCCAAGACCAAGGCCATGATGCACGGCGCCCCGGACGTCTGGGACGCCCTGCTGCGCAGGCTCGCCGCGATCTCGGCGGGCTTCCTTCGGCTGCAGGTCGAGGCCGGCGCGTCGCTGGTGCAGCTGTTCGACTCATGGGCGGGCGGTCTCGCACCCGACGACTACCGTGCCCACGTGCTCCCGCACACTGCATCGGTGTTCGAGACGGTGGGCGCGCTCGATGTGCCGAGGATCCACTTCGGAGTCGCCACGGGGGAGATCCTCGCGGACATGGCGATGGCCGGAGTCGAGGTGATGGGGATCGACTGGCGCGTGCCGCTGGACCGCGCGGTGGCCAGGATCCAGCCCGGACAGGCGGTGCAGGGCAACCTCGACCCGACAGCCGTCTTCGCGCCCTGGGACGTGCTCGAGGCGAAGGCCCATGAGGTGCTCAGCCTCGGTCGCACCGCTGCCGGACACATCTTCAACCTCGGACACGGGGTGCTGCCCGACACCGACCCGCAGGTGCTCACTCGCCTCGTCGAGCTCATTCACTCGCAACCGGCGGCGGCACCCGACGAGGCATGAAACGGCGTACGACGAGCCGAACCACCAGGGCGAGCACGACGCCCAGCGTGCCGAGAGGCAACACCAGGCCGAGGGTGTGAGCCGTGGTCACGACGAGGGTGACCAGTCCGTCCCAACCCTGCTTGATCCCTGAGATGAAGCCGCCGCGCTTGTCAGCCTTCGGCGTCGGCATGGCCTTGGGTGGCTGACTGATGTTGACGGTGATCGTCGACATCGTCGTGCGGGCGCCGAGGGTGCGCTGTTCGGCCAGCAGCGCCTCGAGGTCGGCCTGCCGAGTCGACAGCTCCCGCTCGAGGTCGATGACGTCACTGAGCTTCGTGGCGCGGTCGAAGAGCAGACGGAGCTGCTCGATGGCGGCACGCGCACTCGTTACCCGAGAACTGACCTCCGCGACCCGACCGGTCACGTCCTGGGTCGACTTGCTTCGTGAGACCAAGGTGGCGGAGTCGGCGATGCGCTGCACCGCGTCGTCGAAGTCGGCAACCGGAACCTTGAGCTGGATGCGGGAGCGGACCGCCCGACCCTCGCTGTTCGTCGACGTGTCCTCGCTCGAGATCGACCCGCCAATCGACGCCGTGAGCTCGTCGATCCTCGCGACGACGCCGCCCACGTCGTTGGACTCGAGAGTCACGGCGGCCGTCTTGATGAGCGCGGACGGCGCGAGCTGTAGCTGTGAGGTGTTGGCGGTGCTTCCGGAGACTCCGGCTTGGAGGTTGTCGGTGTTCGCCTGCGGCACCGCGCCTGGTGAGTCCAGGGCCCGTGCCGCTGCCGCGTTGCCGCCCGCCGCCGAGTCCCCCTTAGCTGCCACGCCCGACGTCGAGTCGGCGGAGCCGTTGAACGGACCGCTGCATGCGCTCAGGGTGAGCGCCGCGACGCAGCCCACGAGGATGGCCGCGGCGCGAGCACGACGAGGGTTTGTCGGGCGAGCCGCACGAGGCCCCGAGCGAGATGTCATGGCCGTGTGACGCGATCCAGATCCGAGCGGTTCCCTCGCCTACCGCGCAGCGCGGCTCGGTCTGGTGTCTGCGAGGGTTGAGGCATGGTCGAGCCGCCCTCACCTCGCCAGGTCACCGTGGCTGTGGTCGGCGGCGGCATGGCGGGCCTCGCGGCGGCGCACGCGGTGCTCGGGTCGGATCCCTCGGCGCGGCTGACGGTCTTCGAGGGCTCTGCCGAGGTGGGCGGCAAGCTTCGTCTCGGTCAGGTGGCGGGCGTAACCGTCGACCTCGGTGCGGAGTCGATGCTCAGCCGGCGTACCGAAGCAACGGCACTGTCTCGCGCCGTGGGTCTGGGCGACGCGATCGTGCACCCCGCAGTTGGTGGTGCCGGGGTCTGGACAAGGGGCGCGATCCGGGAGCTGCCACCCACGGTGATGGGGATTCCCGCCGACCTCGCCGCCGCCGGGCGCAGCGGCATCCTCGGGCGCGCAGCAGTCGCCCGCGCAGCTCTGGAGCCGCGACTGCCAAGGCTCGACGTGAGCGAGGACGTCGGCATCGGAGCGGTCGTCGCCAACAGGCTCGGAAGCACCGTCAGGGATCGCCTGGTGGAGCCGCTGCTGGGAGGCGTGTACGCCGGTCGCTCGGACGAGCTGTCCTTGCACGCGGCCCTGCCCCAGATTGTCGGCGCCGTCAAGGAGCAGGGCGGGCTGCTGGCGGCCGCGGCCAGCCTGGTTGTGCCCCCTCGCCCGGACCTGGGCCCGGTCTTCGCGGGCATCAGCGGTGGTGTCGGGCGGCTGCCGCGGGAGCTGGCGCAGGACGTGTGCCAGCGAGGCGGCACGATCCGGTGCAACACGATGGTGCGAGAGCTGACGCGTACCGCCTCGGGATGGCAGCTGGTCGTCGGGCCGAACGCCAAGCCTGAGACAGTGGATGCCGACGCCGTGGTGGTGGCCACGCCCGCTGGCGCCGCCGCCCGGCTGCTTCGAGCAGTCGCGCCGCTGGCCGCACGTGAGCTGAGCCGGATCGAGTACGCCTCGATGGCTCTGGTGACCCTGGCGGTCGACGCCGGCCGGGTCGACGTCGAGCTGGCGGGGTCGGGCTTCCTGGTTCCGCCCATCGAGGGTCGCGTGGTCAAGGCGGTGACCTATTCCTCGCGGAAGTGGGGCTGGCTGCCCGCCCACACCGCGCTGATCCGGTGCAGCATCGGTCGGCACCACGACGAGGCCGAGCTGCAGCGCGACGATGCCGACCTCGTCGAGGCCACCATGACAGATGTTCGCGCGGCCACGGGACTGCGTGCCCCCCTGCTCGAGGCGTGTGTCACCCGGTGGGGTGGCGCGCTGCCGCAGTATGCGGTCGGGCACCTCGACCGCGTGCGCAGGATCCGGGCTGCGGTCGACGCGGTGCGTGGCCTCGAGGTGTGCGGCGCGGTGTTCGACGGGGTCGGGATCCCGGCGGTCGTGGCAGACGGGCAGGCTGCGGCGACCCGGGTGCTCGCCGGTTTGGAGCCGGTCGAGACAATGGATGCATGACTGACGCATCGGCGGACCCCGGCAAACGACCGCAGCAGGGCAAGGCGGCACGAGAGCTCAATGACGTGATCCGCTACACCATGTGGTCGGTGTTCGAGCTCTCGGAACCGCTCGACGACGAGCTGCGGCGCAAGGCGGAGGTCGAGGAGGTTCACGAGCTGCTCGCCGAGCTGGACGCCGCCGATGTGACGATCCGCGGCCTCTACGACGTCTCCGGGCTGCGAGCCGACGCGGATCTGATGGTGTGGTGGCACGCCTCCACCGCGGAGGCGTTGCAGTCGGCCTTCAACCGGTTGCGTCGTACGGCGTTCGGCACGCGTCTCGTGCCGGTGTGGTCTCAGCTGGCGTTGCACCGGCCGGCGGAGTTCAACAAGAGTCATGTGCCCGCGTTCCTTGCCGACGAGCAGGCGCGCGACTTCGTCTGCGTCTACCCGTTCGTGCGGTCCTACGAGTGGTACCTGCTCGAGGACAAGGAGCGCCGCGCCATGCTCGCCGAGCACGGACAGATGGCCCGCGACTACGCCGACGTACGCGCCAACACCGTCGCGTCCTTCGCGCTCGGCGACTACGAGTGGATCCTGGCCTTCGAGGCCGACGAGCTGCACCGCATCGTCGACCTGATGCGGCACCTTCGCGGGAGCACCGCCCGCCGGCACGTGCGCGGCGAGGTCCCGTTCTACACCGGCCGCCGCCGCAGCGCCGCCGAGATCATCAACACCCTCCCCTGACCCGCCAGCCGTTCCGGTCGAGGCGCCAGTTGTTCCGGTCGAGGCGCCAGTTGTTCCGGCCGAGGCGCCAGTTGTGCCGCCGAGGCGCCAGTTGTTCCGGCCGAGCGGTCAGTTATTCGGCGGGTTCGAGGGTGAGGGAAACGCTGTTGATGCAGTAGCGCGCGTCGGTCGGGGTCTCATAGCCCTCGCCGAGGAAGACATGCCCGAGGTGGGAGTCGCAGGTGGCGCAGCGCACCTCGGTGCGTCGCATTCCGAGCGTCTTGTCCTCGATGAGCACCACATTGTCGCTGTCGCTCGGTGACCAAAACGACGGCCAACCGCAGTGGGAGTCGAACTTCTCGGTGGAACGGAAGAGCTCCGAGCGGCAGGCCCGGCAGCGGTAGACGCCCTCGGTCTTGGTCTCGACGTATTCTCCCGACCAAGGGCGTTCGGTGCCGGACTTGCGCAAGACGGCATACTCGTCGGGGCTGAGCTGGGCCCGCCACTCGGCTTCTGACTTGGTCACCTGGGAACTCATGGCTCAAGCCTACGGGCCCGAGCATCCCACCGCGTCCGGGCAGGGCTGATCCGGTTCGCCGTCATACTCCTGCAAGACTCTGCTCCGCCGCGACCGGCGCTGGCGACTGACCGGGGCGAGCGGGCCGATACCCTGGCCGCATGCCGACCCCTGCCACGGAGATCGAGGTCGCGGGCACGACAGTGCGGGTATCCAACCCCGACCGGGTGATCTTCCCGCGAACCGACGCCACGCCTGAGGCGACGAAGCTCGATGTGGTCAGCTACTACGCCAGCGTCGGTGAGGCGATGCTCCGTGCCTTGCACGAGCGGCCGACGACGCTCGAACGCTGGCCGAAGGGCGTCTTCGATGGCATCAAGCAGGCGAGCCGCGTCGATCCCAAGGGTGACGCGTTCTTTCAGAAGCGCGTGCCCAAGGGGGCCCCGCCATATGTCGAGACCGCTCGCATCACGTTCCCGTCCGGCCGGTACGCCGACGAGGTCTGTCCCACCGAGCCGGCCGTGATCGCGTGGGCCGCCCAGATCGGCACGATCACGTTCCACCCCTGGCCGGTCCGGCGCGCGGACGTCGACCACCCGGACGAGCTGCGCCTCGACCTCGACCCGCAGCCCGGCACCGACTTCGCCGATGCAGTGCGGGTGGCAGGACAGGCGCGCGGGCTGCTCGAGGAGCTCGGCTACCGCGGCTTCCCGAAGACGTCCGGCAACCGCGGCGTCCACATCTATCTCCGGGTCGAACCGCGCTGGACGTTCACCGACGTCCGCCACGCCGCGATCGCCTTCGGTCGAGAGCTCGAGCGACGGATGCCCGGCCAGGTCACCACGAAGTGGTGGAAGGAGGAGCGCGGGGAGGCGATCTTCATCGACTACAACCAAAACGCCCGCGACCGCACCATCGCCAGCGCCTACAGCCTGCGACCGCTTGCCGGCGGCCCGGTGTCCACGCCCGTCGCCTGGGAGGAGCTGGAGGGGCTTGACCCGCGCGAGTTCACCCTGCGCACCGTCCCCGCTCGAGTCGCGGAGCGAGGCGACCTCCACGCCGATATCGACGACGTGCACCACAGCCTCGAGCCGCTCCTGGACATGTATGAACGAGACCAGGCCGAGGGCCAAGGCGACATGCCTTACCCTCCCGACTACCCCAAGATGCCGGGCGAGCCGGCGAGGGTCCAACCCTCGCGTGCTAAGCGCCTGACCAGCGAAAACGAGTCTCACTGAGGTTGGCGTGGCGATAGCACAACGCTCACTCGCCCGATAACCTAGAACCATGGCCGAACGTCTCGACGACCTCGCTGCGTCATTCTCCCGGCACCTGCGCGCCGAGGGCCGCAGTGAGCGGACCGTCGTCATCTACAACCAGGCCATCAGGTTCTTCTCCCCAGTGGCTGACGGCGAGAGGGAGACCAGCCACCCTCGACGAGATGACCCGGTCGGCGGTTTGGGCCTGGCTGGCCGAGCTGAGCGACCGCAACGAGGCCTCGACCGTCGCGACCCGCCACCGCAGCCTGCACCGGTTCTGTCTGTGGCTCGTCGCCGAGGACGAGATCGACCGGGACCCGATGGCCGCAATCCAGCTCTCGAGAGCCACCGAGAAACCCGTCCCGGTCCTCACCGACGCCGACCTGATCGCGCTGGTGAAGACGTGCGCGGCGAAGACTTTCAACGACCGGCGCGACGAAGCGATCATCCGTGTGCTGCTCGACTGTGGCCTGCGCGTCTCAGAGTTGGCGGGGCTGACCGTCGACGGGGTCGACCTCGACAAGGGGATGGCGATCGTGGCCGGGAAGGGCCGCAAGGTCCGCCCGGTCTACTTCGGGACGCGAACCGCCAGGGCCGTCGACCGTTACCTGCGAGAACGCAGACGACACCGCTGGGCACACCTGACCGCTCTGCTGCTCAGCCAGCGGGGGCCGATGTCCGCGGACGGCATCCGCGACATCATCGCGAAACGTGGACGCCTCGCCGGGATCGAGGGCCTGCATCCGCACCGGTTCAGGCACACCTTTGCCCATGACTTCCTGCTCAACGGCGGCCAGGAGCGCGACCTCAAAAGGCTCGCCGGCTGGTCCAGCGACGTGATGCTCGAGCGGTACGGGTCCAGTGCGGCCGACATGCGGGCGCGAGAGGCCAGCAAACGGATGAACCGGGGAGACCGAGTCTGATCCCGCGAGCTTTCTTAGCCGTGGTTGTCGCATCGTGCGAGTAAACTTCCGAACAACGCAAAGGCGTGCCGTCTGAGAAGGCGGACCAGACCTAAACCGTCTGAGGTCAGGCTAGGGCGAAACCCGCCCTGACACGTATCGCGGGATGTGCCAGCGTGGGCTTCACGTCGCGGAGCGGCGGCGTGACCGCTAGCTCGAGCAAATGCGGCTCGAGAGGGGACCCTCTGAACCACCCGGCATCCCGTCGGCTAGCGACGTGACCGCACTTGTGTCTCGTCGCTCTTTCGACGGGATGACCAAAGCATGGCTACATCATCGGAGCGTTCCCTCAGCGCTCGCCTAGCCGCCCATGAGTCGTGGGCAAACACAGAGAACAGATCCGCTCGGACCGCTCCGGCGAGAGCCGCTCGTGACCAGCGATTCCTGGAACAAGCTGGCGGGGACCCCATCCGTGCCGAGCACCTACGTAAGGCGTTCTTCCTGCGTCTGGCGCTTGCGTCTGCGAAGTCCCGCCGCAAAGCCGCCGAGCTGACCGCAACGGCTGAGGCCGCCGAAGCCGAGCTCGAAGCCGATGGCGGTGGTCCTGATGCCGCGTAGGAAGGGCCGGCCCGCTCGGGACCGGCCCTTCACAGCACTTGACTTTGCCAGGATATCACTGCACACCGGCAGGGCGAGTTCTAGTCCGGCAATCTCTCCCCCCTCCTCGGTCCCCAGGGCCGAGGAGGGGATCGCACTAGAACCAGTGAAATCTCCGGATGGCGGTGTGTCATGACCGCCGTCGACTACGTCGACACCCTGAGCGCCGCCAGCTGGCTGTCCGAGCGCGGCATCTACGTGTTCCCCGTCGACCACCCCGAGCTCGAGCGGTGCGCCGGCATCGGTCGCGGCCACAATCCGGCGACGTGCGATGAGCGCGGTAAGCATCCTTGTGTGCCGTTCAAGGCGGGCGCCAGCACCGACCCAAAACAGCTCGCGGCATGGTTCACCGGATACCCCAGGAACGTCGGGGTCGCCTGCGGCTTGTTGGGTCTTCTCGTGGTTGACGAGGACGCGCCGGGTGACTTCGCCCGCTACGCCACCAGCATCGGGCAATCCGTGCCTGCCACCTTTACGGTGCAGACCGGGCGAGGACATCATTTCTACTTCCAGGCCAGGGAAGGTGTCGATCTCGGCAACGGTGAAGGGGCACTGAAACCCGTCGGCGTCAACATCAGAGGGCGCGGAGGCTACGTCGTCGGGCCCGGCTCCCTACACGCCACCGGGGCGCTTTACACCGTCACCTCCGACGTAGACCCGGCACACCGTGCCCGAGTGGCTGGTCGAGGCGCTGAGGGGGGCCGCCAAGCCCGCTGACGGTGCCTTCTCGTGGGACTCGTTCGACAAACCGCGTGGACTGGCCGCCGTACCCGAGGTTATCCGCGGTCCGAGCGGCACCGGACCCGGCGACCGGCATGACGTTCTCGTCAGGTACGCCTGCTCGCTGCGCGCCCGCGACGTGCCCCTGCCGGAGGCTGAGCGGCTGTTCCGCCTCGTCTGGCGACGCTGCGAACAACCTCCTGTGTGCAAGACACCGTTGCCGTGGGCTGACGCCAAAGCCAAGCTGGCCGACTGCTATCAGCGTTACACCCCGGACTACCACCGGCCCGACCCCGCGCCGGTCGCGGGGGGGGGGGGGGGGGGGGGCGGCCCCACCCCCCGCACCCCCGCAGAGACCCCCCCCCCCCGCGCCCCCGCCTCCCCCCGCCGGGGGCGGGCCCCGGCGGGGGGGGGCCCGGGCGCGGGCCCGGGGGGTGGGGGGCCCTTTTCCCCCCCCCCCCCCGCGACCGGCGCGGGGTCGGGCC
>JBBRYB010000042.1:0-25962 GCA_038238115.1 Propionibacteriales bacterium | reverse complement strand
GTACCGGGCGGTCGACCAGTTCGGGCAGGTCATCGACGTGTGGCTGTCCGACCAGGCGAGATCTGACCGCCGCGCGGACCTTCTTCAACCGAGCCCGTGCCACCGGCGCCGTCCCGGTCGAGGTGACCACCGACCTGGCACCGGCCTACCCGAGAGTCCTCGACGAGCTCATCCCGGCCGCCCTGCACAACACGGAGCAGGACGCCAACAACAGAGTCGAAGCAGACCATGGTCGGCTCAAAGCCCGGCTCCGACCCATGCGTGGCCCCACGACATTCCGATCCGCACGCACACTCGCCACCGGGCACGCGTTCATCCAGAACCTCAAACGCGGCCACTACGACATCACCACCGACGCGCCAGCCCACCGCCGGCTGCTGACCGCTTTCGATGAGCTGACACTCGCCATCTAATTCCCCGGCGTCGGTTCAATCATGCCGATAGATCGGCCAACGCAACAGAGCCCTCCCGGGAACCCGGTTCGGGAGCAGTATGTCCCGATCACCGCTCCGATCAATACCGAGCTCCTCGTGATCACTCGGAACGAGCTTCGGCCGCCTGCCTCTCGCCGGAAACACCGGCGGGCGCACGGGAGAGCCGTCAGGAGCTACGGGAGTCAATCGACCACCGATCGGCGCGGCGCGCCGGCCCGAACATTGGCTGAGCACATACCGGCCGTTTTCGCATCAGCGACGGCACGGTCGTCGCGCAACGGCTCGGTGCCCCGTTTGGCGGGTCGGTGCTGCTACCGGAGGCGTACAGGAGCGCGACCCTCTGCCGCTACCCCTCAGCGAGCGCGCGCAGGATGGCAGAGGTACCCCGGGAGTTGACCTGAATCAGTGACTTTGGTGCCCGGTTGGCCTTGATAAAGTCGGTGGCAGCGTGCTTAGCCGAGGCGGCGACCATCACGAAGATGTCTGCATTCGCGCTTTGGGCGGCAAGTTTTGGGCTGCCGTCGTGTTCGGCGCTCGTCTTTACATCCAACCCGGGCACCATCCTTCGCAAGACTTGGGCGGCTCGCGTCGTCGCCGATTCGGTCAACGAGTACAAGACCACCGTCTGGTCTTCGAGATAGCGGTACGGCGCGGCGGGATCGACATCGTCCACAGTTCCGAGGAGCAAGTCGTCAGGCACGTCCACACCGAGCTCTTCGGCAATAATCTTCAGTGCTTCTAGGTCCGTCAGATCCAGTGCCGACTTGAACGGGCGGATAAGGCCCGTAATGCCGTAGAAGAGTTGGTGCTTGGCAGCCATCGCGACAGCAGAGGGACCGCTCGTCGCGGTCTGCAGGACGTCCACCGCCCACGTCGTTGCCACGGCTGAAATATTGATTGACACGATCTCGCCGGCCCACTCCAGAGCCGATGAAACGATCGCCGTAGTCGGGCTGCCTTCGGCCAGATGGTCGAGCAGAGCGAGCGTTTGCACCCTGGCTCCTGCGGAGTTCTTCGCGCCGATCGCGAGACAGGCGAGAACGCGTTCGATCAACTCGCCGGCACCGTCCTCGACGAATAGGTTGCGATGGGCCGCCATGAACTGGCCGCCACGCTCGCCAAACCTACCGAGCGCGGTCTCGGAGCAGCCGAATAGCAGTTGAGAAGCCTGGGTGCGCTCGAGCGGCTCCCACCTGGCGCTAACCTCGGGGTCGACATCGGGTCCGAGCTGATTGGCGTCCTCGGACAGGCGCTCGAACCACCCCAGCCAGCCGAGCGTCTTCTCCGGTCGTCCGAACTCATCGAGCCACGCTAGAGCCTCACGTTGCTGAATGTCACCGGCGGCCAGGACGTCGCGCAGACCGTGCGTGTCTAGGTAGCCAGTGACTTCGGCGACGACTTCCTCTGATTCGAGTTCACGTGCGCAGAACAGCAGCAGACTCGCGACATCTGGACTTGGAGGAAGCGCACGTCCTGTAGCGAAGGCTTCGTGCAACTCACCATCCCTGACCTGGCGAATGGCGAGTTGAAGTGAAGATTCGGGGTCTGTTGCGGGTGACTCGTCGGGGTCGACTGCTGGTGCGGTCTCGTCGATGCGCGTCTGGGGCGATGATATTTCGACAACCTCGACGTCTCTGACTCGCCCGACGTCGGATGGCATCAAGAGATGCAAACGGTCTGCCAGCCCCGCTTCAATTCGCTCGGCCTCGCCGAGGAGCCGGGTCAGTGTTGGGGTCGGGTTCGCAGAGTGCAGAGCGAGAAGAAATTCGAGAACGACATCCGAGCGACGACGTGTGACCGCTCCGGTTGCCAGCGCCTGGAAACTATTTGGCAGATCGGCGACGGAGGCGACCAGGTCGACGTCGCGCCCATCGACATCGGCCGCTTCGCAGTGGGTCGCGTAGACCGCGCGTTGGATCACGCGGGTCACTCCCAGCGGACGGCGCATGGCCAGGATGTGCGGCAGATCCTGGTCTGCCATGATCGCGGCCCAGTCGTGCAGCCCCGCGTACATGCGCAACCGAAGGAACGCGAGGTTGGTCTGGTCAAGATCGGCAGTTGCCTCGAGTTCCCGCAAGCATGCCAGCGCGACTCGTCGGTCAAGTGCGGAGATCGCATGGCCGAGGTCATCGAGCACCTCCACGGTCGTCCGCGGTGCGTCGAATTCCGACGAAGGTCGACTCTTGATTAGACGCGACATCATCTGCAGCGCATCGCGAACCTCTTGGCGCGCGTGTGTAGATCCCGGGGCCACCCTCGGGAGCACCTCGAACCGCAGTGGTGGCGTCGGCAACTGGCGCAGGTCGGCGTCGAACGGATCGTGCAGATCGAGGTCGCCGCGAGTGCGCCCAAGGTCGCTGTACGTCGGACCGATCCAACCATCGAGCAGGTCCAAGAGTTCTCGGCGCTCGCGCGGGGATGGGGCGAATCCGTACCAATACAGCCGTCCGTTGACCAAGCGCGGCAGGAATCCGATGCGGTTCTGGGCGATTTCCGCCTGCCAGGTCTCTATCACCGCCTGCAGTTCGATAGGGACGGTGGTCGGCTGGATGGTGTTGCCATCACCGAAGAAGTCGTCGAGAGCGCTCATGAGCTGTCATATTTCGAGTTGTAGGCGATGCGCGCCTGGGAGATTTCGTGAGGATCTGACGTGACCGTGACGCCCTCTTCGTTGACCGCCTGGCCGAAGTAGGTGAAGTTCATCGATCCCTGGATGTGGAAGCGGTCGCCGACGATGCCCTTGTCGTGCAGGTTGTTTTGGATCGTTACCGTCGGGCGCGCGCCGGTATTGGACGGATCCTGCAGACGTTGCCGGGCGATGTCGTTCGTATCGACGTCTCGCATGACCACTCGAACGTCGGATCCGCGTCGGGCCAGTTCGATCAAAACCTCGGTGAGCCGGATCGGCCGGGCCGGTAGGCCGGGCAGGACGGTCTTGAACTGCCCTGCCGCGTTGTCGATGACGACGATGTCCGAGATCCAAGGAGAGAGCACCCACAGTTGCTTCGACGGCACCAGCAGTTCGGTGACAAGGAGGTTCTGCAGCAGGTCGTTTAGTACGCGTGTCTGGCCGTTTCCCGAGGTCGTGATCCGTCTCATGTCGAGATCTCCGACAGTTCGAGCGAGACGACGACGCTTCCGTCCGGGTGGTGCTCGATCTCGACGACACGCGGGTACACGTGCAGGTAGTCCGTGGTTACCGGTTCAGTGCTCAGATCGATCAGGAGGTCGGCCAGCACAGCAGCGGCCTCAGGTGCCGCGATGACTTGGGCAGAGCCGTTCTTTGCCAAGACCGCACGGACGTTCGTGGCGGCGTCGGGCAAGCTCACGTCAAGCGCCGCGTCCTTGCCGGCAACCACGGCGCGGAGCAGGTCAGGGGCCGCGGGCACGTTGTCGGCGAAGAGGTTCCAGGCCTGCAGTTCCTCCGCTCGCAGAGCCCAGCCACGGGGCCAGAGGACCGACTGGATCGCATCCATTCGCTGCCGCTCGGTGGCGCCGGTGCTGAGCACCAGGCCGGCGTCCAAGTCGGTCCGCTCCCGCATCAGGTAGGCCCAAGTCCGAGGCGGGATCTCCACCCCGACGCGGTCCTCCTCGCCCGACCAACTGTCGATCAGCGCGCGCAGCGCATCGTCGGTCGCCACGCTCGAGCCCGGCCGGAGGGCCCGGTTGGCCAGGCAGGAAACGACCGACTGCTCGGCCCCATAGATACCGGACCCGCGCAGCGCGTCGCGGATGTGCGCTAGACCGGTGACACGGTCGGCCTGCGTGGGGGCTGACCGGAAATCACTGACCAACGTGCGCCAGTCGTGATCCGTGGTGATCAGGTGCACCAGGCGCTGCATGTGAGTGTCGACAAGCTCATTCGAGGAAGGCTGCACCGCGCGCATGATCAACCGGAGAAATCGGCGGGGATCGGGCCGGACCCGGGCGGCGAGGGCCTCGACGAACCCGCCGCCGCCGTTGGAAGCCTCCGACAGCCATACCTGGCCGGTCCGCGGCCCGTTGTCGGCATCGAAGCCCGGCTCGACGTCGACCACGACGCCGTCCGGGTCATGCTCGGGGCAGATCTGCCGGGCGGCTGCCAGCGCTGCTAGGCCGATGGTGGACAGGGTGCGCTCCTGAAGCCAGGCCTGAAATCGCTCCGGATCCGGAGCCCAGAGTTGCTCGGAGAGGACATCTAGCCGCGCGACGACGGCCGGGTCTTTGAGTTCGCCTTTCAACCGCTTGCCCATCCGGCTCACGGTGAGGCTGTCGGACTCGCCAACGCCAGGGCTACGGAATAGCGCGTCCAAGGTGGCGTCGAGGTGCTTGTCCAACGATCCCTTCACCGTCCGATACGCCTCGGACAAGCTCGTCTTGTTAGTCACTGCTGTCATCAGCAGCATGCACTCGAGTGCTTGGTGGAACCAGCCGACCTGGAAGCCATTTACGCGATCCAGCAGCAACGGGTCGGTGGTCAGAACATGCCGGAACCAGGCGCTGCGCAAACCCGGCATGACGTGGTCAGGCGGGGTGATGGACTCCGGGAGAGTGATCGTCATCCGAAGGCCGTCGACGTCGTAGGTGGCTCCCAGGCAGACCTGCTCGCCGTCCAAGGTGAACCGACTCCGGACCTGCATCTCAGCATCGGGCTGGCCCGGCGCGCCCTTGACCATCAAGGTGGCGTCGGATTCGGTGGCTACTCGGTGGACGTCTAGGTGCGAGTTCTGCGCGTGTAGGAAGAAGCGGGCCTCAGCCAGGTAGCGGCCGATCGGGTCGGTGGCCGGCACCCGCAGCACCAGGCCGGCGCCGTTCTCCAGGAACTGGGACCGCCATACCATCGATGCGTTCGACGAGTCCTTGATGTCCTCAGGTGGAAGTTCGAGCCTCACCTGGTTGGGCCGGACCACCGACACCTTGGTCGCGGTGCCGTTCAGGTCGATGGTGCACGACTCCTCGCGTTGAAAGGCGAGGAGTGTCGGGGCGAGGTCGATGATGGCCTCGCGGCTCCCCAACGGCACCGGGATCCAGTGCCGGTGATCGAGGTTCCGAGTGGCGAACCGGCGGGACACCCTGCCGGGGGCGTACTCGCGCAGCATCTGGCCCATCCGCATCGCCTCGAGCTTGGGCTCGGTCTCCTTCCGTGTCTGCGGGGGGATCGAGACGTAGATCTCGGGCAGTGCGAGCTCGCTGAACAGGTTCATGGGGAAGAAGTCGGGGAGCGGGTTCTCGCCCGTTGTGTCCCGCAGTTTGATGATGTCGGTCGGCGTGGCGACAGCCCACTCGCTCTGCAGACGGCGGGCGAGGGTCGGGACGGCCGCGAGCAGCAGCGGGCGAGGCGGATGCCAGAGGATCTCGTTGGCCTCGGCGTCGGTGAGGTGGAGGGCCCCTTGGACCCATTCGCGCAGGCTGCGCTGGAGCACCGGGTCGCGCATCAAGGACCGCAGGATGGCGACGGCCTTAGTCTGGGTCTCCCGTCCCGGCGGGAAACTCGCGGCCGCCGGCGTCGCCAGTGCTCCCCAGGCCTTGGTCGTGAGCGGTACATTTTGGACGCTCAACTGGCCGGCGAGCCAGTCGATCATCGCGATCGTCGCCTGCATCCGCAGCACCGCTCGGTTGCGGATCGGCAGCACCAGGTCGGGGAGCACGGGGTCGAAAAGCGTGTCCCAGGCCTCGTAGGTCGCGCGGTCGCGGCCGTAGTCGGAGAGCACCACGGCGGTGTACGGGCGCATGCCGCGTTTCCGGCCCGCTCGGCCCCTGCGTTGCAGGAACGCCGCCACGCCGCGTGGCGCCTTGTGCTGGATGACGACACCGACATCGGGGTCGTCGTAACCGACCTCCAGGGATGCAGTTGCGACGATCAATTGCGCGTTCGCGTCCACCCCGGAGTCTTGGGACGTCGTCCGGCCGACGTTCAATCCGGTGCCCTTGTCGGCGAACTTGTGGCCGATCGCGTTCGGCAGGTCCCAGACTTGGCCTGCGCGTCGTTGATTTAGCGGGTCTGTGGATGGGACCCGGATCGAGGCGAGCGGCTTCTTGGTGTGCTCGGACCTGCCGCTGAAGTAGCGCTGGCCCTCGGCGTCGAGGAGGTAGCCGTACAAACGGTTGGTCACGTCCAGATCGTCGGTGAATACGAAGGCCTTGGTGCCCAGCAGTCCATCGGAGATGCGTGAGTCTGGGGCGTCCTGGGTGCGGGGCAGCAGCATGGACGCCTGGATGGTGGTCGAGAGCACCGATGCGCCGCTGGTCGGGTCGCTGCGCAGCGCGATCAGGTATTCGGCGCCCTCGTACTCCATCTCGCCTGACTCCGGGGCGATGCTGGTGACCAAATCGTCGGCGACGCCGGTGAGGTCGGCCATATGCCGTATCGGGTTCGACAAGGTCGCGGACAGCCCGACAAAGGTGATTGGCCCCTGCAGGCTGTGATGCCAACGGCGCAGCACCATCGCCGCCTGTGCTCCGGTGGTGCCGTCATAGGTGTGGATCTCGTCGAGGAGCATCAGTCGCGGCTTCTTCGTTACTCCCACCCCGAAGGTCTGCCGAAGTTGCAACTCGGACAGACCACGGTTGAGCATCTCGGTGGTGACGAAGAGGACGTCCGGCGGGTGCGTGCGCATCCGGTCGCGGGTAAGCACGACCATCGAGTCATCGAAGGAGCGCTTGCAGGACCAGCAGACCAGGCGCTCCTTCTTCTGCTTCACGTCGTCAAACGGCCAGACCAGTTCGCCGCCGCAGCGGGTGTAGCCGTCGCCGGGGCACCGTAGCTGGGGTGAGGCGTACCCGGTCGCTCGCTTGGGCCAGGTGCCGTAGGTACCGCCCATCCAGTTGGCGTTTTGGGGTGTGCTGGCGTACAGAGCCCCGATCGTCATCGGGCGACCGCTCGACTTCGTCCACAGCGGCTCTAGTCGGCGCGCGTTCGCGAACGCAGTGTCCAATTGGTCCTTGAGCAGCTCGGTCCGTGGGTAGACCGCGAGCGCTCGGGTCCATCGGGTTGGGTCCCTCAGGCCCGCCAAGTAGGCGAAGGCTGGCAAGTAGAACGCCAGAGTCTTGCCGCTGCCGGTGCCGGCGCCCACGACAATCGCGCTAGTCAAGGGAGCGCTCAACGCCGTAAGCGTCTGTCGAGTAGCCCGTACCTGGAACCCGCTGAGCCGGAAATGGTCGGTGCCATCGGCGGTCATCGCATCGATGACCGCCTCGTGGGTTTCATTGGCCCCGCCGACTCCGTCCAGCACCTGGCCCCAAGCCTGGTCCCGGACCGGGTAGGCCCGGGGGCGGCGCGCATACCGAAAGTCGGAGACCAGGTTTGCGCCGCTCTGCCAGGACCCGCTGAGCATGATCTGCCGCAGGCGGGCGAGTAATCGCATAGTCTCGCCGTTTCGGGTGCGCCAGCGGGTGGGGGAGTGGGTGAGGTCTTGGACCAGCAAAGCCTGCTCGGTCATCGCCTCGATCACGTCGTCGACGTCGTCGAGCGACCCGGCGCGCTTTAGTTCCTCGGCGACGTACGTCCGCAATTCGGCCTCACTGAAGCCGCCGTCGACGACGCCCCAGCACAGCAAGGGGTCCTCAAGGGCTTCCAATCGGTCCAGTAGTCGCGCGTGCAGGGGGGAGGTCACTTCAGATGCACCCGGAACCGATCGAGGATGCCGAGCCCGGTCACCGCGGTGATCCGCTCTGGTGTGAACCAGCTCAGCGGGATCCCCTCCGTTTGGGACTCGAGAATTCCCTCAGCCAGAGCGGGGTCCACCAGGGTGCTGATCTCCTCACCACAGGCGCGCAGCGCCGCCAGCGCCTCGGTGAACCTGTCGACGTCGCCTTCCTGCGGGACGCTCCGGTACCGGATGCTCATGATCGTGATCTGCGCGCTGATCAGTTTGTTGCGGACGTCCTCGACATCGACGCCGCCGGCAGCGAGTGCCTCGACCAGTTCCTCGTTGATCGCGGGCAGATCCCGGTCTCGGAAGGGCAGCCAGTGCGCCTCGACGAACAGGCTGAGCTTCTTGGTGAGGTTCTCGACGGCTTTGACCTGCGACTTGGGCAGGTCCAGCGGTGCGTCCACCGGTATTCCGGGCAGTGCGCCGGCGAGTGAGCGGATCGTTGTGACCGTGTCGGCTGCGTCTTGCACGGAGTCGCCGTCGAGAGGTGCGTCGACCTTGGCCAATTCGGCCAAGGCAGTAATCAGTGTCGGTAACTGCTTCGCGGGGGCATCCAGGCGCTCCGCGAGGGTTCGCAGGTCGCCGGTCCGGGTCTTGATCTTGACCACGTCGTCGACCGCGACCGCAGCGGTGCGCAGGCTGGTCACCCGAGTGAGCAAACTCATGCGACAACTTCCGGTCCATTGATCCCTGCGACCGTACCTGCCAACGACTCCAGATAACCGATCAATTCTTGGCAAGCCTCGTCGCACTCCCGCTGCGCTTCGGAGGCCGGCCCTGCTTGGAGACTGGACTCGAGAGCCGCTACCGCCGCCTGGGCTGGGCCGAGCCAGGACGTGACCCGGCTGACTTGTTTCTCCCAGTCTGCGGTGAGCACCCGCAGACGGTCGTCGGGGGTGAGTTCGTCCCACCGATCCAACGTATCCCGGAGTGCCTCGGCCGCCTTCTGGTCTCCTGGCCTCACGGCCTTGGCGGCAGCGCGCAAGCTTTCAGGATCGATCGAGCCGGGCAGGCCGCCAGCGTTGATCCGCTCGCCGATCAGGGTGTTCAACTCCACCGCGATGTCGGCGACCTCCCCACCGAGGTCGCTGACATCCGGGACCCGTTGCGCTGCCTCTTCACGTACCTGTGTGAGGTTGGCACTCCAGGTCGCGACCCCGGCTTCCGTCGTGGTGATCAATTCTGGTGTCCCGGACGGCCAGGGCACGTCGGCGTTGGTGTCCCTCACGGCCCGATGCAGGCTGGTCACGTCGACAGCCAGAGCCTTGCCGCCACCCTGGGTGAAAGATGCGCGCCTGAGTAGTCGCTCCTGGAGCCGCTCACGTCCGAGGCCATCCTCGCTGACCTTCCTCTGCCACTTGCCAAGAAGTGGCCTGGCCTCTGGATAAGTTTGTTCCGGCGCCGGGGCGAACAACGCCCTCACTCGGCTCTGGGCGTCGGGGTTGAACGCTTCGGGGATACCAAGTGCTTTCCCGACAGCCAACAGTGTGTGGGCCAATCGAATGAGTTCCGCGTCGTCGCCGTCACCGCGGCGGGGCAGTAGTCGCTCGGACACACGCGCTGTCCAAACCTCGAGCTTTCGATCGCAGAGGCGTTCAAGGATCTCTCCCTTCGGCACCTCCGCCCATGAGCCCGACTGGTTGACCCAGGCGAGAGCCCGCAGAACCCGAACATCGTCGTCGTTGTCGCGATCGACCGGGACCAGAGCATTAGCCAACTTCTCGTCGTCAAATGCGATCGAGGTGGCAGCAACGAAGGCGGGTGCGAACTCTCTTTTGCCGTTCGTCCAGGAACCGTCGCCGCCGTAGCCGTCGTCCAGCATCAGGCGTGCCGTCACGGCCACGTGAACGAGATTCCGTAGCTTGTTGCGGTCACCCATCAGCAGGTCGCCGGTCTCCCGCCACTTATCGACCGCCTTCACCAACGCGGGAAGAGCAGCGGCCTTCTCGGCTTTCGTTGTGATGAGGACGGGCTCATCGGGGTCAACGACGACTGGTGGGGTGTCAGGCGCGTTCTCCAACCCGTCGATCGGCGGCACCCCGAACGCCGTGTGGATGGTGGGGTTCAAGTTCTCCGGACCGGTGCCCGTTCCCCAGAATCGGACGAGACGCTCGCGTCGGTCGGAGATCTCCTTATCGCCGGGAGTCCGAAGCTGCTGCAGGGCCTCGATATCGTCGAGGAGGCCAAGCGCACCGGCCTTGAAGTCTTCGGCGAAGGCTTCGCTCGGGAAGCGGTCGCCGTTCAGTTCCGCCTCGTCCCGGTGCAGGACCGGTCGGACCACGCGGGTAAGCACGTCCCGGGCCACGAACGCGCCGTCCTTAGACTGACTGTCGATCGCGCGGCTGAGGGCATGTGAATTGAACGGGAACAATCCGAAGCCGTCGACCTGACCGAAGGCCTTGTGGCAGGCCGCATTGACCGGGCACTGGTCACATGCGCTGGTGACTGGTTCGTCGTGCGCGTGCAACCCGTCGAGCACGGACGTGCCGGTCCGGACAGCGTTCAGGTAGCGCGCCGTGAAGCCTGCTGGTTCGAAGACGGTCGGGGAGCCTGGTTCGAGATCGAGATCGAAGACCTTGTAGGTGCGGGTGAACACCGTGTCCGGCATCTGGTCGTTGAAGTAGCCGGAGGTCACCGCCATCACCACCCGCATCGGGCAGAGGGTGAGCGCCTCGGTGGAGATCAGTGTGATCGCATCGATCAACCCGCCCTGGATGCCCTGGAAGATCGAGAAATCCTCGATGAGCAGGAGAAGTTCCAAGCCCTGATCGGCCAGTTCCACTCGCACGTCGATCAGGATCTGCTTGAGGTCGTCGCCGCCGACGCCGAACACCTCGCTGACGGCCGCGCCGAGCTGCTCGTTCAGCATGGTGGCCGCGATCTCGCGAATGCGGAGCTCGCTGGTGAGGGCGCCCGCGACGACCTGCGCAGCGCCCCCGGCGTTCTTCACATCGTCGGCCGACAGGTTCAGGTCTTCCGCGGTGAAGCCGAAGGCGACGTCCTTGTCCTCAGAGCCTTTGCCCGAGAGTTTCTCTTTCACGAGGCGGGCGATCGGCCCGTCGTCGCCGAGGAGTCGAGAGCGGAAGACGTCGTCTCCGAACAGGGCCGGCAAACCGCCGGGGGATGCCAGGTAGGCACGAAGATCAACCTCATCTGATGTGCCCTCATTGGTTGCCTCCCGGGTCTCGATCAGGACCGCCAACTCAGCACGTAGACGCAATCGCGCAGCCTTCTCGTCGCTGGCCGCGTCCACCGCGGTAGCGACCTTGGCGCGCAGAGCCTCGGCCCGCTCTCCTTCGGCGTGCTCCAGGATCAGGTCAAGGATCGAGCGCAGTGACATCCGATGCTTCGGCACGAAGATCATCCGGGTGGAGGGCTTCTCGTCCAGGTTGATCCGCAGCCAACGCACCAAGTGCGACTTGCCGGCACCCGACCTGCCCAGGATCGGGATTATCGGCTGATCCGCGGGTTGGTTCAGGACCGCCAGGAGTAGGGCCTGCTCGGTGACGACGGTGCCGCCGACGGCGTTCTGGACCTGATCCCGTTGCCTGATCGGAATGGTGCTGTGCGTCGCCAGGAAGACGCCGTCGGAGGTGCTCTCGGCCTCGACCGGGATGATCGCCACGGCCTCGTCAGCGTTCCAGCAGGCCGCTGGCAGGCCATTGCGCCAGCTCATTTCTTGCCTCCACGCTTCAAAGTGACGTGGGTCCGCCGGTTGTTCTCGGATCGGGACAGTCGGACCCCCTGGGCGTCGTGCAGTGTCTCGAAGGTCATCCGTCCGCGCTCCTCCAGGATCCGCAATGCCTGTCCGACCGAGCTGTCGGCGCAGTCGTCGGCGATCCCTGCGTCGGGGTCGGTGCCGAGGTGGGCAGTGAGGGCGCTGCGGATCGAACCGCCGTAGAGCACCGGGATCTTGGCGCCCAGTCGGGCCATGAATTCGGTGATGGGTGCGCGCGCGGAAGGGAATTCATCGAGGACGTCGTCGATCGCGACCACCGGTAGTGGGATCACTCCATTGCTCTTCGTCATCGGCGGTGAGGTGAGGCCGAGCGCCAGGGACCATCGACTGGCCGCTGCCCACCGGGTGTCGTTGGTGATCGCCCATTGCTCGTTGTTCTGGGTCTTGAACTGACTGATCTGCATGGGCTGGATGTTGTCGGTCCAGGACAGCGGGCGGCCGAGCGCGTCCTGGGCCAGCAGCCACGAGAGTGCCCGGCTCAGGTCCCGCGCTCCCCGGGTGTGCGCGTCGCCCGCCTCGGAGTGCCAGGGGTCGCCGTCGCGCTCTAGGTCGAACACGTGGGTCTGCATCAGGCGGCGGAACTGGGCGGGGGAGAACTTGGACCCCACTGAGGTCACCGTGTCGCTAACAGTGACTGTCCCGCCCTGGCTCTTCAACATCCCGATCGCGCGGAACGACGACAACGTGTTCGTCAGCCCGTCGCGAGCGGACGGCCCATCATTGAGGCCGTCCGGTTTGAAGACGTCGAGGAGCTTGTCCTCGGTCCATTCGCCGCGGGCGTCGATGAGGAAATTGATTACGGACCGGCCCAGGCCGGGCAGGCTCCGGGGTGGGTTCAGGACAGCCATTCAGAGTCTCCTGAGGAGGTCTTCGAGCCGGAGGTGCGGGCTGCGGATATGCTTGACCAGATGGTCGGGGTATTCGGGATCGCGAGTCGCTTCCGGGAGGACGACGATCCGCAGGGGACCATCCGTAGCGGCCAACCAACTGCGCTGGGGCGCCTCGTGCTTGTCGAGGAGGACCAGGGTCGGTACACGCAGGCGTATCGGCGGTCCTCCGGTCGGTATGGCATCCACCATCACCAACCCGTCCGAGGTGAACTTCGAGGCGGACCCGATCGCCTTTACGCCGATCAGTGACGAGGACGCCAGCACACCACGGATCCCGTTGCTGATGCTGACCTGCAGCAAAGCGCCGAGCAGGGATCGCAGTCGATCCTCCGCGTAGCTGACCACGATGGTCCGGTGACCGTGCGCTAGAACGATCAGGGCCGCGCTCGTTTCCCTGTGCAGGTCCGGCAACACTCCCTCGGCAACGACCGGGCGAGCCGCGCGGTACGTCGGTTGGTGCACGTGCTCGGAAGCCGGGCACCCGGAGCACGCGGCGGCGACGCTCTGGGTGGCGTGCATCGGACCCACGTTGGTGTACGTGTACTCCTCCTGCAGGATCTTGCCCCAGCATTCGGTCAGCGAGAGCAGGCGGTCAACACGATCCGAGGACGCTGCCTCGGAATCTTTGATCTCGCTGCGCACTTTCTTAAGGGCGGCGACCACGGAGGCCTCATCGAGATTAGTGACGTTCGGCCGGACCCGCACCGCCATTAGGCGGACGTAGCGCTCCCATGCCACGGCGACCCGGGCAGACCAAGCCTCCTCCGACTCGCTCGATTCCTGCTCGGGCTTCGGCGGTTCGAGGTTCTCCAGATCCAGGAGACCCGCCCGCTGCATCAGCACCAAAGTGTTCCGGTTCCACAGACGGTTCTTGTCAGAGTCGATGTCCATGTGCGGCGGCAGCACCGACGTGTCCAGCACCAGGCGGCGATCGGCGTTCTCCTCGTCCACCCGGTGGGCACGCATCGCGTGCCACCGCCTCCAGGCCTTCTCGTCGCCTAGCACCGTCGACTTCTCGATGCTGCTCTGGTTCTTGTCGACGGTGGCCGGGATCCAGACTGAGAGGGCCGAGTGGCCGTCCCGACCAGCCCGGCCGACCTCCTGGTAGAAGCGGTCGACGGTGGCGGGGATGCAGGCGTGCACCACGGACCGGACGTCGCTCTGGTCGACGCCGAGCCCGAAGGCGCTGGTGCCGACGACGACGTCGTAGGAGGTCGGCTCGTCGTCGCCCGACCACCTCCGGAGGATCTCAAGGCGCTCTGCAGACCCGATGTCGCCATGGAAAACGGCCGTCCGGTCGAAGCCACTGTCTTGGAGTCCGGCTGCGATCTCCTCGGCCGCGTCCTTGCGGGTGGTGTAGACGATCGCCGGCCGCGGGAGATGTCGCAGGGCTTCGACCACGCGCTCCAGCCGCGTCGCGGGACTGGACATCTCTGCATGGAGGTAGCGGAGTTCGGTGCGGAGGAAGGTGGACCCGACGAACAACGATTCCTCGGGGCCTTGGAAGAGGCTGTCGTTGAGGAGTAGGCCCTGCTCAGAGAGCGTCGCCGTGAGTAGGGCGACCCGGGGCGGGGCCTGGCCGGCGGCCTGGGCGAGCTCGCGCAGTTCGCTGAGCAGGGATGCCACGATCTGGAACTCGGGGCGGAAGCTCAGACCCCAGGACCGCACCAGGTGCGCCTCGTCGATCACCAGGTGGGTGAGCTCACCACGTGCAGCGAGGGCCCGCAGCGACTGGGCAAGCCCGGTCACCAGGGCCTCCGGTGAGGTGAACAGCACCCGTTGGGTTCCGTTCCGCAGGCGCTCCTTGATCGCGGTGCGCTCGTCTTCGGCCCGGTCTCCGTAGTAGGCGAGTTCGTCAGGAAGGTGCGAGTTCGGGAACCGAGCCTGCAAATTCCGCTCTTGGTCCAGTGCCAGCGCGATCGTCGGCACCACCACCACGGTGGTGCCACTGCCCACGAGGAGCCCGGGGGCAAGCCCGACGATCGACTTCCCTGTACCGGTCGGCAGCACCACGTGCAGCGTGGAGTTTGGGTCGCTGAGGGTGGCTGCCCGCACTCCATTCGCCTGGCTGCGCGAGCGGTACTCCTTGATCGCTGGTGCGATCCTAACCACCGCAGGGTCGACCGGGACCGGCATGTCCGGGCGGGCATAAGTCGACATTTTGTCACCATCGGACAGGATGAACGGCCCAGGGCTGGCACACGCTAGGTCGATCCAAATGGGGTCTCCGTGAAGCCACTCCGGCGCCCAGGGAGTTCCAAGGAAAATCTCGTGTTCGCTATTGCCGTAACGGTCCGCCCGCAGATGGGACTTGGCCAGAACCGCGACGTCGATCCCACGGGCTTCGAGATTGAGGCGTAGTCGGACACTCGTAAAACCCGTGACGCCTCGTCGATGGCGCAGCACTTGGGCGATCAGGACGGCGACGTCGCCGCTGATCTTGTCGCCTGGCCTGTCGGAGCGCCAGGCGTCGATTAGGCGGCGGTGCGCGCCGGTCAGACCACCGGGGTCCTCGTCCTCCGTGGTGAGCAAGCATTGGACCAGGTCGAACTCGTGAGCCATCAGTCCCTGCCCAATCCCTGGCCGGAGATGACAACCAGGCCAGTGCTATCGAGTCGGAGGCTTGGGGTCGCGATCGCGGCCGCCAGAGCGCGGGCCACGATCTCCTCCCGGTGGATCTCCTCGCTGAGGATCCGCATCTCCGCGCCGGCGCTGCGGGCCGCCCGCAGGCGTAACTGGCCGAGGCGGGTGGCAGCGTCCTGCTCGGCGATCGCGGCAGCACTTTCGATCGCAATCCGGGTCTCGGTGCTGCCTCGGACCAGGTGCTGTGCTGCCTTCTCGGACTTGCGCCACTCGGGAGCCCATTTATCCGCCGGAACGATCTCGTAAGCGCTCTCGATCCGGGCTCGGTTCAACGCGTAGTCCCCACCGGGTCCGGCGCCGGGCTTGGCGTACGGGGCGACCAGGGCATTGAGATGCACTTTGCTGGTCAACTCCTTGCCCTTGCCGTCCATCCAGACAGTCACGATCAGCGGCGGGAAGATGCCATCGGCACGGCGGCCCAGGGACAGCCTGTCCAGGCCGTCATTTACCGGCAGCGCCGCAAGCTCGCTGCGCGGATCGTCCAGGGAGGGGACCTCGAGAGGGTTGGCCTCGATCGCGTAGTCGAACCTGTAGACGACTGCTTCCGCCCGCGCCCACGACGGCAGCCAGCGCCACATTCCGAAAGCGCGACCGCGGTCGTCATTGGTAAGGAAATCGGACACGGAGTCGATGAATTGGTCGCCGTACCGGTAAAGGTGGACGTCGCGGCGCTTGGTTGCGACCGTGCGGACAAAGGTGCCGCGGTGCTCCTTGAGGGGCAGGAAGTCACGCACCAGACGCCAGGCAGGCACCAACGGGATCTGGGCGTTCTTCCCGGGCAGCTTGCCGATGACCTCGTAGCTCCCGATCCCTGTGACCGGGTGGCCGACCGGCTCGAACCGCAGGTTCCCTGGGGCCCCGACCTTCGACAGCAGGTTGTCGGCCAATTCGGCGAAGTCCTCCGCCCCGGCCTCGACCTCCTGCATACGGTGGAAGACCGAGCGATCGTCGGACGTCGACTCGAGGCTGTCCAAGGCGTCCTGCTCGCGGACCTTCTCCATCTCTGCTGCCAAGGTTTGGCGGACCACGTCGATGGCGTGGTCGGCGCCGGCGGGCCCTTGTTCTAGGAGGACCACCCACGCGGCGTCGGTCGCATCGTCAACGGCCTGCTGCAGGCTGACGACGGAGGTGGCGAAGACACCGAAACCGTCGTGCAGGATCCGGTACCAGGCGCGCGAATAGGCGTCGTCGTCCTCGCGCACGGCGTAGGAGCGCCAGTGCTCACCGGCCGGGTCTGGGTCCCATCGATCGCAACGCCCGATCCGTTGTTCGAGCCGGTTCGCGCTGGCCGGCACGCCGACGTGGATCAGGAGGTCGGCGAACTGTAGGTTGCGGCCTTCCTCGGCCGAGGAGTCGGCGACCAGGACTGCCGTGTTGCGGGTCTCCTCGAAGGTGCGCACGGACTTCTCGGTTAACTCGGTCGGATCGGTAGCCAGATGCTGCAGGACGCTCTCGGTGGAGAGGAGTTTGCGCAGTTCCGACGCCACTTCGGCTGCCATCGTAGTAGTCGGGCAGAACACCACGACACGTTGCTTGGCATCGAACAGATAGCTCAGGGCGTCCGCCAGTGGCCGGCTGACCATCTTGCGACGGTCGGCGAAAGCAAGGTCGGCGTCGATCTGATCCAGCGCTGCCTGCTCGCCGTCGCTCAGCGCGGTTCGCGATTCGGCCCACTGGCGCAGGCTGAGTGGGTCCAAGGAGAGTGCCGTGGCTGCGGCAAGCGCCCGACCGGCCTCGCGCAGGCCAGCAGGGTCGCCCTCGACGGTGGCGAGGACCTGCTGGCGCCACTGCTCGAGCACGTTGGTGACGTCCGTGGATAACGTGGCACCCAGAGCGAGTTCCATGGGCTCCTCCCGTCCGGTCACCCGGAACGATCCCTCGATAGCCGCGGTCCGGCGGGTCCTCAGCATCCGCCGGTGGACTCGATAGACCTCTGCGATGTGGGTGCGGAGGGCCGCGATCGCCTGGACCAGCGCGGCGGCGTCCTTGACCTTGACTGCCGCCAGCCCCGCGATGGTCAGCGTCGCTACCTCGGGGTCGTCAGGGAAGGCGGCCGCGATCTCGGTGAACCGGCTGTTCAGCAGCACACCGGGCAGTCCGGGCTGCAACCCGAGAAACAGCCGACCGAGCCCGGCCCGTGCCTCCAGGCGCTCGCGCAGTTCGGCCACAGTCGTGCTTTGATATACGGCTGGGTCCAACAGTTTGAGCATCGCGAGGAACGCCTGCTCGTTGTGCAACGCGGGGGTCGCCGACAACATCAGCAGTCGAGGGCTGGCGATCACTATCTTGGCCAAACGAGCGAACCGAGCGGCGCGTTCCGGGTCGTCGCTCGTCGCCATGCGGGCCAGGTTGTGGGCCTCGTCGACGACCACCAAGTCGGCGGGAGACCAGGTCCTTGGCGCATCGTCGCGTCCGAAGCGGAGCTCTGCCCGTGGGAAGTCCTGGACCCGGAACTTGCCCTGGAGTTCGCGCTCCCACTGGTCGACGAGGAACGGCGGCAGGATCAGTTGCACGGTGAGTTTCGGGTTGTCCAGCAGCATCTGCCGGATCACGATGCCAGCTTCGATGGTCTTGCCGAGGCCGACTTCGTCCGCGAGCAAATACCGCTGAACCGGGTCTTGGAGCACCCGCCAAGCCGTCTCGACCTGGTGCTCGTGGAGCTCGATGCAGCTTGACAAGGCGGCGCGCATGCCGTGCGACGCCGACCGCTGGCGCAGAATGCTCTGCAGGAAGGGCCGTCGCATGTCTGCGAGCAGCGGCGACTCAATGAGGCCCGCCGCGCCGAAGCCGACCGGATCAGCCAGCGGCCGGTCCCAGCGCACGAAGAGTCGTTCCTGAGGGACGAAATCTTCCCATTCGTGACCACGCACATAGATGTCGCCGTGCTCGTTGGTCTCGATGATGCGTCCCGATCGCCACCGATCGTCCTTGTCGCACCAGAAGACCCGGAGTTCGGGCGACAGTGTCAGGCGCGTGAGGCTGGCCCTGGGAACACTTTCCCGGTAGCGGTCTTTGGCATTTTGGCCGGGCGTGTCGAAGTACTCCAACACCAGGTCATCCCCGTCGCGGTCGACGAGTTTCCCGGGGCCAAAAGTGTTAGCCCGAGACACTAAGAGATCGCCGCGGCTGAGTGATTTTCCCCGTGCGCGGTGACCGATCGCCGTTGACTTCGCCACCGTGGCCTTGCGCGGCTTCTTGACGGTGGGGAGTGACCCATCCGCGCTACGGCTACCCCTGCACTGTGGGTACCCGGAACATCCCCAAAACGACTTTCCGGCGTTCTTGCCGCGCGAGGCAAACTGCATCACCATCGGGGCGCTACAGATCGGGCACGTAATCGCCTCGTTGCTCATCCTCACCCCGTCTGAACCTGCCGTCATTTACTCGCCGGACGTTACATGCCAGTCCCGACACTGGGGGAGTTTCTGAATGACGGGGCGTGGATCTTGCGCTAGGTGCGGAGCAGGCGAAGGAGGTGGCTCGTGAGAAGACGGATGTCGTTCGGCGTGTTCTGTAGGCTGTTCCAGCGCCTGTCGTCGGCCTGGGGCATGGCCCAGGCCCCTGATGTCCAGGCGCAAAGGGGCCGCAAACCGACTAGTCGGTCCTCGATCTGGGCAGTACCCTCGACGCCGAGGTCCCGGTCCTCCGTCAGTTGGTCCATGACGTAGCCCATGGACTGAATTCCGACACCGTGGGTCAGGCGTGACCTCCGCGGCTCAAGTTCCCAAGCCTCGTGAAAGACATTGGTGACCGAACTCCAAAAGAGGTTGAGGTGTTCAAGGATTCGTGGAATGTCGCCGGTGCCGTCGTCACGCCGGAATCGATAGAGCGCGCCATCCGAAAGGCTGTTCTCTATCATCCTCAGGACGCTGTTGTCCTTGACGTACCCGTCCGGTTGAGTAGGCGTCGCAATCCGACCAGCGAACGGGTGACCTTTACAGTTGCGGGGGCCTGCGTTCAACTTGATCATGATCTCGGCGGGGAGGCGCTTGCGCGCATACGCCGGCGGTAGGTGGCCGGTCGAATCGGGCAGGAGTTCGTAGATCAAGCCTTTGGGGAGTGGCTTCGTGTTGTTCACCAGAATGAACTGAGATCGCTGCTCGGCCTCGTCCTTCGCGATGAAACCAACTGCTGCCACCGGAAACTCCGCGATGTCGGCGTCTCGGATCGCGGCAGATCGCTGTTGCCCATCCACCAACCAAGCGGCGCGGTCCTCCTCGGCTAGAGCCTCGTCGACGGGGATCACGAGTTCCCCGGTGACGATGTAGTCCAGGGCCGAATTAACAGGTGCCGGTTCAAAAGTCACCCGCTGATCGAAGGCCAAGACCACCGCATTGGGGAGTATGGCTTCTGGTGATTCGAGGTATCGCCGGATTGCCTTGATGTGCGTGAGAACCTCGGTGCGTTGATAACCCTGGAGGGAGTCATCGTCGCGGTGAACCCGCGATACGGCGGCAAAGTCATGAATGCGTTTCCCATCGACTCCGAAGCAGTAGATGAAGTGGCTGCCCTGCCGGATCCGGATGGCCGGCAGTCGGATGTCGTAGCGGTCAGCCACCGGTGCTCCTTCGTCTTGGGCTTGTTGGTAGTGCGTCCATCTTCGCTGCCAGCACGGACAGGTTGTGGAACCCGCGCCGCTTGTTGCGCTCCGTGCCGCGGAAGATGGCGATCTCGATGCCCAACTCGCGGCAGAGTGCGCACTCGCACGTGGCCCAGGGGGCCGCTGTGAGAGTGCGGTTGTACTCGGCTACGTAGCTCTTCTTGCTCTGGCAGAGGATTTCGTAGGCAGCCAAGGCCGACAGCACAGCCTCGTGACTTGCCTTGCTTCCGTCAAAGGCCCGGAGCGCTTTGAGGCATGTGCGCTCGAGCTGAATGGCATCCCGCTGTGACACCCGTCCCGACAAGATCCCGCGTCGGAGAGTGTGGTTGCCTTCAACCTGCGGCACCCGCAGGGCCACGAATGAGTCCTCGAGGGTGTGAAAGTTGTTGCGATCGTCCATGAACGCCTGGCGGAAGGCTGAGGTGCTGTCGAAACTGGTGACGCCGTGTTCGGCGAAGGCGTCCATGGACGTGATCCGGGTGATGCCAAGAAGGTGCAGTTCGGTCTGCGGGTCGCGGATCTCGTCGATCGCAATAAGGCAATCGAGGATGTCGGCGGTCTTGAGCGGCACCATGCCTCCCAGGGCGATGCGTCGATACCCCAACTCCTGCAACTGCCGGACGCTGTCGGCGTAACTGGCCGGGCTCCACCCTTGGGCGGCGCCAACGGGTTCGATGGACAGGCCCTGCCCGGAGACTTCAGTGATGAACTGTTCTGCCAGGCGCAGTGTCAGGAGGCGCCGTTCCGCCCAGGCAGGATCGACAGTCTTGAACGTATGGTCGGGCTCGTAGCCGAAGATGATGTGATCAACGCTCACGCCAGACTGGAAGCCGCACCCCTCGTAGAAGTCCAGCGTCTCGGAAACCGTCACGGGTGGAACGAGTTCATCGGCGTAGTTGAAGGCGCCGTTATCGCCTAGCGTCTCGATTTTGTCGGGGAGACGAAAGAAGCGCTGGACCCCCAACCGGTAGAGGCGAGCGCGTTGGGCTGACGTGTACTTGCCAGCTCCTCGAACCGATCCGTCGACGATGGTCTTGCTCACCAACATCCCGTGGTACGGCGCCCGAGATAGAACCTCGTGGGCGTATCGGTCATCTCGCTGCCGAACGCGATGGGGCGAGTACTCGTCTTGCGCGAAGTCGTATGTCGGGCTCACAAGATCTTGACTGTCGGGAAAGTAGAATTTCATCTGGCCGCCCGCTGGGTTAGGTAGGTGCGGGCCAGAAAGTTGGAAAGCGCGCTGATGTGGCGAGGTGTGTTCTGGAGTTCGTCCCAGGGCAAGCCCAGTTCCGTCCACACGCCCTTGGTCCAGCAGCAGGCTTCCGCGACGAGGGCGAGTTCTCCCTCGGCGTGGGCCACGCACTCCGGGTCGGTGACGTCCACATGCGCCATCACTCGTTCCATGAGTCGGCCCATCGCGCGAATGCCGACGCCGCCCATCAGTCGCGATTGAGTGGGTGGCTTAGCCCATGCGGTCGGGAATGTGTTGCGCACGGCTGACCAGTAGGTGATGAGCACTGCCCTGATACCGGCCGTGTCGGTCGTGCCGGCGGCAATGTTGCGGTAGGGGAAGAGAACGCCGGAGGGGGATTCGAGCGACTCCTTGAGGGCCTCGACCAGACCGGTGTCGGTGACGACGGCAGCCTTCTTATCTTCGACGGTTGACGACGCCCGGCGGACCATTTGAAAAAACGGTGACTCGTCGTCCTGATTAAGCATGTCGACGAGAGCAGACGGCAACTTCCGGGTTGACATCCGAATCGAGGGCACGCGTGCGATCTCGGGCAGGAGCTCTGTGACGAGGTTGGACGGCAGGGGTTGCACAGTGTTGACGCGAAGGAACTGCTCACGTTGGAGTTCAAGACTTGCGGCGACGAAGCCCGCCACCGGTACCGGCAGCCGGGTGTTCTTGGTCCGGGCGAGGGCGAGGCTGCGCTGCTGCCCGTCCACAATCCACGCTGGCCGTGGTCCGTCTGCACCATCGCTGATCGGAATTTCTAGTGTGCCCGAGACAGCCAGTCCGTCGCTGGCGCCCGGCCCACGACTCGACTTGAATCTGACCTCCTGCGGAAGGGCAAGGATGAGCCCGTTCGGGAAGAGGACGTCGGCGCTGTCAAGGTAGTCCTGGATCTGCTTTACGTGCTTGCGCTTCTCGGGGCGTTGGTATCCGATAAGCCTGCCGGCCTCATCTCGTCCGATTCTCGCGACGTCCGCCACCAGATCGACCTCTTCTGCTGCCAGCGCAAACAGGTACAACGGAGTGTCATCGTTCTGCAAGATGCGGAGCGCTTTCCGCTCAATCCATCCTTCGGTCATGAACCCTCCATCGCCTGTAGGAACAAGGTCCCGAACCGTCGCTGCTCGCAAGCGAGGCCCGACTCGCGGATCGATCGGAGTGCTGCTGTCTTGCTGAGGCGCGGTTGGCTACTTCTGGCCGCACGAATCCAGGTGGTCACTGAAGCATCGTCAACGGGGCGGCGGTCATAGACAGTGGTGGACCGCACAGACTCCGCCCAAGCCTCCCAGTCGCCGCGACTCTGCGCAGCACGGAGATCGATGTCGTCCTGGCGTTGTAGCCACGCGATGGCCATCCGGAGGTTGAGGCTGACTGCCGTCCCTCCAAGTTCGTGACGGAGGCCGATGTCCGAGGGGATCCGCTGATCTGTGAGCAGCCCGTCTGTGCCGCCGAATAGGACCACATCGTCTCGACCCTCTAGCGCCCTCAGGGTGTCTGTCATCGCGGAGGCGTAGGTGTCGGAGAGAACAAAGATGGTGGGGCCGTTGAAGGGGTCGATTCCATCGTTCCTCGCATGAGATTCGTTCAGCAGCTTCCACCAGGTACGCGCCTGTCGGCGATCGGTACCTACGCTGTCGGGTTGACCCAATGCAAAGGTTGCGGAGTACGACGGGCCCGCTGACTCGACCGGGCGCAGTCCGAGTCCGGCGGAGGCGACCAGCGTCGTGGGCTGAACGCCCTTGGCGCGTACTGCGGTCTCCAACTTCGCCACCTGGCGCCAGGCCTCGCCGCTGTAAAGCTCTGAGAGTGGGCGCCTGTCGGTGGCACGAGCCATGATCCCGTTCCAGGTGGCGGCGCGCACCTCGATGGTGTCGCTCTCCAGTTCACGGACTCGAAGATGGGGGCGTGGAGGTACCGCCTTGCGATCTGTGCACGTCACGACGATCGTCAGTTTCTTCGACACCGACACTGGCTCCTGAACTCGAACTGCTGCGTGATTGCGTCTACTGTAGCGTGTAGTTATGACGCAGGAGCAGCTCCAGGCCCAACGATAGGATTCACCATGCAGCGCAAGGCCATTGTCCTCCTCAGCGGAGGCCTCGACTCGACCACCGTGCTGGCACACGCCAAGAGCGAGGGCTATCAGGTCTACGCGATCAGCTTCAAGTACGGCCAGCGCCACATCGTCGAGGTCGAGGCTGCACGACGCGTTGCCGATGCTCAAGGTGTCGCGGGCCACGTCGTCTGCGAGATAGACCTTCGGGTCTTCGGTGGCTCCGCACTCACATCTGAAGTCGCCGTGCCGAAACACGAGGCTGCCGGCGACGTCGCGGAAGACATTCCCATCACCTACGTTCCCGCCCGCAACACGGTCTTTCTCTCGTTTTCACTCGCTTACGCCGAGGTCATGGGAGCAACCGACATCTTCATCGGAGTCAACGCGCTCGACTATTCCGGATATCCCGACTGCCGTCCCGAATACATCGAGGCGTACGAGCGCATGGCCAACCTCGCCACGCGTGCAGGTGTGGAAGGCAACACGGTAAAGATCCATGCGCCGCTAATCAACCTCACCAAGGCACAAACCGTTGAACTCGGTCTCTTTCTTGGCGTTGACTACTCGCTCACCTCGTCGTGCTACGACCCCGACGGCAGCGGGAAGCCGTGTGGACACTGCGACTCTTGCCTGCTGCGAATCCGCGGCTTCCAAGAGGCGGGCACGATCGACCCTCTCGAGTATCAGGCCTCCTGAATGACCTACAAGATCAAGGAAATCTTCTACACGCTGCAGGGCGAAGGAACGCATGCCGGACGGCCGGCGGTGTTCTGCAGATTCAGCGTCTGCAACTTGTGGACGGGTCACGAAAAGGACCGTGAGAGGGCGATCTGCCAGTTCTGCGATACCGACTTCGTCGGGACCGACGGACCTGGCGGGGGACGCTTCAGCACCGCCAGCGAACTTGCCGATGCGGTGGCCGCCGCTTGGCCAACCTCATCCACCGAGAATCGGATGGTCGTTTGCACTGGTGGCGAGCCGTTGCTGCAACTTGACGAAGCGGCCGTAGACGCGCTCCACGCTCGAGGCTTCTACATAGCGGTCGAGACCAACGGGACGCAGGTTCCGCCCCCGGGGATCGACTGGCTGTGCGTTAGCCCCAAGGTCGGAGCAGACCTGATCGTCGTAGGTGGGAACGAACTCAAGTTCGTCTTTCCGCAGGGTGGTGTTGACCCTCGATCCTTTGAGTCGTTGGACTTCACCACTTTTCGGGTGCAACCGATGGATGGGCCCGACGTACAACGCAACACAGAACTGGCAGTCGAGTACTGCCTGGAGAATCCGAAGTGGCAACTGAGCCTGCAGACCCACAAGTTCTTGGGGATCCCATGACCCACAGCGCCGAGATTTACCGCGAGTTCACGTTCGAGGCAGCGCATCGCCTTCCCAACGTGCCGGAAGATCACAAGTGCGCTCGCCTCCACGGCCACTCGTACCGAGTTGAAGTGCATGTCAGCGGCCTTGTCGGGGAAGAGACCGGTTGGGTGCGCGACTTCGGAGACATCAAGGTGGCCTTCAAGCCACTCGAGGACAAACTCGATCACTTCTATCTCAATGAAGTCGAGGGACTCGAGAATCCCACGAGTGAAGTACTTGCGAAGTGGATTTGGGACCGCTTGGTCACGTCGCTGCCTGACCTGAGCACCGTTCAGGTCCGTGAGACCTGCACGTCAGGTTGTATCTACAGAGGGTGAGGGTGAGGGTGAGTTCCGATGTTGCCGGACATCCAAGATGAATATGACCTACGGGGCGTCGACATCGATCGCGTTGGAATCGCTGGTGTCCGGTACCCCGTGCGGTTTAGTGACGGTGAAATGGATCAGTCCGGGATAGCGACCTTCGACATCGCGGTTGCCCTGGCGGGAAATCGTCGCGGTACTCACATGAGCCGCATGGTGGAAGCCATCCACGAGACGATGCAGGACGTTGATCCGCGCACGTTCCCGGTGACGCTCAAGGCGGCAGCACAGCGCCTTGACGCCCATAAGATCGAGGTCCGGATCGCTCTACCGGTTGCTACGAAGGTGACCTCGCCAGTCTCGGAACGTGAGTCGTGGCAGGCCAGCGACCTCGAACTGTGTGCCGTATGGTCGACGGATGAGTGCCGTGTTGAGACGGTCGTGACGTCCGAGGTCACCAGCTTGTGCCCCTGCAGCAAAGCGATCAGCGATTACGGAGCGCATAACCAGCGCAGTTCGATTCGTCTGACCGTGACCGGTCGAGGGGACCATGCATATCCCCTCCAGGTGATCCGAGCAATCGAAATCATCCGTGATGTCGGCTCGTGCCCCATCTATCCCCTGGTCAAGCGCTCTGACGAGCGGGCCATCACGATGGAAGCGTATGAGCACGCAGCCTTTGTAGAGGACATGGCCCGCGATCTCTCCGGTCGCATGCGCGTGCTTCAACTGGAACATGTGGTTGAGGTCCGCACCTTTGAGAGCATCCATAGTCACGATGCGGTTGCGAAAATCTCCTGGGCCTTAGGTCCAGTGCCCTAGCAGCGTGGACGACCGGACCCGGAAACCGGCCCACTCCATGGGAATCGGGACTGCTGTACCAGGGCACAGTGGACGACCTCGTGGCACTGGCGTGTCCCGCGTCAGGATTCTTGGCAGGGCTGTTGTGTCAGTCCTGAAGGAGAATCTGAATCATGGGAAGACCACAATCGATCCCGGCTGAGAAGAAGACCCGGATCGTGATGAGCGTGATCGTCGGCGAGCTCACCGTTG
>JBBRYB010000041.1:0-25963 GCA_038238115.1 Propionibacteriales bacterium | reverse complement strand
GAGTTGGCTGTTCCGGGAGCAGTTGGCCTGTTCACCCGGCCCGGCAGCAAGATCACGCTGGCGTTCCTGACCCGATTCCCGACCGCGGACAAAGTGGCCTGGTTGTCACCACGACGCCTCCAGGCCTGGCTGGTGTCGGTGGGCTATACCGGTGGCGTCACCGCGGAGACCCTGTTCGAGCGTCTCACTGAAGCGGCTCCAGGTCTGACCGGAGCCGAGGGTGCGGCCCGTGGCCGCATCACCCTCAGTCTGGTGGCAATAATCGAGGCGCTCAACGCTGAGGTCGAACAGGTCGAAGAAGACATCTCCCAGCTGTTTGCCGCCCATCCCGACCAGCACATCTTCGCCAGCCTGCCCCGATCAGGGATGGTCCGCGCCGCGACCCTGCTGGCTGAGATCGGTGACTGCCGCGAACGGTTCCCCTCCGACGATGCGCTGGCCGCCCTGGCCGGAGCATCGCCATCGACGCGCCAGTCCGGCAAACGTGAGCAGACCGTGTTCCGGTGGTCCTGCAACAAGAAGCTCCGCGCCGCGGTGATGGACTTCGCGAACGGCAGCCGCATGGCAGACCCGTGAGCAGCCGACATCTACCGACGAGCCATCACCCGAGGATGCCGCCATCCACACGCCATCCGCATCCTCGCCAGGGCCTGGATCCGCATCATCTGGCGGTGCTGGCAAGACGGCGTCGCGTTCGACCCGGCACTCCACAAGGGACGACAACAAGTCGCAGCTTGACATAGGGCACTCCTATACAGAGCTGACGCGGCGAGTGGAGAAAGGAGCTCGGCGGGTCAGCCCTGAGCTTGAGCCAAAATACGTCTGTTCCGTTTCGCACTGAGCCGGATCCGCAGGTAGATGCAAGTCGCGAGCAACGCAGCAGTGCCGCGCCACTCCGCAGTGGTCGTCCAAAAGAGAGCTAGGTGGAGGGGTTCGGCCTGACGGTTACCGAGGCCATGTGGAAGGCGCGACCGGTGGTCGCGTCGGCCATCGGCGGCATCCCCGACCAGATTGTCGACGGCCGGGACGGCCGGTTGCTGCAAAACCCCGAGGATCCGTCGGAGTTCGGCTCGGCGCTGACCCCGCTACTTCGCGATGCCGATCTGGCCGCGCGGCTCGGGCACGCTGCTCAGGCACAGTACGCGCCGACTTCATCGGCGACCTGCACTTGAGCCGGTACATCGACCTGTTCACGGCCGCATGTAGAGACTAAGAGCCTCCTTCACCTGTTTGCCATGCCTCATTGCATGACGTAGAGGTCGTTCCAGATCAGCGAGCCGACGCCGCCGCCAGCGTTCATGCCGCCGATCCGTGCACCGTGGAGCATCGCCAAGCCGTTGTACGAAGTAATGAGGACTGGATAGTAGTCAGTCATGACCGTCTTATCCAACTCTCCCCACGCAGCCGACTGCTGGTCGAGGGGTAGGGCGCTAATGTGGTCGATCGCCTTGTCGACCGCCGGTTCGGAGAAGAACGAATAGTTCCACTCGCCGTCGGATTGCACCACCTGCGGAAGCCATGAGTTCCCGGACCACCAGTCAGGGCAAATAAAATTGAGTATCCGGACGTTCAGCGGCGCATCGGGATCCTGATTTACTTGGAAAAAGTCCTCGGGCGATGTCGTAGCGTAGGGTTTGGGTGCGAATCCGGCGGCCTGAAAGCTCTTGACGAATAGATCGTTGAGCTTAACGGCTGTCGCATCGCTTTTGTCATAGGGCCACACCAACGGAAAGTCGCCCGGTGAGTATCCGGCCTGTTGCAGCAGCGCTCTGGCCATCTTCGGGTCGGTACGCCCCGGTTGAGTGTCGAGGACGTTGTAATCCTTCCGGCCGGGGAAAGCTGGCGAAAGAATCGAGGTGCCAGGCAGTGAGGTTACACCCAAGATGTCGCCTACCAGCTCGGCTGCGTCCCTGTACGGGAAGGCGTATCCGATGGCTTCCCGTACCCGCAGGTCGGTGATCTTGCGGTAGTCCGGCGCCCACCACCGGGTGCACCCCCCCGGCCCAACGGTCACTCTGTTCAGCTCATCCGCCGTTCGATAATCGCCTGGGAGCACGTTTGCCGGCGTCAGGGTCGTCTCTCCGGCCCTCGAGTGCCCGAGAATCGTTGCGTCGATCTGCTCGTGATCCAGGCCGAAGTGAAAGACGTAACGGTCGGGGTAGGCGTGCCGTCCGGGGTCGGTACTCGGGTCCCAATGCTCGTTACGAACCAAAATCAGCGACTGGTCCGGTTTGAATGCCTCGACCATGTAGGGCCCTGTCGCCAGCGGGTGCCGCCAATACGTCTCCGGATCGCTGCCCGACTGTCGAATCGGACCCATGGCAGGAAATGCGGCCCAGTACGGCATATCAGGGAAGGGTCGGGCCATCTTGATCGTCAAGGTGTTACCGTCCACGGTGATTCCGTCATAATAGGTGCCGGACCGATACGGCCCCTCATAGGTGCGGCCATCGAGAAAGTACCGATTGCTGTATGACGCGCTTGACGGAAAGTCTTTGCGGTCGAACGATCGCTTGATGCCGAAAGCGACATCATCGGCCGTTACCTCGGCGCCATTCTCGAAACGGACACCGTCACGGATCGTGAACGACCATTGAGTGAAGTCGTCATTGGGAGTGCCGATGTCCGTAGCCAGGTCCGGTACGAGCAACATCCTCCCGGTGTCAGGGTCCAAAACGTACTGGGTCAACGACCGCGTCACCAAACCGCTCAGAATCGACATCTGCTCCACGGCATAGGCCTCCGTCGGGTCCAGCCCATAGCCCCCGTCGCTCAACACCGTGACGGTGCCGCCGGCGACCGCACCCTCGATCGGTGCGGCCGGCGCCTGCCGATCAGGATCGAACACTGAGCTGTCGCCGAGGGAGGCAGTTCTGCGCGTGCCACTGCCATGGCCACTGCAGGCCGCCACGACGAGCATTGCGAGCACGGCACCGGCAAGAAACTTCGTCCTGCGATGAGTCATCTGACCTCGTTTCGGTGCCATTGCGCCACGCCCGCCTCAAGGACCACTTGCAAGCCCGCGAGGTCTTAAGACTCTATCGGGCAGTTCCAGGGCGCGAACGAGAGCCGGCGAAGGCTCCACCTCCGGTGTACATATGTCACCCATTGTCGTCCTCCATCGGGGGCTATCCGCCTGGTCTATCCTGAGAAGCACCCGAGCGGGAGGGCCGAGAAGGGCTCTGTTGCGTTGTCTGATTCGGGCGGCAGGGTTGACCCCTTCTGGTGTAGGTCAGATGGCGAGCGCCAGTTCATCGAAGGCCACCCGGAGTCGATGGTGGAGCGGTGCGTCTGTGGCGATCTCGTAGTGGCCGCGCCTGATGTCTTGAATGAAGGCATGGCCGGCGGCAAGAACTCGAGCTGATCGGAACGCCTTGACGCCACGCATCGGTCGGAGCCGGGCTTTGAGCCGACCATGGTCGGCTTCGATCGCGTTGTTCGCATACTGCTGCGTGTCGTGCAGGGCGGCCGGGATGCGCTCGTCCAGGACTCGCGGGTAGGCCGGTGCCCGGTCCGTGGTTACCTCGACCGGCACCGCCCCGGTGGACAGCGCCCGGCGGAAGAACACCCGTGCAGCGGTCAGATCGCGTCTGGCAGATAGCCATACGTCGATGACCTGCCCATACTGGTCGACCGCCCGGTACAGGTACGTCCACCGGCCGTTGACCTTGACATAGGGCTCGTCGACGAACCACCGATCCCCCGGTATGTGACGTCGAGGACGCGCCGCCTCGACGAACTCCGATGTGAACCGTTGCACCCACCGATAGATCGTGACGTGATCGACGTCCACTCCACGCTCGGCGAGCAGCTGCCCGACGTCCCGGTAGGACAAGCCGTACCTCAGGTACCACCGCACCGCCACCGAGATCACCTCACGAGGAAAACGGAAACCAGCGAACGCGGAGGCCGAAGGCGAGGTCATGACACAGTGTCGCGCCCGACCCGATCGATCAACGCAACAGTGCCGTCTGGGTCGTCGTGATCGACTCCACCCCCGACGACGAGGACCGCGTCCGCGAACGAAGCGAACTCCTGATCAGCGAGACTCTCAACCGGCTCTGGGCCGACCACTCCAAGGACGCCGGCGGCGCCACGAGGAGCGAAACGCGAAAGCGGGGCTGAACGCGACACCGCAGACCGACCAACCGGCTTCGGGCGGTGCGACTAGAACTCGAGCGACGACCTCCAAGTCCTCAACCACGAAGACAGCGCTCGGCGATTCCCCCACAACGCATTCTCATGGCCGATGTCCGGCACCCATGAAGGGGCGCGGGAACTCCAAGCCGGGGTGCGTTCGCGGGTCAACACACCGACGTCCCCGGACTCGCCAGTCGAGTCGGGCAGGTCGGTCGCGGCGTGGGGTGGAGTCGCTGGATCTGCGCCGCCTCAATGCATGTGACCACGGCCCTACACGGCCGACGCAGTGGAGGAGATCGGCGTCTCCATCGCTCCCTCCACATTAGGGCTGGTGGGGGTAGCGGTCGCTCACTGAGCGAGCCGACAATCGCAATTCCGGCGAGGTGTTCGTAGCGTGGTTCCGTGACGCAGACGAGCAGTCACTTCTCGACCTCCCCGTCCGATCGCGTCGGATGGGGCTTCATCGCGCTCTACGCCCTGGCGTTCATGGGCACCTCCCTCGTGCTGATCTCCCCTCTGCTGGTCACGCTGGCCCTGAAGCTCAACTCGCTGGTAGGCGCGGACGATGCGCCCCGGGCGCTGTCGCTGGTCGCGGCGGTGGGTTCCCTGGTGGCCATGCTGGGCAATCCGTTCATCGGGCGGCTGAGTGACCGCACGACGTCGCGGTGGGGCATGCGCAGGCCCTGGATGGTGATCGGTCTGGTTGGTGGGTCCCTGGGCGTCCTGGTCGTGTCCTTGGCGCCCAGCGTCCTGGTCGTGCTGGTCGGTTGGTGTGTCGCTCAGCTCTTCTTCAACGGGCTCTTGGCCGCCATGGTCGCGGTGCTGCCGGACCAGGTCCCCGTCGTACAGCGAGGAACCGTCTCCGGTGTGCTGGGCGTCTGCCTGCCCGTCTCTTCGGTGAGCGGGACCTTCCTCGTTCAGCTCTTCACCGGCAACGACCTGGCGATGTTTCTCGCGCCATGCGCGCTCGGCGGGTTCTTCATCCTGTTGTTCGCCGTCACCTTGAGGGACCGCCGGCTGCACTCAGCGCACCGGCCGGCCTGGTCGGTGCGGGAGCTCCTAGGCGGATTCACCATCGATCTGCGAAGAACCCCTGACTTCGGATGGGCCTTCGCAAGCCGCTTCCTGTTCGTGACGGCCTATGCCTTTCTGACCACCTATCAGGCGTACTACCTGTTGGACAGCGTCGGTAGTGCTGAGAAGGAGGTGCCTCGCCAGATCTTCCTCGGCACCCTCGCTCAGTCCGGCGCGCTCATCGTGGCCTCGGTCGTCTGCGGGAGGCTGTCGGACCGGACGGGCCGGCGGAAAGCGTTCGTGCTGGGCGCGTCCACGGTGTACGGATCTGCGCTGTTCGTCATCGCCATCGCCAATGACTTCAATGGATTCCTTGTCGGGATGGCAATCGGTGGACTCGGCTTCGGCGCTTATCTCGCCGTGGATCTCGCGCTGGTGGTTGACATACTGCCGGACGGAGACAACACGGCCAGGGACCTTGGCGTGTTCAACTACGCCGGAGCTTTGCCGTTCTCGATCGCCCCGGCGATGGCGCCGGCTATCTTGGCGGTCGGAAGCGGCAGCTATGGGGTGCTGTACGCCGTTGCTGGCGTCTGCGCGCTCGTTGGAGCCGCATGCGTCCTCCCCATCAAGGGAGTTCGCTGACGATCCTGACCCCTCGGTCCGCGTGTCCGCTGAGCCGCGGGACGGCACGGGTACGAGCGAGGGATCCATGGCGTTCCTAGCGCGGCTGCTCACCGCGCACCTACGCTGGCCGGATGCCGCTCCTGGGCACCAAGCTGCGCGCCCCGACCGCGCGCCGTCAGCTCGTCCCCCGCGAGCGGCTGGTAGACCAACTCCGGGCCGACTCGACGATAATGCCGCGGCTGGTACTCGTTTCGGCCCCAGCAGGGTTCGGGAAGACGACCCTGCTGACCCAGTGGCTGACACCGGGGCGGGCCGAGCACCCCGAGCAGGGCCGGACGCGGAGGGCCCTGCGGGTGGGGTGGCTGTCCCTCGACGCGGGCGACGCTGAACTGCGGACATTCCTCACTCACCTTGTGGCTGCACTCCAGGCCGCCAGCCAAGCCGTGGGGGCCGAGGCTCTGGCGCTGATGGACACCGAACGTGGCCTTCCGGTCGAGGACGTAGTCGTCAGCCTCGTCAACGACCTCGATGCACTCGCCGGCGCAACTGTCGTCGCGCTTGACGACTACCACGTGATCGACGCCCCTGAGATTCACCAAGCGGTGGCGTTCCTGCTCGACCACCTGCCGCCCCAGGTCACCCTGGCCATGACGACGCGTGCCGACCCGCCACTGCCGCTGGCACGCCTGCGGGCCCGTGGCGAACTGCTCGAGATCCGCGCCGCCGACCTGCGCTTCACCGCCGAGGAGGCCGATGTCTTCCTTAACCAAGTCATGGGTCTGGGGCTCGAGCGCGCTCAGGTGGCGGCCCTGGAAACGCGGACCGAGGGCTGGGCGGCCGGCCTGCAGCTTGCGGCCCTCTCGGCCCGTGGCCACACCGCCACCAGCACGGGCGACCGGGCATCCGATCGGATCGCCTCGTTCGTCGAGGCGTTCACGGGCAGCAACCGGTTCGTCCTGGACTACCTGCTCGAGGAGGTCCTGACCACCCAGCCCGAGGAGGTGCGTAACTTCCTGCTGAACACGTCGGTCCTCGAGCAGCTCACCGGGCCGTTGTGCGACGCCCTCAGCGGTGACAGCAACGGGCAACAGATGCTCGAACGCCTGGAGCGCGGCAACCTGTTCGTTGTCCCGCTCGACGACCAGCGACGGTGGTTCCGCTACCATCACCTGTTCGCCGACGCACTGCGCGCCCGGCTCCAGGCCGAGAACCCGGGACGGGTCTCCAGCCTGCACCGGGCGGCCAGCGACTGGCACGCTGTTCACGGGACGCTGGCCGACGCCATCAGCCACGCCCTCGCAGCAGGCGATGTCGAGCACGTGGCAGACCTCGTGGAGCTCGCGTTGCCCGATGCCCGGCAGCAGCGCCAGGACCGGACTCTTCGAAGCTGGTTGAACGTCCTACCGGATGACGTTCTCCGCGGCCGGGCGCTTCTTGCCATGCAGATGGGACCGGCGCGGCTCTCCGAGGGCGACCTAGAAGGGGCGGAGCGCTGGCTCGACGACGCCGACAAGGCACTCCACACCAAGACGCTGGAACCACCCGCGGGAATGCCGGGAGCGGGTCGATTGGCTAACGCAGCCCGTGCGCGGGAGAAGGAACTGCGGACACTGCCGGCGCAGGCCGCCGTGTACCGCGCTGCGCTCGCTCAGGCCCACGGTGACGTCGACAGCACCATCGCGCACGCCCGCCGGGCCCTGGACTTGGCCGGGCCGGCCGACCACGTCGCCCGCTCCGGCGGCGCGGGGTACCTCGGCCTGGCCGCATGGGCCGCCGGCGACCTGCGGGCAGCGGTGGACACCTTCAGCGAGGCCGTGCGGAGCCTGCACACTGCCGGAAACCTCACCGACGAACTCGGCAGCACCGTCGTCCTGGCCAACATGTGGCTGGCGCGCGGACAGCCTGCCCAGGCGCGGCGACTATACGAGCGGGCCCTCGCGACGGCGGATGCCCATCCAGGCCCCGTGCTATCGACGACCGGTGACCTACACGTCGGCCTCGCGGACGTGCTCCGTGAACAAGGTGACCTCGACGCGGCCGGGGAGCACCTGCAGACCGCGCGTGAACTCGGCGAGCGGGCGTCGCTGCTCGAGAACCGACACCGCTGGTACACCGCCATGGCCGGGCTGATGGTGGCGTACGGCGACCTGGACGGCGCCGTCGGCATGCTCGAGCAGGCGCAGCCGTTGTACCTGCCCGGCTACTTCCCCGACGTGCGCCCCATCCCCGCCACCCTTGCGCGAGTCCGGATCGCGCAGGGACGGCTGGCGGAAGCGGCGGAGTGGGCGGGCGCCCACCACGTCAGCCCCGACGACTCGGCCAGCTACCTGGCCGAGTACGACCAGCTCACCCTCGCCCGTTCGCTCCTCGCCCAGCACTGCGCCCGCCCACAGCCGAGCACCCTCCAGAACGCCCTCACCCTGCTGGATCGCATCGTGGCCGCTGCCGACTCCGCGGATCGCGGTGGCAGCCTCGTCGAGGCCCTCCTTGTGCGCGCACTCGGGCACCGTGCCCACGGCGACCCCGGTGAGGCGCTCACCGATCTGGGCCGCGCGCTGAGCGCCGGCGTGCCGGTCGGGTACTGCCGGCTGTTCCTCGACGAAGGACCCGCGATGAGTGAGCTGCTCCGGGCGGCCGCCCGGCACCGCGACCTGCTCGGCTCGGACGAGGCGACGGCGCTGCTCGAGGTGGCCGAGCGAGAGCATGTTGCAACCCCCAAGACCCGCCCACCGGCGCCCGGAGACCACGAGCCGTTGAGTGAGCGAGAGGTCCAGGTGCTCCGGCTCCTCGCGACCGACCTGACCGGTCCCGAGATCGCCGACCAGCTGTTCATGTCCGTCAACACGTTCCGGACCCATACCCGGCACGTCTTCACCAAGCTCGACGTGAACACACGGCGGGCCGCAGTCAGCCGCGCAAGCGAGCTCGACCTGCTCTAGCCGGACCGCTCGAAAACGAAGTCACAACGCCGGAATCACCAAGCCGGTCACATCGTCATGTGATGTGGTCTCACCAACCCGGCTCCTAGCGTCCTATACATCGCCGGACACTCCGTCTGGCACCCGGAAGCAGGAGCCCCTTCATGACCATCACCGCCACTGCCCTCAGCAAGGCCGCCGGCGCCGCAGCCGCGGTCGCCGGAGCGATCTTCATCGGTGTCCAAATCAAGCACCCGGCAACCGACACCTTCACCACCGAGACGACCGAGTGGGTGGCACGCGAGTGCGCCAAAATCGTGATGGCGGCGCTTGCGCTGGCGGGCATCACCGGCATGTACCTGCGCCAGTACCGCAAGGCCGGCCTCCTAGGCCTGGTCGGCTACCTCGTCTTCGCAGCCGGGTACCTGGCCATGTTCTCCGTCGAATTCATCGCCGCCGTCGTGCTGCCCAACCTCGTCCACACCGAGCCCGGGTTCGTCAACGACGTCGTCGCCGCCGCCAACGGCGGAAGCGCCAACGGTGACATCGGCGGACTTCAAATCCTGTTCGGCCTGATGGGAGCCGGCCTGATCCTCGGCGGAACCATCTTCGGGATCGCCATGTTCCGCACAAGGGTCCTCGCCCGCTGGGCGGCCGCCTTGCTCGCCGTTAGCACCGGGGCTTTGGCCGCGCTCATAGTGCTGCCGGAGTCGTTCAACCGGCCGCTCGCCGTCCCCGTGGGCATAGCGCTCATCGCCCTGGGCGTGTCCCTGTGGCGCAACCCCCGCGACGAGAGCGCTGAGGCGTCTGCCGAGACCGCCCCGTCCGTCCGCCCCGTCTTGCAGCCCGCCGTCCGATGACCACCCAGCGGCCGGCCGCCGCGTCGACCTCCCCTAGTGGGCGGTCGACGCGGCCCCGGGAACGAAGGGACTGGTCAGCCTGGAGGCTGGCCGGTCCCGGCCCCGGCCCCGGTCCAGGTCCCAGTCCCGGTGCTGGCGCTGTCCGTCATTCCTTGCGCGACCAACTGCCTGCGGCTGGTCCAACTTGCCGGCGGAACCGACCTGATGCCAGCCGGCAACGGGTTCACCGCCTTCCCCGCCACCTCGTCGTCCACATCACCGGCGCCGATGGCCACCCGTCTGCGGCTCGGGACCACCGCGATCCGCCGCCCTCACGTCGCCGCCAACCGTGCCTCGATGATCCGGGCCACGCCATCGGCCTGGCCCCCGGTACCCAGGCGTTCACCGAAGCCATCGCCGGGGCCATCGTTGGCACCAGCGAGCCCGGGATGGATTCGGCCAAGTGCGCCGAGGCTCATCAACCTGGCCGCCGAGTGGGCCATCCGCCCGCCCACACACCGGCGCAACAGCCCCACCTCGGCGGGACAGCCACAACCCGCAGCGCACCAGCAGGAGCACCGACATGACCCGCCCCGCCACCAGACCAATCGGCTCGAGCGACATCGGCTCGACCACGACCAGCGCCGCGACGTACGAAATCCGAATCGCGGGCCACCTCGACGACCACTGGTCCGCCACGCTCGCCGAACTCACCCTGGTTCGCCTCGACGACGGCACCACCAGCCTGACCGGTCCGCTCGTCGACCAGGCACAGCTGCACGGTGTCCTCGCCCGCATCCGCGACCTCGGCGTCCCGCTGCTGACGCTGCGCACACTCGACTGCGCCGGCACATTAGGCAAGCCTCACGCGACAACCACCACCGCCACAGTCCCGCTTGAACAGGAGCAAGCCCATGTCAATCGCCACCGAAGCGACTCCCCATCGCCGCGGCCGACCTCTTGCTGACTTGGTCGGCGCGGGCCCCATTCGGGAGTACACGCGGGTAACGACCGCTAATCCCGCGCCGCTCCATTCCTGCCGGCGGTGCAGCGCAGGTAGCGAGTCCGCCGCCGGCTCCTACGATCCCCAGAGGTGCCGACCTTGCTGGTGCCCACCGCGCACCGACTCATCTCCGAGTGAAAGGGGCTCGGAATGAGTCCACAGCAGAACGAAGCGAAATCACATAACATCAGCCGCACTGGCCACGGTCGAGCTGATAAGGCTCCATGCGCGCCCACCAGGGCAGAACAGCGAACCGCGCGGATCATGGGTGCCTGGTTCCTCGGCACATTCGTGTTCTCAATCCCGGCCTTCTTGTTCTACGACCCTCTCCTGAACCACGCCAACTACGTTGTCGGCAGCGGCGACGACACCCGCGTCGCCATTGGAGCCCTGCTTGAGATCCTGTTGGCGATTTCCGGCATAGCCACCGCCGTAGTCATTTTCCCGATCGTCAAGCGAGTCAACGAAAGCATCGCCGTCGGGTACATCGCCGCGCGCACGGTCGAGTCGATCCTTATTCTGGTGGGAGTCCTGAGCCTGATGTCGGTCGTGGCCCTGCGCCAGGACCTCGCCGCAGCCGGAAGCACCGATGGGGCTCCTGTCGATGTTGCCCGCTCGCTGCTCGCCCTGCATGACCAAACTGCCCTTCTCGGCCCGCAGTTTTGCGCCGGGCTCGGCAATGGGATTCTTCTCGGCTACATGATGTGGCGATCCAGACTCCTTCCACGGCCGCTGGTGATGTTCGGCGTGATCGGTGGTCCCTTGGCCCTTCTAGGAGGTATCGGGGCGCTGTTGGGAGCGTGGGACAACCCCTCCGGACCTCTCTCCGCGCTTACAGTGCTCGAGGTCATCTGGGAATTCTCGCTAAGTGTTTGGCTGCTCGCGAAAGGTTTCCGGCCGTCGCCGATCCTCACCGGCCCGCCGGTAAGCGCTGAAGCGTCACGGGTTTGATGCCGTATCTTTCTGAGTCCAGGAGGATGAGCACATGCCGAAAAAGATCGATCCCGCGGTCAGGGAGCGGGCGCTGCGGATGTTCGCCGAGCATCGCCAGGACTATGCCTCCGACACCGCGCTGGCTGAGTCGGTGGCCACCAAGCTCGGGATCGGCCGGGAGACGGCCCGGCGGTGGCTGTGCAGGCCGACGTCAACGCCGGCGCCCGACCCGGTGCAACTAGCGAGGACCAGGCCGAGATCAAGCGGCTCAAGGCCGAGGTGAAGGGGCTGCGGGAGGACAACGAGATCCTCAAGTCGGCAACGGTTTTCTTCGCCGGGGAACTCGACCCCCGCAACCGCTGATCATGGCGTTCATCGACGACATGCGCAGCGCCGGTCACGCGGTCGAGTCGACCTGTCGGGTCCTGTCTTCACAGGGCTGTCAGGTCGCCGCGCGGACCGACCGGACCTGGAAGCAGGCCTCTCGCCCGATCGCGGCGCGAACGCTGACCGACGCGGTCGTGGCCGACGCGCTGCTGGCCACCAAGGGCACCCCCGAAGCGCTCCACGGCCGCCGCAAGATGACCCACCACCTGCGCCGCCATGGACTCGAGGTTGCCTTTTGCACCGTAGACCGCCTGATGCGGGACCTAGGCATGAACGGGGCGCGCCGCGGCAAGGCAGTCCGCACCACGGTCTCGGCCAAGGACGGCCACCGGGCCGGCGACCTGACCGGAGCGCTCACCTTCCGGTCGACTCTCCGTCGCCCGATGATCTGGGCCGCCCGGCGCCGGGGCGCGGACTGGGCTCAATTCACGCCCTCGGTCGCGGCGGCCTTCTCAGCACGCACGCGCAGCGCCTCGTTCATCGCTCCGAATCCCTCACGTGTCCGCTCGAGCACTGTCCCCATCAGAGGCACGAGGAATCCGCTGAACTCCTCGGCCTGGGTCAGCCGGGTCCGGCCGTCTCCGAGGGCCTCCAGGTGGAACGAGTGCCGACCATCGAAGACGCCGGGAAAGCCCAGGCGGCCCAGCCATGCCAGACGCTCGCCCACCTCCACCTCGGTGACCGTGGGACGGAAGGTCATGACGCGACCACCCGGCGGGGCGATCCGAATCTCCAGCTGGTCGCCCACGACCAATTCGCCACGAACATCGTGATGAACGGATTCCACTCGGCGTACTCCGAGACCGCCGACAGCTGTGCCCAGACGACCTCGACCGGGGCTGCGATGTCGGTAACGACGTGGATCGTCTTCATTTGCTTCTCCTTCGATTGCTAACAATGTGAGCCTCCGGAGCTACAGCGCCACCATGCCGGCGCTGACCTGCCACAGCCGCACTGAGGTGGTCTCGTCGTAGCTTTGCTTCGACGAGCGCTTGACCTGGCTGTTGGTGAAGTACCGGCCGGTCACCCCTTCCAGGGCTGGGGCTGCGGCCACGTAGATTGAGGTATCAGCCCCTTTCGCGGGGGACTTCAGGAAGGGCCGCAGGAACGGGACCACGAGTCGCTGGATTCCGGCCGGGTCCTCAGCCCCGAAGCCCGTACTCACCATCCCAGGGTGGATCGCGTTGGCGGTGACCGAGGTGCCCGCCAGTCGTCGTGCCAGCTCGTAGGCGAACATGACGTTGGCGAGCTTGGACTGGCTGTAGGCCCGTGCGCCGGAATAGCACCGTTCGCCCTGCAGGTCGTCGAAGTCGATCCTCCCTTGGGCTTGCGCGTGGGACGCGACGTTGACCACCCGTGCCGGACCCTGCTTGAGCCGATCCAGAAGGAGGTTGGTGAGGAGGAACGAGGCGAGATGGTTGAGGGCGAAGGTGTGCTCCAGTCCGTCTGCGGTGACGTGCCGGGTGTTCCAGTAGCCCCCCACGTTGTTGACCAGTACCTCAACCTGGTCGAGCCGCTCGAGTGCTTCGCCGGCGACCCGCCGGACCTGTGACTGGGAGGAGAGGTCAGCGACGAACACGTCCACTCGCCCGCCCCCGGCAGCGCGGATCTCACGGGCCGCGTCTTCGGCGCGAGTGCGGTCTCTGCCGGTGATCGCGACGCGAGCACCCATCCTGGCCAGGCCCAGGGCGGTCGCTCTTCCGATCCCGCTGGTGCCGCCGGTGATGAGCACCGTCCGGCCGGCCATCGGCCCGCTTGGTATCCGGGTCATGGCCCCTCCTCGGGGTAGTTGTTTGCCGACTTGTTCTCGCTCACCTGCCGCGGCCGACGACCCGTGGCCATGCATCTGAGATTCAGATCGTGATGACGAGCTTCCCTCGTACGTCTCCAGCTTCGAGGTGGCGCATCGCCTTCGGGACACCGTCCAGTGGGTAGGTGCTGTCGATGCTCGGTGTCACCTTGCCGGCCTCGATCAGCGCGGTGAGGTGCTCCTGGTCGCTGGCGCGTTCCTTGCTGGCCAACATGGTCAGCCGCTGCCGCACGAACAGCGAGAGCAGCGGAGCTCGCAACGACCGACCGAATCCGCCGGTCCACCTGCCCCCTTCCTCCCCGCCAACAATGACGAGCGTCCCGGTCGGCGCGAGCGCGCTCCGCAGGCGGGAGAGCGACGAGTTGCCTGCAATGTCGAGGACGAGGTCGTACTTGTGGATGCCGTCAGCGAAGTCCTGAGAGGTGTAGTCGACGACATGGTCGGCACCGAGAGACCTCACCATGTCGAGCTTCGCGGTGCTGCACACACCCGTGACATCAGCCTCGAAGGCCTTGGCCAGTTGCACCGCGTAGCTTCCGACGCCACCGGACGCGCCGATGATGAGCACCCGCTGTCCACGCCTGACTCTGCCGGCATCGGTCAGGGCCTGCAGCGCCGTGCCAGCGGAGATCGGGACGGCGGCGGCCTGGTCGAACGTGAGGTTCGCCGGCTTGCGGGCCAGCTTGCGTTCGCGCACGGCGGCGTACTCGGCGAAGGAACCTCGGGAGATTCCGAACACCTCGTCGCCGGCCGAGAACCGGGTGACCGCCGATCCGACCGCAACGACGGTGCCTGCGACATCGAGGCCGGGCACCCGGTTCTTCGGGGCGCGGAATCCGAAACCGAGGACACGGAGGAGGTATGGCTGTCCGGCCATCATGTGCCAGGTCCCCCGGTCGAGACCGGCCGCGCGAACCTGGACGAGTACCTCGTCCTCACCGATCTGAGGTCGGTCGACCCGGGCGAGCTGGAGGACATCGGCCGACCCGTACCTGTCCTGGACGATTGCGCGCATGGTCGTGTTCGTGGGTGTGTGGGTGTTGGTCATGGTGGCTTCCTTCTGTGGAGCTGATGGGGGTGCTCGTGTACCACCGAGCGGAGAGTGGCGGCTACTTGACCTCGGCTCTTGTCACGAACCCGAGCCCGACCGCCATGGGGATGAGCAGCCAGGTGGCGCCGGTGACGGCGATGTTGGCCCACTGCTCACCGGTCAGGGCCTGGTCGAAGACGAACAGTCCGCTCTGGGCGAACTGGATGTCGATCCAGGGCTGTAGGTCGTGGAACCACTGCTGGCTGTCGGCCAGCAGTCCGAAGATCGTGGGCAGCACGAACGTCATGATGAAGTAGGCGACGATCGCCCCGGTCGACGACCGGATGAGCACACCGAGCATGAACCCGATGAGCAGGCTCAGGACCATGCCAAGCACGTAGTACAGGCATTGGGTCAGCGTCACGTCCCACACCAAGGCGGTGCCCGTTACAGCGGCGCTCAGCAGGTTGCCGAGCGCCCCCACCGCGAAGGTCAGCGCCATCGCGGCGATGGCGATGGCGACAGATGAGATCGCCTTGGCGGTGATGACTCGGCTGCGGTGCGGGATCAGCGTGAACGTCGTGAGTCCGGTGCGTTGGCTCCATTCGCTGGTGACCGCGAGGATGGCGATCAGCGGCAAGATGACCACCACGGGGAACCGGATGGCGGTTGCGAAGGTGGAGTAGGTGAGCTGGCCGTCCGGCGCCCACAAGATCACACCACCGGTGGCCAGCACAGCCGAGATGGCGATGCTGGCGATCAGCCAGAACCCGGAGCGGGTGTTGAACATCTTGCGGAGCTCGACCTGCGTCACCCGCGTCAGGGGCACCGGGTAGCGCACCGGGGCCAGCCGGTGGGCGTTCTCTGATGCGATGGCGGTCATGTCGCTGCTCCTTCTCGCTGCGAGGTGGCGGTGAGCTCGAGGAACATGTCCTCGAGCCCGGCGTCGGCGGCCTTCAGCTCGGTGAGGGCGACGCCGGCCTCCAGCGCCACCTTGCCGACCAGGGTCGGGTCCGCATCGGTGCGTAGGGCACCGTCCTCGGTCGGGCTCGTGGAGATTCCGAGCTCAGCGAGCGCGCGCTGGAGGATGTCGGGGTCTGCTGCGCGTACGACGGTGCCGGCAGCGTGCAGGAGCTCGGTCTTGGAGCCTTGAGAGACGATCTTGCCGTTTCCGATCATCACGATGTCATCGGCAATGACCTCGATCTCGTGGAGCAGGTGGGAGGACAGCAGCACGGTGCCGCCGCGGTCGGCGTAACCGCGGAGCAGGTCGCGCATCCAGCGGATGCCGGCCGGGTCCAGGCCGTTGGCGGGCTCGTCGAGGATCAGCACTTCGGGGTCACCCATCAGGGCGGTGGCGATGCCCAGCCTCTGTCGCATTCCCAGTGAGTAGTTGCCGACCCTTCGGGAGGCCTCGGCGGGTGTGAGGCTGACGACCTCCAGCATCGCTTCCACGCGCTTTCGGGGCAGGCCCATGTACTGCTGGGCGATGGTGAGGATCTCGCGGCCGGTGCGACCGGCGTGCTGGGCGGAAGCGTCAAGGAGAACACCGACGTCGAGTCCCGGGTTGGGCAGGTCGACGTAGTGGCGGCCCGAGATGGTGGCGGTGCCAGAGGTTGCTCGGGTGAGGCCGACCATGATCCGCATCGTGGTTGACTTGCCGGCTCCGTTGGGTCCCAGGAATCCGGTGACGCGACCTGGCTGGGCGGTGAAGCTCACATCGTCGACCGCGGTGAACTTCCCGTAGGTCCGGGTGACTCCTTCGACGGTGATCATGAGGAGGCTCCACTGGCCACGGGCACCGGAGCCTCGGGGACGACCGGCTGAGCCGAGGCGGTCTCGTCGTCGGGCACCTCGAGGCCGTCGACCTGGATGGTGGGCAGCAACCGGTCGAGCCATGCCGGCAGCCACCAGTTGCGGTCGCCGAGCAGCTCCATGGTTGCGGGCACCAGCACCATTCGGACCAGGGTGGCGTCGATGAGGATTGCGGCGGCCAGTCCGAGCCCGAACATCTTCGTGAAGACGGCCTCACCTAGTACGAAGGAGAGGAACACGGTGGCCATGACGGCGGCGCCGGCCGTGATCACCCGGGCGGACTTGGCGAGGCCGTCGGCGACGGCGAGCGAGTTGTCCCCGGTCCGGTCGTACTCCTCCTTGATCCGGGACAGGAGGAACACCTCGTAGTCCATGGAGAGACCGAAGAGGATCGCGAAGATTCCGACGGGGAGCAGGATCGGGACCGGTGTCGCCTCGGGGATGCCGACCAGGTCGCCCAGCGGCCCACCGTTGACCGCGAGCGCGAGGACGCCGAACGCGGCCGCGCTGGCCAGCAGGTTCATGATCACGGCCTTGAGGGGCACGACCACCGAGCGGAACACCATCATCAGCAGCAGGAACGAGACGAGCAGCACGCCCCCGAAGAAGAGCGGCAGTCGGTCGGCGACTCCGCGGTTGACGTCGAGGTTCGCGGCCACGATCCCACCGACGGAGACGGTGAGGTCGGTGCCCGAGCTGGCTGCGGGGACGGTCGTGTCTCGCAGCGTGTCGACCAGGTTCTCGGTGGCCGCGTCCTGGGGGGACGTGGTGGGCACCAGTGTCAGTACGGCGGTGTCGCCGGCGTCGTTGATGACGGCCGGGGAGACCCGGGCCACGCCGGGCACGTCGGCGAGCTCCCTGCCCACTGCGTCGCTCGCGGTGAGCAGCTCGGCACCGGATTCACCCTGGACGACCAGCACCATCGGGGCCGAGAAGCCGGGGCCGAAGCCGTCGGCGAGCAGGTCATAGGCCTGGTGGGTCGTGAACGACCGTGGGTCGTTCTGCGCGTCGGGAGAGCCCAGGCGCATGCCGAGCAGGGGTGCTGCCAGCGCCAACAGAACTGCGAGCCCACCGATCGCGGCGAACCAGGGCCGGCGCTGGATGAACCGGCTCCAGCGGTACCAGCGGGTCGTGTCGTAGGCAGGTTGGGTCAAGTTGGCGAAGGGCACGTGCAGGCGTTCGATGTTTCTTCCGGCGAGGCCGAGCATGGCCGGCAGCAGCGTCAGGGAGGCGGTCATGGTGACGAGGACGAAGAGCGACGCGGTGAAGGCGAAGCCGGCCAGGGCGGGTTGACCGACCAGCAGGATGCCCAGCATGGCGACCACGACGGTGAGGCCGGCGAAGACGACCGCACGGCCGGCCGTCGAGATCGCGGTGAGGGTCGCCTGCCGCGGATCACGGCCTTCGGCGAGGCCGGTGCGGTAGCGAGTGACGATCAGCAGCGCGTAGTCGATGCCGACTCCGAGGCCGACCATGGCGGCGGTTGGGGTCGCCCAGTCCGGGACGTCGACGACCCGAAGCAGCAGCTCTCCGAGCGCGATCGACATGCCGAGACCGAACACGGCGGTGAGCAGGGGAAGCCCCATCGCCACGGCGGAGCCAAAGGTGAAGAGCAGGATCAGGGCTGCGGCGATCAGGCCGATGCCTTCCCCGCCAGCGGGGGCTGTCTGGGACAGCGCGGCGACAGGGCCACCGACCTCCACCTGCACGGTGTCGTCGCCGGCGGCGAGGACCGGCTCGATGAGCGCCTTGGCTTCTGCGGGGGTGTACTGGTCCACCGTCTGGTCGAGAGAGACGACGGCGTACGCGGTCGTGCCGTCCGGCGAGACCTGGCTGGCGCCGGCACCGCTGAAGGGACTGTTGATCCCCGTGACGTGGGGGTCGGCAGCGACCTGCGCGAGGACGTCAGCCGTGCGCTCGCGGACCTCGGCGGAGGCGAAGCCGCCTTCGGAGTGGAGCACGACCTGCACCATGTCGCCGGCCTGCTGCGGGAACGTGGCCTGCAATGTCTCCGCGGCGGCCTGCGACTCGGAGTCCGGTTGCAGGTAGTCCTGCCGGGTCTCTCCGCCGAAGGAGCTGGCGAGCGCGAAGCCGGCCGCCAGCGCAGCGATCCACAAGACAATGACCAGGCGGCGCCGTCGATAGCACCAGTCAGCCAGAGGTACCAACATGTCGGACTCCTCATCTCGACCGTCCAGACGTCCCCGGTCGGGCAGGTCTGTGAGTGCAGTTCGACTGTACGAATCTGCGAGGTCCACCACGATGGGGTGAGCAGCACAACCACGGGGTTGGGCCGCACCGCAGGTGCGTGCTGGCCCCACCTCACCCGGACTAGTCAGCTCACCCGTCCCGACGAGTCACAGGCTCAGCAGCGCCCGTGCGTGAAGAGTGGTCCTACAGTCGAGTGCATGACGCTGCGCGTCGTCTTCGCCGACGACAACTACCTCGCTCGGGAGGGTGTGTCCGCGTTGCTGGCGGAGGGTGAGGGCATTGAGGTCGTCGACACCGCGACCGACCTGGACTCCTTGATGCGGTCGGTGGCAGACAACCTGCCCGATGTTGTCCTCACCGACATCCGGATGCCCCCCACGCACACCAACGAGGGGATCGAAGCCGCCAAGCGCATCCGCGCCGAGCACCCGGGCGTGGGGGTGGTAGTGCTCTCCCAGTACGTCGAGGAGGACTACGCCTTCTCGTTGCTCGCCGAGGGAGCCGCGGGTGTCGGCTACCTGCTCAAGGAAAGGGTCGGCGACCTCGACGAGCTCGCTCGCGCGCTGCACGAAGTGGCGCGCGGAGGGTCCGTGCTCGACCCGCTGGTCGTGGAAGCCCTGCTCGCCCGTCGGAGAACCGACGGCCCGCTCCTGGGGCTGACCGAACGGGAACGAGCGGTCCTCCACGAGATGGCTGCGGGGCGCAACAACGCGACCATCGCGAAGCGACTCTTCCTCAGCGACCGGGCGGTGGAGAAGCACATCGGGTCGGTCTTCCAAAAGCTCGGGCTGGTCGACGAGCACGAGGTCAGCAGACGTGTGATGGCGGTGCTGACCTACCTCGAAGCCAGCGGCACCAGCCGCTGACGCAGGGTGTCAGCCGGCTTGGTACGGCCAGCCCCACCGCATGGGTACGGCAGAACCCCTCCCCGCTCCAGCGAAAAGGGGCGCACACTGCACTATGAGGCCGCCCCGCGTGTTCCGACCGCTGCGGCGTGGTCGTGGCCGCGGGAGCAAGGTGCTCGTCCTCCTCGGCCTGACGGGGTTCGTGGTGACGGTCTACGGGGTCATCGTGCTCGGTGGCGGGGCACTGGTCGGGCAGACCGACTCCCCCAACGTGGTGCTGTCGGTTCTGGCGACCACCGTCGTGGCGTTGTTCTTCGCGCGCGTGCAGGCCGTTCTCGAACGGGCCACCACCAGGTGGGACTTGACCGCTGCCACGCCGTACGATGTGCTGAGCCACTTCTCGGACGGCGTCACCCGTGCGTACGCGACCGACGAGCTGCCGGGCCGGATGGCGATGTTGCTCGCACAGGGGGTAGGGGCGACGTGGGCGCAGGTGTGGTTGAACGTCTCCGGTCGCCTTACCCTGGCCGCCACCTGGCCGACTGACGTCGACGCCGATCAGACTCCCCCGTTCCTGCGACATGAGGACAGCGTCGAGACCGACCAGGGCTTGCGCGCGCTGCCGGTTCGCCACGGCAGCCAACTGTTGGGGGTGCTCCGGCTCCAGGAACGCCCCGGGCTCGCCCTCACCCTCGTCGAGGAGAGACTCTTCGCCGGGCTTGCTGCCCAGGCCGGCCTGGTGCTGAAGTGGGTCGCGCTGCGCGCCGAACTCGACGACCGTCGCGCGGAGTTACTGGTCCGCTCCGAGCAGATCAAAGCCTCTCGAGAGCGGCTCATCGAGACCCAAGACACCGAACGAAGCCGCCTCGAACGCGACCTTCATGACGGCGCCCAGCAACACCTGGTGGCCTTGACTGTCAATCTCCGACTCGCGCACACCATTGCCGGTCGCTCGCCACATCGCGCCGCCGTGGTGCTCTCCGAGCAGGCGGTCGCGGCATCGGTCGCGATCGAGACACTCTCGACCCTTTCCCGCGGGATCTACCCGAGGCAACTCGCCGAAGAAGGCCTCGGGGCGGCACTGCGCTCCGCTGTCGCGGGAAGTGCATTGCCGGTCAGCGTCGACACCCACGGACTGGGAAGACTTGCCGCACCGGTCGAGGCGGCTCTCTACTTCTGCTGCATGGAGGCGGTCCAGAACGCCGCCAAGCACTCCGAGGCCACCACCGTGTCGGTGCGCATCGAGCAGAATTCCTACGAATGGCAGCTCACGGTGTCCGACGACGGGATCGGCTTCGACCACTCCCAGGTCGATGCGGCATCGGGGGCGGGGTTGGCCAACATGCGCGACCGTCTCGACGCGATCGGCGGAACAGTGACGGTCATCTCCTCCAAGCGCAGCGGCACCACGGTGTCTGCCGTGGTGCCGCGGCCCGACGAGGCCGTGGGCGATCGCGGGACCTTGCCGCTCTCCTGCCAGGCGGTCTGAGGTGCGTACGAGAGTCGCCTGGTGCGTCGTCGGTGTGGCGCTGGTCGCAGCCGTCCTGGACACCTGGTTCACAGCCGCTCACGTCTCCCTGCTGAGCGAGTGGACGTGGGCTTCCCATGGGTGGCCGCTGGCGCCACTGGCCGGTCTGGGATGCGCAGTGATGGGAGCTCTCATCGTCTCGCGTCACCCGAGCCACATGCTGGGCTGGCTGCTGTGTGTCGCGAGCCTGCTCTCGGTGACCCTGGCTGCCGACGCTTACACCCTGTGGGTATTCGAAGGACACGGCCCCGGGTCCATGTACTGGGCCCACGTGATCGCCTGGGCATCGCCGCTGCTCGGCTGGCCGGCCTTCACCGCCCTGGTCATGGTCTTCCTCATCTCCCCCAATGGCCATCTGGCCTCACCCCGTTGGCGCTATGCGGTGTGGGCCACCCTCGCCGGTCTCGGCCTACGCACGCTCGGGAACCTGACGACTCGGCCGGAGGACTTTGTCTATGCGGAGCAGTACGACGGATTCTCCCTGTCCACGGTGCTCCTCACGATGGGATACCTCCTCGTCGCCGCTGGCCTGATCGCCTCAGCCGTCTCCCTGGTCCTGCGGCTGCGACGGGCCCGGGACGATGAGCGGCGTCAACTGCTGTGGATCACGTCATCGGCGGTGTTCCTGGCGATCGGCGTCGTGGTCATCTTGGCGCTCCCGCGCGTCCAAGGCGAGGAGGGAACCTGGGTGGCGGGGTTGCCGTTACGCCTCGCGCAGCTCGCCGTCCCGCTCTGCGTGGCGGTCGCAGTGCTACGCCACCGCCTGCTGCAGATCGACCTAATCATCAACCGTGCGCTGATGGTCGCCCTGGCAACCGGACTTGCCGCGATCGGCTATGTGGTCGTGGTCGTGGTGGTCGGTTCCGCGGTGGGTCGGGGAGCCGGCGGCTTCTGGCCGTCGCTGATCGCCACGGCTCTGGTGGCGATGGCTTTTCAGCCACTTCGAGGACGCGTGGTGCGGTTGGCCGACCGGTTGGCGTTCGGCGCAGCTGCCGCGCCGTACGAGGCACTGGCCGACTTCAGCCGACGGCTCGGAGACAAGCCCGACCCGGACACGCTGCTGCCCGCGGTGGCCGAGACTGCCGCGCAGGCGGTGAACGCTCGCCGCGCCGTGGTTTCCCTCCACGTGCAAGGCGGTGTTGACCGGGAGGCCGCGTGGCCGGCGGTTCGTTCTGACGAGGCGGTCGCCTCGCGGGTCGCGATTCCAGTCGTCGACCACGGGGAACGTTTGGGCAGCATCACCGTCGAGATGGCCGCCGGACACCTGCTTCGCCACCGGGACCAACAGTTGCTCGCTGACCTCGCAGACCAGGCGGGGGTGGCGTTCCGCAACGCCCGGCTCACCGCCGAGCTCTCCACCCAGGTGGAGCAGCTCAGCCTTCACACTCACGAGCTCGACCAGTCCCGTGCCCGATTGATCAGCGCCGGCGACGCCGAACGCAGCCGAGTCGAACGTGCGATCGCCCGACAGGTGATCCCACATCTCGCGCCACTACCAGACCGGCTCCGCCAGCTGTCGCAGTACGATCCTCAGGGCCTCACTGCACTACACACCGCGCAGCTCGCACCGCTGCTCGCATCCATGGACACCGCGATGCAGTCGCTCCGCGAGATCACACGTGGGGTGTTCCCGGCCCAACTCGCCCGCTCGGGACTCCACGCGGCACTCGGCTCACTGCTCGCTCGACCCGGCCTCACCGGGTGTCTGACGGTCGGGGACTCCGCGAGGGGCGTGCGATTCGACCCTCGGGTCGAGGCGGCAGCCTACTTCTGTGTCGCCGAGGCGACTCACGCCTTGGATCACACCGTCGCCGTGACCTTGGCAGTGCACGGTGACCAACTACACCTGAGCGTGAGTGGCGCCGAGGCCGGCGGCCTCTCCCTGAGCCACATGCGTGACCGTATCGAGGCGACGGGCGGCTCAGTGTCGGCCACCGGCCGAGGCGGCTGCACCCTCGTCGAGGTTCGGGCACCGGCAGCACTACTACCGGCAGTGTCGTGAAGCGCCACGCGATGCCGCCGGGAGCGCGGTTCACGGGGACGCGGCTGCCCATACTTCCCGAAGCCGATCCGGCCCGAACGCCGACTTGGTCACGTAGGCGGCAGCCCCGCACTCGGCGACGAAGTGCGCGCCCGCATCCTCGTCGTACGTCGAGAGCAACAACACCACCGGCGGAAACCGGTGCCCCCGCAGCCGCCTGGTGGCCTCCAACCCGTCGATGCCTGGGAGGTTCACATCCATCAGCACGAAGTCTGGCATCAGTTCAGCCGAGGCGAGGATGGACGCTTCTCCGGAGAATGCCTCGCCGACGACCTCAAACCCAGCGGTTTCCTCAACCACCGCGCTCATGGCCCGCAGAAACGGTGCCTGGTCATCGACCAGCAGCACCCGCACGACAGTCATCTTCGGCACACCTCCTCAAACGAGTCTGCTGCCGCGAGGACCTGGCGAGAATGGGGTGAGCCGCACGACCTGAGGTGCTCAACCCCCTCGACGTGGTCCAGATCGAGCCACACAGCGCAGACGCGCAGCGCTGAGGGCGCCGGCGAGGGCCGCACCTCCTCAAGTCTGGGGCGATCCCGTCGGCACGTTCATTCGTTCGCCTGGTCGTCCGAAGATGCTGAGGATCTCCGCGGGCTCCTTGCCAGTGCTGCCGAACCAATGCGGCACCTGGGTATCGAACGTGGCGACCTCGCCTGGCCCGAGCACCCAGTCCCGGTCACCGAGAACCAGCCGCATCCGGCCTGAGAGGACGTAGATCCATTCGAAGCCGTCGTGAGCCCGGGGCTCTGGGGTGACCTTGCTGGTCGGGATGACGATCTTCCAGGCCTGCGTGCCGTCGGGGTGCTGGGTCAGCGGAATGATGGTCCTGCCATTGACGAGGCCCGGTTTGAGCCTGATACGGGGGTCTCCAACCTCGGGGGCGGAAACGAGATCATCCAGCGGAACCCGATAGGCCTGCGACAACGCAAGGAGAAGTTCCAGTGTGGCCCGCCGCTGCCCGTTCTCCAGCCGCGACAGCGTGCTCTTCGAGATTCCGGTGGTGTCAGCGACGCCGGTAAGTGTCATCCGGCGTTGCGTGCGGACACGCCTGAGCCGAGGCCCGATCCGGGCCAGCGCCCCGGCGATCGCCGCTGATGTGTCCTCCACGAGGCTCATCTGACTCCGGATTCCCAGAAACAGCAACATTCGTAGGTGATCGGCTCCCTCGGAGGCAGCCTTGCGGCATGAACAGCTACGACGTCGTGGTCATCGGCGGAGGCGCCGCCGGCCTCTCCGCAGCCCTCGTTCTCTCCCGTGCCCGCCGCAAGGTCCTCGTGGTGGACGCCGGAGAGCCGCGCAACGCCCCGGCCACCCACATGCATGGCTATCTCTCACGCGACGGGATGCCCCCCGATGAGCTGCTCGTCACAGGCAGGAACGAGGTCAAGGGATACGGCGGCGACATCGTCGCCGGCACCGTCACCGACCTGGTGCGCGACGGCCGGGACGGGTTCTGGGCCCTCCTCGACGACGGGCGGCGGATCTCGACACGTCGACTCTTGGCTACGACCGGTCTGCGCGACGAGCTACCGGACATCCCGGGGCTCCGCGATCGGTGGGCACGCGATGTCCTGCACTGCCCCTACTGCCACGGCCACGAGGTCCGCGACCAACAGCTCGGCGTCATCGGCGGGACCCCGGGCGCAGTCCGGTACGCACAGATCGTCCGCCAGTGGACCCACGACCTCGTCTACTTCACCCCACCCGGCACCCTCACGGCAGTTGAGCGGACCCAGTTGCTCGCGCGCGCCATCGGCGTCGTCGAGGGCATCATCAAACAATTGGTCATCGACGACTCCGACCATCTGCGCGGCGTGCAGATGAACAACGGCTGTGTCGTGCCTTGCGACGCTCTGTTCGTGCCACCCCGCTTCGTCCCGAACAGCTCTCTCCTCGTCGGCCTCGGCTGCCACGTCGACGCTGACGGCTGGGTCAGCGTCGACAACACCGGACGTACCAGCGTCCCCGGCGCCTGGGCAGCAGGCAACATCGTCGACCCCCGCGCCCAGGTCATCACCGCCGCCGGAGCCGGCTCCGCGGCCGCCATCGCGCTGAACGCCGACCTCGTCGACGACGACGTACGCAAGGCCGTCCGCGACCTCGACCACGGCTTTCCGTCCTCTTCAACCCCGAACGTCAAATTGAAGGAGTCAACATGACCACCCCCAACCCCACCACGACCTCGGCGCCAGCCGCGGCCGGACCGCCCACCAAGCACCAATTGGCCCTGATGATCTGGTTGGCCGTCTTCCCAACCCTCACCGTGCTCAACCTTGCCCTCGGCGACTGGCTCGGCACGCTCTCCCCGGTGCTACGCACCTTCGTGCTCGCCACCATCGCGGTGCCGATCGTCATCTACGGCCTCATGCCCCAACTACACCAGCTCCGCGGACGCCTCGTAACCCGCATCGCGAGCAACTGAGCCAGCGGACGCCTGACCGCAGGCACCGCTCCACCTGCACCCGCATCTGCACCGCAAAGGATTTGCGAAGTTGACCCGCTCTCGCAGAAAACGTCCTCACTTCATGGTGGAGCAGCAGTCGGCAGGCGAGTCGGGGCTGTTGGCGCTTGCTGCCACAGCTGCGCGCTTACCGCCGTGTAGTAGCTGCGTTGCGACGAGCTCTTGGGCCTACTCCGGGTGAAGTGTGGCAACCGCGGCGATTTGACCTCTGGGTCAATGGCCAAGAGGTCGCCCGATCCGGCTTCCGTCGACCTTCGCCAGCGTTCGCTGATCTTCGCGATCATGCCCGTCTCGGCCTCTCTCGCGTCAATGTCAGCAGACGTCATGCTGACATTGAACGCCAGAGCCGGGCCCGTGG
>JBBRYB010000040.1:0-26596 GCA_038238115.1 Propionibacteriales bacterium | reverse complement strand
TGGAGTCCTACGGCTCCCGGATGCGCGACGAACTGTTGACCCTGGAGGAGTTCGACACCTTGCTGCACGCCCAGGTGCTTGTCGCGGACTGGCGCGACGAGTACAACCACTACAGGCCCCACTCCGCCCTCGGCATGCTCACCCCCGACGACTACGCCAGCCGATGCCAGACCAACAAACCCAAACCCGCATAACGGGTGGACCACTCAACGGGGTCCGGTCAACTGCTCAACAGCATGTCCGATCCAGCCGTACGCGCCCTACCTGTTGGGCTCGGCAGCATCGAGCAGCGCACCGACAATGTCGACCGGTTGGTGCAGGCCGATCTCCGGCGCGCGACCGTCCTTGATGGTGCATCCCCCACGGCGCGCGGGTAGCTGGAGCGGACACGCTCCGGAGCCGCCGTAGCCCGCGCACGTCCCGGTGATGGACTCGCAACCGGGAATGCCCCCGATCTCGATGAGGGGATGTAGGTAAGCGCTGAACCCGGACACGGCTTGACCGAGCGCGGCCCACGTTCTGACACTCAGGGAGGCGCAACGCTCAAGCCGCTCAACCCCGACCAGCAATCAGCTCCGTCCACGGAGCGAGGTTTAGGTGCTCGGCGTAGCAGGCGAAGTGCTGGCTTCAAGGGGCACTTGGCCGCTAGCGTGTGTCGATGAGGGTGCGGCCCTACCACGAAAAGGCAGTGCGCCGAACTCTGTCGGCCAACGCGGCAGCGGCGATCAGTCTCTTGCGCCTATGCATTGACCGCCTTACTGCTTTGAACCTCCGGCTACAAGGCGTTGAACACACCCACGTACTGGCATGACCACGGGATGTCACCGACATCCCGCCGTGGCAGGACATCCACGACGCTCTGCGACGAGTCATCCCTCCGCGACCGTCAAGAACGCGGGCGCGCCTGCACCGAAGCTATGCTCATGCAGTGCTGAGCTGCGGTCAATGCGGATTGCAAACGACAACCGGAGCGAAGTTTTGCCCCGAGTGCGGCGCCGCTCTGAGACCCGCGCCAGCTCGCACCCAGCAGGCTCGCAAGTCAGTCACCATCGTTTTCAGTGATCTCGTCGGCTCCACGTCTCTGGGCGAGGAGCTGGACGCCGAGTCGCTGCGGATAGTCATGGATGACTACTTCCGTGTGATGAGGACAGTCCTCGAAGAGCACGGCGGCGTCGTAGAGAAGTTCATCGGCGATGCTGTCATGGCGGTCTTTGGGCTGCCTCGCATGCATGAGGACGACGCTCTTCGAGCGGTGCGCGCTGCTGTTGGGATGAGAGACGCGCTCGCCATACTCAACAAGGAACTGTCCAGCACACACGGCGTAACACTCTGCACGAGAACGGGGGTAAACACCGGGGTCGTCGTGGTGGGTGATGCCTCGGGTGGTCAGCGCCTGGCTACCGGCGATGCAGTCAACGTCGCCGCCCGCCTGGAACAAGCCGCTCCCGCCGATGGGATCGTCCTGGGGCCCGACACCTTCCACCTCGTCAAGGGGTACGTCGACGCGTGCTCGATCGGGGCCCTCAGTCTGAAGGGCAAGGCTGAGATGATCGACGCGTGGCGGCTGGTCAGCCTTAGGCGGCACAACAACCGCTTCGGCTCCACCTCCGTTCGCCCGCTGATCGGACGGCTGGCTGAGCTCGCCGTGATCGAGTCGCGCTTTGCCGATGCAAGACACGAAGGCCGCGTCGAGTCCGTCCTCGTCGTTGCCGAGCCCGGGGTCGGGAAGTCCCGTTTGGTTAGAGAGGTCGTCGAGCGCCTTGGTTCTGTAGCTCTGGTCCTCAGCGCGGCATGTCAGCCCTACGGGACCACAAGCTTCTGGCCGGTCGCCGATCTCCTGACGTCCGCCTTGGACGGTGGACGGCAATTGGACCGAGCGGCGCTGACGGCACTGGCGGCAGACGCCCCGGCACATGAGCGTGAGGCGATCGCGGAGCGGGTCGCCTCGATCCTGGGCTTTACCACCGCTAGTTTTCCCCTCGATGAGTCGTTTTGGGCGACGGCGAGGCTCCTCATGTCGATCGCTCGACGGCGACCGCTTGTCCTCGTTGTCGAGGACCTGCATTGGGCCGAAGCGACACTCCTCGACCTGTTTGAGCAGCTGCGACACTACCCTCATCCACCGGGGGCCCTGATCTTGGCGACCGCGCGTCCTGAGCTGCTGGACTCGCCTCATTACGACGACGTGCCGTGCCTCATGCAGATCGTGAAGCTGCCGGCCTTGTCGGCCCTGGAGAGCGACACGCTTATGGATGCGGTGTTGGACAGTTCGTCGCTCACCGAAGGTACGCGGGCACTCATACACCACGCCGCTGAGGGAAACCCACTATTTCTCGAACAGACACTCGCCACCTGGATGGAGGACGGAGTGTTAGCGCGGTCTGCGGACGGCTGGACTGTCACGCGTCCGGTGAGAGACATTCACCTGCCAGCCTCAATCTCAGCCATTCTTTCAGCTCGAGTGGACCGGTTGACAGACGACGAACGCCTCGTTCTGGGCGCAGCGTCAGTTGCCGGTCTCAGCTTCGACAGACTGGCCCTTCGTTCCATGCTCGTGGACCTGGATTCCGCTGCGCTCGCCAGCTCGTTGCAGCGGCTCATCGGCAGCGGACTGCTCGCGCCCGTCACGTCCGACGGCATGAATACAAACGATGTCTGCTTCGTACACGCGTCCTTTCGAGACGTCACCTCCGAGATGACGCTCAAGAGCGATCGAGCGGCCTTCCACGAACGCTTCGCAGCATGGGTGGAGGACAACCCCGAGAGGTCCCGTGGCGAAGGATTGATGGGATACCACCTGGCCGAGGCCTACAAGTATCGCGCTCAGCTGCGTCAGAATGACCCACATACGCGGGGGCTCGCCCTGCGCAGTGCTCGGCACCTCGTCTCGGACTGTCAACGGGCCCTCCGCATCGGTGACCGGGCCGGCGCTGAGGCGCTCACCGGGCGCGTCGTTGAGCTGCTCTACGCATGCGGACCGGAAATCTGCGCCACCGATCTTCCGGTGATGGAGACGACAGCCAAGCTCTTGGTGACCATGGGTAGGTGGCGCGAGGCTGTCGACCTGCTTTCTCCGTGCGTGGCATCGGGTCACGGTCCGCTGCTGCGCGATCTCGGGGTGGCCCTCTGCCAACTTCACCGCTCGCGACCGCGTTCCCGCGAGTACCGCGAGGCACAGCGACTGCTCGAGATGGCCGGAGCACCTCCAAACCGCGATACAGATGCGTTGGCGTCGCTGGCCGGCACATGGAAGGGGATCGATGACGTTCGGGCCCATGCCTTGTATCGCCAGTGCCTCGACCTGGATCCGGCGGACCCGTACGCCTTGGGCAACGTTCTCGAGTACGAGATCACTGCTGCCCAAGATCTGGCAATTGTGGAGAGCATGCGCGGCCAGATAATTCAGGCGGTCCAGCGTTGCCGCTCGCAGGCTGACGCTGGGGCCAATCTGCCCTGGGCCTTCTTCGACGCGGGCAAGTTTGACCTTCTCTTGGGCGAACCCTACGAGGCGATCGCAGCCTATGCCAAGGCTGTGCAGTTGACGACTGCCGACCATATGCTCGCGACATCGGCGACGTCCTTGCAACGGCTGGAAGCGTTCGGCGGCAAGATTCCGGGCTCGATGTGGGCACGGAGGCTGCTGGGTATCGCACGTGCTGCCTGGTTTCCATCCGCGGACTCGCTGGCCGGGCTTGGCGACGCGACGCCGCTGGCGGAAGTCGATGAGCGCACTCGGGTGCTGATGCTGGCGGGAGGCACTGACGCGACGGCCGTCCCGTGGTTCGAGCATCACCGCGGGACTCTGATGGAGAGCTTTGTGGACTTCACTGGCGTGATCATCTCCGGCGGCACGGACGACGGGGTGGCAGGTCTCGCGGGTGCGCTGGGTGAGTGCTATGGCGAGCAGATCACGGCGATCGGTTACCTGCCCGAACAAGTCCCCGACAGCGAGACCGCCGACGCGCGCTATAACCACCTGGTCCGAACCGCCGAGACTCAGTTCAGTATCGCAGAGAGCCTCCAGGCGTGGGCGGATCTGATCGCGTCCGGGACGAGGCCTGCGACCGTGAAACTGCTCGCCATCAACGGCGGAACGATCGCTGGAGCCGAATACCGGGTGGCCTTGGCGCTTGGCTGCACTGTTGGCGTCGTCGTAGCGAGCGGTAGAGAAGCGGACCGTCTGCTTGAGGATCTCGACTGGGTTGCGGCACCTCACCTCGCTCGCGTGGACCTGGACCGCCAGGCGATCAGCGACTTCCTGACCGCGGGGCGTTGAGAGCGTCAGTACTTGCGCCAAACGAGGTGTGGTGGTCATCCACCCGGGTACTGCGGGCAGGTCTTCTCGTACGACGCTGCCGAGCCCACGAAGGACTCCCATTCCCGAGCTGTCAGGTTCCGGCTCACCACTGCGCAGACGACTCGCAGCCACCCTTCGACGGTCGCCGGGTAGCTACGCACGCTGCCGGCTGAGTCACCTGCGACGACCTGGCTGCCGTCGAAGCTGACGGCTACCGACACGGCCGAGGCAGTGCCTAGGCGCCCGCCCAGAGGCTGACGGTCGAGCACGTTCCATAACTGCACCCCGCCGGGGCCCGCCCCGGCCAACAGGTTGCCATCCGGAGCGAACGCAAGTGACCGGAAGAACGCGGATTTGCTATGACTGGCCCCTGCGACAAGCGGGGTGCCGAGCGGGTCATGAGTGCGCGCACTCCACAACGCCACCGTCTTGTCAGGATGTGCACGAATCCCTTCCGCGCTGGCCGCCAACTCCTGCCCGTCGGGGGTGAAGGTGACCGAGGTGTACGGCCCGCTACGGCTGTTGTCCAGCAGTGATGACTGCCACGTAGTGACATCCCAGACGGCGAGCGAATCGCTGCCAGCCGAGGCAAAGACTCCGTTCGAGGCGAACGCCACCGACCCCACACCTCCAGCACGACCGACGTCGAGCCGCTGCAGAACTGAGCCCGTGCCCACCTGCCAGACGAGAATCGGTCTTCGTCGGTGCCAGCTCGGATGCTGGCCCTTGGTGTAGCCGGCGGCCAGCATGGCGCCATCCGGGTCGAACGCCAGACTCGCCACCGTTCCGTCGTGGTTCTCGAGCGGCGTTCGAGCCTCTCGGCCGGCCGCTATGTCCCACAAACGGACGGCTCCGTCCTCACCGCCGGAGGCAAGCATGCCGCGGGAGCTGAACGCGAGTGCGGTTACTGCGCCTTGCCCGCTGCGAAGCGGCCGGCTCCGCGGCCATCCCGCGTTCAGATCCCAAAGCCTGATGACCCCGTGCTCGTCACCGGAGGCAACGACGCCTTGCTGGCTGACGGCCAGCGCCGTGACGGGGGGTTGGTGGTAGAGCTCACGTCCGACCTGCCCCCAGGCTGAGGTGTCCCAGTACCTGACGTCCGTTCCGATCGACACCAATGCGCCCTGGCGATCGAACATCACCTGCCCGCCCCCACCGCGCACGCCGCCTTGTCTTGCGGATCCCATCTGCTCGTGCCGGTTGACGTCCCACAGCCGCAGCGAGCCGTCCTTGCTGGCTGTCGCCAAGGTCCCGTCTACCGCGAAGCACATGCTGACGACGGGTCGGCTTCCGGACGCGAGCCGGCCGACTGACGTTCCGGAATCCGCACTCCAAAGGTGGACCCGTCCCGAGTTGTCTCGGCTGGCCAAGAAGTCAGAGCCGAAGGCGATCTCCTGGGCATACGAATGACCGGGAACGGAGATGTCGACCGGTCGCGAAGGGTTGCGGCCCTCCAAGTGCCACACGAGGATACGGCCCTTGTTCCTCTCACTGAGGGCGAGCATAGCGTCATCGGCACTGAACGCCAACGCCGTCGGTTTCCTCTCAAGCCGTGACTTGATCCTCGTCGTGATGGCACCAGTAGCGAGGTCCCAAACACGAACGGCTCCGTCGGCACCACTTGCCGCGAGCAGATTCCCGTCGTGGCTGAACGTCAGATGCGCTGATCCCGCCGAATCGGGCAGCAGTTTCCCATCCCCGGTTTCGATATTCACCACTTGGATTCCTCCCAGGGAATCCCGGGAAGTCGCGCTAGATCCGGTCCGTGCTCCGGCGGTCGCACAAAGACTGCTCTCGCAGCGATAAACCGCAGCAAGTGCGCCGTCCGGGCTGAACATGAGCTGATCCAACTCGAACCCGTAGAAGTCACTGTCCCGCAGTTGCCCGACCTCACCTGTCACGGGGTCCGTCGGGCCTACCGGACGTCCGGTGGCCAGGCTTCGGAGCTCAATGGCCGGTTGGATGCTTGCCTTGCGTGGCACGGAAGCGAGAATCTTGGCCTCCACGTCGACGGCTGACGCCGGTGAGCCCGTTGTTGTTTTCGCGGGCAGGTCGAACACCGTGATCAACCCAGCTGTGTCAGCGAGCGCGGTAACCAACGGGCCCCACGCTTCGGTAGGCGCAAGCCGCGCGGCCTCGGCAGTCAGCAACAGCCCTAGTGTCTTGCGCTGAATGGGGACGACCTTCGCCTGGGCCAGCAATTGCAGCGACAAGGCACGCCGCGCCTGTTGTTCGGCCAGCACCTGTTGTGCCCGCGCCTCGCGCTGCTGTTGTTGTGCTTCCCGCGCATTCCTGACCGCAAGTACGCCGGCCACGCTGACGAGGGCAAGCAGGACGCACAGGGTCGCGACCACGGTGCGGCGAAGCCGGACGACGCGACGGTAGCGGGCGACGTCACTGCTTTCCAGGTCCTCGGGGCTGACTCCGTGCATCGGCGCCGCGAGTTGCGCGATCGCCTCCCGGAACCTGCTGTGCCGCAGATCCAGTTCGGCTTCCGTCCGGGCCCAGCGCAGATCGAGATAGAGGGGTTCCTCGACGAACATTCCCCCGAGGGCCGGCGGGACGGCGTTGGATCTGTCCCAGTCGAAATCACCACGGCCGGCATCCCAAACCCACTCGCCAGCCGTCAGCACAGGCAGCAGCTGATCGATCGAGTGTGATCGCGCCCATCGCACGATCTCCTGGTTCACCCAGGTCGAGGCGGCAGCCTCCGGCGAGGCCAGGAGTACGAAGTGCCGTGATTCGTCGAGGCCGGCGCAGATGCTGGACCAGAGACCGGGGCTGACCGCCAGACCGGTCTGGTCCCGAAAGATCTCGAGGGCACGGCGCCGGTTCCACGGTCGGGCCAAAGTCTGTAGTCCGCGCTGCACCGCCGGCGCCAACGCGTCGTCGGCGGCGTGGCTGTAGGAGATGAACGCGTCGAACGGCACGTCACGCTACCGACGCGGCTTGACGCGGACATGTGTTCGCCTCGTCGGTGCATCGACGTCGCCAGACCTCACCGTTCGACATAGAGGTCCTTCCAGGTCGGCATTTCGTAGATGTTGTCGGCGTGAACACCGCCTAGTTTCGACCCGTACAGCAAAGGCACCAGCTGATAACGGTTGATGACGGCCGGGTAGAAGTGGGTCATGATCGTTTGCTCCAACCGACCCCACGCCGCAGGCTGCTGCTCGAACGGAAGTCGGCGGATTCGCTCTATCTCGGCGTCGACCGCCGGCTCCGAGAAATGGGCCCAGTTCTGCTGGCTGTCGGACTGGAACAGCAAGCCGACAAATTCGGTGCCGGACGGCCAGTCCGAGCACCAGCCACCGCGCCGCAGATTGACAGGAGCGTCCGGATCCCCTTGGACTTCCTCACGATCCTCCGAAGTAGGAACGACATAGGGCGTCGCCTGAAAGCCAGCCGCCTCGAGGCTCGATGCCAACAATTCCAGCGGGGTCGCCTCGTCTCTGCTGAATGCGAAGGTCAGCTCGAACTCACCCGGCGCGTATCCAGCATCCCGCAGCAACGCTCTAGCCTTGTCCGGATCGGCGACACCGAGCTCACCTTCCAATACGTCGAAGTCCTGCCGCCCGGGAAAACCGGGAGGCAGAACAGATGACCCTGGCAGCGCTGTAATCCCCGGGACCGCGCCTACAGCCTGCGCGAACTTGGCATAGGGATAGGCATACCCGATCGCCTTCCGGACCCGTATATCGGTGATCTTCCGGTAATCCGGATACCACATGTAAGTGCAAGGCCCGGAGCTGAACACAACCTGGTGTGTTGCTTGGGCGCTCTCCACGTCGGCGTTCGATGCACCCCCCATCGATACGGCTGTTCGACCTAGCTCGGAGTCACCGAGAATAACGGAACCGACCCGCTCAAACGGCTCGGTGAAGTCCCAGACGTACCGGTCCGGATAGGCATGGCGCCCAGGGTCCGTCGCCGGATCCCACTGATCGTTTCGTATCAGCGTCAACGACTTGTGCGGGGAGAACTCGGCAATCTTGTACGGACCAGTCGCCAGCGGATGTCGATCATATCGGTCTGGGTCGCTGCCCCGCTCGGGGATGGGGCCCATCGCTGGAAACGTTCCCCAGTACGGCATGTCCGCGAACGGCCGCTCCATCTTCAGCGTCAAGGTGTTTCCCTCGACGGAAATCCCTGGATAGTCCGTCCCCGACGTGTACGGTCCCGTATACGTGTCGCCCTCGAGAAAAAAATCATTGCTGTACGTCGGTCCCAGTTTGAAGTCTTTCCGGTCGAATGATCTCTTGATTCCAAAGGCGACATCTTCGGCGGTAACATCAGTGCCGTTCTCATATTTCACTCCCTCACGGATTGTATAGGTCCACTCGGTGAAGTCGGAGTTCGGCGTACCGAGATCAGTAGCGATGTCCGGCACAAGCACCATTGTCTTCTGCTGCGGGTCGTAGACGTACTGTGTCAACGACCGAGTCACCAAACCGCTCAATATGGAGATCGTGTCCGGGTTGTACGCCTGGGTCGGATCCAGCGTCGCCAAGCTCGCCAGGTTGAACGAGCCCAACATCGTCACGGTGCCGCCGGGCTCGGCGCCTGCGATCGGCGCAGCCGGCGCTTCCCTGTTGGTGTCGAAGGCGCCTGCGCCCGACAAGCCTTCAGGTGCGAACGAAGTGTCCTCGCCAGCCGCACAGGCTCCTACTCCCAACAGCGCGGCGGCTGCCGCAACCGCAAAGGGCCTTCTCGCGGAGCACCGGGTCAGCCGCATTGAGCTGGTCATCGGCTGGCTCTTGTTCGGTGTGGCTGCTGCAAGCCCCGCGGGGTCACCTTGGCACGGTAGCGCGCGGGCGGCATCGGCCGCTAGGGCATAAGACAGTGCCGACCAAGGTTCTCAAGGACGCGATCGCCGCCAGGGGGAAGATCCAGGCAGCAGGTGCAAAGGAGGCCGCGGCCCACAAGGACGCCTCGGGGAACATCGACGTGGAGGCGTGGGTCTCCGCGACAGGTCCGGTTCTCTTCAGCCTCGCGAAGTTCGCCAAGGACATGGACGAGGCGACCGGCGACCCGGACCTCAAGGTGCTCGTGAAGGACCTCGCGTCGCGCCGCGCCGCGGCGAGTCGGCAGGTCGACCTCGCGACGCTCCGCATCGAGGGCGTGACACGGGACCGCGCCGCGTACGCGAACCTGCACGGGCAGGCGCACTCCGACGCCAGCTGCTCCGCAAAACTGCCCTGGCGCTGCTGAGTGTGGTGCGGCGTCACGGCGACACGTTCCTCGACTATCAGGTGAGGGCCGCCAGGGCGGTGGAGATATACACTCTCGGCGCTGCGGGTTGACCGGTGGCACGTGCACCCAGACACCGAGCTGGCCTACGACCAGAAGCTCATCGACACGGTTGCCTACCCCAGCGCTCTGGTGCTCAGCAGCAGCGAGCCCGCTGTCGCCCAGCTCGTAACGGCGTTCGAACTTATGACCTGAGCAGTTTCCAGCAGGACGTGCACTACGTCACGCTGACCGACCAGGCCCATCTGGACGAGCTGCGCTTCAGCCTTGCGACCTGGTTCACGGTCGAACCCGGTGACCTGGCCGGGAACAGGTGCGAGGCGAAGGTGGTAGCCGCAACGGTGACGCTGCAAGGTGTGACGGCCGCGACACCCACCTTCGCGCTTGTACTGATCCACGGTCCGCGGTGCACGGAGCGACTCAAGGACGGGATGGATGTGACCAGCTTTCTCCAGCCTCGCGAGGCATTGCTGCAGGTCGCACCGTCCGGCGGGCAGGCCACCGGCACGGGCGCGATCTTGCCGAATGAGCGTCCCACCGAGCTTTGGCGTCGGAGCGTTGCGACCGAGTGGGTCCTGCTCATGGAGAAGGACGTCGTTCAGGACCGCTCGGTGGACCTGAGCGGGCTCTCCGAGATCCGCCTCTCCTTCACCCACCTCGCGAAGCGGACCTGACGCTCACTGATCCACTCTGGATGTGCCGGGAGCCTGGGATGGGTGCCGGTGCTGGGCCGGTAGCTGTCGGGTCATCGCTGTCGATGCTTGCCCCTCGAGGGTCAATAGGAGTACTGCGAGACCTGGCGGCCCGGTGTTGGGACTGGCGATAGGGTCACGCGCTTCGAGCGCCTTGCAGTGAGCGTCCAGCAACAACGCCGACATCCGGACCGGCTTCGTCGAGCGAACTGGAGTTGTTGTGCAAGCAGATCGACCAACAGCAGGGGTGGATTGGGCGTCGCAGACCCACGTCGGTGTGGTCGGCGAGGACGGGACAGTGCTTGACCGGTTCGACATCGCCCATGACGGCGGCGGGTTGAAGCAGATGGTGCGGAGGTTCAGGGCTGCCGGGGTGCAGGACGTCGCGATCGAGCGAGGCGACGGTCCTATCGTCGAGGTGCTGTTGGACGCCGGTTTCTCGGTGTTCGTTGTCCCGAGCCGGCAGATCAAGGCGTTGCGCAGCCGTTACGGGTCGGCCGGCAACAAGGACGACCGACTTGACGCCTATGTGCTCGCGGACACGGTTAACGCCGTAGCGAGCGACGAGCCGCCCTGGAGGCATAGCCGGCCGCGCATCAACGTGTAGACGCCGCCGCTCTCGAGGGGCATCCTCGCACCCGGGAGGAAGGGACGCTTCATGACAAGAAACTGGCTTTGCCTGATTGGACGGCATGACTGGCGCGCGATCGAGACACCCGACCGCGATAAGTACGCTGAGTGCGCCAGGTGCGGGAAGCACGATTGGCGCCGCCTCATCGCTCGGACGTCGAGCGGATGGCGTGGAGGCGCAATGCTCCCAGGCGGCGATCCTGGCGGGCAGTAGGGACACGCAACCTCGCGGTCACACCTAAAGCGCCGGGTGCATTATACGTGGGTGTTGTCATCACCACCCCTTTGAGCGAGCCCGAATACCGCGTCGCCCGGGTTCAGCGACGGCTCGCAATCGGGCAACGCCCTCATCTGCCGCGCTCCGCGCGCTGGCGTCGGAAACACCGCTGCCGATCGGTTACGAGCTTCTCTACTGGTTCAAGCGCACCTTCGGCGCGAAGGTGCGCTGCGGGCGGCGCTAGCGCGGCGTCCTCACGCACCCAAGGCTGCAGGTCCGAGCACACCGAAAGAACACCCGCTTCACACAAGATACGGGCGCCGTGTTGGTCGAGCCCAAATGGCCTCTCTACTGCCGGCTGCACTCACTTCCGAGCCGCCGACCCGACCGACGACGATGTTCACGCCGCGCAGAAGTTCACCACTCCATGGCGGTAGGTGAAGCCCCCGCTCGGTCACTCGGGATTGACTCTCGCGGCGACCAAGCCCTTTCCTGTTACTCGGAAGATGGTCGCTCAACGGCGTGGCCTTGCTCGGATCGCCCACGTAGCTTGTGAAGGCGATGCAATGGCCGTTTCGGGGAGTACGCCGGTTCGAAGTCCTATTGACCAGCGGGACCGGAGGTGATCTGTCGCAATCGGCCGTGCAGGGCGCTGTCGGGCAGGCGTGGCCAGTTCGTCCATCGTTCAGCGCCACGATGTGATTCGGGAAGTAACGCCTCCTAGTTGAGATCCGTCCCAACCCTTTAGGAGATAGCAATGCCCAGCGCCAACAAGATGACCACGCCGGTGGCCGTGGATATGCCCGAGATCCAGGGCCGGTACGCCGAGCTCGACGGTTACACGGTCGGCTTCGAGTCCTACCCGGAGGACGTCGACCCTGCCCGACTGTTCCATGGCCTGCCGGCGGACCGGTGCCAGTGCCAGCACGGGGGGGTCGTCCAGAGCGGCCAGGTCACCTTCCGGTGGGCCGACCGCGAGGAGACGTACCGCGCCGGCGACGCCTACTACGCTTCTCCAGGTCACCTCCCGCTCATCTCGGCCGGCACCAGCCTGGTCGAGTTCAGCCCGAGCGATGGCCTCCGACAGACGATGGCCGTGATCGAGGCTAACCTGGCCGCGGCAGGTGAGGCGCGATGAAACCGCCCCCGGTCGAAGTGATTGCCAGCCCGGCGTGGATCAATCCGCCGCGCGGCACACCCGTTCGGGAGGACCGCGATCACTCGCTGGTGAAACGGTGTCGCGACGAGGGACCGCTGCAGCGCCGGGACACGACAATCCAAGGAGCCTTCCCGGAGCTGTAATCTCAATGTCTGCGTGTTTGTGCGGCGCGCCTTGTGGATAGCCTCTGGCCTGGTGGGACCCCCCCCCCGGGGGAATATCCCACTCGTCTTGTCTATGTAGTTGTCGGCACCCATCAGGCTGCCACCGACCACCGAACACCGAAACGACGGGGAGAGGCTCGCCGGAAGCACGCTCGATCCACTGATCTGTCAGCCTGGCATCTTTGCCCGGCGAGGCGGACGATATCCATATGGAAGACCTGCCATCGGGGCTGACGTCGACGGGAGACCTGCCATCGGGAACTGTGTCGCTGCTCTTTTCGGATATTGAAGGGTCGACACGACTGTTGGCGCGGCTCGGGGCGGGGTACACCGATGCCCTCGAGGAATACCGGCACGTACTGAGGCAGGCATGGAGCCAGTTCGGCGGCACCGAACTCGGCACAGAAGGAGACAGCTTCTTCGTGGTGTTTGCGCTAGCCGAGGCGGCAGTGGCTGCCGCCGTGCAGGCGCAGCGTGGACTCGCCCATGTCGCTTGGCCGGCAGGAGGGGAGGTGCGCGTCCGGATCGGTGTCCACACCGGCACACCCGTCCGCCACGAGGGCGGCTATGTCGGCTTGGACGTGCATCGGGCCGCCCGGATCGCTAGTGCCGCTCACGGCGGACAGGTGGTCGTGTCGGCGGCGACCGCCGAGCTGGCGTCGCGGACGCTGCCGGACGGCGTCGGGTTGCTGGCACTGGGGTTTCACCGCCTCAAGGATCTCGCGGTCGCCGAGCACATCTATCAGCTCACCATCACAGACCTGCCGTCTGACTTCCCGCGGCTGAAGAGCCTGGGCGCGTCCAGCAGTCTCCCCAGAGCGGCGAGCCCGCTGATCGGCCGAGACCGCGAGCTCTCTGAACTCGTCGCCCTGCTGAAATCGCCCGGCATCCGGCTCGTGACGCTGACCGGTCCGGGTGGGTCCGGCAAGACGCGTCTGGCCGTCGCTGCCGCAGACAAGCTCGGCGAGGCGTTTCCGGACGGTGTCTACTTCGTGCCGCTCGCCCTCGCCAAGCGGGCCGAGGACGTGTGGTCAAGCCTCGGTCGCGTTCTGGACGTCCCGGTGAAGCGGCGAGCACTGCCGCACCTGTTCAAGGACCACGCCCATCAGTCGATCCTTTTGGTCCTGGACAATGTGGAGCAGCTCCCCGAGGCGGACTCCGTCGTGGAGGAAGTGCTGGCGCGGGCGCACGCCTCAGCAGTGGTGGTCACCTCTCGCCGTCCTCTGCATGTCGAGGCCGAATACGAGCGCTCGGTTCCCCCCTTGTCACTTCCGGAGGAGGACGCGGTCGCCACAGTCGCGAGTGCACCCGCCGTGCAGATGTTTGTCGCACACGCCCGCAGGGTCAAACCCAGCTTCACCGTGGACGCCCGAAATGCCGTCGACGTGGCGGAGGTGTGCCGCCGGCTGGACGGGCTTCCGCTGGCGATGGAGCTGGCGGCATCGCGGATGAAGGTGCTGAGCGCCAGCGCCCTGTTGGCAAGGCTCGGTTCAGCCCTGAACCTGGCCGCGCCGACGGCCAATCGGACCGGGCGGCAGCGGACACTGCGCGCGACCCTGGCGTGGTCCTACGATCTGCTAACTCCGGCGCGGCAGCGATCCCTCCGCCAGCTATCGGTTTTTGCCGGAGGCGCGGAGCTGGACGCCCTGGCGGACGTCTTGGAATGCCGTAGCGACGAGGAAGTGCTTGCCGTTGTGGCCGACCTGGTGGACGCGAGTCTGGTGCAGGTCTTCGACGGTCCGGGGGGAGAGCCTCGGGTCACGTTGCTAGAGATCGTGCGGGCATACGCCCTCGAACGGCTGGCAGAGACCGGGGAGTACGACGCGGGGCGGAGGCGGCAAGCCGACCACTACCTGAGACGAGCGCGCAAGGCGCAGTTGCAGATGAAGACGGACCAGATCTCGCGGGCGCTGAACTGGTTCGAGCTCGAGCACGCGAACCTCGAGGAGGTGCTTCGATGGGCACTGCCAACCGAGGACGGTCCAGCGGGCGTCCCCAGTTTTGCCGAGACAGGCGCCAGCCTGTGCCGCGCGCTTGGCGAGTTCTGGGGCCGCGGCTACTGGGCCGAGGCGCGGTGCTGGCTCACCCGGGCAATGGCCCTGGTAGAGCAGACTGATCGACCCGAGTTCGCCCAGCTGCTCATTCGCGCCGCCAAGGTCGTCGGGATGATGGGTGACTACGAACGAGCAAATGAAAACGCCGAGGCGGCGGTGGACATGTGCCGTCGGCTCCCGGCGGCTGACGCGGAGCTGGTGGACGCTCTGACGACTTTGGCGTGGACGGAACAGAACCGGGCGTTGCTCGACACACCCCCGCCGAGCTACGACGAGGCCATCTCCATCGCCAGGCGGACGGGTGATGATCGGCGGCTCTACTACGCGCTCGGGGCGTTGGGCAGCTTCGAGTACATGGCCGGGAACCTGCATCGGGCCTGGGAGCTGCACAATGAAGCGCTGGCGGTCGCGATCGAGTGCGGCGACGTCAGGGGCGTCCTGGTCTCACGCCACAACGTCGCGTGCGATCTGAGGCGGTTGGGCCGGGTTGAGCAAGCGGAGGAGCAGCTGCGGGGACTCATCCCGGAGACGGTGCAGTTGCGGTACGCCGTCGACGTGATCACCCTCGCCGAAGACTACGCCGCGGTGCTCGCAGATCTTGGTGAGCCTGCCCCTGTCGTACGGTTGCTCGGGGCGGCCGACTGGGCAAGGGACCATTTTCGGGTCCCGCGGTCACGCGGGGAGGTCGCGGAAATCGAACCCACGGTGGCCAGAGTCCGCTCCGCACTGTCGGCCACCGAGTGGCAAGACGCGTACGACGAGGGCAGGTCCGCGGGACTGGAGGCGACCCTGACGAACGCGTTCGATGCCTCCCGAGACGATCAGGTCACAGCAGGCACACCTGCGTCCCCAACGAAGTGGCAACACCCTTCGACAGCTACGACCTGCGGGTGACGAGAGGGTCTGCCGGGGAGTCTCTGTACCGTCGCGATCTGGGGCGATTTCGAGAACTCCGTGATCGCGCTCGTTCGGATGCTCCCTGGAGGGTTCAGGTGGTGAACCCACTGACGCCGATCCAGGTGCTGCAGGAGGTGGCGGGCCGCAAGCCCGCTGTCGTTGTGGCGCCCCGCACTCCCCGGCGGGAGGTTGTACGCCGTTGAGCACACCGACGACGCTGGCGTGCACAGCCGGCTGTGGACCGCAACCGGACTGGACCGATCTCCACGTCGCGGATCCCGTCGGTGACGTGGCCCGGGTCAAGAGCAACCGCAAACCCGGTCTGGGCGGACGGATTCAACTCCCACCGGCCGGTCATCTCCACCGACGCCACCTGGAACTCGTATCCCCTCGATAGGTCGCGGGAGGTCGAACTGGAGCGTCCGGATCACCGCCATCATGCCGAAGAGCCGATGGCCACCAGCCGCAGGCATGCGGCGAGCGCCCTTAACCTGAACTCTTCGTGCGACTCGTTGGCCTGCGCAGCCAACCGGCGCCGCAGCGACACTCGAGGCGGAGATGCCCGGTCTCGGTCGTGCCTCTGTTCACCCACCTATGCCTTCCGAGGCGGCAGAGCAACGGCTTCAACATCGTCTCCTCTCGACGTGTCCGGTCAGGACAGCGGGAACAGGGCTCACACGTCTCACCGTAGGGGGCGGGCTGCCCGCGCACATCAGTGAAGCCCCTGACCTGCTACTCGAAGGATCCCGAGCGGCCAACGTCCGGAAATGCCGGTTCGAGGCAGTCCAGGCTGTGATCCCAGGCTGTGATCCGAGGCTGTGATCCGAGGCTGCCGGTGACGAGCTTCCTGACTGGTTCAAGCGCGCCTCCGGCGCAAAAGCGCGCTGGGGCGGCGCTTCGCGCCGTCCTCGCACACCCTCAGCTGGTCTTCCGCGAGCACGAGCGTGCCCTGACTTCATTTCTGAGGGGACCGCCTGCCGCGCCCATGTCCACCGCCCTTGTCAGCGCACCGCATAGAAGGCGCAGCCGCGACAGATGAAGACGTTCGGCGTCAGGCCCAGCTCGTGCATCGCTCGCCCCGTGCGTCCACAGCATCCGCACTTCATCTCAGCGCGGCTCGCTGGCGGTGGTTCGTGCTCGGTCTCGGTCATCCCTCGAGAGTGCCATTCGCGCGACTAGTGCAGCAGCGCAACGAGAGGTCGACCGGCGTGGCTTTTCCAACTCGGGAGCCCCCTACACACCACAGGGACCATCACACTCCGCGCCGCCGACCCGACCAGACGACGATGTGCACGCCCGCTCTGGTGTGTCGATCTGAGGTGGCCCGACGGGATGGCTCTCCACTGGCTCGTCAGTTCGAGCGGCGGACACGGTTACGGGTGGGCGCAGCCTTCCGGAGCGTTGCTGGCGCGGCGTCGTCACGCAGCGATGCCTCCAGCTCGGTCACCAGCCTCTCGGCGTGACTGGTCGTGAACACCAGCGGCGGCCGAATCTTGAGCGTGGATCGGGCCGCTCCGGTGAGTCCGATCAGGACGCCTCGCTCACGCATCCGATCAACCAACCGCTGGGCGATGTGCGGCGCAGGCTGTCCATTGTCGGGCGAGCGAACGTCGACGCCCACGGCGAGGCCCCAACCACGTGGTGGGGCAAGCGTCGCAGCCTGTTCGGCCAGCTCAGCGAGCAGCCCAGTGAGGTTCCCGCCAACAACGCGTGCATTCGCGACCAAGTCGTTCTTTTCCACCGTATGCAGCACCTCTAGGGCGGCGGCGCAGGCCACGGTGTTCCCGCCGAAGGTACTGAAGTAGTCGGTGCCTTCCATGAACGGGTCGATCAGGTCGGCCCTGCCGACGACAGCCGCGACCGGGAAGCCATTGCCCATCGGCTTCCCGAGCGTCACGAGGTCGACGTCAAGCTGGCTGGCGGCAAAGCTCCAGAGGTGGTCACCGGTGCGGCCATAACCGGCTTGCACCTCGTCGGCGACGTACAACCCGCCCAACGTCCGGACCTCTGCCAGCGCGTCCCTCGTCCAGGCGTGTGCGGGACCGAGAATGCCATCGCTCGTGAACACGCCATCCACGAACATCGCCGCTAGGCCGACGCCCACGATGCCAAGCTCCTCGGCGGCGGCCGACACCGTCCGCGTGCCAGGCCTGGTCACCGCCGGTGGATCGACCAGTCGGATGGGGTGCGGGCGGATGCCATCTGGCCAGCTCTCCGGTGATAGTGCTGACGTCGCCGCGGTCACTCCGTGATAGGCGAAAGCGGTCACGATGCCACCGGCTCGACCAGTGGCGAAGCACGCGATCCGCCAGGCAAGGTCGTTCGCCTCGCTTCCGGAGTTGACGAAGAGGACCCGGTCGAGCCGGCCGGCGGGCCTCGTGGCGAGCAGCCGCTCGGCCAGCTCGACCGGGGCCTCGTGCAGGTATCGGCTGTTCGTGTTGAGCATCCGCATCTGGGTGGCAACCGCCGCGGTCACGGCCGGGTGCGAGTGCCCCAGCACCGGGACGTTGTTGTAGGCGTCGATATAGCCGCGGCCGTCCACGTCGTACAGCTCAACACCGCTGCCCTTCACGAGGTGGACCGGTCGCTGATAACTCAGCGAGAGCGGACCCAGGCTACGACCGCGAACGTTGTGCAAATCGACAGTGCTCCGCCGCGTGTATGCCGCGGCCGGTTCCGCCGCCGCCGTGAACCGGGAGGCGACGCTGTCAAGCCCTTCGGCTTGCAGCTGTTGGAGCAATTGCCATGCGCCGGTGGACGGCTCTGGGACGGACGCGCGGTTTCCTTGGCGCCATGCCTGGATCGCGAGCGCTGCTGCACAGCGCCCTGCCACCAGGTCAGCGAGCAGGTCGGCCTCGACGCGTTCAAGGGGCGTCACCGAGGTGTATCCGGCGATCATGGGCTCGGCCAGCCGGATGGAGTCGTCCCGACCGTCGAGCACATCAGCGAGCGCGACTGCGAGGTCGCATACCAGGGCCGTGTGAGTCAAATCGCCGAAGTCGGTGATCCCCGTGATGGTGTGCTGGTTGTCGACGAGGACGTTGTCGCGGCTCAGATCATTGTGAATGACCTGAGCGCGGAGGCCGAGAAGCGTCGGTGCCACTCGCGCTTCGTGCCTCGACACGACATCGAGCACAGCACGCCGCCGCTCTTCGTCGAGAGCCGACACCCAGTTCCGGACGGCAGGTAGCCGTTTGATGTCCCATGCGATCGGATAGCCGGCTTCGGGATGGAAGAAGCCGCGAAGGGCTCGCCCGAGGCGGGCAACGGTGCGGCCCCAGCCGAACAGGTCAGCCTCGTTGAGGTTGTCGCGGTCGGGGTGATGACCGTCCAGGTGGCTCAGCAGCCGAACCTGGCATTGGCGGCCATGAGCGTCGGTTGTCGTCGTCCACGCCCTGCCGGAACGGGTCCAGATGACGTCGGCCACCTGCAGGTCCGGTGCCACCCGGCGAATGTGGCGAACAGCGGCGGTCTGGAAGTCCACAACTCCGGCGGTGTCCGCGGGGTTCTGAATCTTCAGCACGTACTTCGGCCCGGACGTGTCAGACACCCGGAAGTTCAGGTCCCGCTCACCGTGGAGCCGGGTCAGCTCTGCGCCGGTGTCCCAGTGCTCGTGCAAGATCCGCGTGACCTGATCAACATCGAGTGCGGGCGGAGGCTCGGTCAGCGGATCCAGCCGATTCATCGTCACAACACCATTCTCGACCCTTGGCCTGAGAGCAGATGCTGGGTCCACCACTCTCGAGACGTCCGCGCACGTCTCCCGACCAGGACAAGCCGCGCGAGCCTTGACAACGTCTGCTTCTTTCTTTACCGTTCGTAATGATCTCGGAGCATGGAGGCTTGATGACCACGGAAGCGACCGTCGCTGAGAGCGGCACTAACCAACTCAAACGTAACTCCCTTGGCTTGCCCAGCGCGATGGCGATGTCGTTGGCTTTTATCTCACCGACCATCGGTGTGATTTTCATTAGCGCGTTGATTGCTGGCAAAGCGGGGGTCTCATCGCCATTCGTCTTCCTTTTGGGGACGCTGGGCATCGCATTGATGGCCTCGACGATAGCCCAATTCACCCGTCGGGTTACTTCGGCCGGCACCTTCTATAAGTTCATCACGCTCTCGTTCGGGCCGAGCGTTGGTTTGGTTGCGGGCCTTCTGCTGATGTTCGCCTACGCCCTTCAGTCTCCGCTGAACACCAACCTCTTTGGTGGCTTCGTCAGCGATACGCTTGACGCAGACTTCGGGATCAGCTTGCCTTGGTGGCTGCTGATGATCGTGGTGGTCGTCCTCGTGGGGGCACTGTCTTGGTACTCCGTCCACACGTCGATGCAGTTCGGCATCGCCTTCCTGATCGCCGAGGTGACGGTTGTCGCGATACTCCTGGTACTGATCGTGTTCAAGGGCGGAGACTCGGGCCAGGTGCCTGAGGCTTTCAGCCCGGCTCACAGCTCAGGTGGCGCCGGCGGCATCGGCCAGGCGTTCGTCTTCATCGTCCTGGCCTTTTTCGGGTTTGAGTCCTGCTCGACGGTCGCGGAGGAGGTCAAGAATCCGCGTCGTAACCTGCCCATCGCTTTAATCGGATCGGTGGTGCTGACTGGTCTATGGTTCTCATTCGCCATGTACTCGATCATCGTCGGCTACGGCGCGAAGAACGTCGACAAGCTTTCCGCCTCATCGGCGCCGCTTCACGACATGGCGGTCAGATATGTCGGGCCGTGGTACGCGAATTTGGTGGACCTGGCGGCGTTGTCTGCCATCGTTGCGGTGCTTCTCGCGATTCACACGGCCAACTTCCGAGTGCTCTATGCACTTGGGCGTGACGGTATGTTACCGAGGGCACTGGGCCGCACGCACCCGCGTTTCAAGACGCCGCATGTCGCGATCATCGTGTACTCGGCCTTCACCTTGGTGATCGGACTCATCGCGGGGGCGCACTGGGGTCCCCTGCCCGCTTTCGGCAACTTGGGATACCTGTCGTCACTCGGCATCTTGCCGATCTTCATCCTTACCAACGCCGCGCTCCCCGCCTTCATGTGGAAGCGTTTCCGCGACCAGTTCTCGTGGGTCTTGCACGCGTTGTTCCCGGCCCTGTCGAGCATCACCTTCTTCGCGGCGATGTACCTGGTCCTCCATCCTTTCCCGGCACCTCCGCTGAACGCCATGCCCTTCGTGATCGTCCTGGTGATCGCGGTGTCCATCGCCTGGGTGGTTGTCCTCAAGCGTCGCGGATCCCGGTCCCTTGCTCGACTCGGGGCTGTCTTGTTCATGGAGGGGCAACCCGGCGCGCCCGAGGATGCATCGGTGCTGCCCGACGGGCGCCCTCTCTAGCCGAACGAGCAGCGGGTCGCTCCGCCGGAAGGTGCTCCACGAAGGGCCCACACGCTGCTTTGTTAACATCAGAGAAAATATCGACTGCACACGGATGGAGACGGCGAAATGGCCAGACTGGCTGAGCAGACGGCGCTCATCAGCGGCGGCGCTTCGGGGATCGGGCGAGCCATCGCCGAGGTCTTCCTCGAGGAAGGTGCCAGGGTCGTGGTCGCCGACATCAATGCCGAGCTGTTGGCGCAGACCACGAAGGAGCTCGGCGAACTCGGCGAAGTCCGTATGGTCGCGGGCGACGTCCGGTCCATGTCGGACGCAGCCAGCATGGTTTCTCGAGCGGTCGACGAGTTCGGTTCGCTCGAGATCCTCGTCTGTAACGCCGGAATCCCCAGCGTTGCCCCTATCGAGGACCTCAGCGAGGAAGAATGGGACAGCGTCCTGGACACGAACGTTAAGGGCATGTTCACCCTGATTAAGCACGCGGTACCTCATATGCGTACGAAGGGCGGCGGCACAATCATCACGCTCGGCTCGGAGATGGGCATCGTAGCCGTTCCTGAATCTCCCGCGTACAACGCCAGCAAGGGCGCCGTGATCATGTTCACAAAGTCCATCGCCGTGGACCTCATCCGGCACAACATTCGGGTCAACGCACTATGCCCTGGTATCACCCGGACTCCGCTACTCCAAGCGGAGGTTGACAACAGCCAGGACCCAGACAGGACAGCCGCTGAACAGGCGTCCTGGGCCCCCATCTCACGGATCGCTGAGGCTACCGAGATCGCCAAGGGGGCCCTCTTCCTGGCCAGCGATGACAGTTCGTTTGCTGTGGGGAGCTGCTTGGTTCTGGACGGCGGATACACCGCCAAGTGAGCGGACCTACCGTTGTCGGCGCATACCGAGGAACGGCGACGACCTCCACAGTGGTGATGAAGGACGGCCTTCAGCCAACTCTGACACCTCCGGATCTTCGCGTGGCCAACCTGTTGCGCATCATCCAGGAGTTGCGGGCTCGTGGTGGCGTGTCACGATCAGAGCTGGCGCGCCGGAGCGGGCTGGCTGTTCCCACCGTGCACCGCCTTGTCTCCGAGCTCATGCAAGCCGGCTTCGTTGTCGAAGACACGCTGCCCGCGGACGGGGCTCGATTGGGACGCCCACCGGTGATGTACCGGTTCAACGACCACGCCTGCGTTGTGGCGGCCGTCGATGTCGGAAACGCGACGACGCGTTACGCCCTTGCGAGTGCGTCCGGCACGGTGTTGGTGTCATCGGCTGCTGACACCCGGCCAACGCGAGAGGGGCTTGCGCGCTCTATGGAGAAGGAACTTACCGGCCTCCTGCGCAAGCACCACCTCTCAGTCGGGGAGCTGGCGGCCGTGGGAGTCGGCATCGCCTCAGCGGTTGACCCCCGGTCAGGCAGTTTGAGCAACCCTCCCGAACACGGCGATTGGCACGGCTTCAACCTCGGTGACCATCTACGGCGGCGGTTCGGTTGCGAGGTCGCGGTGGTACAAGACGATCACCTTGCAGCGATGGCGGAATGCAGCAGTGCCGGGACCGCACCGGGCGCACAGTCGCTCCTACTGATTGAAGTCGGCAAGGGTATCGGTGTCGGCTGGGCAGTCAACGGTCGCTCAGTGGCAGGTACACGTGGGCGGTTCGGGCGCATCGCCAACTGGCCAGTCACCGATGTCCCTCCAGGTGGCCGCCCGGACGCCACCTTGGCGGAGTGCCTCACCGTCGACGGACTCATGGCTCAATACCGGGCACGCCGAGGCAAGCGCGTGCTCGGTGACGGCGCGGGCCTGATCGCTGCGGCCAGCGCCGGCGATCGAAAGGCGTTGCAAGTCGTTGCCTGGGCGGCCACAGAGATCGCCGCCATTCTGGCCAGATTGTGTGCGGTGATCGACCCTGACGCGGTCGTGTTCGGCGGCGGGCTGTCTCGGGCCTTCCCCGTGCTCGAGCCGCATCTGCGCGCCAAACTGCCCGATGAAATCGACGTCCTCTCGAGCACCCTGGCTGATCAAGCCGTGCTGGTGGGGGCGGCGCTCGCCGCAACCCGGTTCGTGGAGAGCTGGCTATCCGCCCGCCTGCTACGGCCCGAAGCCCCGCGCCAAGTCTAGGAGAAGACACTATGGATCAACTGCCCGCGATCGTGGCCGGAAAACCGCTCACCACTACTGAAAAAGTCGAGGTGCAAGACCCATCGAGCGGCAATGTGATCGCGGAAACCGCTAACTGTGGACCGCAAGAAGTCGACCAAGCCGTTGCTGCGGCCGCTGACGCCCAGCCCTCCTGGTGCCGGTTAGCGGTCGCAGAACGGGCGCGATTGCTGCGTCGGGTAGCCCAGCTCTTCGATCGTGACATTGACGAACTCGGGCGGCTCGAGAGCCTACAAACAGGCAAGCCGCTGACCCAAGGGCGCCGAGACGTAGAAATCACGGCACGATACTTCGACTTCTACGCCAGCGCGATAGAGACCTTCTACGGCTCAACCATTCCGCTCAACGACAACACCTTCGTCTTCACGATGTACGAACCGCACGGGGTCACAGGGCACATCATTCCCTGGAACTATCCACTGCAAATCATGGCCCGATCGGTGGCGCCATCGCTAGCGATGGGCAACTGCGTCGTCCTCAAGCCTTCGGAGGAGGCCCCCCTCACCGCCCTGAAGTTCGCCGAGCTCGCGCTTGAAGCGGGACTGCCGGCCGGGGCGGTGAACGTCGTCACCGGTCTAGGTGAAACGGCTGGCGCGGCCGTGGTCGCCCACCCAGGCGTCGGGCACATCTCGTTCACGGGATCCGTGGAGGTCGGCCGAATCATCAGCCACGGCGCTGCAGAACGCCTCATCCCAGTCACTATGGAACTTGGCGGCAAGTCGCCCAACATCGTGTTCGCCGACGCCGACCTCGACCATGCGCTGCCCATCATCGTGAACTCAATCCTGCAGATGGCTGGGCAGACCTGCAGTGCCGGTTCCCGCTTGCTCGTGCAACGCGACATTCACGACGAATTGGTCGGCAGGATTGCCGCGACCTTCGCCGAGGTCACAATCGGCCCGGCCCTTGACGACCCGACCCTGGGACCGTTGATCACCTCCGACCAACGCGACCGGGTGCTGGAGTTCGCGGACATTGCACGCGGTGAGGCGGACCTCGTCTATGGCGGTGAAGCACTCAACGGCGGGTCGTACGGCGGCGGCTTCTTTATGCAGCCGACCCTCGTCGACGAGGTCGACCCGTCGAGTCAACTCAGCCAGGAGGAGATCTTTGGGCCGTTCCTCACCGTGAGCCCCTTCGGCGCCGAAGAAGAAGCCGTCGCACTCGCAAACGGGACGGAGTACGGCCTCGTCGCTGGGGTGTGGACTCGGGACGCAACCAGGTCTCAACGGATGATCCGTGAGGTCATCGCAGGGCAGGTCTTCGTGAACACCTACGGCGCCTCGGGTGGAGTAGAACTGCCCTTCGGTGGGTTCAAGCGATCTGGATTCGGTCGGGAGAAAGGCGCCGAGGGCCTGCGCGGTTTTGCGCAGATCAAGACCGGTGTGATCGGTCTGTGAACCCTCCTGACACAGCGCACATTCAGCTACCGTTGCCCCTGGCGCCCGGAGTCGACCTGCCGATTGACGTTGAGGATGCCGCGCTGGACACCCCAGCGGTGCTGGTCGACCTTGACGTCATCGACATGAACATCAACCGCATGGCGGCGTACGCCAACCGCTTTGGACTCCGTCTGAGGCCGCATGCCAAGTCGCACAAAAGCGCGGCAATCGCCCACCGTCAAATAGCAGCCGGAGCGGTCGGAATGTGCGTGGCTACCGCTACCGAAGCCACCACCATGCTTGCAGCAGGGGTCTCCGATGTGGTGCTTGCCTACCCGGTCGTCGGCTCGGCGAAACTGGATCGACTCGGCCGCACTGACGCGGGTTCCCTGACCCTGACTACAGACTCCGATCCGGTGACGGACGGATACGCGGGTCTCGCCGCGCGGATGGGTCGGCGACTGCCCGTGCTGGTTGAGGTGGATACCGGCATGCACCGAGCCGGCGGCCGGCCGGATGCCGTCGTGCAACTTGCAAAGTACGTCGCAACGCAGCCGTCTTTGGAGTTCGTCGGCATCTTGACCCACGCGGGCCATGCTCACAATGTTGCAGACCCTGGATCGATTGCTCGGATAGCACGTAGCGAGGCAAGGACCATGGGGGATCTCCGGGAGAGGCTCGAGTCAGCCGGGCTGCCACCCCGCGTGGTATCCGCCGGATCAACGCTGACCGCGCCCTACCTGACGGCCGACGACGGGATAACCGAAATCAGGCCCGGCACCTACGTCTACAACGATCTACGTACCCTCGGTGCCTGGTCTTGCACCCCAGATGCGTTAGCGGCGACGACGCTCACCACCGTTGTCAGCGTCGCGGACACCCGGGTCACCGTGGATGCGGGAAGTAAGAGCCTCACCATGAGCCACGATGACGTGTTCGGGTTCGGGCACGTGCAGGGGATGCCGGAGGTTCCATTGGCACGGCTTTCTGAGGAGCACGGCGTTCTCGATGCAGCACGTGCCGCCTTCCAATTCAAGGTTGGTGAGCGGCAGCGGCTGCTGCCCGTGCATGTCTGTGTATGGATGGACCTCCAGCCGGAAGTATACGGGACACGTTCTGGCAAGATCGTGGAACGCATCACCGTCGACGCGATGCGCCACAGCCTGTGACCAACCATCGGCGCCACACCACGTGAATATCTCGGACGGAGACGTCCTTGTGCTGCGCCGCTCCGACGTACTCAGCGTCATGAAGTGGCCGGCACTCATCCAGGCCACCCGCGACGCCCTGGTCGCAATCGCCTCGCCCGACGCCGCACCCAGTAGTTCCAGCCAGCTGATCGTGCCGGGCTCCTCGCTGCACCTCAAGACTGGAGCTCTTCTGACGCCTCCGGTCATTTCAGTGAAGGCGAACCTTCGGCCGGACCGTGGCACCGCCTCAGGTGCCATTCTTGTGTTCGACCACGCGCAGCAACAGTTGCGGGCGATCGTCGCTAGCGCGGATCTCACCGCAATGCGCACGGGAGCCATCGCGGCGGTCGCGGCAAAAGCGCTAGTACACGGCGAGGCCCCGATTGTCGCGATCATCGGGGCAGGCCCCGTCGCACGACAGGTGAACGACGCAGTGATGCAGGTTTTGACCCCGGGCGAAGTGCGCATCTGGAGCCGGTCAATCCAGCGAGCACACGCCCTGGTTGATGACCTTGGCAGTATGTGTCATCGCATCCTTCCCTCCGTCGCCGAGGCGGTGCATGGAGCAGATCTGATTGTTACCTGCACCCCGGCTCGCGAGCCGCTCGTGCGCGACAGTGACCTCCTACCAACCGGAGTCGTGCTGGCGATGGGCGCCGACACCGCGGGGAAGCGTGAGCTTGCGCCCGGGGTTCTCGACCGGGCAATTGTCTACGCCGACGTGCCCGCAGACGCTCTCCTCGTCGGGGAATCCGCATACCTTGATACCGGACACTCCAGTCGCGTCACGGCGATAGGTTCGCTGTTGGCTCGCGAGTACACAGTTCCAGACCAATCGGCCCGACTCGTCTTCGATTCGGTGGGAGCTGCAGCAGTTGATGCCGCTGCCGTCGCCATGGTCATGTCCCAAGCACACCTCAACGACATCGGAAGCATCCTCAACCTCGATTAGCCGCGCGTCGCGCCCTCGAGCGCGCTGGCCGACCCGACTGGGTCGAGTCATCGGCCCTGGGCGGATATCAGGCATACCATGGGATCTGCCGGCGGGCCTGCGACTCGAGCGCTTTCAAGGCCGAGGCGTGAGCGGCGCAGGCTGGGCCAGTTGCCGCTCAGTTCGCCAAGTCCCAGCTTTAGCAGCTGACCTTGTGGTCCTGACCAGGTCCGCCAGAGCAACGGT
>JBBRYB010000039.1:0-26984 GCA_038238115.1 Propionibacteriales bacterium | reverse complement strand
CTCGTCGCTCGGCATGACCGGTATGGAGCTGCTCACACTGGCTACGGCCGTAGCCAGTTCGGACGACTCCGGCCGGCACGACCTTTCATGACCACGACGGCACGGAACCGCTCGACCACGCCCTGTCCGCTATGGTGCGTGTATCCACATCAGCCGGGAGCAACCGCCCACGAGTCGGAGCCGGTCAAGTGGACGCCCGACGAGGTGTAGAACACCGACCTCCCGTTCGAGGTGTGCCTCGTGGTGGACCCCGACTGGGAACACCGAGCTGCTGTACCTCAGCGTCCCGGGTTACGGCCTGACCTCGATCACCGACGCTCGATAGGTGACCTATTTAGGGTCGCTCAGACCCCGAAAGGCGGCACCCGTTGCAGCACCCGATGTTGGGTTGCCGGCGACGACCGTGCGACCGCGCCTCGTCTGACGCCGGTATCAGCGGCTAGTGGCACGGCACTGAACGGTGTTCGTGGTCGCTCTGGCTACTTGGTGAAGCTGAGGTAGCCCTTGCCTGTTGACCCAACCGCTGTGGCGAAGACGGCGAACTTTTCTCTGTCGCGTGGGTGACGGTCAACAATCTCCGCAGAGCACCTCCCGCGTGGCCCCGTGGTGCAGGGAGTCTGTTTGGGGCGGAAGTAGGCGTCGTCATTGTCTCTGTCGGTCCATCTCACCGTCACTCCAGAAACGGGGTTGCCTCGGCCGTTCCTAACGTGCGCGGCGAAGGTCTGGTCGCCATCGGGCAGATAGTTCATGCACCAGTTCCGCGCCATTTTCCGCTCATGCTGCTTCGGAGGCACCTTGCAGGTCACCCGTACGGTGTAGTCCTGGGCTGCCGCCGGTGGCGCGGAAACTGTCAGCGATGCGCCCGTGAGCGCAACCGCCGCCGCACCGACCAACCAGGCACGGGCACAGGGCGAGCGGGTCATGAAGACACCTTTCGTAGCAAAAACCACGTCTAACAACTTACCCAAAGGTCGTAAACGTACTCAAGGGCAGATGTGCGTGCCCGAAGTGCGCGCCTCCTCCAAGACGACGCCCTGGCACGGCGGCTGCCTAGGGGCCCGGCGCCACGAGGACGGCGACTGGCTGGCGTTCGTGCGCTACAGCGTAGGCGTCGGGGCCGTGCACCTGGACTGGCTTCCCGCTGCTCGGTTGAGGCCCGCATGAGCGCCCAACCCGTCGACCCGGCGGCGCTTGGACAGTTTTGTCGAAGGCGGTCCCCGGCGCAGTTGGCTCTACGCTGGGGACCTCCACCCGGTGACATCTCAAGCTGCCCTCGAGCAGTGGCAGACCTCTACCCGTTGGCGAGTGCCTTACCCCGTTACCCAACCCGTTAATGATCTTCGGTTCGTGGAACCGGTGGTGTCAGGTGCGAGTCGCTGGGCGGTGCTGGCGTTGTTCGCGTAGCGCCGCGTCCGCCCGGGCGATCAGGTCGTCGAGCAAGTCGTGTGCGGTGAGTTCGGCGAGTCCGACGGTGATGGATGCGTGCTGGTTGGCTGCCAGGTCGGCGTCGATGAGCATGAACCGCTCGGCCGCCTTTGTGGTGTCGAGGTCCAGTAGCGAGCAGAGGAACTCGTCACCTCCGAAGCGGACGATCAGGTCATAGGAGCGCAGACGAGCCCGGATTGTGCCGACGACATGGCGCAGCAGTTGATCTCCGGCGAGGTGGCCAAGGGAGTCGTTGGTCGCCTTCAGGCCGTCCACGTCGACGAAGGCGACCACGAGCGGCCTCCGCGTTCTCTTGGCCCTGGCAATCTCCCTCTCCACCTCCTCGAGCCCGGCGTCGCGGCGATGCGCCCCGGTGAGCTCATCGATGGACGAGACCACCCGCTCCGCAGCCGATGCGACACGGTCTTTCGATGAGGCTTCGCGATCGCCCGCAGCGTGCGCGCGATCGCTACCCCCTCTCTGACGGTCCCGCCAGGCCCCCATCCGGTCGGATGCCGCTCCCGCGTTGAAGTTGGCGTCGAATCGGTCCCGAGACTCGGCGTACATGTCTCGGACATCAGCCTTGTGGTCGCGGTCCTCGGCATGCCTGTCGTAGCCCTCGGAGAGCTGGTCCCGGTCTTCGGCGGCCCGGTCTCGTTGGTCAGCAGACTGCTTTTGGTCGTCATCTGACTGGGATCGAGTCCGGGGAATATGGTGGTGCCCTTGAGAGGCGCGGGCATGATCTTCGGCCATTCGTCCATAGTGTCGCATCCACGCGAGCCGGCCAACTCCCGCCGACCGACGCTACGGCAGCGCCAACTCTCACGGCCGACAAACCGGAGTCTCGGCGGGCGTACCGTCATCTCCATGAGCAGGGACACGGATAAGAACCTCGAGAGATGGTGGGTCGGTCTGTCTCAGGTCCAGCGAGCACAACTCTTGCCACTGGACGAAGGCGACGAAATGCCCCCGGGGCATGTGATCGGATTGACCAATGCCCTAGGTGCTGGTCCCTCTGGTAAGAAGTGGGAGCACGACGGATTCGCGATGCGGGTGAGCCCACGGGTCTCGACCTTCCTGAAGCAGAAACGTTGCACCGGGTTCTCCTGACGGCCGTCAGAATCCAACCACCTGCGTTAACCGCGCCGACCCCTCGACGACGCTGAGCCGTACTGGCCGACCGCGGGGCGGGCTGCCGACGTGCTCGCGGTGAACGTCACCCGGCTCAACCAGCTCGCCGCGGGGCTGGTGCCCTACATCGTCCACAGCGACGGGACAAGGTTGTACCGCAGAGAGCAGCTCCAGGTCGTGGCGACGGCGCGGGAGGCGAGGTGGCACTGAAAAAGCGGCAGTTGGAAAACCTGACGACGTTATCGCCGGGTCACTCGACATCTACCGGAGGCGTCACGGCGTAGTCGGATAGCCGACAGTTTGAGGGCAAATAAGATCACCGGTTCGCCAGACAGTAACGACATAGACGCGTAGCGTCACTGGCTGTGGTAACGACGGCGCGTTGAGCAAGTCGAAGCCCTCAGACCTGAAGGTGCACCTAGATGATGAAGCGTGCGAGTCCATGCTCGTGATCGCGCTCATGGCCTCTGTCGCCACAGCGGACGACGCCGACATCTACCCCTGGTAGCCACCGCCGCAGGCAAGCTCACCCATCTGCAACTCCGATGAGCCCCTTTGGGCGACACGGACACGGACGCGTCTAGGTGAGTCCACGGCGATTGCCAACGGTGCCCTTGGCATGCATCGCAATTTGACTTGCCGTGGCTCTCACCACAGATGTTGAGTCAGCGTCGCCATGTGCGGTCACCATCTCCATCGCTGCATCGCGAGTCGTAGCTCGTCACGACCGCCGACGGTCGCAGCAGTCTCGTCCGGATCGGTGGCCCAGGCAAGAGCTTTGCGGAAGTTGTCGTGATCAATCTCGAAGCTTGTGCGTGCCGCAAGATACTGATCTCCATGCAGGAGGAGGCTCAACCCCTGGATAGCCTCTAGGTAGTGGTGGGCGTGCCGACGTCGAACTGAGTCGAGCTCGCCGGTGGTGGCGAGCAGGTCGAGTGCGTACGTGCGGATGATCTCCAGCATGTCGATTCGTGGCTCACCGGCAGGCCCCGGCACCATCATGGCGAGACTCGCGTCGACCAGGTCAGCGACCACATCAAGTGGGTCGCTGTTGCCGACGATATCGGCGGTGACGGCGGTGACGGCGTCAAGGTTCGCACTACCAGCGAAGACTCCGAGGCGGCGAAACAGCGCCTGCTGGGAGGAGTTCAGCAGGCGATACGACCAGTCGATTGTGTCGCGGAGCGTTTGCTGCCTCGCCGGCGTGTGGGCGCCGCGGGCGGCGATGTCGAGAGCCCTATCGAGGCGCCCAAGCAGCGCGCGGGGAGTCAGCAGCTTGATCCGTGCGGCTGCCAGTTCAATGGCCAGGGGCAAGCCGTCGAGGCGGTAACACAATTCTATGACGTCGGCGGCGTTATCCCCAGTGATAGCGAAGCCGGGTTGCACCATGTTGGCCTGTTGAACGAACATCCTCACCGCACTCGACGACAAGGCGGCTCGCACGTCGGTCCCTTCCGCGAGTCTCAGCGGTGGAACGGAGTACTCACGTTCACCGGGCACGTGCAGTGGCCGTCTCGACGTGGCGATGACCACGACCTGAGGGGCGACATTCAGAAGCTCCGCGACGACTTTGTCGGCGTCCACAAGTTGCTCGAGGTTGTCCAAGACGAACAACGCATTGTGATGAGCCAGATGCGTGGACAGGTCGGAAGGGCTCCGCCTCTCCAGTGGAATATCGAGAACGCCGCCGATGTCTCCCCAAATCGACTCAGCGGTTGTGGCCGTGGCTAGCGGGACGAAGAACACCCCATCCGGAAATCGCTCAACTAAATGCCGCGCCACCTCGATCGCGAGCCGGGTCTTGCCCGAACCGCCAGGCCCCGTCAGGGTGACCAGGCGTACGTCCGATGAGCCAGCCAGTGTCGTCAACGCTGTCAATTCGCCCTCGCGACCGACCAGGGGTGTTCTCAGTCGCGGCAGACTTGACGCCGCACCCAACGACTTCAACGGAGGGAAGTCGTTCTGGCAGCCGTCGATCGTCAGCTGGTGCAGGTGCTCGGCGGCCGGAAGGTCTTTCAATTGATGCCTGCCTAGGTCCCGCAGGGTCACCCCTTGCGGAAGACTGCCCTGAACGAGTTCGGCTGTTGCACGCGAGACGACCACCTGCCCACCGTGCGCCGCCCCTGCGATCCGGGCCGCCCGGTGAACATCCATCCCCACATACGCACCGTCATGCACCTTCGGGGAGCCGGTGTGGATACCCATCCGCACCCGCACCTGCTCCCCACCAGGCCACTCAAAGCCCGCCAGGTCCCGCTGACCCTGAGCAGCCGCCGCCACCGCCCCCTCAGCGGTCAGAAACACTACGTAGAAACTGTCCCCCTCGGTGCCCAACTCGATGCCGCCATGGTCCGCCCACGCCTTGCGCAGCACTTGGCGCTGGCCGTCCAACGCGTCCGAGTAGGCGGAACCGAGCCGCTTCAACAGCGCAGTCGACCCCTCGATGTCAGAAAACAACAACGACACCGTGCCAGACGGCAACTCACTCACCAAGGCATTACACCCCCGTACCAGCCTCATGCGCTACAGATTCACGTCTTACCGCTGCCACGCACCATCTCACGGAGGAATCATGAAGCGAACGATCCTCGCGCGACTCTCGCGGCGGCTCTTCTCTACGCCTGGACGCAGCGACGGGCCGCCGGACCGACCGCGGCGCAGCAGCGACGGCACGAGCTGACGGTCAAGATCAGACACTTCCACCTCGCGTCCGACCAGGTGTACGGGTCACCGCGGATCTTGGCCGACCTGCGTGAGGACGGCGAGACGATCTCGGCAAAGACGGTAGCCAAGCTGATGGCAGCCAACGCGATCGTCGGAATCAGCCCCCGTAAGTTCACCCCTACCACCACCGTGGCGGACCTCGGTGCGCCGCAGATTCCTGACCTGGTCTGCCGCGACTTCGACCGCGGCCGCCTGGACGCGGTCTGGATGAGCGACATCACCTATCTCGACACCGATGAGGGCTGGCTGTATCTGTGCGCGGTCCGCGACGGCTGCTCCAGGCGGGTGCTGGGCTGGGCCATCGACAACCACTTGCCCACCAACCTGGTCGAGCAGGCGCTAAGGATGGCCCACACCATGCGCGGCGACCTGCCCGATCAAGTCATCTTCCACGCCGACCGCGGCTGTACACCTCGACCCAGCTCGCCACCGCTGCCGCCGACCTCGGTCTGGCCCAGTCAGTCGGCCGGACCGGGGTGTGCTGGGACAACGCCGGGGCCGAGTCGTTCTGGTCGACCCTGGAAAACCGAGTACTACGACCGGCACGACTGGACCACCAAGACCGAAGCCCACCAAGGCGTCGGCAACTGGATCGAAGACCGCTACAACCGCCGACGCCGACACTCAGCGCTCAACATGCTCAGCCCCGTAGCATTCGAGGAACTCATGCATCAGACGCCACAAGCCGCCTGACCGCGTGTCCACCAAATGGGGTGAGGCCCAGGACCCGTTTGTTGCCGCGGCTCGGGTGATGGTGGGGATTGAGACTGATCGCGATAGCCCGCTTTGGGTGGTTGTTGTTGTAACTCGCGTTGATGAGGGTCGTTAGTACCTACTGCGGGGGAATTCCAACTATCTCGGGTGGAGTCTTCATGGGGTTGAGCGGTAAATCTTCGGTCCTGTCTGCGTTGGCATCCGCTGCGGTGTTGTTGGGGACGGTTGTTGGGGCTGCTCCAGCGGATGCCGCCACGGTGACCAGTGTGCAGTCGACCTGGGGCACGAATGGTCGTGTGTCGGTGATCGTGACCGACCCGGCGACCGGCAAGGTGTATGTGGGTGGCAACTTCACGGCGGTCACTGACTCCGCCGGTAATGTGCAGGCGCCGGTGACGAACCTGGCGGAGTTCGACCCCATCGCCGGCAAGTTCGACACGTCGTGGCAGTTCAACCCCAACGGTCGGGTCGCAGCGCTCGCGGTGTCAAATGGGCGGCTGTTCGTGGGAGGTGACTTCACCCAGATCGGCGGCCAGTCCCGCGCTCGGCTTGCGTCGATCGATTTGACTAGTGCGAGCGTGCAGTCGTGGAATCCGCGGGCCTCTGGTGGGACGGTGCGCGCGCTGACCGTCAATGGCGGCTGGGGGTATGTGGGGGGTAACTTCACCGGGTTGGGCGGAGCGCCGATCAGCTTCTTGGGTCGGGTGGACGCCAACACCGGCAGTGTGGACACCGGTTGGGTACCCCGCCCCGATGACCACGTGCAATCCCTGATAGCCCCCCCGACGGGTGGGAAAGTGTACGCGGGAGGAGACTTCACCACAGTCTTGGGCGATACCCGCGCGCACAGCATCGCCAGCATCAACACCACCACCCCGGCGACCCTGACCAGCGGGTTCACCGCCGGCGCCACCAACCAAGGCAGCAAGCCACCCGCGTTCAGTTTGTACCTGGACGGTTCCTACCTGGTGGCCGGTGTCGCCGGATCCGGTGGTGCCTGCGCGGCGCTGAACGCTGGCACCGGCAAGACGCTGTGGAGCGACCACGCCAACGGCAACATGCAAGCCGTTACCGTGATCAGCGGCACCGTGTACTGCGGCGGCCACTTCGGTGGCCTCGCCTCATTCGCCGGCCAGGACAGGTACAAACTCGCCGCAGTCAACGAGACCACCGGCGCCGTTCAACCCTTCGCGCCGCGTATCAACACCCCACTGGGCGTGTGGGCGCTCAACCACGACAGCACCAGACTCTACGTCGGCGGCGACTTCACCAAAATCAATCGGCAAATCCAATACCACTTCGCCGTCTTCACCTGATGTTAATTTGCTCAGCGCAGCCGTTGCGACGACCAAGCGCGTCATGCGGCGCACTTCGGCGGCCACCAGTCCGACGCTGACTCCGGGTCGACGGTGACCCGCCAACCGCCAAACGGTCGAGGCTGCGGAGCTCAGGCTTCTCTGCGGGCGTGGGCGCGTCTTGACGCGCACCAAATCGGATGGACCGCCGACCAGTCGCCGTCGTCGATGCCATGCCGCGGTACCTCTCACTCCGAGCCGCGGGGGGCGGCGCTAGACCCCCGAGCGCCGCCGTGCCGTTGCGGACGCCTGCCGGTCGTCTTGTCGGGCAAGCGCAGCGCAGAGAGCAGGCTGGACATACTCAAGGCAGTCAGCCGTTCCTCACGCATCGCGGCAAGGTCACCCGTGGCCGCGATGGGTGCTAGCTGGTCCAAGTAGTCCTTGGCTCTGCAAGCTTGCAACAGCAGCACCTGCTGGCACGCCTCGAGGTCATGGTCTGCCGTGACGCCGCGCCACAGGAATTGGCCGCCTGCGTCAAGTTTTCTCGGGATCGTCATGGCGGATATCCCTCGAAAGGTTTTCAGGTCTCTGGACTGCGATCGCCCTTGCCCACGGTCTTTGTATATGAGCCGACAGGGGGTCACCCCCGGGGCGCTTGGCCGTTCGGCGTGCGCCGACGAAATCGCGGCGAACCTGTGCCCCGTCCGGTGCCGTATGAGCTGTCGCCGCTTCGTCGAGGCGCATCAGGGCGTGTCGGGCGACCGTGACCGCTTCGGGCAAGGTAAGGGGGCCGGCGTCGGCTTCGTCGAGCACGCGGCTGTAGTTGGTAACGGTTTTCATCAGGTGTTCCTTTCGTGGGTGCATTGGTCACAGCAGGCGTGGCCGGGCGGGCCGAGTTTGATGTCGCAGCTCATCTCTCGCCGCCGCAGTGGTCGCAGCGTGGAGACGGCTCGGTGGTGGTTGTCGCGGTGGCGATCATCATGGAGCAACTTCTTGGGTCGGCGGTGACTCCGGCGGCGGTGACGGGATGGGTGGTCATGACATCGAGGCCTTGGCTTCTTCGCGGATCCTCACGGCGCACTCGGCGCATAGCTTTTGCTGCGGTCGGATGGTTTGGCCACAGTCGCAGAAGGCCCTGTTTTCTCGTGCGGGACAGGAGGGACAGGGGTTGTAGGTCGTTTCCCGCGAAGAGAATTTTCATAGAATCGACCAGACACCCCCTGTCCCTCCTGTCCCTGAGCGTGTTTATGCAGGTCAACGCCGTCCTGCTCGGGTGCCGTGCTGTCGGCTTCGTCGTCGTTTTTGGTGCGGATCGGACTCCCTGCCAGACGGTTGGCCGGCTGGGCATGTGCGGCAGCACGTCAAGGATCGGCCTGGAAAACTTCGGCAACCCCGGCCCCTTAGGTCGCCGGCGCTCGATCCCGACAGCGCGGACTTCGGAGTGGTTCTCGAACCGGGCGGTGAACGTCTGGTTGCTCCACGCCTGTTGCGGTGCCCTTCATGCCAGGCGATGAAGTCGCTGTAGAGGTCGGTGGCGGTGACGTAGCTGTTGCAGTCGGCCACCAGCCGGTCGCGGAAGTAGGCGATCACCCGATCTGCGTCCGCCCGCCACCTGTTTGCCCATGGCGGCGATCCGGTCGTGGTGGTTGCGCAGCACCCCGGCCAGGTAGGCAGCTTGGCGGGCATCCGGGGGTGTCCCGTCCCAGGGCGGCGCGAGCGGCTCCTCAGACTTCGGCGTGTGCCGGTGCTCAGCCACCCACGCGGCGAAGGTCTCGGCGCCGTCAGGGTCGCCGCCATCAGCAACAGCCGCGAGGTTGTTGAACACGATCTGGTAGCCGCGGCCGCCGTACTTGGGGCGCTCGGTGCCGGGCAGGAAGACGTTGGCGCCGTACGACACGATCTCCACGCCTGGGTAGCCCTTCAGCGCTGGCCGGTCAGCAGTGGCGTGGACGGTCGGCAGATCGGGGTGGCCGGCGATGTAGAAATGGGCACCACCACCGGGGGTCTCGACCTCCGCGAACACCGTCACACCGAGCCCGGCGAGCAGTTGCCGGACCTTCTCGAGGTCGCCGCCGTTTCGGGTGTCGACGTCGATGGCTGCAACCGCGCCGCCCATGACACCGGAGATCGCATCGCCTTCTCGGTAGCAGTCGAGCCGGTCGTGGTTGCTACCGGCGGTCAACTGTGACCAGCCGGTCGGCTGGTTGAACTCCCGGTCAGCGGCCGGCGACGCGGTGAACAGTGGAACCCCGATCGCGTCAAGGTCGAGGACGAAACCGTAGGCGGCGGTCACGACCACCCGACGTCGAGCAGGCAAGTATTCGTCGCACCGGTCGAGGATCATCCGCTCAACCATGACCGTTGACTTCGCGGCTGCGGCAGCGGGGAAGCGCCACTCCCATTCTCCAGCGGACTCATCGGATTGACTCGCACATAGCCACGAACGCATCAAGATCAGCTGGGAAGAACGGACGTATTTGCCGACCTTGGCGTGACGGATGCGGCGTTCAAGGATCAGTCGCCGCATGAAGCGGGCGTCGACACCAAGATATGCGGCGGCCTGCTCGATGTTTAGAAGTCGAGCTGTCGGCGCGGTCGTAACAGTAGACATTCGGTGTGTACCCACAGAGTCTGTGGGTACACACCGAGCAGGTGCTACCTACGGGAGCCGCGCGCTCCTCGTTAGCCGTATCACTTTCACGGCGGCGACAGTAAGGCTTCAGACCCTCCGGTACTCATCCGGATTTCCCGCACCATTTCGCGGGCCAGGGGCCGCCATTCCGGAGGTCTGCCCGAACATTGTCGGGTGATTCCCAGCGGCGAATGGAACCGCTGGAAGCAACAATACCAAAGGCTACCGCCGGTTACTCGGGCGCACACGTGCGTGTCGCGCGGCGCGAGGTATAAGGTCACGGCATCCCCAGTTTGGGAGGTCATGCCGTGCCCAGCTCAACCTTCGGCAACGTTGATCGTTTGCCTTCCGGTCGCTGGCGAGCGAGGTACACCGGCCCAGACGGGTTGCGCCGAGGGCAGGCGTTCCCGACCAAGAGCGACGCTCGTGCCTGGCTGGCCACCGTGAGCGCGGACGTGACCCGCAGAGCATGGCGAGCACCGGAGGCTGGAAGGCGAACGGTTGGCGCGTACGCCATCGACTATCTGCAGCGCAGCGATCTGCGAGCCTCCACCCGCAGCCTCTACGAAAGCCCCTGGCGCAACCATCTAGCCGAGACGTGGGAGTACGTCCCTGTGCAGGACGTGACGCCGCAGCGGGTCCGTCGCTGGCACCAGTCCGCAGCCAGCTCCACAGGACCGACTGCTGTAGCGCAGAGCTACCGACTGCTGCGGTCACTGCTCAACGTCGCCGTAGAGGATGGTGTGATCGGCGCGAATCCGTGTCGCTTGCCAAGAGCAGCGAGTCCCGAGCCAGCCACCCCAGCGCGCGCACTAACGCTAGATGAAGTACAGCGCCTAGCGGATGCCATGGCCGCCAGGTATCACGGGCTCGTGCTCGTCCTGGCCCTCGGTGGACTGCGGTTCGGCGAAGCCACCGCGCTACATCGCCGGGACGTTGACGGTGATCGGTTGACGGTGGCGCGGTCACAACGTGGCGGCATCCTCGGCACTCCAAAGACTGCGGCCGGGATGCGGACTGTTGTGCTCCCCGGCTCTGTTGCCGGCGAGCTGGCCCGCCACCTGAGCGAGCACGTTCCCACCGATCCCGATGCGCTCGTGTTCGGCACTACCTCGGGTCGGTTCCTGGCGAGGTCGAACGCATCGGCCATGTTCCGGCGTGCTGCCGAGAAGGCCGGACTGCCGCCGACGCGCGTTCACTGGTTGCGGCATACCGGAGCGACGTTGGCCGCTGCCGTGCCGGGCGTCTCGACCAAAGACCTACAGGCTCGACTCGGGCACTCAACATCCGCTGCTGCACTCCGCTACCAGCACGCCGTAAGTGAGCGGGACGGCGACATCGCCCGAGCGTTGGACGACATGATGCGGTCACATAGCGGTCACGCGCCGACCTAAACCGGGCTCAATTGTGGCTTTGATCTGCGATCTTACGGCGTGACCTTGCCAGCCTTCCAAGCTGGCCATGCCGGTTCGATCCCGGTCACCCGCTCCAACGAGAGTGTGCAGTCACACCCCACAATTGCGCGGACGGAGTCTCGCGCGTGTGTGGACAACGAGACGTTCGGCTCGGCTAGGCCGGCGCCGACCGAGTCGGATGACCGAGGTGCGGTCGGGGAGGTCCGACGACGTCTGTGCGGGGCGTGGATCTCCCGGTTGACGATCACCTAATGGGGTGAAGCGCGAGCCGACCCTGGTTTAGCTTGAGCCGCGAGTGGTAGCGGTGCTTGTTGAAGCAGCATCCGTCGTAGGAGATCCGGCGCATCCGGACGCTATGACCCGCCGCTCGCCAGCGAATCACCTGCGCGTGCTCCTGGTGACGATAATGACCGAGGTACAAGGCGTCGAGGAGCCGACCTCGAGGGGAGTAGGCCACGACAACCTGAGGCCATCCGACACCGCCAGCGGTGCAGTCATAGACAGCCACAAGGTCACGGCGTCCTGGCCGAAGTTGAACAAAGATGGGTTGGCCGGGGCGACGGAGATTGATCGCCCCCCGCCTCGGGGAATACTTCCCCGCGGTGTGGTTGTGATGGAGGCGCTGGCGAGGCATGTGGCAGTACGCCGGCACCACTGAGTGACGTAGATCGGAGATGGTCATAGGGTCCCTCACGCGATCCGAGACTGCCCCGGCCGGGAAGGCGGCAGGAGCGGCCGCGAAGAAGATGAGGCTGGCCACGGCAATGGACGCTCCAGTCTTACGCATACTGACCTCTTCCTAGGCGACCGACCTGCACGACGCAGGATCGAAAGACTCCTCACGGACAACAGGGAGCTATATCAATTCCTATCCGGCTCCCATCGTGCTGGCATCCGTCGCGAATCGCAGCCCGAGTGCCCGCGAGAGCACCAACGGACCGCCAAATCCTGACTGACTTGGAAGGTCCCATCTAGGACGACAAATAGGGCCGCAGGAGCGTATCTGGCAAACTACTCCGCCCTGGTGACCTCGTCGACCTGGAAATCTTGTTTGTTTGTCGCCGCGCGGCGTGACGACTTCTGCCCTTTTGCAACCATGCGAAGACATCACCCACGCGGTCGGGGTCGGCGACGAACCCGTCGAGGGACATGGGCTTTCGGCGACAACGGTTGCCAGGGTGGAGCACCTCTCTCTGAGAAGAATCGGGGTTTGGGTGGTATGCGGGCTTCGCGTGCAGGTTGCTCAGAACTTGTCGCCCGTCCGCCAGGCCATCTCCTGCAGGACGAGCGAGTTGCCGTCCGGATCGGCGAACGAGGCGTACTTGACGCCCCCGCCGACATCGACGACGTTACCGACGTGCACACCTCGACCGATGAGCTCGGCTCGGGCCTGGTCGATGTTGTCCACCACCAGGTGCAGGCCTCTGATAGTGCCCGGGGCCATGTCGGAGATCTGGTCCAGGCCGGTGCCGATGACGATGGAACAGCGCGAGCTCGGCGGGGTCAACTGCACCACCCGCACGCCGTCTGCGGGTCGGACGTCGACATCCAGGACGAAGCCCGCCTGGTCGGTGTAGAAGGCTTTGGCGCGCTCGACGTCCGTGACCGGGATGGGCACAAGTTCGAGTTTCATGTCCATGTCAGTTCCTGCTTTCGTGATCGCTGCTGTGACGTGCCCGGTCGGGCGCGCCCTCTATCGGGTGTGCCGGAGATGCTCAGACAAGCGGGTGAAGCTCTCGTCGACGCCGGCGCGCATGTTCGTGGCCAGAGCCGCGTCCCGCGCTTGTGTGGTGGGGTAGCGGATCGTCGAGACCATCGTGGTCTCGCCGTCGTGCTCGATCAGGCGCAGCGTGTGGACCGTTTCACCGGGGCCGCCGTCGAAGGCCTCGGTGCACACGAGCCCGTCAGGTGGCGTGACCTCGCGGTACACACCACTCACGCCCATCTCAACGCCGTCGTCGCGGCGCCAGACGAGCCGACGAACGCCGCCGGGGCGGGGGTCGCTGTGGCAGACGGTCATGGTCCAGTCGGCGCGGCCGAGCCAGTGCGGAAGGTGGACGGGGTCGGTCCAGGCCTCGAACACCAGGTCCCGGGGGGCGTTCACGACGCAAGTCATGACGATCTCGTCGTCGGAGGGCGTCTCGAACGTCGTCCCGCCGGTAGTGCGTGCGGGTTCCGGGTTCGGGTGCCGGTCTCCGTGTCCGGTGGCTGGAGTCATGGCGTGTCCTCGGGGTTGCGGTCCTGGAGGTGTTGGAGGTAGTCGTCGAAGCGCGCGTAGCTCTCGTCCCAGAACCGCCTGTAGTTCTCGGCCCACTCGACGACTTGTTTGATCGGGGCGCCTTCGAGCCAGCAGGGTCGGCGCTGAGCGTCACGTCCGCGGGTGATCAGACCGGCGTGTTCAAGTACGCGCAGGTGTTTGGACACCGCCGGCCCGCTCATGGCAAACGGCTCAGCGAGCTCCCCGACGGTGGCCGGCCCGCGCCCCAACCGGTCCAGGATCGCCCGCCTGGTGGGGTCGGCGAGCGCGGAGAAGGTCACGCTGAGCGCGTCGGTACTCACGACGGTGATGCCCGGCACGCGCGGCGGCAGCCGCTACCGACGTTGTCGACCTGGATCTCGAGCCAACCCGGTTGCGAGGTGCTACCGCCGGCCTGGGCGATGGCTTCGCTCGGCCGGGGGAACGAGTCGGTACTGGCAAGCAGTGTGGTTGTGCTCATGTCGTACCTCCGAGACTTACCGTATATAACCAGATGGTTCGCTAACTAGCAAGTTAAATTTGGCCGGTGGACAGATCGTCATGCTTGGATATCTGACGGAACGTGACTCAAGCCCTAGCGGTCTGTTTGGTGGGGCGATCGATGACACGGGCCGCAAGCCACGGTGCCGCACTGAACTCCCTTCCCACCCGGATGCGGCACGGCCGGTCAGGACGTCGCGATCGCGGCGCATGGCCGGAGCGACCGCGCCGTTCAGCGTCCGTAGACGGAGACGTGAGTGCCGCTGGCGGACGTGAACGGTTCACGGTTCCAGCCGCCCCAGCGCTCCTTGAGACACAAGCCAGCGATTCGGGCCATCAGGTCCAGCTCACTCGGCCAGGCGTAGCGAGTGACCACGGGATACAGCCGGACGCCATCGCGGGACAGGACCACATGGGTCTCGTCGAGCCGCTGGGCCACGGGATCGTGGCGACCCACATCCAGGCGGACCTCAGCGACCCCGATCGCTTCCGCGTCCACGTGTTGATCGTTTCGCAGCCGGTGCAGAAAGGTCGGGACGAGGGCCTCCACGACAAATGAGCCGTCGTCGGCCAGGTGGTCGGCGACGTTCTCGAAGCAACGAACCTGTTCCTCCTGGGTCAACAGGTTGAACAGCGTGTTGTACACCACGAAGATCAGCCGGTAGTTGCCTGAGACGTCGACATCCGCGAAGTCGCCCATCGTGACATTGATCTGGTCGCCGCCGGGTTTGTCGCGCAGCTTGGCGACCATCGCAGCTGAGAGGTCGATGCCGTCAACGCGTATGCCGCGGGCAGCCAGCGGCAGGGCGATACGACCGGTGCCGATCGCGAGTTCCAGCGCGGGACCACCACTCGCCATCTGCTCCAGGAACGCGACCGCCGCCGCCTCGTCGCCGCGTGGCTCGTCGTCGTAGATCTCGGCTGCCTCTTCGCCGAAACTCGTCATCGGCTCATAGCCCTCCATGACGCCAGTGAACTGAGTCGGATCCTCCGCGGCAAACGCTTTTCCAGCCAGCAGAAGATCATCCGCGGCGCAGCGCGGGCGGCCGGCCACTCGGCGGCCTTCGAGGTCGAAGCCCGATAAGCTCCGGCCCGGTACGCCTGATCGATCACGCGCGGTGGTGCGCGACCCGCACCGGACGCGAGACATACAGCTGATGCGCGACGATGAGTACGCGTCCGCCGTCCGCCTACTGAGCCAGCACCCGCCGGAGCTCGTCGGCCATCCGAGTCGCCGCGGCGAAGTCTCCACGCCGAGCCCCGACCCATTCGTCCAGCTGGTGCCAGGCGATGTCGTCTGGTGTCCCCGGCCAGCGGGGGATGAGATGCACGTGGAGGTGTGGCACACCCTGGCCCACGACGGCGAGATAGACCCGTTCCGCGCCCAGAGCCTTCAGCGACCGGCTGAGCCGTGCGATCCACTGGCCGACGTCAGCCGCCTCGCTGTCCGCAAGCTCAGCGAAGTCTGCGGCGTGGCGACGAGGGGTCACCATCAGATAACCGAGATAGACGTCTTCGCCAGGAGGTGGCCAGGGCGGCACATGGAAGGCAACGACCTCATCCGTCGCCACCAGGTGGCCCCCCGGCAACGGCACCTCCAGTCGATGCTCTCGGCATACCAGGCAGTCCTTCATACCAGGCAAGTCCTTCGACATCGCGTCCCCTTCGGCTTGCCGTGGCCTGCCGAGTGGGCGGCGGCTGTTGATTCTCGCTTTGTGTCGGGGTCCGCATCAAGAGACGAGGTCCAGTCGGGCGGGTCAGGACTGTCCGGCTGCTTGCTGAAGCTCTTCGATGTTGATCTTCTGCATCTTGAGCATGGCCGCCATGACCCGCCCTGCCTTCTGGGCATCTGGATCAGCGAACAGCTCGTCCAGGATGGTGGGGACGATCTGCCAGGAGACGCCGTGCCTGTCCTTCAACCAGCCGCACGGACCCTCCTCTCCACCCTCGCCGAGCCCGGTCCAGAAGTGGTCAACCTCCTCCTGTGACTCACAGTTCACTTGCAAGGACAGTGCCTCGTTGAATGTGAACTCTGGGCCACCGTTCAAGGCGAAGAACTCCTGGCCACGAAGCTGGAAGCTGACGGTCATGACCATTCCCTTCGGCCGCGGCCCGGCTTCGCCGTAATGAGTGACGACGAGGACCTTCGAGTCCGGGAACAAGGAGGTGTAGAAGTTCGCCGCCTCCTCAGCGTCGGTGTCGAACCACAAGCTCGGGGTGATCTTCTGCATGATGGCCAGTCCATTTCCAGTCGCTGACGCGGGTGGGTGCAACGGTCGTTGCATGCAAATAGACGGCCGTCGCGTCCAATAGTCATCGGTCCCGTGGCCCTCCGGATCCGGTCCGGCGAGCGGTGGAGCGCTCGCGGGACCGCGGCAGCGTCTCCACGAGATGAGGTCCCGGCGAAGCACGCCCCCAGTGTTGCTCGTCAGCGACGGTGGAGCAGGAACAGAGCCCGGTCGTCGGTCTTGGCGTCCACACTCTTCACGAGCCGGTCGGCACCACCCTCGAAGCCCTCCGTGACGAGTTTCTCCGCCTCGCCGAGCAGCTTGTCGATGCCGAATGTGATGTCGCGCTGTGGTGTCTCGACCAGGCCGTCGGTGTAGAGCAGCAGCGCGTCACCACTGGACATCGTGCCGTGGTGGACCGTGTATTCGGCGTCAGTGACGAGACCCAGGACGGGTCCGTCGGTCCAGTACGCGGCCCACCGACCGGAGCCTGCGTGGAAGTGCAAGGCAGGGGGGTGTCCTGCCGTGCGCACCTCATACGCACCGGAGGAGAGGTCGACCGCGACGTGCGCCGTCGTCGCGAAGCCCTCGCTCCACTCCTGCCGGAGGAGGTACTCGTTCGCGGCGCCCAAGAATCTGCACGGAGGCAGGGAGCCGAGCAGCCCTCCGAACGCCCCGGAAAGCTGCAAAGCACGTGTCCCGGCGTTTAGCCCCATGCCCGAAACGTCCACGACGGCGACCTCGAGCCGCTCCCCACCCACCGTCTTGGCGGCCACGATGAAGTCGCCCGCGAACGACGCCCCTCCGGCCGAGTGCATCACCGCCTCCGCATGCCAGCACCGAGGCAACGCAGGCAGCTGGCTCTGGCTCGCGAGGCGGTCACGCAGATCGACGAGCATGGACTCGCCTCGCGTCCTCGCCATCCCGAGCCGGATCCGACGCGCCGCCTGCCACATGGCGAACAGCGCAGTCCACGCCAAGACGCCGATCGCGGCGATTCGCAGCGGTGTCAGCTGGCTCACGGCCGACGACACCACGAGGCATACCGCGATCACAACGTCGAGCACGAGCAACCGGCCGATCGACAGCACATTCATGGCCAGCACCAGCGGGATGACGTATGAAATGAGGGGCCACCAGCTGTGGAAGATCATGCCGCCCAACAGTGCCGCCACGGACAGCGAGGCCAGCCCCAGCAGCCACATCGTCTCGGCCTCGGCGAGGCTGCGCCCGGCATCGAACCGCATCTGGCGCACGCCCCGCGCGAGCAAGCTGCGGCGGCTCCTCACAGGTGCGGGCCGGTCTGCCACGGACAGAGACTACGTCGGCCGCGCGGACTTCGGCCAATCTGCTTCGGCTGCCGCCGCTCAACGCCGGCGTTGGCAGATCGGACACCAGAACACGTTGCGCCCCTCCAACGCCTGTGTCTTGATGCGTGTCCCACAGACGTGGCATGGCTGGCCCTGCCGCCGGTAGACGTAGACCTCTCCCCCATGGTCGTCGATCCGCGGCTGGCGGCCCATCGCGGCTGGGGAGTGCTCAGGTCGTACGGTGTCGATGCGTCCCGTCCCGACGCCGTACGACATCAGCTCGACCAGGTCGTCCCAGAGCACATGCCAACGACGCTTGGACACCTTGACGCCCGGCGTGAGCGGGTGCAGCCGGGCGCGGAAGAGGGTCTCGGCACGGTAGACATTGCCGACCCCGGCGAGCACCGACTGATCCATCAGTAGCGCGCCGATCGCCTTCTTGCTCTTGTTGATCCGGCCAAACGCTCGGTCGGGCTCGGCGTCTTCACGCAAGGGGTCGGGGCCGAGGCTGAGCAGGATCGCGGCCACCTTCGCGTCGGAGACGATCTCGCAGATGATCGCGCCGCGGAGGTCGGCGTATGCCGTTTCGCTCTCGAGCCGCAGCCGCACCGCGCCGACGGGCTCCGGAGCTGGAGCCGTACCGGTCCTGAACGACCCGATCAGGCCGAGGTGCACATGCACGACCAGATCGTCGCCGAAGGACAGGAAGAGGTGCTTGCCCGCCGACTGTGACGACCGCAGCGGGTGCCCGTCGACCAGCGCGGCCCCTTCACGGAAGCGGCCCTGGGGGCTCGAGGCGCGCACGACTTCGTCACCGAACGCCTCGTGCAGCTCCGCGGCGAGTCGATACAAGGTGTGCCCCTCGGGCATGGGTCGTCCTCACTCGTCACTGGTCGTGGCGTCGCTCATCGTGCCGGTCGCGGCCGGCCTCCCGCGCGACACGCCGGCAGAAACCGGGCCGTTGCTGGCGTCTCGGCGGGGGGTCGGGGTTAGGTGGGGGGGTCGGGGAGGCGACCCGTCTCCTCGTAGGCCGTGAGCATGGCGATGCGCCGTCCGTGCCTGGTTTCACCGGTGAAGTCGCTCGCCAAGAACACCTCGACGAAGCGGGTGGCCTCGTCGCGCGAGTGCATCCGGGCGCCAACCGAGACGACGTTGGCGTTGTTGTGCAGGCGGGCGAGCTGGGCCGTCTCTTCGGACCACGCCAGGGCCGCTCGCACTCCGCGCACCTTGTTGGCCGCGATCTGTTCACCATTGCCCGACCCTCCGATCACGACACCGACCGAGCCGGGGTCCGCCACTACGGCTTCGGCGGCGCGCAGGCAGTAGACCGGATAGTCGTCGTCGCCATCGAAGGCGAACGGCCCGTGGTCCGTCGCCTCGTGGCCCTGGCCGCCGAGCCAATCGACGAGGTGGGACTTGAGCTCCAAGCCTGCATGGTCGGAGCCGAGGTGTACGCGCATGGCGTGATCCTGTCAGGTCTCGCGGCGTGACGGGGTTTCGAGGCTCGACTGCAGGAAGGCGACCACCTGGTCCATCACAGCATGTCCCGCGTCGAACAGCTCGAGATGGCGGTAGAAGCCGTGGATCATCCCGAGGCAGCGGGTCCCGACCGTTCGGACACCCGCTCGTGCGATCGCGTTGGCAAGCGCCTCACCCTCGTCACGCAGTGGGTCGTGCTCGGCGGTGATCACCAGACACGGTGGCAACATCCCCAGGTCCGCGGTCAGCGGTGACAGCTCGACCTGAGCGAGCAGCTGCGGGTCTGGCACGAAGGCGTTCCAGTACCAGTCCATCTCCGCCGCGGTGAGCCCGCCGGTCTCCGTCCGGTACGACGGCTGGGCGCCTGACGGGTCGAGGCACGGGTAGACGAGCACGGCCGCCCGGAAGACTGGCCGGCGTCTGGCCGCGATCAGGGCCAGGTAGCCGCCGGCGCTGTCGCCCAGCACGCCGAGCCGTTCCGGGTCAAGCCCCCACGACGTACCCTCCGCTGTCAGCCAGCCCAACACCGCGTCCACGTCGTCGCACGCCGCCGGATAGGGATGCTCGGGCGCCAGCCGGTAGTCGACGGAGAGAACCGCCCAGCCCGTCGCGTTGGCCAGCCGGCGGCTGTGCGCGTCATGTGTTTCCAGGTCACCGAAGACGAACCCGCCACCGTGCAGGTGCACGATGACGGGGGCGCCTTCGCGTGGGCGGTAGAGCCTGCAAGGCACGCCGGCTGCGTCGACATCGCTCACCAGGGTGACGGGCGGCTTGGTTTCGGCGAGTCCCTCCGAGCGGGCCGAGGTCCGCTCGGTCGCGAGGTCGAAGTTCGCGTCAACCACGCTCGGAGCGACCGCCCACATGGCTTCGACGGCGACCGCCTGGGGATGCTTCACGCGGCCGCTGTCAGTCGAAGCTGGGGCCGACGTCGCGGGTGCGCTTGAGCTCGTAGAAGCCCTCCACACCGGCCACCAGGCGGACACCGTCCCAGAGTCTGCCAGCCACCTCGCCGCGCGGGACAGGCGTGACCACAGGCCCGAAGAACGCCTCGCCGCCGACGGAGATCACCGGCGTGCCCACCTCCATGCCCACCTGATCCATGCCGGCGTGGTGCGACTTCTTGATCGCCTCGTCGTAGCCGCTGTCCGTCATGGCGTCGGCCAGCTCGACGGGAAGTCCCGCCGCGGCGAGCGCGGCCTCGATGGTCTCCCGGGTCCTGTCCAGGCCCTCGTTGTGGAACCGGGTGCCGAGCTCGGTGTAGAGGGCGTCGAGCACCTCAGCTCCGTGGTGCTCGGCCGCGGCCATGCACACCCGGACCGGCCCCCACGCCGTGGAGAGGAACTCGCGGTAGTCCGCCGAGACGTCCTTGTCCTCGTTGAGGTAGGCGAGGCACATGATGTGGAAGTTGGTCTCCACGTCTCTGACCTGCTCGACCTCCTTCATCCAGCGAGACGTGATCCACGCCCATGGGCACGCCGGATCGAACCAGAATTCAGCGGATGCTACGGGTTCAGACATGGGACTCCTCATCGAAGGGTCAAGGCGGGCGATCGACATCTAACGGCAGGTAACAAGGTGAGAACGCCGTTCGGCATTCCCCAGTGCGCGTGCGAGGATTGCTGGCATGCCAGGGATCAACCTCACCCGAGACGAGGCAGCCGAACGTGCCCGCATCCTCGACGTAGCCAGCTACGACATCACGCTCGACCTGACGACGTCGGAGGCCTCCTTCGCCTCCACGACCGTGATCACGTTCTCCTGTTCCGAGCCGGGCGCCACGACATTCGTCGACCTGGTCGACGCGACCGTTCACGAGATTGCTCTCAACGGGCGCCCGGTGGAGCTGTCCTCGTACGCCGACAACCGGATCGTGCTCAGCGACCTCGAGGCCGACAACGAGCTGCGCGTCGTCGCCGACTGCCGCTACAGCCACAGCGGCGAGGGGCTGCACCGTTTCGTCGATCCGGCCGACAAGCTGGTCTACCTCTACACCCAGTTCGAGGTGCCGGACGCCCGACGCGTCTTCGCCACCTTCGAGCAGCCCGACCTCAAGGGCGTCTTCACGTTCCACGTCACCGCGCCGTCGCGGTGGCAGGTCGTGTCGAACTCGCCGACGCCGGAGCCGGTCCCGGCGGGACTCGGCACATCGGTCTGGCACTTCGCGCCGACCAAGCCCATCTCCACCTACATCACCGCCCTCGTGGCCGGTGACTACGCCGTCGTGCGCGACACCTACCACGGCAGCCGTGGCGACATCCCGCTCGGCATCTTCGTCCGGGAGTCCCTGCGGCCGCATCTTGACGCCGAGGACATGTTCGACGTCACCAAGCAGGGGTTCGCGTACTTCGAGGACGCTTTCGACATGGCCTACCCCTTCGGCAAGTACGACCAGCTCTTCGTGCCGGAGTACAACATGGGTGCGATGGAGAACGCCGGCTGCGTCACGTTTCGCGACGAGTACATCTTCCGCAGCCGCCAGACCCGCGCCGCCTACGAGGGTCGCGCCAACACGATCCTGCACGAGATGGCGCACATGTGGTTCGGCGACCTCGTCACGATGAAGTGGTGGGACGACCTGTGGCTCAACGAGTCATTCGCCGAGTGGGCGTCGCACCAGGCGTCGACTCAGGCCACGCAGTACAACGAGGCCTGGACCAACTTCTGCAACGCCCGCAAGACGTGGGCCTACCGGCAGGACCAGCTGCCGTCGACCCATCCCATCGCCGCGGACAACTACGACCTCTCGGCCGTGGAGGTCAACTTCGACGGGATCACCTACGCCAAGGGCGCATCGGCGCTGCGGCAGCTCGTCGCCTGGGTCGGTGAGGACGAGTTCTTCGCGGGGCTGCGCACGTACTTCGACCGCCACGCCTTCGGCAACACCGAGCTGACAGACCTGCTCAAGGCGCTCGAGGAGACGTCGGGGCGTGACCTGGGCTCGTGGACGAAGGAGTGGCTTCAGACGTCGGGCGTCAACACGGTCCGCCCGGTCTTCGAGGTTGACGACCAGGGGCGGTTCACGTCGTTCGTCATCGAGCAGACGGCGAACCCCGAGTTCCCCACGATTCGCCGCCACCGGCTCGCGGTCGGACTCTACGACCTGCTCGAGGGCAAGCTCGTACGCCGTTCGAGCACAGAGATCGACGTGTCAGGCGACGAGATAGAGGTCGCCGAGCTCGTCGGCGCCCAACAGCCTGATCTGGTGCTGCTCAACGACGGCGACCTGACCTACGCCAAGGTTCGGCTCGACGAGCGGTCGCTCGCCAGCCTCGTCAACAACATCGACCGGTTCGTCGAGTCGCTGCCGCGGGCCCTGTCGTGGGGTGCCGCCTGGGACATGACCCGCGACGCCGAGATGCGAGCCAGCGACTGGGTCGAGCTGGTGCTTCGCGGCCTCGGCGTCGAGACCGACCTCTTCGCCGTACGCTCCCTGGTGGCCCGGACCGGGCAGGCGGTCACTCTCTACACCGCAACTGACCACCGGGCGGCTGTGGCCGACCGCTGGGAGACCGGTCTGCTCGAGCTGGTCCGCGCTGCCGAGAACGGCAGTGACCACCAGCTCGCGTTCGTTCGAGGCCTCGCCCAGGCCGCCCACACGGCGCAGGCCCTGGACTTGCTGGAGGGCCTGCTCGACGGGACCCAGACGCTCGAGGGGCTGACCGTCGACAAGGACCTGCGCTGGGAGCTGCTCAACGGTCTGGCCCGGGAAGGCCGCGCCGACGACGCCGCGATCGACGCCGAGCTGGAATCCGACCACACGATCTCCGGACAGGAGTCCGCCGCCGCCGCGAGGGCGGCGATGCCGACGGCGCAGGCCAAGCAGGAGGCATGGTCAGCTGCGGTCGAGCGTGACGACGTCCCGAACGAGACAATGCGCAGCATCGCGTTGAACTTCTGCCAGCCGGGCCAGGACGACGCCCTCAGGCCCTACCTGCAGCGCTACCTCGAGGTTGCTGAGCACATCTGGGAGGAGCGCGGCGTCCACCACGCCTCGACGGTGCTGGGCTACATGTTCCCCGTGGTGATCGCGACGCAGGAGACCCTTGACACGGTCGATGCGTGGCTCTCGACCAGCACAGCCAACGCGGCCGCGCGGCGGCTCGTGTCGGAAGGCCGAGACGACGTTGCCCGGGCGCTGGCAGCCCAGCAGCGCGACGCACGTCCCTGAAAGCCGCCGCTAAGGGGTGTCGGTGTGCAGGCTGGTCACCGGGGTGGCCAGCTGCGCCAGCTGCTGCAGGCCCGCCCGCAGCCCACGGGCGAGGTCGCCGGTGGAAAAGGCTGACTGCATGGTGATGGCGGCGAGTGCCGCCTGCCGATTGCTCAGGCTGTGCTGCGCCGACTCGCCAGTGACGATCTCCAGCGAGCGCCCGACGGGGTCGACATGGATCAGGATGCTGTTACCCGGCCTCGGCAGCTTGCTGTGGAGGTCCTGCGCCGTACGGCGGCTGTCGCCCGAAGACGGCCCGACGTGCACCGAGAAGTCGCGTCCCGACACCCGTTCGGCCTCCTGGATCGCCTTGTCGATCTGCCGGCGTTGGTCGGACGTGAACGCCTCACCAGCGGACACTGGCACCGCCTGAACCCTCGTCGACACCCTCGCCGAGCCTGGTCTGCGCCGGATCTGCCGCCTGCTGGCGGCGACTCGGCGGACCAGCCTCGAGTTGACGGCTCCGATCGACGCTCTGGCCTGCCGGAAGAGCGCCGAACCATTCGGGCTCGGCGTCCCAGCCCTGTCCTGGGCGGTAGCGCGGCCCCTTCGCCAGTGACGGCGCCATCACGAGCAACGTGATCGCGACGAAGATCAGCAGCGGGACGCCCACAAAGAGCAAGATCGCGTGCAGCGTCGACATCGGTGGCGGGTCGGCCCACGTCGCGGGAGTATCAGCGAGAATCACATAGCCACGGTACCGCCCGTGTGCTCTTGTGTACCGTGGTGCACCGCCTCGAGGAGACACCTCGTCTCGGGGAAGAGCACATCTGGAAAGCATTGTCCTCAGCAGCAAAGGATGAACGTGGCTGATTCCGTGTGCCCGACCGACCAGGCCGACATCTGCCGCCTCGTCGAGGACACGACGCACAACGAGTGGCTGGCGAGGGCCTCCGACTGGTTGATCGCCAAACCGCTGTCAATCCTCGCGCTCATCGTGATCGGTCTCATCGTGCGCTGGCTGCTCCATCGCGTCGTCGACAGGATCGCCCGACGCGCCGCCGAGGGCACGGTGCCGGCGGTCATCAGCCGGGGCCGGGTCCCCCAGATGTTCCTGGAGCACAACGCCGTCGCCGCCGAGCGTCGCCAGCAGCGCACCGCGACCGTCGCCGGGCTGCTCAAGAGCATCTCGACAGGCGTGGTCGCCGCGATCGTCATCGTCATGGTGATCGCGCAGCTCGGCTACAACATCGCCCCGCTGATCGCCAGCGCCGGCATCATCGGCGTCGCGTTGGGATTCGGCGCGCAGAGTCTGGTCAAGGACTTCCTCAGCGGCATCTTCCTGATCGTCGAGGACCAGTACGGGGTCGGCGACGTCGTCGACGTGGGCGTGGCCTCGGGAACGATCGAGGCGGTGGGGCTCCGAGTGACGCGTATGCGCGACGTCAACGGAACCGTCTGGTATGTCCGCAACGGAGAGATCCTGGCCGTCGGCAACATGAGCCAGAACTGGGCGCGCACCGTGCTCGACATCCCGGTGGCCTTCTCCGAGGATCTGACCCGGGTGCGAGAGATCCTTCACGAGGTCGCTCAACAGGTCTGGGAGGACCCCGAGTACGGGCAGGACATCCTGGAAGAGCCGGAGGTGTGGGGGGTCGAGCGATGGGACCCAGACGGGGTCATTGTCCGCGTCGTGCTCAAGACTGCACCGCTGCAGCAGTGGGGCGTGGCTCGCGAGATGCGCGAGCGGATCAAGGACCGGTTCGACTCCGAAGGCATCGAGATCCCCCTCCCGCAGCGGGTGGTGTGGCACCGCGACGCTCCGGCCGACGACCCGGCAGATCCAGCCTCCGACCAGAGGTGACGGGCCGGGCGTGACGGCCGAGGTGCGGGTACGACGCTCAGACCAGCGGGCGCTGCTGCTCACCTTGGTGGGCGCCGAGCATCACGAGCACGCCGGTGACCGCGGGGATTGCCCATTGGCACGCCTTCAGCTGCTGTTGCGCCGATGCCAGCTCAGACGACGCGCCCGGAGCGGGCTCGGTGGCTCCCTGACCACCTTCGTGGCTCAGTCCGTCGACCTTGCGGCCCAGGTAGCCGCTGTAGGCGGTCATGCCCATCGCGACAGCTGTGAGAGCGGCCTTGGCCAGGGTGTTGGAGCGAGCCTCCTGCTGAAGCTGGAGGCGATGCCGGTTCCCCGCCAGCAGACCCACTCCACCAAGCAGGTGGACGCCGATGGCGGCGGCGTTGACCGGCGCCCACCGGGCCCAGCCGCCCGCCGCCAGGCTCAGCCGCTCCCGCGGGTCCTGTGCTGTCGCAGCGGCACCGTTGAGACCCACCGCCCCCATCAGCGATCCGCCGAACCACGCGGCCAGACCCAGGTCATGCATGCTGCGCACCATAGTGTTGCGTTCAGACATCGAGCTTCCTTCGCTGTGCTGTTGGAGAGGGATAGTGGACTGTTGCGGAAGAACTCGACAACGTGTCTACTTATACCTGTTCATCGTGAGGAGATGCAAGTTAGCGAACGCGACGTGGCGAGCGGCCTGTCCATCAGCGAGTTGGCCGAACGTACCGGGGTGCCTAGCGCCACGTTGCGCAGCTGGGAGACCCGGTACGGCTTCCCGTCGCCACAGCGGCTACCGGGCGGCCACCGCCGCTATCACGACCAGGACGTCGTACTCGTCGAGGAGGTCCTGCGACTGCGGGCATCGGGCCTGAGCCTGCCCACGGCCGTCGACCTTGCGGCCGCCGGCTCAGACCGGGCCGAGCCGTCGGTGTTCGCCGGCCTGCGCCGCCGCCACGCTGAACTCACACCGCAGGTGATGAGGAAGACCACCTTGCTCGCCCTCACCAGGGCGATCGAGGACGAGTGCTGTGCCCGGGCTGCCAACCCGGTGCTGTTCGCCAGCTTCCAACGCCAGCACTTCTACCGGCGCTCGGTGTCCCGATGGGCCGAGCTGTCCAGAACCGCCCACGCGGTCGTCGTCTTCGCGGATTTCCCCGAGGTTTCGACGGCCGGGGCGCTGCCGCTGGAGGTGCCAGTGCCCGTGGATGCCCCGCTGCGTCGTGAGTGGATAGTGGTGTGCGACGCAGCCGACCATCCCGCCTGTCTGGCCGGCTGGGAGCACCCAGGGCAAGACGGTGTCGCGGACGCCGATCGCCGCTTCGAAGCGCTCTGGACGGTTGATCCCCGCGTGGTCCGAGACGCCGCCCGGATCTGCGCCCGGCTCACCCAGGAGTTCGCGCCCGACCACGACCGGGAGTTGCCGCAGCTGCTGGCGGGTACGACGCCGACTGCCTCCGCCGACCTGAAGCGGGCGTCCAGCCTGCTCAACCGCATGGTCGGCTACGTCGAGGCATCGACCGCCCGGTAACGCCCCCAGTCCGACGTGCCTTTACGAGGTCCAGTCGGTCGGGTCGGAACTTTTGACCTTGACTTGACTCTTCAGCGTGCAGAGGCAAGAGTAGACATGCTGTCGAAGTTCGTCTGCCATTGACGAGGAGGGGTCTGCTCACCGACCCAGCCTCTGGAACGAGGTTGATCCGCCCATGGGTCCCGTTGCGAAGCAGAGGCCGCCGGGGGGCGCGGTGGTGGGTTGGTTGGACGACCGGGTCGGTCTCGGCGGCCTGCTGAAGAAGCAGTTGCGGAAGGTCTTTCCGGACCACTGGTCGTTCATGCTTGGGGAGATCGCGTTGTGGAGTTTCGTGATCTTGTTGTTGACGGGTGTGTTCTTGTCGTTGTGG